>JAJFFX010000042.1 GCA_021776455.1 Hyphococcus sp. | reverse complement strand
GGAGCTATCATCTTCCAGAGGTTTTTATATCGATGTTTGCGACGCATTTCATCGCTCATGTCGAGCACGCGAACATGCTTCTTTATGCCGGCGCCTTCGAGGATTCGGTTCATGAAGTTGTAAAGCGCCGTTACTGAAATAATATCGAACAGAGCATCTTCCGAATAGCCGGCCTCGTAGATCGGCTGAACGTCCGCATCGGTTATGCCGGCCGGATCTTTTGTCAACCGACGCACGTAATTCAATACTGGTTTTAGCTTCGCGGGCAAGGATGCGTGCTCAACGTCAATCTTCATGTCGCCGAAAACTCCTGCATCGATTCCCCAGGCTTTGGCGTGATCTCGGTGCGCATGAAAACAGTAGTGACAATCGTTTAGTGAGGAGACATAGGCGGCGATGAGCTCTCGTTCTCCTTCGGAAAGTTCTGACGGGCAGCGGAGAATTTCATCATGGTATTCCAGCAGTGGGCGAACCCCTTTTTCCGGAAACCGTTTAAAAAGACCCATCAATTCAAGGTCAGGAATGGACGGAAAGAAGGACATGAGCTGCGCCTTTTGACTTTTATAAGTCGGTTAAATCAGCCGTGGTGTGAGTGGGTGTCTGATTTAGACCGTGCATTGAAAAGCCGCTGTTACGGTTTCGGCAGTTAAACGTCAAAATTCTTGATAGCCCTGTCTATAAGATGCGAAATGCCAATGATGTCTTGCGGCAACATTTCGTCAGCCAATGCTTTTTCCCACCGAATGGCGAGTGGAGATATCTGTTCGAACACATGTTCTCCAGAATCGGTCAAATTCAATACAAGTCGCCTTCCGTCAGCTGGGTTAGCTTTTCTCTCTATACGATGGGCCTCCTCAAGCCGTTTAACGGCACGACCGATGACCATCTGATTGTGCCCCGTACGTCTGGCTATATCTGCTGCTGATAGATTTGGATTTTTATAAAGGACAGCGATAATGCGCCACTCAACCAAAGATACGTCGAGTTCATTTTCGAATTCGCGCTGAAACTCGCGGGTCATCACATTAACCAGCTTGACCATTTTAAATGCGAAGGAATTTTCGATGTCGAAAAGTTGGCGCTGTACATCCTTGCTTTGGGGTTCGCGCGATGCGGATTTCCTTAGCATGCTGTCTTGCCGGTTGGTCAAAACCTATTCCTTATCAAGGCGATTCGATGAATAATTCATCTTGAATGAGATAATATGAGTTACATCGACAGTCCAGCCTTTATGGTCAAAATTTAGCAAAAACTCATCTAACTATGCATTTCATGAGTTCAGTTCGCCAAAAACCATTGACATAAGCATGTATTTTAGTTTCAAATATCATAACGAACGTTATTATTAAACGTTATTGTTAATTGTCTGGGAGGGCCAATATCATGTCAATCAATGAGAGGTGTGCGTCGGTGAAACAACGCCCTAGTAGCGGCTTTAGAAGCGCGTTACTCAACGGGAGCGTCGCATTTGCCATTCTCGCTGTCTCCAGTCCTCCGGCCTTGGCGCTACAGTCTGATGACGCGGCAGAAACCGCACGCAGAGCCGACGTTATTGTGGTGACCGCGCGTAAGCGTGAGGAAAATCTGCAAGAAACGCCGATCACTATTACTGCTGTAACGGGCGCGGAGCTTTCTGAACGAAATATCAAAACGACTGCGGAACTCAGTCAGATTGTGCCTAACCTATCGATCGGGACTGGTAATAATTCAAGCGGCGGCTCGTCGGTCGCGCAGATATTTCTGCGAGGCGTTGGGCAAAATGACTTTCTAATCACAACAGACCCCGGCGTAGGTATCTACATTGACGGTGTATACTATGCTCGTTCGGTTGGGGCGGTCATGGATCTGCTTGACCTTGAACGTGTAGAAGTATTGCGTGGGCCGCAGGGAACGTTGTTCGGCCGTAACACAATCGGCGGTGCAATAAGTCTGGTTTCGGCAAGGCCCACAGATGAGGTGTCCGGCCATCTTGAATTGGGAACAGGAAGCTTCGATCGGTTTGAGGCGATCGGGTCAATTAACTTTCCTTTGTCTGAAACGCTGCTCAGCAAGCTGTCGGTTTCATACAAGCGAGACACGGGCTTCGGAGAACAGGTTCTAACCGGTGAAAATCAGGGTGACGAAAATGCGTTTGCTGCTCGCGGGACGCTCGAATGGTCGCCGAGTGAAAAATTCCGTCTCACTATAAGCGGCGATGTCACCCGCGAACGTGAAGGCGCTATTGTCAATGTCATTCGCGAAGTCGCCCCCACAGCGCCCTTATTTGGATTTTATATGGGAGTTGCGATACCAGAAATCGTGCCACCGCCTGGCGGCGCAACAACTGAGTTCAATGATTTCGTCGCGAGCCTTGGCGGCATTCCTATATTGGAAAACAATGATGATACAAGGCGATCATTCGGTACAGGATCAAACGAAAACGATCTTGACTTGTGGGGCGTATCCACAACGATCGAATACGACGTAGTCGATTGGCTCACGATCAAGTCGATAACGGCGTATCGAGAAATGGATGCGTTGTTCGGGCGCGACGGCGATAACACTCCGTTCCAATATATCGATGTATTGAATAGTGATACGCAAGAACAATTCAGCCAGGAGCTGCAGCTGATAGGTGAGAACTACGGCGGCAGGCTGCAATGGGTGATCGGCGGCTTCTATTTTGACGAAGATGCTACCAACGACTCTCAGGTGCGCCTTGCGTCTGGATTGTTCAATGGACTTGAGGCGCTTCCCGCGGCAGTCATTCCACTCGCGCCAGTAACTTGTCCGCCGCCAATGGGTGTATTCGCGCCCTGTGCAGGCGGCGCCGGAAACCCTATCAACATAGGTTTTGATCTGGATTTCAACGCATCTAATAGAGTGAGCACTCAAAGCGCCGCCGTGTTTACGCATGCGTCGTTCGATATGACTGAAAGACTACGCGTGAGCGGAGGCTTGCGCTACACATTCGAAGACCGATCGTACTTTACTGATCAGCTGCGGATCAATGCAAATGTTCCGCTGATTCCGCCAACGGGCGTTTCGGATGATTTTTCAGATGTGTCCGTCAAAGCGGGTGTCGATGTCGATCTTTCTGAAAACATGCTTGCCTTTGCATCATTCTCACAAGGCTTCAAGAGCGGTGGTTTTAACGGACGACCAACGGTTCAAACGGAAGTGGATTCGTTTGATCCAGAAACCATCAATTCGTATGAACTTGGCATAAAATCCGAACTTTTCGATCGGCGCGTGCGGTTAAATGCAACAGGGTTTTATTATGATTACAAGGATATCCAACTAAGCATCGTAGACGCCGATACTACAGGTAATCTAATCGCCATCATTGAGAATGCCGGTGAAGCCAACGCGAAGGGCATTGAGGTGGAGATTCTTGCGCGGCCGATTGGCGGCCTGGATCTTGGCGCTTTTGTAGGGTTTATTGACGCCGAATTCACTGATCTTGATCCCGGATCGACAATTTCTCTCGATACGGAATTCGTACTTACGCCCAAATGGACCGCAGGAGCGAACATCGCCTATTCCTGGCCAATCGCAGGTATCGGCGAAGCAACGCTGCGCGGTAATTGGAGCTACAAAGACGGTCACTTTACGGACGTCCCAAACACTCCATCGTTGGCCCAAGAAAGCTATAGTTTGTTCGGCGCCAGCGCATCGGTATCATCTCTTGACGGCGCATGGACTGCAACCGTTTACGGGCGTAATTTGTCCGACAAGGAGTACATAACAAGCGGTGTTGCAGCACTTGATAGTTTCGGTGAGGCTGAAGGTGTCTTGGGCCGACCGCGCGAATGGGGCTTGAAGGTTAAATACAATTTCTAACACGGTGTTTGGTGATACAACTCAGGAACTGCGCCCTTAGGTTTCCTAACCGCATCAACTCTTTTTGAGCATTGAGTTCAACCCGCACACGAAAGCCGCAGATGTTTTTTACAATGGATTCAAATCGACGCAAACGCGGAGTTGGACGAAATGTACTAGACGTCATTACGAATGATGGCGCCAGGATTTCGGTCATGGACTGCCGTTCCAAACGTGACGGGGCGAAGACGCTCATCCTTCTGCATGGCTGGACTATGTCTCGCGCCTACTGGTCTCAGCAAATTGACCGGTTGGCTGGAGACTATCGCGTTGTCGCGATTGACTTCCGGGGACATGGCGCCTCATCGGATTGTGACTATGGTCACCGCACTGATCGGTACGCCCACGACCTTAATGCTGTTCTTGACACCCTCAATGATATCCATTCACCCTGGATCATTGGGTGGTCTATGGGAGCATCCGTCCTCTTCAGCTATATTGATCTTTATACAGATGCACGGTTAAGTGGGATCGTAGTCGTCGATCAGACGCCAAAACTAATAAGTGATGACAGCTGGCCGTTTGGCATTCGTGGAATGTCGATGGAAATGATTGGCAAGACAGCCGAGGCTGTGCTTGACGACTATGAAGGGTTTTTGCGGCAATTCATTCCGAGCATGTATTTTCGTGACCTCTCCGGCGCAGAACTCGATCAATATGTCGAGATATCTCTCCGAGTGGGAGAAAAAAGCGCTGCAAGACTACTTACTGATCACGCGTTAAGAGATTGGCGGGATGTCGTAAAGCGTTTGCGTGTCCCGATTCTTGGATTGAGTGGAAGGCATTACGCCGCAGCGAACAGCCACGAGGCGATTAAGTCGCTGGCGCCACACGCCAAAACGGCGGTGTTCGAGAAGTCGGGTCATTGCTGTTTTATTGAACAAGCCGATCAGTTTGAAAAAACGTTACGTGATTTTGTAGAAGCACCATGAAGAACCGTTCAGACGGAAGGGATTCGCGCCAAATATTTTTCTGGCTTGACGCCAGGAAAATGCGTGATGCAGCGATCCGAACCGCGGCGCCGGACACATTCGCACCCGGCCCAGCACGGCGTAATATCGTGCTCGCCCTCGCGATGTTGGTTCTGTTCATGCATCTCATTGATCGCCAAATCATGGCTATTCTTGCGGAGCCGATCAAAGCAGATGTGGGCCTGTCAGACACGCAAATCGGATTGCTAACGGGGCTGGGATTTTCGCTACTCTATTCAATACTCGGCATTCCGCTGGCGCGATTGGCCGACCGGTTTGACCGTGTTCATATCCTTTCAGCAGCGACAGCTGTCTGGAGCGCTATGACCATCGTCACAGGGATGACGGGAAGTTTCATAACAATGATGGCCTCTCGAATGGGTGTGGCGGCCGGAGAGGCTGGCGGTATTCCACCGCTTCATTCACTGATTGCCGACCTTTTCGTAGAGGAGCATCGCGCCCGTGCATTTTCGATCGTTCAGCTGGGCGGTCCGCTCGGTGTCTTAGTCGCATTTTTTGGCGGCGGTTTTCTTGTCGCCGCATTTGACTGGCGGACAGTCTTTTATGTCGCCGGGGGGCTTGGCCTGTTGCTCGTACCGCTCTTGTTGTGGTTGATGCCGGAGCCCCGGCGAAACGTATCAACCACAACGACACACACGCCGGAGCCATTTTGGGCGTCAATGTCTCTGCTGATCGGTCAGCGGGCATTCGTCTATCTTGTTTTTGGAGCGGCTTTCGCGGGGATGGGGCTCTACGCGATGGTTATTTGGGCGCCGTCTTTCCTGATCCGTTCATTCGAGTTGCCGATCGAAAATGTTGGCGTTGTCCTCGGTCTAGCCTTCGGTGTTCTCGGCGCTGTGGCTGTTCTCGGGGCTGGTCAAATCGCTGATTGGGTGCGCCGTTTTGATGACGGTGCACATGCATCCGTGCCCGCCATCATGATGGCGGCGGCGGCGCCATTGAGCGTTGCTGGTCTTTTGGCTTCGACAATGCCATACGCGATGGCTTTTCTCCTTATTCCGATCATGGCGATGTCGGCCTGGCAGGCCCCAGTGATCGCCGCAATTCAGTGCACTGCGACAGCGCGTACTCGCGCGCTTGCGGCAGCGCTTTTTATGTTTGTTCTCAATTTCGTCGGCCTCGGCTTCGGGCCATTTCTCGTCGGTCTCGCGAGTGATCATCTGAACGCACAACACGGAGCGAACTCGTTACGGTTCGCGTTGCTGATCGTTCCCGCTGCATTCACTATCGCTGCGCTGTTCTGGTTATTGGCGGCGCGGGAGATACGCGCGCCGATTGATCGAAATGTTACGGACACGTTAGGGGCGCCAGCAGAGGAAGCGCAAACATGAAAATAGATATCAAGGTTCCTGACGTCGGCGAAGGCGTTACGCAGGTAACATTGACGGAATGGCGAAAATCAATCGGCGACCCAGTTGAGAAAGGCGAGATCATTGTTGAAATCATGACGGACAAAGCCGCCTTCGATGTCGAAAGTCATGAGGCCGGCATACTTTGCGAAACCCTTGTTGAACCTGATGAAGAGATTTCGGTTGATACGATCCTCGGCCGCATCGAAACCACGGACTGACCGCGCGTTATTATAAAACCGGAATGATATGACCAACAACGACACACTTCTGGAGATGTTCCGCCTGATGGTGTTTTCGCGAACACTTGACCGTGTTTATGGCGAGCATGATGGCCATTGGCATGGCCTTGAAGGCGAAGAGGCGGTCGTCGCTGGCGTCTATTACGGCCTTCGGCCTACGGACGTTCTTGCGCCTCACTACCGTGGCATGCCCGTGGCCTCATATGCAAAAGGCGCTGATCTGCGCAAACTTTTGGCGGGAATGCTTGCGAAAAAAACCGGCTATAATCGCGGACGTCATAGGAATGATATTTGCGGTCCGCCAGAATTCAACTTGATTGGTCTTTACACAGGATCGCTGGGGCCATCGCTTGGTTACGCGACTGGTGCAGCTCTCGCCGCCAAATTAGATGACCGAGATGATATCGCCGTCGCCGTCTTTGGAGACGGTGTTTCAAGCCGTGGCGATTGCCATGAGTCAATGAACCTTGCCGCTGTCCAAAAACTTGGCGTCGTATTTGTTTGTCAAAACAATCAGTACGCAATTTCAACGACCACGGAGGCGGGTGTCGCCGGGGTTATTGCCAAACGCGCCGAAGGCTTTGGAATGCCCGGCATTCAAGTGGACGGCAATGATGTGCTTGCTGTTCGCGCAGCAATGGACGAGGCTGTCCTGCGTGCGCGATCCGGGGCAGGGCCGAGCTTGATCGAAGCGCTCACTTATCGTGTGGCGGGGCATTTTTATTCGGACCGCGAAGACTATCGCGATCCTGAACTTGTTGAGCGATGGCGCAAGCGCGATCCGATAAAAAGATATCGCGCCCACCTGCTCGATAATGATGTGCTCGACGAGCATGGTCTTAGCGCCATAGAGACCGAAGCCGCAATGCAGATTGAATGCGCTTTTGAAAAGGCGCTCAGCGATCCACCGCCCGACCTGGAAGATCTCGGTATTGATGCGGTTTACGCTGAGGGGGCGAGCGAATGACCCGAATGACTTTTCAGCAGGCTCTTGTCAGCGCCATCGCAGAAGAAATGCGGCGTGATCGCGGCGTTTTTATCATGGGCGAAGATGTCGGGTCTTTTGGCGGCCCGCTTAAATCAACCGACGGTCTTTGGGAAGAGTTTGGCAAAGAAGGCCGTGTTATCGACATGCCGATTTCAGAAGCAACAATTGTCGGCGCGGCAGTTGGGGCGGCCATGCAAGGCAAGCGACCGATCGTCGATCTCATGTTCCTGGAGTTTCTCGGTCTCGTCATGCAACAGTTTATTGATGCTGGCGCTATGCATTATTATTCAGCCGGCGCCGTGCGTGTACCAATGGTCGTTCGCGCAAAATACGGTGTCGGTCCGCATCATGGGCATCAATACGATTTACATTCTTGGGCGACGAACATCCCCGGTGTGAAAGTCGTCGCGCCAGCGACGCCATCGGATGCAAAAGGACTAATGAAAGCCGCTATTCGCGACGATAATCCGGTGTTGTTTATCGAGCATATGGGGCTTTATCACGCCAGCCGCGAAGACGTCAGCGATGATCCGGATTTCGTTGTCCCGCTTGGCAAAGCCCGTGTGGTGCGCGACGGTGCAGACGTAACAATCGTCGCTTCAGCAATGATGGTGAAGCGTGCGCTCTCAGCGGCGGTTCAGTTGGAAAAAGCGGGGGTCAGCGCAGAAGTTGTTGACCTTCGCACCATCGCGCCTCTGGACAAAGAAACAATACTCTCCTCGATCAGGAAAACAGGCCGCCTCATTGTCGCTTGTGAAGCCATAGAAACAGGCAGTTCGGCGAATGATGTTGTTGCTCTGGCTGCGGAAAAGGCGTTTGAATATCTCAAGGCTCCCGTGGCGCGCGTATCCCCGCCATCGATCCCGGTCCCCTTTAACCGCGAACTCGAAAAATTATTTTTGCCTGGTATCGATGATATTGTTGATGCCGCTGAACGCGCGATTCAATACAGCGATACCGGCGCTTTGCGCGAACCTGTACGGGCATAACGCTCTTTCATATATAGTGTGGAGAATATATTGAGTATCCAGCATAGAGATGAGAAATTCTCAGCCATGCAGAGAATGGCGATCGGCGCACTGACCGAAAGCTATAATAATACCGTACATGCCGCATTGTTTGCAGAAGCGGACGCCACAAAATTGCACGAATATATAACAAGTGATGCGATGGACGAAACATGCGCGCCAACGCTGACCGGTATCTTAATCAAAATTCTCGGTGAAGCGGTCAAAAACAATCCTAACTTCAACGCTGCTTATATCAACGGGATGCGCCGTATCTATGATGAGGTTAATATCGGGCTTGCGGTTGCAGCCATAGACGGCACGCTGAGCGTGCCCACAATCAGAAAAGTCGATTGCCTTCATCCTGCCGAGATTGATCAAATACGAAAAGAGCTTGCGAATAAGGCGCGAGCGAAAAAACTGCGTCAGGAAGATTTTGGCGGAGCAGCAATCACATTAAGTAACATAGGCATGTACCGCTCAATACGATTTGGAACGCCGGTTATTCCGCTCGGTCAGGGCGCCCTCCTTGCCACAGGCGCACTCCATCAACACAGCACATCAGGCTGCTGGATGCTTCCGTTGAGTCTTGGCTTTGACCACCGTGTCAACAATGGCGCCCCAGCCGCGGAGTTTTTGCAAACCATCGCGGATGCAATAGAGAGCTTCTCGATTGACAGATTGTTGAACGGTCAGAATTCATAACGCTGCCCGTACATATTAAGACCGCACACAAATTGGGGTGTGACCCAAGTTTCCGCTAGTTGTTGGAGTAGTCTTTTTCTTTCTATTAATTCTCAGGTTCGGCTATTGGCGTTAGGTCCGTTCAATTTGTGCCATCTCACATTCTCAAGGAAGCTTTCCAATTTCCTCCAAAATAAGCCTGAATGCGCTATCTGGCGACCGGCATAAGGTTCGATATGCGTTCACGAAGGGGAGCCATTTAAATCAACAGCTTAGCGTAATTGATAAATTGGTCGGATTTGGCCTAGCTCGTAATTATGTAATCCGTCAGCGTATATGAGGCCTTTTGAGGTGTTCTGCTAACGGAGTTGGTCCATCGTAAGCCTTGAGATGTGGGCCAGCTTTACAAATGTGGAGAGAGTTTTGTTATCAATGCGTCATACCGGACGAACCAACGTTACGCGCGGCGCTTTTTCATCATCTCAGATAAGGCGCTAAGCGCCTGCTCATCCAAACGCGCCCGGGCTATCGGCAACAAAACTGCATTTTCCAATGCGAGGTGTTGAAGAATGTGCTCCGCGAAACCACGGATCGTCCGACTGACTTTGCCACTCAGCTTTTTACCCGCCAGTACGTCGTTCAATACTAAAGTCATGTCTGAAACCGTCTTTTCGTCCTTTTTATGTTCTTCGGCCAACCGCTCAATGAGCTTGTCTATATTATCCTCAGGAGGACAATGCTGCAACAATAGCGGAAAAAAACAGAGCTCTTCATCAGCAACGTGAACGGCAAAATCGGTTTCCAAGAAATCAATCAATTTTTTAACGCCGACCTCATTAATCTCACCATCTGCTAGCAAATGTAGAATATTTGCAGCCTGGCGTTGCCGATTATGTTCGACGAACAAAAAGTCGATGGGGCGCTCAATCAGTCCCGGCGACGGTGCTTCTATATCCCAAGGGTTGATGGCTTCGTGACGCTTTTGCGTCGCACCGGTATCCGCGCCCGGCGTATGATTTGATGTATGGCTTGTGACATTCATAACGCTTTTGCCCTTAATATTGAAATCTCAACGCCGCCCAAATCAGATTTCTATCTGCTGGTCCGAAAGCGCCACCATTGTAAACGGCGCCTTTGAGGTTCACGGACCAGTGTTTGCTAAATTTCACCGACATTCCGGCATCAAATTCTTCGCCGAGATCAAGTGAGCCGACATCAGATTTAAAATCGTGATAGGTGGCAAAAAGTTTAACGCTTGTTCTAAATGGCGCGTTCTTCCAGTTATAGGCAATTGTACCATAGACATCTTGTAGGCCGGTTACTGGCGTTGCCAGAAAGACATCGGCAAAGCCTTGAAATTTATGCAAAGTTGCAAGTGGCGTCTTGAAGGATGAGGTTCCATCTCCGCCAAGTTTTTCGTAACCCACCTTACCCGTGAATGGCGCGACACTTAATGAGGCTTCGCCATGGAGGTAGGATTCTCGATAGTCGACCAGGTTTTCTGCATTGTCCGATTGTGTTGCATATTCCCCGACAACGCCGAGCTTGACGCCAACATCGTCGTCGAGCGTGAGGGTATTTTCATAGCGTACGCCCCAGCTTTGCGAAGAAAGGGCTGGCGCTTCTTCCAGATCGAGTACAATGCCATAGCCTTTAAGCGTCCCAAGCTCACCACCATCAATTGCAGCGGAGACAACGTGGCTGTCGCTGTTGAATTCACCAACTGGGTGATCATCGCCAAAGATGCGGTGAACGCGACTGATATAAAGATAGTCGAGCGTGACGTGGTCAATCAGCTTGGTTGAAAATCGTGCAGCATCAAATGTCTGCTGGTTCTGGCGAAAATCGACGGCGCCAACGAAGCGATGATTGTTAAGATTATAGCGCTGGCGCCCAACGGTGACTGCAGTTTTGTCGATGCCGATAAAAGTGACTTGGGCGCGGTTAATCTCTGTGGCGTCGGGATCGGCGATCACCGGAAACATTGTGCGGCCATTTGTGGTGGAGTTGAAATGATCATCGCCAATTGTGGCGACGTTTTCAAATTCAACCAGGACTTTGAGGTTATAAACTTCAGCAGTTTCGAATCCGAGCCGGGTTCTTATTGTATTTGAGTAGGCGTCCTGGGCGAAACCATCCTGGTCCTTGGTTTCAAAGCGATATCGCACATCAACAAGGAGCTTGCTGTTCTTGATCGCTTCGATGATAGATCCGTCATGATTTTCTTGTTCGTCGCCCTCCGCAAAAGCTGGGTTGATCGCCGTTACAGCTGTCGCGAGGGCAATATACGAAACAACAAGCCAATTTTTCTCATTCATCACTCACTCCACTTATTGGCGACGCCAGGGCCCTATTCCGCTGACACCGCAGTTGAATTGCGACTTGTTTGTTGTTTGCGCGTCCTGACGATCTGATACCCGCGCCGTCCAATATACCAGATGGGGGCGCTGAGCATGTGTACGAGACGCGTAAACGGGAACACCAGAAAGATCGTCAGACCAAGGACGAGGTGCGCTTTAAAGATTGGATGTGCGTCTGCTACTAGTGCTGCCGCACCACCGCGAAACGTAAATATGCGTTGCGCCCACTCCATAAATTTTACCATCTCATGGCCGTCGAGGTGGTTCAGCGACACAAATATCGTCGAAAGACCGAGGCACAGCTGGGCAAAAATAAGCAACAAAATTGCCGTGTCGCCAAAGCTTGATGTTGCACGAACGCGCGCATCGAACAGGCGCCGATGAATAAGCAAGACCATGCCAATAAAACTCATCACGCCCGCAAGCCCGCCGGCGACAATCGCAAGCACTTGTTTGGCGCCGTGAGGAATGCCGAGGGCATCAAACACCTGAATAGGCGTCAAGAGCCCCACAAGGTGGCCAGCAAAAATGATAAGAATGCCAACATGAAATAGGACGCTGCCGACCATCAATTGTTTTCGCCGCAATAGCTGGCTTGACCCCGAACGCCACGAATATTGTCCGTGTTCAAAGCGCATGATTGAGCCAATGAAGAGAACGCTAAGAGCGATATAGGGATAAATGCCAAACAGAAACTGATTGAGATAATCCGTCATGACTGTTCTCCCGCCGCCGTATTGCGGGTTTTGGCGCTGTCGACGCCCATACGCTCCAGCATTTGATCAACTTTCGGACAGCCCTCTTCATCGGGTCCAAAGATCACGGGCTCGTCCTCCCAGGCCGCATCGAGCGCTTTGAGATCATTTGGGTCGTCGTCCGGGGCTTTGCGCAGCTCATCGAGTTCCGACTGAGCCGGCTCCCGCCCCGCCATTGCCTCCAACACTCTCAGGATCGCGGCGTAGGGCGTTTTGCGCTTGGTCAGACGCTCTTTGAGTGCGGCTATAACGCTTAACGGTTCAGCGAGTAACGTGCGCGCCTCTTCCGTTGGCCGGGTTGAAAGGTATTCCAAAAACAACGGTAGATAATCGGGCAACTCGACTGAGCTGGCATCAAGGCCGCCTTCAGCATAGAGCGCCTTTAAATCCACCATGGCCTGACCGCGGTCGCGCGACTCTCCGTGCACATGCTCAAACAGATGAAGCGATAAGGACCGTGTACGGTCAAATAGAAAAACATAACGTTCTTGCAATTCCAACAGATCAAGTGTTTTCAGATCGTCGATAAGCCGGTCAAGCTGGCGCAAGGCCCAGGCTGGCGCTAGCGCATCTTTGTGAAGAATGTCGCGAATATCACCCGCTGCTTCTTTTAAATCTGCAGAAGGATAGGAAAGAAGCGCCGAGAGGGCCTTATATGTGTTAGTCATTACTGTCGCTCCTTCACACTTTTTCTCTTGCGGGGCCCTTGGCGAACAGGCCGGTCCATTCCACAGCCTGCTTCGGCTCGCCGCAGCCTTCACCGAAACTGAAACCGCACCCGCCCTTCAGGTCGTAGGCGTTTTCAGCATACTCACGGTGAGTAGTGGGAATGACGAAGCGGTCTTCGTAATTGGCGATCGCCATCAAGTGATACATTTCATCCACCTGTTGCGGCGTCATGCCAACCTTGCCGGGCAGCGTGTCGTCTTCCGCGCCCTCATAGGATTTCGAACGCATGTAGGCGCGCATGGCGATCAATTTCTCAAGCGCCAGAGCGACCGGCTCTTCATCGCCCGCCGTCAATAAGTTAGCGAGATATTTCAGCGGTATGCGCAAGTTTCGAACATTGGGCATTGCGCCTTTCTCACCGAACGCGCCCGCTTCCGCCATCGACTGAATGGGAGACAAGGGCGGCACGTACCAGACCATCGGCAAGGTGCGATATTCCGGATGCAGAGGAAAGGCGATTTTCCATTCCACCGCCATTTTCCAGATCGGAGATTTCTTTGCCGCCTCCAGCCAGGTATCAGGAACGCCGTCCGCGCGTGCCTGGCGTTGCACTTCAGGATCATTCGGGTCGAGGAAAATATCGAGATGGCTTTGATAGAGATCGGTTTCTTTTTCGACCGCAGCCGCTTCGCCGATACGGTCAGCGTCGTAAAGGACAACGCCGAGATAACGAATGCGTCCGACGCATGTCTCTGAACACACCGTTGGCTGACCGGATTCAAGGCGTGGATAACACAGTGTGCATTTTTCTGACTTTCCAGAACTCCAATTGTAATAAATCTTTTTATAAGGACAGCCCGATACGCACATCCGCCAGCCGCGACATTTGTTCTGGTCGATCAGAACAACACCGTCTTCTTCGCGCTTGTATATCGCGCCGGATGGACACACCGCCACGCAAGCCGGATTAAGGCAGTGCTCGCACAGACGCGGCAGATACATCATGAAGGTGTTTTCAAACTGTCCGTAGATTTCCTTTTCGATTTCGGCGAAATTGTAATCTTTGGAGCGTTTTGAAAATTCGCCGCCAAGAATTTCTTCCCAGTTTGGACCCTTATTGATTTTCTCCATTCGCTCACCGGTAATCAGCGAGCGCGGACGCGCCACCGGCTGGGCGCTCATTTCCGGCGCTTTTTGCAAATGCTCATAGTCGAAAGTGAACGGCTCGTAGTAGTCATCAATTTCGGGCAGGTCGGGATTTGCAAAAATCTTGGCAAGAACTTTTAGCTTCCCGCCCATCTTCGGCAACAGCTTACCGTTTTTCTTTCGCTCCCAGCCGCCATTCCACTTGGCCTGGTCTTCCCAATTATCAGGATAACCAATGCCGGGTTTGGTCTCGACATTATTGAACCAGGCGTATTCCACACCCTCGCGATTGGTCCAGACATTCTTGCAAGTGACCGAGCAGGTATGACAGCCGATGCATTTATCAAGATTTAGGACCATCGATATTTGTGCGCGGATCTTCATGTCACGGCCTCCAGTTTGTTCGCCGGACCATCAAGCCAGTCGACTTTTTTCATCTTCCGAACAATGACGAATTCATCGCGGTTCGATCCCACCGTGCCGTAATAGTTAAAGCCATAGGACTGTTGGGCGTAACCGCCGATCATGTGGGTCGGCTTCAAGACCGTGCGGGTTACCGAATTATGGATGCCGCCGCGATTGCCGGTAATTTCAGAGCCCGGCACATTCACGATCTTTTCCTGGGCATGATACATCATCACCATCCCGGGCTTGACGCGCTGGGAAACCACAGCGCGCGCCGTCAGAGCTCCATTTGAGTTATAGGCCTCAATCCAGTCATTATCGACAATACCAGCCTCGCGCGCATCGTCTTCGCTGAGCCAGACAATCGGTCCGCCGCGCGACAACGTCAGCATCAACTGATTGTCCGTATAGGTTGAATGAATGCCCCATTTCTGGTGCGGGGTGATAAAGTTCAAAACAATCTGCTTTTCGCCATTGTCTTTTTGGTTGATCACTGGCGCGATGGCTTTTGTATCAATCGGCGGACGGTAAACGCATAAGGTCTCGCCAAAGGCGCGCATCCACAGATGGTCCTGATAGAGTTGTTGGCGTCCGGTGAGCGTTCGCCATGGGATCAATTCATGCACATTTGTGTAGCCGGCATTGTAGCAGACCTTTTCCGATTCAATGCCTGACCAGGTGGGCGAGGAAATAATCTTGCGCGGCTGGGCGACGATGTCGCGGAAGCGAATTTTTTCATCTTCTTTTGGCAAAGCGAGATGTGTGTGTTCTCGCCCCGTCTTTTTGGAAAGCGCATCCCAGGCTTTCACGGCGACCTCGCCATTGGTCTCCGGCGCCAGCATCAAGATCACTTCCGTTGCATCGATATCGCTATTGATACGGGCCATGCCTTTCGTCGGTCCCTCTTCTGTGACGACACCGTTGAGGGCTTTGAGATGCTCGACCTCATGGTCGGTATTCCAACCGATGCCTTTGCCGCCATTGCCGAGTTTTGTAAGCAACGGCCCAAGCGCAGTAAAATGCTTATAAAGGTTCGGATAGTCCCGTTCGACGACAGCCACCGCCGGCATGGTTTTGCCGGGGATGGGTTCAACCTCTCCACGCTTCCAATCCTTCACATCCAGCGCTTGGGCCAGCTCGCCCGGCGTATCGTGAAGGGTTGGTATCAGCACAACGTCTTTTTCGACGCCGAGTACTTCAGGGGCGATTTCAGAGAAAGCTTTAGCGATGCCTTTGAATATCTCCCAGTCGCTTTTGCTTTCCCAAAGCGGGTCAACTGCGTTTTGCAACGGGTGGATAAAGGGATGCATATCCGACGTGTTGAGATCGTTTTTTTCGTACCACGTCGCCGTCGGCAGCGCGATGTCGGAGTAAACGCACGTTGTGGACATACGAAAGTCAATGGTCACCAGAAGATCAAGCTTTCCTTCCGGCGCCTCCTCATGCCAGGTGACCTCTTCGGGTTTTTGCCCGCCCGTTTGTCCAAGGTCCTTGCCCTGAATACCATGAGCCGTGCCTAAGAGGTGCTTCAGGAAATATTCATGGCCCTTGCCGGAAGAGCCGAGCAGGTTAGAGCGCCAGACAAACATGTTGCGCGGCCAGTTAGCTGGATCGTCGGGGTCGTCACAAGACATTTTAAGCGCGCCTGACTTTAACTCGCGCGCCACATAGTCCTTCGCTTCCATCCCCGCCGCCGCCGCATCCTTGGCAATCTCCAGCGGATTGCGCTCAAGCTGGGGTGCTGAAGGAAGCCACCCCATGCGTTCGGCGCGAACATTAAAGTCTATAAGCGAGCCACTCCACTTGCCTTCTGGCGCCACGGGGGAGAGAATTTCGTCAAGCCCCAGCGTTTCATAGCGCCATTGGTCCGTATGCGCATAGAAGAACGAGGTGGAGTTCATTTGCCGTGGCGGTCGGGACCAGTCGAGACCGAAGGCGAGCGGCAGCCAACCCGTCTGGGGCCTCAGCTTTTCCTGGCCGACATAATGCGACCAGCCGCCACCCGACTGGCCGACGCAGCCACACATCACCAGCATATTGATGATGCCGCGATAGTTCATATCCATGTGGTACCAGTGGTTGAGACCGGCCCCGACGATGATCATGGACTTGCCGCGGGTTTTTTCAGCATTGTCGGCAAATCCGCGCGCAACGGAAATAACCTGATCGCGCGCGACACCGGTAATTTTTTCCTGCCATGCTGGCGTGTAGGGGATGTCTTCGTCAAAAGATTTAGCTACCCATTCGCCGCCAAGTCCACGGTCCAGGCCATAATTGGCGCACATCAAGTCAAACACGGTCGCTACGAACGTCTCGCCGTCTTTCAGTTGCAGGCGTTTGACCGGCACACGGCGCTCAAGCACATCCGGATGGTCAGTGCCGTGGAAATGGTCATGTTGACGGTTCCCAAAATACGGAAACGCCACGTCTACCGCGTCATCGCGACTGTCGATCAGGGAAATTGAAAGATCGGTGTCATCGCCATTGGCGGACTTTTCTTCAAGGTTCCATTTTCCCTGCTCGCCCCAACGAAAACCGATGGAACCGCGCGGGGCAACGACACGACCCGCTTTTTTATCGAAGGCGATGGTTTTCCAATCTGGATTATTGTCTTCGTTCAGTGAATCATCGAAATCAGAAGCGCGTATCAAGCGGTCCTGAATAAGCCGCCCATCTTTTTTGACCAACCGCACCAGCATCGGCATGTCGGTATATTGCCGGGCATATTCCTGGAAATAATCCACCTGCCGGTCGAGGTAAAACTCCTTGAGGATGACATGACCGAACGCCATGGCGAGCGCCGCATCGGTTCCTTGTTTGGGCGACAGCCAGACATCGCCGAATTTTGATGCTTCGGAATAGTCCGGTGAAATCGTAACGGCTTTCGCGCCCTTATAACGAACCTCGGTAAAGAAGTGGGCATCCGGCGTGCGCGTCTGCGGCACGTTTGAACCCCATAACATGATGAAGCCGGAATTATACCAGTCTGCGCTTTCGGGAACGTCGGTTTGCTCGCCCCAGGTCATCGGGCTCGCCGGCGGCAGATCGCAATACCAATCGTAAAAACTCATGCATGTTCCGCCGAGCAACGACAGGTAGCGCGAGCCCGCCGCATAAGAGACCATCGACATCGCCGGGATAGGTGAAAAGCCGATGATCCGGTCGGGGCCGTGTTTTTTTGCCGTGTAGGCGTTTGCGGCGGCGATGATTTCATTCACCTCGGCCCAGTCGGCGCGAACAAATCCGCCATGGCCGCGCAACTTTACGTAAGATGCGCGCTTTGTCGGATCCTCAACAATGGAGCCCCAAGCCGCTACCGGCTCCCGGATCGCGCGGGCTTCACGCCATGCTTTGAGCAATCGACTACGGATCAGCGGATGCTTCAGTCGATTGCCGCTATAAAGATACCAACTATAGCTCGCGCCGCGTGAACAGCCGCGTGGCTCGTGGTTGGGCAGGTCAGGTCGCGTTCGCGGATAGTCCGTCTGCTGTGTTTCCCAGGTGACGATCCCGCCCTTAACATAAATCTTCCAGCTGCAAGAGCCGGTGCAATTGGCGCCATGGGTCGAGCGCACGATTTTATCGTGCTGCCAGCGCTTGCGGTAAGCATCCTCCCAGGTTCGGTCTTCTTTAGTGACAACGCCATGGCCATCAGAGAAATCGCTGACGCGGTTCTTAAAGTAGGAAAGACGGTTTAGAATGTGGCTCATGTTTTATTCCAGATATTAGGGGCCTATCCAACGGCCATTACATGTGACTGCGCCTGATCCTCTAGGCTAAGGATTTTTCACATACGCGTCTTTTCGCAGATAAAACCACCAGTTAATTATGATACAGACGATGTAAAAAGTGACGAAGCCATAAAGCGCATATTCCGGCGTCGTCGCTTTGATTTGTTCACCGAACACTTTTGGAATGATAAAGGCGCCATAAGCGGCGACTGCAGATGTCCAACCCAACACAGGCCCTGCTTGTTCCTTGTCGAACACCATCGCAATGGTGCGGAAAGTTGATCCATTGCCGATGCCGGTGGCGGCAAACAGGATGAGGAACAAGACCAGGAAAGGAACAAAATATTCTTCTGGCGTAGCCGACGCATAAGCCTGTTTCATATAGTAGGCCACGCCTAACGCACTCGCGACCATCACAACTGAAATGATTTGCGTCACTTTCGCGCCGCCCATTTTATCAGCAACCATCCCGCCGATTGGGCGGATCAATGCGCCAATAAAAGGTCCGGTCCAGGCGAACATCAAAGCGCTTGGTCCATCGGAGTTGACAAGATTATGGGTCATGACGCCGTCAACCATCACATGTTGAAACCCGAAAATGACTTTGATAGCGAGGCCGAATGCGGCCGCGTAACCGATGAACGATCCGAACGTCATGGTATAGATAACCGTCATCGCCCATGTATGTTTGTTGTTAAATATTTTGTATTGATGATTGAGACTTTTGCGGATGGCGCCGGGAATCAACTTCAACGCATAAACCGTTGCGGCGATCACCAACGGCAGAACGATCCACTTGGATATATTCCAGCCAGAGCCGCCTGCATTGGAGGGAAGCATTAGCCATAGACCGATGGACGCCGTGACCAGACCGATAAACAACATGCCAAGAATTTTTGAAAATGCAGCGATTGGCGAGCCGATATTCGGTGATACGTGCTCGTCAACGATGTTATTCATGCCGAACCAGGCGGCAACAACGATGGGGACGAGAATTGCGACCCAGATGAAGCCGGCATTGTGAAGGTAGGTTTCGGTGCCCGCCGGAATTTTACCGATGAGCGTGCCGGATGTGTTTTCCAAAACCATGGGTGCGCCGCCAAACACAGCCGCCGTCATGACCAGCGGGATCAGGATTTGCATGGTCGTGACGCCGAAATTGCCAAGGCCTGCATTCATGCCCAGCGAATAACCGGCCATCTTCTTCGGAAAGAAAAAACTAATGTTTGACATCGAAGAGGCGAAGTTCCCACCGCCAAAGCCAGAGAGCAACGCCATCATTTGAAACTGCCAGAGCGGCGTATCGGGGTTTTGCAGCAATATGCCGGTGCCTGCCGCAGGGATGATGAGAAGTGCAGTTGTCAGGAATATTGTGTTGCGACCGCCCGCCATACGAATGAAAAACGTCGACGGAATACGCAACGTCGCCCCGGTGAGGCCAGCGATCGAGGCAAGCGTAAACAACTCTGACTGACTGAACGCGAAACCCAGATTAATCATCTGGACCGTGATGATGCCCCAATAGAGCCATACAGCAAAGCCGCAAAGCAGAGCCGGTATTGAAATCCAGAGATTGCGGTTAGCGATGGTTTTGCCGGTCGCCTGCCATTGCGCAGGGTCTTCCGGATTCCAGTCGCGTAGGTCTTTTGCCATGATGCTTGTTCCCTTTAGCTTGAAGTTGCGGGGTTTGCCGTTGCAGCACCAACAAGCGATGGCGCGTCGGCGGCATAGTTTGCTTCTGGCGTCGCCGCCGCCTTAGGCGGGTGCAAACCCTCCATTTCTGGAAATTCCGGTAAATCTCTTGTGTCTTTCACCCTTGCTTCCATTCGTTTGATGGTGAAATGCATCCAGATTAGAGCAGCGCCAACCAGCACAAACAGCAGCATGAAACAGCTGGTCCACACGCCGGTAAGGTCGTTCATGACCCCGTAACTGATCGGTAAAACGAAACCGCCAAGACCACCGATCATACCCACAAGACCGCCAACCGATCCCACATGGTCTGGGTAGTAAACCGGAATATGCTTGTAGACGGCGGCCTTACCGAGGGACATGAAAAAGCCAAGAACGATGGTGAGCGAGACAAAGACAGGCAGGCTGATCGCGATATCAAATTCAATCGGCCCGTTTATTCCCTGCACAATATAATGTGTTGCAGGGTAGCTGAGGAAAAAGCAGACCACGATACTTGCGGTGAAAGTCCAGTACATGACCGACCGGGCGCCGAATCTGTCCGACATCCATCCGCCAAGCGCCCTGAAAATACTGCCCGGCAAAGCATAGGCTGCCGCCAGCATACCAGCAGTAGTGATTTCAAGACCGTAAACGCCAACATAATAGCGTGGCAGCCAAAGGGCGAGCGAAACAAAGGCGCCGAAGACGAAGAAATAATAAAGTGAGAACCGCCAGACTTGAATGTTTTTCAATGGCTCCAGCTGCATCAGCGCGCCGCGAGGTTTTTCTCCTTTAGCCTTACGGGCAACTGTCGCCGGGTCTTCCTTGGTGAACAGGAAGAACGCGATTGCTGTGACAAACAAGATCAAAGCGTAGACTTGCGCGGTTTTTTCCCAACCCATCGCCACGAGCAAAAAGGGCGCGCCAAAATTGGTTATCGCTGCGCCGACATTGCCCATTCCAAAAATACCGAGTGCGGTGCCTTGGTGTTCTTTGTCATACCATTTGGACGTGTAAGCGATGCCGACAGCGAAAGATCCGCCCGCAAGTCCTACGCCAAGTGCAGCGATAAGGAACATTGAGTAGGTTGAAACGGTTGAAAGCAGAAAGACCGCAATGGAGGTCAACAGCATGACGATCGTGAAGACCCGCCGCCCGCCATACTGATCCGTCCAGATGCCGAGGAAGATCCGGCTGAGCGAGCCTGTCAACACCGGGGTCGCAACAAGGATGCCGAACTGGGTATCTGATAAGCCCAAATCCTGCTTGATCTTAAGGCCGATAATCGAAAAAATAGTCCACACGGCAAAGCAGACGGTAAATGAAAATGTACTTGCCCCTAAGGCGCGATTTTGTTGGGCCCGTGTGACGGATTCGATGTGCTGCATAAAGGGTTACCCCGTTTTGATTGCGCATGCTGACGCTATTCGTGAATCAATTACTGGTGGACATTTGCCGCCGGCGCAATCACCCAAGCGTTTACTCTTCTCCGTAAACCGAAGAAATAAGACCGTATTTTGAAAACACGGACTGCTTGATTACGGGCGCCGATTCTAGCGATTGCGTAAATCTATTGATGATCTTGATTCATGTATCTAGGCAACTTAATATTTATCAAGCGGTCGATCGGTAGGCGGGCGTGATAATCGAGATGCCAGAGCTTATACGCGCGTTGATCTAAGTGAAGTGGGACCGCGGCCGCCCTTATTTTCCGCCAAATTTTGGAGCTATCTGATGGCGCCCGCAACCATCACGGCAGGGGAATAATGGCTCGGCCAGAGGGGCGCTGAAAAGCGCGCGAGTTGAGAGCCCAAGTTAGCAAGTGAAAAGATCAAAAGCCGCCGACTGGCAAGCAGGAATGAAATTCCTGTTGTGGGAAGTTTGGCAGAAAAAGCGATGTTACAATCGCAAAGAACTGACCGTCTATTCTTCCAGCTTCCACTGCTTTTCAATAATAGCGGCTTCTTCATCAGCGTCGAGCGGCGCATCATCAATCAGCACATCAATTAATTCGTTGAATTGAGCGGCGACATCAGAGGATGCAGTTGAATAGACGGCGCCTGCCGCCTTGGAGTTAGTTGCAGCAGCGAATTGTACTACCCAAGTTCCATCCAAACGGCACGCTAGTGCTCGCTGACCGCCGGTGCTCGACCGTAGGTTAAATTCGCGGCAGAAACGTCCGTCGGTTGATTTAAAAGTCAAAACCGGGGTTATTGCGCCGCCTTTATCTGTGCCGAGCATGAATGGCTGGGCGCTTGGAGCTGTTTCTAATGCGGCGTGGAGCGGGCTGGACTTATCTATGATCCCCGCGATCATGGGCGCAGTTCGGTTGGGATGAATGTTAGGCGACAACTGTAGGCCAATGCTTACACCGACAGCCAACGCGGCCGCCGCCGCGAGGGGCGCGTGCCATTGCTTGGGTATGTGCAAAGTGCGGCCATTCGGTAATGGAAAGATATTGTCAGAGTGCAGATCTGATTTTGGTGCGTTGGTTGCCGGCGCCAGCAAGCTCAAGACAGGGTCCGGTATAGGTTCATCAGTGATGCTGCCATAAGCGGCGGTGATTATCTGGTCCATGCGCTTTAATCGCGCGAGTCGTGCAGACAATGCATCGTTATCTTCAAGCATGCGGCGGATCAATTCCATATCGCTGGCAGCAAGCTCACCATCAATATAGGCGGATAGTTGTTCGTCGGTAAGGGTCATGGCTTGGCTCGGGCTGGCGCGTCGCTATCATTAAAACTGATCGTTCCTTCCCCCAATATATTGATAAGGGCTTTCCGCGCTCTGGAGATACGGCTCATGATGGTGCCAATCGGTGCATTTAGAGTCTCTGCTGCTTCGGCGTAAGTGAAGCCCTCAAGGGCGATGAGCGACAATGCTGCGCGCTGCTCATCGGGCAACTGTCTCATTGCGTCGTTAACCTCTGAAAACGCTATCTGGTCCATTATCACGCGCTCTCCATCCAATCTCTCATCGCCGCCAACCTTGCCGCTCGCTGCCGCCAGATACCGAACATTTCTAGCCCGGATTTCGTCGATCCATATATTTTTGCAAACGCGAAAAGTCCATTTGTCCAAATTCACTTCTTGCGGCGCTCCCTTGTTCAGAAGTCGTTCAACCGTAGCCTGCAGGAGATCATCTGCGTCCGCACGAGCGCCCGTGAGCGCATACGCGTATCGGCGTAGCCGCGGCAAAAGCTCGACAATTCCCTGACGCAACGCGTCTACTTTCATCGACATTCATCCCGTTGACGGATGGGCATACGTATTTATTCCCGGCAATTAGGGAATTTTTATCATTTATGAAACGTCACCTTTACGAAATGGCACACTATACTCAATTGGTTAAATTTGGTGAGAGATATGCAATCTACGCTTTTGTGTTTAGCGCGAAAAAATGCTAATCCTGTTCGCTTATGAGCAGGCCATTCATATATCTTCTTACAGCCCTGACGGCGGTTTTCCCGGTGGCTGGCCTGCCTTTCGTCGTTGGCGGGCCAAACGCTGCTTTAGCTGCGCCGGGGCCAGGAGAAGATGGCGCACCGGAAGAGGAGATAGAAGAAGATATTGAAGACTCAGTCGAGGAAGACGTTGAAGATGAGCTAGAATCCGATGTTGAAGACCAAGTTGAAGCTGATATCGAGGATGATGTTGAAGGCGACATCGAGGCCAGTGTTGAAGCCGATATCGAGGATGATGTTGAGGGCGACATTGAGGCCAGTGTTGAAGACGACGTCGAAGACAGTGTTGAGGATGATGTAGAAGGTGACGTTGAATCCGATATCGAAGATGATGTCGAAGATGACGTTGAGGACGGTATAGAAGATGATGTCGAGGACGACGCTGAGAGCGATGTTGAATCTCGCGTTGAAGATAAGGTTAATGACAAAGTCGATTCCAAAATCGACGATATCAGCGAGGCGGGTAAAGCCGTCGAGCATGATCTAGAAGACAGCCTGGAAAACCAGCTGGAATCAAATTTTGATAACAGCGGCAATGATGAAGACCCCGTAGAGGACGAAGAAGACGAACATGACGATGATGATGAATCTACTTCCGGATCTTCAAACCCCGGCTCAGGGAACGCGGAAGACGATGACGAAGATGAAGACGACGAAGATGATGAAAATGACGATGATAGCGAAAACGAAGGAGATGAAGAAGGTGGCGAAGACGGTGACGACGGAGAGGGAGCTGACGACGATGATGAGAGCGGAAAGCCTGGAAAAACCTCATCAAGTTCCGGTTCTAAGGCCGGCCTTAGCAATTTTTCGACGTTAGACGATGACAGAATATTCGCTGTAGATTTTGATGAAGCCGGGAATGAGATCGTACGCCGTGAATGGTTGTTGCTTGTATCTCCGGATACAATCGACACGCTGTCCGCAAAGGGATTTGCCACAGAGAGAATGGAATCGCTTGACGGACTCGGTCTGGTTCTGGTGCGCATCAAAACCACTGACCGGTTCACAATAGATGAACCTGAAGCTGCGATCATGGAAGCTGCGCCGGATGCAAAGGTCGATTACAACCATGTCTATTTTCAGCATAACTATCGCACAGCGAGCAAGAGCACACACGCTGAACAGCGCGGCGGTGCGACGCCGCAGGAATTGTTGGACCTTCCAACTGTAGGTGGCGGCAAGGGTCGGTCGATTGGCATTATCGACACCAGTATCGATGTGCAGCATACGTCTCTGAAAAACGCTCAGATCCAGGTCGAAGATTTTGTACCCTATGAGTATGTTAGGCCAGAAACTCATGGGACCTCAGTCGTTTCAATTCTTGCTGGCGAAAGTAACGCCTATCACGGGTTGTTGCCGCAAGCTGATGTTTATGCCGCGTCAGTATTCTTTAATTCGCCGACCGGTGTTGAAACGGCGACAACGTTCAGTCTGGTGCGTGCACTTGATTGGATGACCAAGAATAATGTTTCGGTCGTTAATATGAGCCTGACGGGGCCTGCGAACGCCATTTTAAAAAGTGCAATTGACAGCGCCTACGATAAAGGAACGATTGTCGTGGCGGCAGTTGGCAATGAAGGGCCCAATGCGGCGCCCCTATATCCTGCAGCCTATAACAATGTAGTTGCCGTGACCGCGGTGACAAGGAAGAAGAAAATTTATCGCCTGGCCAATCGAGGGGACTACCTAGATTTTGCGGCGCCTGGGGTAAATGTGAAGCATGCAGCAGACCATGGCGGCTTTGCCTCATCTTCTGGAACGTCAATAGCGGCTCCGTTTGTGACGGCGGTATTGGCTTTGTCCGTCAATGAAGAAAGCCATATCACCGAGGAGCAATTGAACGCTCTTGCGGTTAAAGCTGAGGACCTCGGGCGTAAAGGTTTTGACCCTGTTTATGGATACGGGTTGATCCGGCCGCTCGGAGATTAAGCCTGCCTCTACACACCAATCCATGACAATAAGCTGGCGCGGCAGCATCGTACTGCCGCGCCAGCCATATACGGCCCGTCAAACCTGGAACATGAGTATGACCGGGCCGGAAGCGGCAGGGCGCTCAGGTTGAGGTCGAATTCGACCCGGACGCACTATCGCAACTTCATTGCCAGCCGGAGGTCGTGGTAACGTTAGAAACGTATTCCTAATCTTCCACCAACGAGGTTTTGCGAATAATCCGCAGACGGTAGATTTGATGAAAAATCAGAATATTCATACTCTACCTGGGCATAAACGCTATCGGTTACAGGAATTTCAAGCTCTGCCTTCAGTTTGTGGCGTGAATCATCTCGGATGACGCCAATAGACGGCGTGATTGATGCGTAGTCGCGTGTTTCGTAACGCCAGCCAAGTTTCAGTTTTGCATCGCGCTTGCCCATCGCAATGCGCTGAGAAAACCGCGCCTTGATATTGTGTGATTGAAAGTCGAATTGTGGGTCGGTAGCATCTTCATCTTCGTACTTATACCCAGCAACGACATATGTGCGGATGCCGTTAATGAAGAGATATACATCCCCGCCGCCAGCATGAACTGTTGCATCGCGATCGATTCGATTTTCAAAGTCTTTATCCGTGTAGGTGTATTCTGTGCGAACAAAAACCTTCTTGCCAAAAAATTTCGTCGCATAAGGCGAAAACTGCTGCATTGTCAGAAATCCGTTTCCACCAAGGCGAGTATAAATAAACCGATAGGCCGCCCCGAGATCGAAGGCGCCAAAATCGTGCGACAGATCCGCAGATGCAAAATGAGACTGGATATCGAAGCTGGAGAAGTCAGCGTGCAGACTCTGAGAAAAGCTGTACCCCAATCCCAGCTCTGTGTTTTTATCGAGTTCTGTTTCGAATTCGAGGTCGGCGTCGATCACGGCGGTAAAATCATCCGCACCGGTATTACTATCGATCGCGCTGACGGAAATATTGCTGTCATATTCGGCGCCAGTGCTAAATTCGACGCTAAACGGCGAATCTAGCCTTTCTTCTGTGCCTGCTGGTTGAGCGGCGGCTGGGGCTAAAAGGCCGAGCGCATAAAGCGCGAACACTGGAACTATATTATTCGTATTTCTCATTTTTCGACCTCAATTTTTTTACTACACAAGTGCAGTTTAATGCTGTGCACGCGGCGGCATTATACCGCCGCGTGTTGGTTATGACTTACCCGTTACCGCTAGTGTCAGTGGCGTCATCTTCTACTTCGTCTTCTACTTCGTCTTCGACTTCATCTTCGATTTCGTCCTCGACTTCGTCATGCGCTTCACCGCGTGCGGCTTCCCGTGCTTCTTCCTCAGCTTCCTTAGCGGCCTCTCTTGCGGCCTCCTCAGCTTCTTTAGCCGCTTCTCTTGCGGCCTCTTCTGCCTCATGAGCGGCGTCATCAGCATCATCGTCAACATCATGCTGGTCGTCGGTCATGTCTGAGCTGGATTGTAACAAAAGTGCTAATTGAAGGCCGGAAGAGTTGGCGCCAGCACTGACTTCGCTTGCATTTGCCAGACTACTCCACCCTAAAACGGCTGCAATAGCCAAAGCGGACGTATATATCTTCGGATTACCCATACAAATTCTCCTATGGCGTGCGTGTTTAGATGCAGACGAGCCAGAGGAGCGAGTTATTCCCTATGAAACTCAAAATCTTCTGAACTACGGCCAAATAAGCTTAAGAGGTTTGGTGAACAAACGTTAACTTTTACACAACAGGAGGCCCCGCGGTTGCAAAGCCACCCAAAGCGCCGTTTGGCACATGGCCGTTTTGTGTTGTGGATGTTGTTTCCTTACACGCTCAGCGTGTTCAACACACATCTGTTAATACAGCTTTACAGGAACAAAAACGCCGCCAGAATGACTATAAAGTGTTCAAGAGTGTCGCACTCACCATGCCAACCCTACGGGCGGCGATGCGGCGCATGCCTTCCGAGCCTGTTTCACCACCTGACATGATTGGCTGCAAGCCTCCGTGACAATACCGCTACGTCACCAAAATCGGAGGAGTGCACACTAGCCTTTGACGGCGCCTGTTCAAAATTGGAACACAAATATAGAGACTAAACGGATTGTCTTCTAAGCTCTAAAATGCGTGTGCGTCGGCGCCATGAATCATCAGTCCACCAAGTAAGCCGTTGAAGGCGACTAAACCAACGCTAATGAGAAGGGCGACGCGGAGTAGCGTTCTGGAGCTATTTTCTTTGGTTGCATTGAGGATAAACACTAAAAGCACTGACCAGACCGCAGCGCTCGTTCCGACCCAGCGATGCGTGGTGACAAACTCTTCGGTGTCTGTGAGTTGAAAGCCGGCGTTAAACCAGCCAAGAGGCGCCGCGAGAAGCGCGCCCAGAGTGCCGATCCAGATGCAATATCGAACGATGGAAGCGTATACCGGTTGCCCAGTCGTTATCAGCATCACTTCGCCAATCAATGCGGCCAATAAAAGGCCAATGGGAATATGGACCGCGGCCGGATGAAATGAGCCGAGCCAGGAGATCAGGCGTTCAGAAAGTGTCTTCGATTCATTGCTCGCCGCGCCATGATGGCCGCCCGCCGTATCAGCCCCAGCGGTCGTCGCGCCAGATTCATCATGCGCCCCATCTTCATGCTCCCCCTCATCGTGGGCGTCGCCTTCCGTATGATCATCGGTAGTGTTTTCCATCTGCGCCGGTTCGGGCTCAAGATCGTGGCTCTTCGGGTGGGCGTTGGCTTGGAGGGTGGTTAGGATGAGGAATAAGCCCCCCACGAGAGCGACGAATATCAATCGAAACGGTGAATCCATGATCATTTACCCCTCGCGCATTCAGGCGTTGCTATTGTTTAATCGCCTGATAAAGCGAAATAGACCCGACAAAGGTCGGGATGACATTTGTCTCTTTTACGGGCGAGAATCCGCAATCCCTCATAATTTCTGGAAGAACGCCGTCGGCATTTGGTTGCGTGTATTCAACGCCGTCAAGCTGTTGCACCGCGCCAAACAGGAACCGCATCAGCAGCGTGCGCTGTTCGCCGAAATCTGCGATATGGAGACTTCCGCCCGGCGGCAATAACTCATAGGCTTTGCTTATGATCGCCCGCTTGCCGTCTAAAGGGACTTGATGGAGCACAAGGCTAGAGGTGATTTTGGTGTCGCGCGCCTGTTCCACGGCTTCAGGCGGCGCATCACCCATAGCCTCAAAAATTCGATATCCGCGCTAGCCTCACTGGCCTTGCGTTTGGCGATCACTAAAACCTCTGAATCAGGATCGAGACCGATAACCCGCGCTTGCGGGCTGGTGCGCTTCAACAAAATAGCGAAGCTCGCTGTCCCGCAGCCAATATCAAGGATAGTATCGTCCGGCTGCGGATCAGCGGCTTTCAGCAATAGTTTTCGCCAGTGTCTTTCACGCGTCGTTAGCGCGATAGTGAGGTCATAAAGCGGCGTCAGCCAATTCTGGCCAAGTGCTGGGACGTAATCTCTCGACGCTTCGCTCATGATTTTGAAAATATCCGAAACAGCGGCGTAAACACTAGCGCGATGTACCAGCCATAAAGGTAGGATTCGATCAGGCCAATAAAAAACCCGAGCGGCGTCAACCATTTGAAACCTGGCAACAGGGCCGCCCAAGCGTCATGCATATGCATTGAATAGGGTGTTATCAGCCCCCATCCGATACATAAGAGAAAACTGATAGCGAGGAAAAGGGAAAGTGTATTGCCGATCACTATAATTTGTGTGCGAAGGCTCGTCGGCGTGCTATTCGCGTTTGATATTGTCATGACATCCTCCTTGTTATTCAGCATCAGTTACGATGTTGATCTGTAAATTTTCAAATCAACGAGTGGAGTCCGTTAATGAAGACCGTTCTTAAAGTTTTATGCTTCGCAAACGTAGAGCGTTCGCAACCACTGATACCGAGCTGAGGCTCATTGCGGCGGCGGCGATGATTGGCGAGAGGGTCAACCCGAAGGCTGGATAGAGAACGCCGGCGGCGATGGGTACGCCCAGTGCATTATAGATAAATGCGAAGAACAGGTTCTGGCGGATATTGCTCATGGTCATCTGGCTTAAGCGCCGGGCGCGGACGATCCCCATGAGGTCGCCTTTCACCAGCGTAACGCCGGCGCTTTCCATCGCCACATCCGTTCCTGTGCCCATGGCGACGCCAATATCGGCTTGCGCCAGAGCCGGCGCGTCATTGACGCCATCGCCAGCCATGGCGACAACGCGGCCTTCCTTTTGCAGCGCTTTGATAACGTTGCTTTTGTCCTGGGGCAGAACATCGGCTTCTATCCGGTCGATGCGGAGCTTGGCGCCAACAGCCCTAGCGGTCTGCTGGTTATCACCGGTCAGCATGACGATCGACAAGCCTGCTTTATGCAGCGCTTTCAGCGCAGTCGGAGTCGTCTCCTTGATCGGGTCGGCGACGCATATGAGGCCTAAAACGATGGTTTCGCTTGCCACGAACATAACGGTTTCACCATTCCGGCGGCGCTTTTCGGCTTGCGCGCGGGCGGGCCCAGGATCGACATTTAACGCATCAAGCATGCGCGCATTGCCAATCGCCAGTTTACGCCCTTCAACCATCCCAACCACGCCTTTGCCGGTGACCGATGTGAAGTCATCGATGGTCGCAAGGGGAAGGCCTTTTTCTTTGGCATCCCTGACAATTGCGGCTGCAAGCGGATGTTCGCTATTGCGTTCAAGTGCAGCGGCAAGCGATAGGAGTTCATCTTCCGGCATATCGCCGAGGGAGATGACGGCGACAACCTTCGGCTTTCCTTCCGTCAGTGTGCCGGTTTTATCGACGACTAGTGTGTCGACTTTTTCAAACCGTTCCAGCGCTGCAGCGTCTTTGATTAAGACGCCCAATTGCGCGCCGCGTCCGACACCGACCATAATTGACATCGGCGTTGCTAGGCCAAGCGCGCATGGGCAGGCGATAATAAGGACAGAGATTGCGGCGACGAGGGCGTAAGCATAGGCGGGCGCCGGACCCCAAATAGCCCAGACGATGAACGAAGCAATGGCGATAAGCATAACCACCGGCGTAAAATACCCGGCGACGATATCGGCGATGCGTTGAATGGGCGCCCGGCTGCGTTGGGCATCGGCGACCATTTGCGCAATTTGCGCCAGCATAGTTTCCGAACCGATGCGGGTGGCGCGCATGATGAATGCGCCCGATCCATTGACCGCGCCGCCGATGACCGTGTCGCCGGTTTCTTTTCCGACAGGCATAGATTCGCCGGTGATCATGGATTCATCGAGGGATGAACTTCCCTCAACGATTTCACCGTCGACGGGAACTTTCTCACCGGGGCGCACGCGTAGCAGGTCGCCGACCGCGATGTGCTCGACCATGACTTCTTCATCTTCGCCATCGTCGCGTACGCGCATTGCGATTTTTGGCGCGAGGTCTAGGAGCGCGCGTAGCGCGTCGCTGGTGCCGGCGCGGGCGCGAAGTTCAAGCACTTGTCCAAGAAGGATAAGTACGACGATGACGGCGGCGGCTTCAAAATAAACCGCGACGGCGCCGTCGGCGTCTTGAAAGCCAGCGGGGAACACTTGCGGCGCCAACACAGCGACGACGCTGTAAACATAAGCTGCGCCGACCCCGATTGAGATCAGCGAAAACATATTCAGGTTACGGCTGATGAATGAAGCCGCGCCGCGCGTAAAAAATGGCCAGCCGGCCCATAACACTACTGGCGTTGCAAGGGCGAACTGTATCCAATTCGATTGGGTTTTTGTGATGAAGCCGTCAAAAAAGTCGGGTGCGAAGTGCGTGCCCATTTCGAGAAATAATACGGGAAGTGCGAAGACCAACCCAACCCAGAACCGCCGCGTCATATCGATCAGCTCTGACTTGTCTTCCTCGACGCCAACATCCACAGGTTCCAGCGCCATGCCACAGATCGGACATGAGCCCGGGCCGACTTGGCGGATCTCCGGATGCATCGGGCAGGTGTAGATGGCGCCTTTGTCCGCCGGTTTGCCGCTCTGTTTGTTGGTGGAAGTGTGGTGACCCGCACTGTGCTCATGGCAATGAGCGTGTTCGTCATGTGCGGCGCCATCAGCTTTAGAGGCGTGGTCGTGTGTATTTTCATGAGAGTGCGACATGGTCTTGACCTTTATATGTCATTGAGCCTGATGTTATATAGTGTAACTCAACATATCCGTAGGCATATGAATTGCTGCGGTTAGAACCAGAACCGAATTCCGGCCACCACTGAGGCGGCGGCGACATCTTCAAGATTGGCGCGGGCGAAATCCGCTGTTTCTCCGAGCTTGCGGCTCCAGTTTACGCCTACATAGGGTGCGAATTCGCGTTTTATTTCGTAGCGCAAACGAAGCCCCAACTCGACATCATTGACGCCAGAACCCACGCCCAATGTTGCTACGTCCTGGATGGCAATATTGGTCTCAAAGCGCGGCTGCGCAATTAAGTGCTGTGTCAGAAGGATATCATATTCGACTTCAAGCCGCGCTGAAATATCACCGTCATCGCTGATAAAAGCAGTGGCGTCGACTTCAAACCAGTATTGCGCAAGGCCTTGCAGGCCGATTACGGCAAAGGTGCGTGACGGGTTATCAGGTTTGATATCCTGACGGACGCCAACTTGTACGTCCCAGAACGGGTGAATGGCGCGGCTATATAGGCCTTGAACCTCCGCATCGCCGAAGCCGCCGCCCTCAAGGCTTCGCTCGCCCTCTGTCTTGAACCAGAACTTGTTATAGTCGCCGCCATACCAGCCCTGACCATCCCAGATCAGCTGTCCGGACCCGTCATTGGACTGATATTCAAGGCGATCAACAAGAGCGAACCAGTTTGTTCCTGCACCAGCGGTTTCGGCTTTCGCCGCGCCTGAAAACACAGCCACTGCGGTGAAGAGGGAGGCCGCGAGGGTTCCAGCCTTGAGTTTCCTTTGTCTCACGATGCTCACTGGCTTGCCTCCGCAATTTGGTCCATGACGGAAACGACCCGAAACATACCAGCCTTCATGTGATACAGGAGGTGACAATGAAACGCCCAGGGCCCGCGCGCATCAGCGGAAATCAGGGCGGAAAGTTTTTCTCCCGGCTTAACGTTGATGGTGTGTTTACGCGGCAGGAGGTCGTCGGCGCCGGTTTCAAGCTCCATCCACATGCCGTGCAAGTGAATGGGGTGATCCATCATTGTGTTGTTGATCATGGTCAGGCGCAAGCGTTCGCCGAATTTGAACGGAATAGGCCCGGTCACTTCGTTGAACTTCTTGCCGTCGAACGACCACATATAGCGTTCCATATTACTGGTGAGGTGCAATTCGATTTCGCGAGCGGGCGGGCGTTGGTCGTAGAACGGCTCCAGCGCGCGTAAGTCCGTATAGACCAGAACCCGGTGGTCGACATCCGCCAGCCCAAAGCCGCGTTCGTGCAATCGCTTGCCAGGCATTTCAGCGCGCATCGCAACGCCGGGCCCGAACAGGAATGGGCCGCCTGGTGTCGCGGAAGTTTTCGGAATAGGTGCATCCGCCATAGCGTCGTCATTCACGGCGCCATGGTTCATTTTGCTGTGATCCACTTGCTTTTTATCGCCGTGGTCCATGCCAGGCATGCCATCGTCCGACGTATCATTCATCCCCGACATTTTGCTGTGGTCCATTGCCATATCAGCCATGGTCCGGATGGCGCGAGGACGTAGGTCCGGCACCGCCGCGGTCATTCCCGCACGCGTTGCTAATGTTCCGCGCGCAAAACCGCTACGGTCCATAGATTCCGCCATAATCGTATAGGCGCGATCCTCTTTCGGCTCGACGATGACGTCGTATGTTTCGGCCACGGAGATCTGAAACTCATCGGTCG
>JAJFFX010000041.1 GCA_021776455.1 Hyphococcus sp. | reverse complement strand
GCGGACGAAAATGCTTTAAGCGAGCGCCGCTTTTGCTTTTTCCGCCAGCGCCTTGAACGCCTCGGGCTCGTGGACGGCGAGATCAGCAAGCACCTTGCGGTCAACTTCGATCCCGGCGAGGCCGAGCCCGTGAATAAATCGGCCATAGGTGATGTCGAGCGCGCGCGCGGCGGCGTTGATGCGCTGGATCCACAAAGCGCGGAAATTGCGTTTTCTGACGCGACGGTCGCGATAGGCGTATTGACCGGCCTTTTCCACTGCCTGATTGGCGATGCGGAAGGTGTTTTTGCGGCGGCCGTAATAGCCTTTAGCTTTGCCGATAACTTTTTTATGACGGGCGTGGGCGGTGACGCCTCTTTTGACTCGTGCCATGGGACGTCTCCTTAGCGGTTATACGGCATGTATTTTTTGACGATCTTCGCATCGGGGGCCGATAGCAGATCCGTGCCGCGTTTCTGGCGGATTTGCTTCGACGTACGTTTGATCATGCCGTGGCGTTTGCCGGAGACGCCGGCTTTAACTTTGCCGGTCGCGGTCATTTTAAAGCGCTTTTTCGCGCCTGACTTGGTCTTCATTTTTGGCATTTCGCTGTTCCTAAATAGGCCCTTTCGGGCGCGCAATGATTGCGTTTCAAGACCGCCAAGGCATGCCTATGGGCCCGGCGATCAGGTCGAAGCGGCGGGTTATAGCGCGCCAGCCGCCTGGCGCAAGGCGTCCGCGAAGGTTTTCGCTATTGCAGCAAAAGAAATACGCCGCCGGTGAGAGCCAGGAGAGAGCCCGCAAAAAGGGCTTTTTATACCGACGGAGGCGATACCCGGGGGTTCGAACGCAGGCCCAGAACTGCCCATCGGCGGCTTTTTCGCGGATTTGCACCGCCTTCCAGCGGGCGCCACCGGTTGCATATTGACCGGTCATGACCGGGTATAGGGCACCGGACCGCGCCGCTGCATCCCGATTCTTGCGATTGAACCGATATTTACGCGCGGCGGCGGGCCGAAAAGGTCTCACAATCGGCTGAACCGACTGGCGTCGTCCGCCAATTACCCTAAAATCAACTTCGGGCCCCCACCCAAAGACGCCGTCTCAGGGAGACGCGATCGTGCCGCGCAACTTGCTATTGCTATGGATTTTTCTGGCTGGAACCGTTTTCAGCCTGTCTGCACACGCCGCCGATCCGGTCGCCGAATTTCCCTATCGCATCGATTATGAAGGCTGGGTCACCGTGAGCGCTATGGTGAACGGAAAGGGGCCTTATGATTTCGTGCTCGATTCTGGGGCGACCATTACCGCAACATTCCAAAACCTCGCTGACCAACAAGCCTTCACACCTGCTGATCGGGCGCCGATCCGCATTCTCGGCCTTGCTGGCTCTGAAACTCTACCTGCGATCATTGTCGGCGACCTGACCATTGGCGGTCAGCGCATGGACAATCATGTTGGCGTCATTCTCCCCGATTGGCGAGATTCGCGACAAACGCCGGGCGGCGTCTTGGGACTCGATTTTTTAACCCGCTACACAGTTCTTTTTGACGCCGACAAACGAATGATCCGCCTATACAATCGGCGCGCGCCGGTTATCGATTTACCACGCGGCTGGTCAAACACCCGCATGAAAGCCGTTAACTTCGGCTCTGGCGCCGGCACGCTTTATCGCGTTACCGTCGATATGCATGGGCGGAGAATTCCGTGCATTATTGACCTCGGCGCTTCGGGAACCCTGATTAACTACAGAGCCTTGCGGAAAATGCTTACCGGATTTTACATCAACCAGCCAAGCCAAACAGGTTTCAGCACAGGCAGCAGGCTAAGAGACATATTCGACAATATTGAAATTGCCCGACTGGTTCAGGTGAGAACGCTAAAGATTGCCGGGTCCAAGTGGCGCAAACCCATTCTCACCGTTTTCGACGCGAAGATATTTGAAGAGCTGGGCGTAGACAAAGCGCCGTTCTGTCTTGTCGGTGCGGACCTGATGACCGCGCGCAGCTTCATTTTCGATTTTGCCAATGAGCGCCTATATGTGGGGCCCAAAGCAAAGCGCCGGTTGGCCGACGCCCGATAGACAAACGCACCCGCGCGAACAAGGTCACATTTCCCACAACGCCCAGATCCAACGAGGTAGTTATGAAGCTCTTGTCCCTGCTTGCCAGCGCCAGCGCTTTAATTGCGAACGCTCAGGCTACAGATTATTCAATCGTCCATGCTGGCCGCCTCTTGGCGGAGCCCGGCGGCGCAGTTTTGACCGAACGCAGCATTGTCATTGAGGATGGCAAGATCACCGGCATTCTGGCGGGGTATGCCGATACCGCCTCACTCAGCGCAAAACCCGATGACGCCATCACTGTTTATGACCTCAAAGATTATTTTGTGATGCCCGGCTTCATCGACAGCCATGTCCACCTAACCAGCGAGAACAATCCCAAAGGCCGTCTGCAAACCGTTGAGATGTCGGATGCGGACCGTGCGATTGCTGGCGCCGGCTATGCCCGCAAAACTCTGGAGGCGGGCTTTACGACGGTGCGTGATGTTGGCGCGCGCGGCGGCGATGCAATCTTTGCTCTACGCGACGGGATCGCCCGCGGCGATGTGGTCGGGCCGCGCATTTTCGCCTCTGGGTCAACGATTTCCGTCACAGGCGGTCATGGCGACGGCACCCAGGGCTACCGCTATGATATTGCCGGGGTTTTACACTCATCGGGTGTTTGCGACGGTGTTGGCCCCTGCCGCCACGCCGTGCGCGAGCAGGTCCGCCGCGGCGCCGATCACATCAAGCTCACCGCCACCGCGGGCGTTTTGTCAAACACCTCGGCTGGTCTTGAGCAGCAGTTCTTTGAAGATGAACTTAGCGCAATCATGGAAACAGCGCATTCCATGGGCCGGAAAGTCACAGCTCATGCGCATGGCGTCAATGGCATTAACGCCGCGTTGCGCGCCGGCGTCGATTCGATCGAGCACGGCACCTATCTAGATAAAGAATCCATCCGCCTGTTCAGGCGCAACAACGCCTATCTGGTGCCAACCATCCTTGCCGGCGTCACGGTTGCGGAATGGGCCGCCGATCCGGGGTCCCATCTCTTGCCGCCGCAACGCGAAAAAGCCGCAGAGGTTGGCCCAAAAATGCTCGATATGGCGCGGCTTGCCCATGCCGGCGGGGTCAAAATTGCGTTTGGTACGGATAGCGGTGTGTCGCGACACGGCGACAACGCCCGCGAATTTGCACTGCTTGTCGATGCCGGTATGACGCCGATGGAGGCGATCGCCGCCGCAACCGTTATCGCTGCAGATCATCTCGGCCAGTCCGGATTGATCGGAACTCTTACCGTTGGCAAATCAGGCGACCTTGTCGCGGTCGGCGGCGATCCGCTCACGGATGTTACCGAGCTTGAAGATATCGACTTTGTGATGAAAGAAGGCATCGCCTATAAATGGATTTTACCTGGGGGAAATCACATGACCCTTCGCCGTGTCAAACAGCACAAGAAATAAAGGTAGGGGGCAAAATGGCTCAGAAAAATAAGGTTGAACGCCTGAATCGCTGGCTAACGCTTGGCGCCAATATCGGCGTCGTGCTGGGCTTGATCATTCTCATAGTCGAAGTAAGGCAAAACACGGTGCAGGCCCGCACCAGCGCCAGCCAAAAGTTTCTCTCGGCCACCAGCGACCTCAACCTGGCGCTGATCGAAAACAAGCAGATGGCGTCTGTGTTCCGACGCGGGCTTGAGGACTATGAGGTACTGGATGCCGACGAAAAAATGCAATTCTTCGTCTTTGTCAGCCAGTACTATCAGACCTATTCGAACATGTATGATTTGTGGCGAAACAACTCTTTGTCCGATTCTGCATGGTACCCGATACGCAAAGACTTCCTCGCTCTGATGGCCGCGCCCGGCAGCCGTTACATCTGGGAAACCTATGGGCGTGAAGGTCAAGCACCGGATTTTGTTGCCTATATGGAAACACTGGCCGCCTCCGGCGAGGGAACCTATCCAGTCAATGAAATCTTGGAAGGAAAAATGCCAAAGGAGAAAGCGAAAAAGGAGCCGAGCAAATGATCCTACACGAACGAAGCACACATCTATTCAAACCCAACAACAAATCTGCCGACCATTGACGCCCTGAAGCGCGCAACCTACGCCCCTAACGCGCGCCAACGTTCAAGGCTCGCCTCAGGCCAGTAATCCTTTTTGCTGTAATACTCCGCAACCGCCGGCGCGCCGCCTTCCAAATTCACCCAGGCTTGCTTGGTTGATGTGAAGATATGAATATCCGGCGCCAAGAGGTCCGGGTTATCTAATGTTCCTACACGAATGAAGCACACTTTACCGCCCATGCCGGCATAGTGACTCCACAAAGCGACCTGACACTTTGGACAGCGGTGAAATTCCTGGCCCTTGCCGCTATGCGTCGGGGTGACGACCGGCGTTGGCGCGGCCTTCAAAATCTCGACCCGGCCAGCCTCGATCAGTGCATTGAGTGCAAACGCCGCACCGCTCTCGCGCTGGCACCATCTGCAGTGGCAGCAATGCACAAACAGGGGTCGTGACGCCAGGCGATAACGCACCCCGCCGCACGCACATCCGCCCTCAGCTGAAAAATTCTGTTCGTCTTGCATAAGCCTCTCGTGATTTCATACGCACTATGGCGCCATCGCACGCATCAGCCGAGACCACATACACAACATTGTTGCGCTGCTCTCTTGCGCATGCTTTGAAGCAGCCATGGAAATTCCCGATTCCTCCAAACGTGATGTCGATGCCCTGAATACCAGCTCGGCAGACGCCGCCACTGACGCTGAAATCTTTGCGGCGTCATCGCCACAAGCGCGACGGCTCGCTTTTATGCTGCTTTTGGCCGGCGCGGTCTGCGCCGGCATGGGGCAGACCATTGTCTTTTCGATATTGCCGCCAATCGCCCGCGACATTGGCGTATCCGATTTGCAGGTCGTTCTGATTTTTATGATCTCGGCAGTGTGTTGGGTCGTGTTCGTACCGCGCTGGGGCCTGCGCAGCGACGATGGCGGCCGCAAGCCATATATATTGACCGGCCTCATCGGCTTTGCCGTCTCGATGATTTTGTTCGGCGCATCGATAGAATTTGGTCTATTGGGCGCCCTGTCGGGTGCACCGCTTTATATTTTGCTGGTTCTGACACGAAGCCTCTACGGTGTTTTTGGCTCCGCCGGTCCGCCGGCCGCGCAGGCCTATATTGCTGACCGAACCAGCGCTGTCGACCGGACCGCAGGGATTGCAAGCTTTTCCGCAGCTTTCGGCCTTGGCGCGATGTTGGGCCCCGGCTTTGGCGCTGGCGCGGCATTGCTTGGGTCAACAGCGCCGTTTTTCGCCATTGCCGGGCTTGCCGCCATCATGAGCATTGCTGTCTATCTATACCTGCCGGAGCATACGCGTCCGAAGCAACGCAAAAAATCGGTTAAAATGAAACTTACCGACAGCCGTATTCGTCCGTTTTTGATCTTCGGGCTCATCTTTGGCGTAGCCAACGCCATCTTGGTGCAGACGATTGCGTTTTATTTTATGGATGCGCTGGGCGTGACCACTGATATGGCGCCGCAGCTTGTCGGTCTGGGGCTTATGGGCGGCGCAATGGCGGCCTTGGTCTCGCAGATCGTCGTCGTTCAGCGCTTTGGCGTTGAGCCGCGAGTGTTGATGCGCATCGCGCCAATCTTAATTGTCGCCGGACACGGCTTGATCTGGACGGCGCCGCATCTGGGGCCAGTGATCTTCGGGATGGTGCTTGCCGGTTTTGGCGCTGGCCTCGCGGTTCCGGGCTTTAACGCCGCCGCTTCGCTGGCGGTCACGCCGGACGAGCAAGGCGCCGCCATCGGCCTCACCGGCGCCGCTGGCGCTTCCGGGTTTATTATCGCTCCCTTGCTCGGCATCGGGCTTTACTCCATAGCGCCGCAAATCCCCTATATCTGCACCACCCTTCTCGGCGGCGCGTTATGGATATTTGCAATGACCAGCCGCGCCGTCGGCGAGGCTAGCCCGTCGCGCATTGCTGCGGCCGGTCATGGCGAAAAGTAAGGTCAAAAAATCCGCCGGCGGCCTATTCCGCCGCCTTAACGGCGTTATCTTCATCGTCAAAGAATAAGATGTCCCCGGGCTGGCAATTAAGCTCATGACAGATCGCCTCGAGTGTCGAAAAACGGATGGCTTTGGCCTTACCGGTTTTCAGGATCGATAAATTCGCGATCGTCACCCCGACCCGCTCTGACAATTCTGTCAAAGACATCCCGCGGTCGAGAAGTATGCGGTCGAGTTTTACCGAAATCGCCATGATTTAAACCGTAAGATCCTGTTCTTCTTTCATCCGCGCGCCTTCGTGAAACACTTCTGCAAGTACAAAGACCGTGATGATCGCCAGCCAGGTGATCGGCTGGGTGTTAATTTCTACATCCGCGCTGGTGATCAACGAAAGCAATCCAAACGCGATCTTCGCGCCCTCCCCGATCAGGAGTGCATAGCCGACGGTACGAAAATGGTCGGCGTTCTCTTTAACGAAGGGCGAGCCAAAACGTAGTGTTTTCAAAACTTCTAAAAGCCGGGTGACGACAAACAACATGACCCCAAAGCTCGCGAACTGGTATGCAATTTCGATATAATCCGCGCTCTCGACAAGAGCGCCGCCGCCTTGAAAGCCTTGGAACATCCCGTAGACGATCGACGCGAAGGGAATAACCACCAGGGCGACCGAAAGCCCGACAAAGCCAAGCCACAAAATAATCCGTGTAATGTTCAGACCCATGGCGAGGATTGACGCCAGTGACCCTTTTCCTATCGCGCGCATCCGCCTGTCTCCGTCCTGAATCTCAAAATAGTGCTTTTTTAAAAGCGCGCCCTGCGAGGGCCGATCTACCTGTCAATGATATCGTCAGGCGATTCTGCTCGCCAGACGATCAGGTGAGCGCCTTGACTTTCCCCAACGAGGCCAGAGACGGGCTCAAAAGAAAGCCACAAAACATAGAGCTTTTTGACAGAGATCAGCGCCTGCAAGCATCGGGGCGCCGGCCCCTTGCTCGGCCGCTGCCGCGAGCCCGGCAAGGCTCGCGGCGGCAATCGCCGCCAACACCATGGCGGCCACAAAGTGAAAGAACCTGGACATTATACAATGCCTGCAAATGAGCCGAGGGCTGTGAGGTAGCCAGCGCCGATCAAGGAAATCGTGACCAAAACGGCCAGACCATTGACAATGCCGCCAAATCCACCGAAGTTATCTGTTGAGTGTTTGTTAGACATGGGATTTCTCCTTTTCTTTTTCCCTAGTTGATGCAACGCAACTCGTTTCTGATCTTCTGAGCGGTCTGGGCTTTCCCAGCCGCTCTTTTTTTATCCCGACTTCGCCGGGGGTTTTGTTTCCGGCCTTGACCGGGGTCTTCTATTTTCCAGCCGTGGCTGGAGAGGCTTGTATTCGGATCACCGATCTTGTTTTTGTCGCCATCTGGCTTTTGGGCCGGTTTTCCGTTGCGGCGTTTGTTTCGCCGTCTTGTTGATTATCGATATACACTTATCGAAAAACAATACAAGTGTTTTTTCTCGAAAAACGATAAATATTTTCCGAAAAAGGATAAAACATGATCGAAAAACGACGAAAATTGCCCCATGGACGGTTTATTATCGCCTCTCACAACGACGGAAAAATCAAAGAGATCAATGCATTAGTGTCCCCCTTCGATATCGAGGCCGTGTCGGCCAAAAAAATTGGCCTAAATGACCCTGAAGAGACCGGAAAAACCTTCGCCGAGAACGCCATAATCAAGGCGAGGGCCGCTGCCGACGCCTCAAACCTGCCTGCTCTCGGCGATGATTCCGGGCTGGAGGTTGCGGCCCTTGGCGGCGCGCCAGGGATTTATTCCGCCCGTTGGGCCGGTGAACCCCGCGATTTTGACTTTGCTATGAAGAAAATTGAGGCCCAGCTGATAGAATGCGGCGCATCCGACCTCTCCGCCCGCTTTGTCTGTACGCTTTGCCTTGCCTGGCCGGAGGGGGCTGAGGAGGTGTTTGAGGGTGAAGTGACAGGTACACTCACCTTCCCGCCCCGCGGCGACAACGGCTTTGGCTATGATCCGATCTTTATACCCGACGGGTATGATATCACTTTTGGCGAAATGGCTCCGGATGCGACACACGCAATGTCGCATCGCGCCAATGCCTTCCGTAAGCTGATGAAATCGTGTCTAGATAGCGATTAGAAACTACTGTGTTGCGCGGTCAGCCCGCGCACCCGAGTTTGAACACAGCTCTGCAAGCGACCGACCGGTCGCCGGCCGGTCAGGCTGACCGTCGGAGGCGCCCCTTCGCACCGCAGGACAAAAGATGGCTCAATAGTTGATTTATAACAAAATTAGCATAAGTTACTGAATATTGATAATTTAGGATAACTTTCTTATAAATGGACCCGAGACGAAACCCCTATGCGCCGGGCGCCGGCACGCCGCCGCCTGACCTTGCCGGCCGTGACGACATTATTGAACGCGCCGCAATCGCGCTGGACCGCATTCGTGCAGGGCGCGCAGCGCGCAGCTTCATCTATTACGGCCTACGCGGCGTCGGCAAAACGGTGCTGCTCAACAAAATCCGCATCGACGCCGAGGCGCGCGGCATTGCGACCGTTTTAGCCGAGGCGCCGGAAGGCCGCACTCTGCCCGGCCTGCTTGTCCCGGCCTTACGCCTAGCGCTGCTCCGCCTCAGCCGCGGCGAGGCTGCCAAGGCCGGGCTTGCCCGCGCGATGCGTGCGCTGGCCGGGTTCATCAATGCGGTCAGGCTCAAATATGACGACGTTGAGGTCGGGTTTGATTTTGAAGCCGAGAAAGGGCTTGCTGACTCCGGCGATCTTGATACCGACCTCGCCGAGCTTTTGAACGCGATTGGCGTGGCGGCCGCGGAACGCAAAACCGCCTTCGTTCTGTTTATTGACGAGTTGCAATATATTCCTGAAAAACAACTCGCCGCGCTCATCTCCGCACTTCACCGCGTCAGCCAGGACCAAAAACCGGTCACTCTGGTCGCCGCCGGATTGCCGCAACTGCTGGGCCAAATGGGCCGGGCAAAATCCTATGCTGAACGGTTGTTTGAATTTATCGAAACAACGCAACTCGACGAGACTGCTGCACGCGACGCTATTGTCAATCCGGCGAAGGACGAAGGTGTTCAGTATAAGGAAGATGCGGTCAACGAAATTCTCAACCAAACCCAATGCTATCCTTATTTCCTACAGGAATGGGGCAAGCACAGCTGGGACAGTGCTGAGAAATCGCCGATCACTATCGCTGATGTCAAACACGCAACGCGCACAGCACTGGTGGAAATGGATGCCAGCTTCTTTCGGGTGCGCTTTGACCGGCTGACGCCCTCTGAAAAAAACTATCTGCGCGCCATGGCGGAGCTTGGCGCCGGCCCTTGCAGGTCCGGCAATATCGCCGATATGCTCGGCAAGAAAGTCAATGAAACAGCGCCAACCCGCAGCCGGCTGATCGACAAAGGCATGATCTATAGTCTGTCCCACGGAGACAACGCCTTCACCGTGCCGCTGTTTGACGGCTTTATGAAGCGGGTGATGCCGGTGCTGGACTTATGAAACCGCCCGCACCAATCGGGGTTTATGTTCACTGGCCCTATTGCGCGCGGATTTGTCCTTATTGTGACTTTAACATCTACAAAAACAAAGCCATCGATGCCGCGCGCTGGATTGATGTGCTGACGCGCGACCTTGAATATTGGGCGGCGCGAACACCGGACCGCAGGCTGACCAGTCTCTATTTTGGCGGCGGCACGCCGTCGCTGGCGCCGCTTAGCGTTATCAATGCGGTGATCCGTGCTTGCGAACGGCTTTGGGGTTTTGCGCCCGACCCTGAAATCACCATTGAAACAAACCCAACGGATGCGGAGCAATCGCACTTTGAAGCGCTGGCCAATGCCGGCGTCAATCGTCTGTCGCTGGGCGTTCAATCGCTGCGTGATGATGCGCTGACTTTCCTCGGCCGCAATCATGACGCCGCCAGCGCAAAACGCGCTATCAGAACAGCGCAGCGGACATTCAGCCGCACCACATTCGATCTTATCTATGCCCGACCAGGCCAAACGCTTGACGCCTGGCGCGAAGAACTCCGTGAAGCGCTTGATTTCGGCGCCGGTCATCTGTCGCTCTACCAGCTCACCATCGAGCCGGGCACAGCCTTCGCCAAAGCCGTCAGCGCTGGACGCTGGACGCCGGCGGATGAAGACCAATGCGCCGATCAATTTGACCTCGCCCAGGAGATGACCGCCGCCGCCGGGCTGCCCGCCTATGAAATCTCAAATCACGCAGCGCCCGGCGAGCGCTCGCAGCACAATCTCATCTACTGGAATTACCATGACTATATCGGCGTCGGACCCGGCGCACATGGACGGCTGACTATTGACCGGCGCCGCCTCGCGACAGAGGCCGCCAAGGCGCCAGCGGACTATCTGGCAGGCGGCGCTGATGGCTACACGATAGAAGCGCTTGATGAGGCCGCACAGCTGGTAGAACGGCTGACCATGGGCCTGCGCCTCACTGACGGCGTAACGCTCTATGCTGACGATTATTTCTATGCCGATGAGGCCCGCACGGAACGCCTGAACGCGCTCATCACCGATGGCCTCGTAACGCTCGATTGCGGGCGCTTGCGCGCAACAGCAAATGGTCGGCGCGTGCTCAATGCCGTGCTTTATGAGCTGCTTCGCTAAGGCTCTATTTTTTTGAACCCGCCCCTGACGACGCTGGCGGGTCAATACGTTCAATATCAAAATACGTCTGGCGGGTATGCGAGGCGAATGATTTCAGCATCGCCTTACCATTGGCCGCACCCTCGCTCATCTGCAACAGCGCAACGCCGTCGTCATTAGGCGCTGCATAAGTCTGGTTCTGGGTCATCGATTTTATTTTTGCTACCGGCATCGGTTTGAATGGCTTTTTTGAGCGCACATCAATTTGCGAGACAAAGCCGTCCGTTTTGTTAAGCGTAATCGTCATTTCCAGCACACCTTCCGGCATATCGTCGCTGACAACCGGCCCTACGAAAACCGCAACCGCTTCCGTCTCTTCCGCCAGAACAACGCCGCCAAGTTCATCTCCCAGCGTGTCATAGACGAGCGCCTCGTCGGGGGTTTCTGACTTCTGAAATTGCTTGAACGCTTTCTTCTGGTCTTTGGACAAGTCGTCAATCGAGGCGTCCAACACCGACCATTGCTCGCCGCTCGCCTTGCGCGGGTCAAAACGCAGCCTCAGCGCCAGCTCATCGCCGTTTTGTTCACTCCAGAAATCAACACTAAACGCATAGCGCGCATCGCCATTTGCCGCCGCTTGCGCAACGGCGGCGGTAAGAATGTCGGCGGCTTGTGGCGGCGCGTCTTCGGCCTGCGCCGATGCGGCAAAGAAAAACAGGCAAATAGCGCAATGCGAAATACGCAACATTCAAAAGCTCGGCGCGAAACTGCGCGGTGCGGGATCGATGGTCAAAATGCCGCCCGGTTGAATTTCCAAAATCGCCAACCCACGCTCAACCGACCCATCCCGGTTCAGACGAAACAGGCCGTCGGCGCCGAAATAGCCGTTCGGATCGGTAATCGTCTCCACTGAAAAGCGATTGCGCTTGCGTTCGTTGGCCGCAAGTCGCGCAGATAGGAGGGCTGCGTCATAGGCCAGCGAGGCGAGCCGCGGCGGCGGCGCGCCAAACGCGCCGGCGAAACGGTTTTCAAAATTGCGCGTGATCTCTGGGTCGGGCGCGGCAAACCAGCCGCCGCGCAAGGCCGGCTCGCGGGTCAGGCGCGGATTTTTCCACGCCGATATGCCAAGCAGTTTCACGCGCGTAATATCAACATTGTAAAACGGTAAGAGCGGCGCGAGCGCGCGCAACAATGTGCCCTGTTCCGGCATCAAAACCGCCTGATAGCCTTGGGTGTAGCCAATCTCTTCGGCGCCGGGCGCCGGCGCATTGCCATCATATTCATGGCGCAGTTCCAGCGGCACGATTTCTTCCGAAAACCGCGCCAACCGTTTGGCGGGCGCCAGCATCGCATCCGGCTCCTGCATATAACGCTCTTCGTGAACGATAATCCCGCCACGCACGAACACCGCTTCAGCAAAGGCGCCGGAGACCCGATTGCCATACTCGGTCAGCGGCGCAAGAACGCCGAAACGGGTCATCTCCTGACTGACCGCATATTCGGTGACGCGTTCGATTTCGAGTTCCGGCGGGAAGCTCAACAGATAAACCCCGTTGCCGCCAAATTTTAGGTCGGAAGAAAATGCAATCATCGGCGTTTGGGCGGTGCGCGTCACCACGGCGGCGGCTTCAACTGATTCAAAAAACAAAGGCCCCAAAATAATCTCTGCGCCGTCGGCAAGCGCCGAGCGCGCCGCATCCGCCGCGCCAATCGCGGTGCCCTTGGTGTCTTTCGGGATCAGCAAGAAGCGTTCATCGCCGGCATCAAACGCGGCAAGCTGGGCGGCGTCAAACATCGCCGAGGCGACTTTTTGGGCGGGCGCGCTATTGGCGGAAAATGGCAATAGCAGGCCGACACGCACCGGCTCCTTGCCATCCATATGGCGCGGACGAGTATAGCCGCGGCGGTCATAGCGGCGCGCTTCCTGTTCAAGCGCCGGACCGGAGGTTGCAGCGCTTGGCGGCGCCTCAATGCCAGGCTGATCGGGCAGCGTGACCACTGACGGACCCGGACGCACCGGCGCCGTCTCACAAGCGACAATCGCGGCGGCCATGAGCCCTGCCAGTCCTGCCCTCAACCCAAAATCAATGTCCATGCGCATAAACTCCGCCCCTGCTCTCCTCATAGCGGCGCAAGACTAGCCGCCGCGCGACGCCCCGTAAACAAGCCTGATCGACCGTCCCGCCCGTCGTCCCGATTGACGGGCGCCGCCGACCGGGCCAATCGTTGCGTTGATGACCGATACGCCCTTACACCTCGAACCCGGCCTTTATGTGACCGCAACGCCCATCGGCAATCTTGGCGACATAACCTATCGGGCTGTCGAAACGCTTAAGGCCGCCGATTTGATTATCTGCGAGGACACCCGCCATACCGCCAAGCTTTGCGCCGCCTATGCAATCAAAACCCCACTCAAACCTTATCATGAGCACAATGCGGCGCGTGTGCGGCCGGGCATTATTAAAAAACTGCAAGATGGGGCTGCGATGTGCCTGGTCTCCGACGCCGGCACGCCGCTGATCTCCGATCCGGGCTATAAGCTGGTGCGCGAGGCGCGCGATGCGGGGGTTGCCGTCACCCCGCTTCCCGGGGCGTCGGCCGCCATCGCCGCCCTCTCCGCCGCCGGGGCGCCAAGCGTTCATTTCCTGTTTGCCGGCTTTGCCCCCGCCCGCACCGTCGCCCGCGACAAAGCGTTTGCCGCCGTCGCGGAAGTCGCCGCAACGCTGGTCTTTTATGAGACCGGCCCGCGCCTTTGCGCCTGCCTTGAGGCAATGGCCGCAGCCTTTGGCAATCGCCGCGCGGTGGTCGCCCGCGAACTGACAAAACTCTACGAAGACTTTCGCGAGGGGCACTTATCTGAACTCGCGACGTCCTATAAAGACGCACCGCCCAAGGGTGAAATTGTGGTGCTAGTATTTCCGCCTGAGACAAAACCCGTCACCGCCGAAACCCTCGACCGCTTTCTTAAAGACGCGCTTGAAACGATGAGCGTTAAAGACGCCGCCGCACAAGCGGCAACCGTTCTCGGCGCCGCACGCAATAGCGCCTATGCCCGCGCACTACAGCTAAAAGGCAACGCATGAGCCGCCCCAACACCGGAGCGAAGCGGCGCGCTGAAGCGGCTGGCCGGCGCGGAGAGCGGCTTGCCGGACTGATTTTGAGCTTGAAGGGTTTTGCCATTATCGCCCGTCGCTTTAAAGTCCCTGGCGGGGAAATTGACCTAGTCGCAAAACGCGGCAAGCTGCTTATTTTCGTTGAGGTCAAAACCCGCGCCAATCTTGACGATGCGCTGGAGGCGGTTGGTTACGCCAATCAGCGCCGGGTCAGCGACGCGGCGTCGATGTTTCTGGCCCACCGGCCGCGGCTTGCAAATTGCGATATGCGTTACGATATTATCGCCGTCTCCGGTTTGCGCTGGCGCCATGTTAAAAGCGCCTGGCTCGATGACGAATAATTGTTCCGCCAGGATCGCTAAACAAACTGTCAATCATGATAATCTCCACGCACCCGATGACGCGCAACACCCCGGCCCCTGAAACCCCCAGCGCGAAAGCTCCGTCATGCTGAAAATTGCCTTCCAGATGGACCCTATCGACGCCGTCGATGTCAACGCCGATACGTCCTTCGATATGGCCTTTGAAGCCAACGCCAGAGGCCACGAGATTTGGATTTACGGGCCGTCGTCACTGCAGCTCTATGGCGGCGAGGTGCGCGCCCGCGCGCAGCGTATCGACCGCATGAGCCGGACCCAGGGCGAGCACGCCAGCCTTGCCGAGTCTGAACAGATAGACTTACGCGCATTCGACGTCGTCCTTATTCGCCAGGACCCGCCTTACGACATGGCCTATATCACCGCCGCGCAAATCCTTGAGCGGCTGCAGCCGGACGTGATGGTGTTGAACGATCCGCGCGCCATTCGCGATGCGCCGGAAAAACTTTTCGTTACCGATTTCCAAGACCTGACGCCGCCGACCTTAATTACCCGCGACATTGCGGCGATCCGCGCGTTTCGGGCCGAGCATGGCGACATGATTTTAAAACCGCTATACGGCAATGGCGGCGCCGGCGTGTTTCGCATCCGCCCCGAGGACGGCAATTTCAATGCGCTGCTCGAACTCTTCGAACAGATGTTCCGTGAGCCAATTATAGCGCAAAAATTTCTGTCCTCAGTCTCTGAGGGCGACAAACGCATCATCCTGCTGGACGGTGAGGCAGTGGGAGCGATTAACCGCGTGCCGGCGGCTGGCGAGACCCGCTCTAATCTCCATGTTGGCGGACGCGCCGAGGCGATTGAGATGACCGCGCGCGACCAGGAAATCTGCGACCGTATCGGTCCAGCGCTTTCTGAACGCGGCCTCGTCTTTGCCGGCATCGATGTCATCGGCGATTATCTCACCGAAATTAACGTAACCTCTCCGACCGGCGTTCAGGAGATGCGCAGATTTGGCGGCGCCGATTTCTCCGCCCTGTTTTGGGACTGGGTTGAAGGCCGGCTGGAAGCCGCTTGAGCGCCGCCGATCCAACCGCAACCGATCAAGGCTTGTCAAATCGGGACAATGCCGCCTGCTGGGCCTGCCCATTTAACCGCACAGCTTCGCCCGCCGATAGCGCCAGCCGCCTTCCCGAGTGGTCCGGAATTCGCTACACAACGGGGATCACGCTGATCCGTTAAGGAATTGGCGACACATCAACACCCGGTGACAAAACGCCGTCCATGCATCTCGTTGACCGCTATATTCTGCGTTCCGTCCTCACACCGCTACTCCTGGCGCTAAGCATCGCCGGTATGCTGTTGCTGCTTGAGCATATGTTGCGGCTATTCGATTTTGTGCTTGCCGAGCAGGGCCCGGTCGATGTGGTTTGGCAAATGCTGGCCAATCTGGTGCCGCATTATCTCGGGCTGGCGCTGCCGCTCGGCACATTTCTTGGCATCATGCTGGCGTTCCGCAATCTGTCGCTGTCGAGCGAGCTTGATGCTTTAAGTTCTAGCGGCGCCTCTTTTGGCCGGCTCTTACGACCAATTTACGTGCTGGTCTTGTTTCTGATCGTGCTGGACTTTCTCCTGGTCTCCTACATTCAGCCCTATTCACGGTATGAATACAGCCAGATTCGTTTCAACGTGACCAGCGGCGCGCTCGGTATAAAAGTGCCCGCTGGCGAGTTCGTCGATATCTCAGACCGGGTCACCATCCGCCTTGGCGCCGTCAACAAAGACACGCGGGAGGCGGAAAATATTTTTCTGGAACGGCGCGGGCTGGATGGTGGACGCACCACGATCACCGCCCGTTATGGCGCCATTTCAACCACGCCGGATATCCGCTTATTGCTGTTAAAACTCAACCAAGGCCGCCAGGTAATCATTGATCCGCTCGGTGAACACATTCAGGCGTTGAATTTTGACTCCTTCGACCTTGAGATCGACCTGCCTGCTATCGGCGTCTTCCGCGAACGCGGCGGCGATGAACGTGAGGCGACGTTCGACGAAATTGTCAGTTTTCTTGGGCAAGAAACGCGCGCATCCTCTCCCCTTTATGACGAGTATCGCGCCGGGCTACACTGGCGGATCATTCATCCGTTATCATTCTTGGTGATGCCAATTTTGGCGATTGCGATGGGCGTTTCCGGCCGCCGCCAAAGCTCTTCGATAAAGCCAATTCTTGGTATTGCAATCTTGATTGCCTATCATGAAACGCTGGAGGAATGGGGCAAAGTCGTCGCCGGGAATGGCGAGCTATCTCCTTACATCTCTATGTGGGGGGTGTTTGCAGCCTTTACGGTGATCTCGATTTTGTTATATCGCGGTTCTGTTGACCGAGCGCGCACGGCGCGGGTGATGACCCGGCGCGAGACCGAGACGGTGCGCCTTGCCGGGGCTGAAAGCCCCGCACCCTCCGCGACCGCGGCAAGCGAGTCCCCATGAACGCTGCGCAGGGGATCTTCACGCTTTATGCCGGGCGGTTGTTTTTGATCCGCTTCATCGGCTTTTTGTTATTTTTTGTCATCATCATGCAGATGCTCGATCTGTTAAACCGCTCGAGTGATATTCTGGCGGCAGACGGCGCCACGGCGGACTCGCTGATCCGCTATGTCCGGCTTCGCGCACCGGAAATCCTTGCGCAATTTACGCCCTTCGCCGCACTTTTGGGCATTGTCGTCACCCTTGCCGGCCTCAGCCACACCAGTGAAATTACGGTCATGCGCGCGGCCGGCATGTCGGCGCACCGGGTCCTCTTACCGCTCGGATTTGTGTGCGTGATTATATCGGTCGCACATTTTATTTTCTTTGAAACCGTAACGATCAAATCATCCGACGCGCTCGATTACTGGGCGGCGAATGACTATGCCCTCAACTTGCCAGAGGACACCGGAACCCGGACCAACATACGCATCAATTTCGACAATGAATATATCAGCGCCCATAGCGCCGCCCGGTTCGGCGACGCCGTTTTGCTTTCAGATGTCACAATTTACGATCTTGACGAAAACGGCCTTGCCTCAAAAGTCATAGAGGCCCGCGCCGCGCGTCATGAAGACGGAATTTGGCGGCTGTTCGGGGTCAAAACATTTGATGCTGAGCGCTTAAACGTCACCGAAAACGCCATCGTTTTATGGACCAACAGCCTCGATCCGGAATTGTTGTTTGCACTCACCTTAAAGCCCGACCAAACCAGCCTAAGTGAATTATCGAAAAAAATTCGCCAGCTGCGCCGTGAACAAGCCGACACGCGCGAAGCGATGACGTCCTTTTTGGGCCGCTTTTCCAAGCCGATGGCGACACTGGTGATGCCGCTTTTGGGGGCAATCGCCGGCTTCGGCATGCACCGCCAGGGCGTCTTGCTTATCCGGGCGATCTCCGGGTCAGCCCTTGGCTTTACTTATTTCGTTGCTGAAAGCCTGGCCCTCGCGCTCGGCAAGCTAGGCGTCATCCCGGCAATCCTTGGCGCCTTCTCGCCACTCGCCCTGTTCATGATTGTCGGGTTTTCGATCCTTCTGGCGATGGAAAACTAGGGCGCCCGGACTGGGGCGCCGATCTATTTTCCGTTAAGTTTCTATTTATGGTTGCATCATATTCAATTTATGGTTGTATATGTGGGCGTGAGTGTTTGTGAACCATGCGGAGGCGAGTTTATGGCCGGTCTGATTTTAAAGCTTCGCCCCCATGAAGAGCTGCTGATCAACGGCGTCGTTGTTGAAAATGGGGACCACAAGGCCCGGCTGCGGGTGAAGACCGACGGCGCCCACATCTTGCGGTTACGCGACGCGATGAAGCCGGAAGACGCAACAACCCCATTAAAGCGCGCTTATTATGTCGCGCAAATGGCGGTCGCGGGACAATTGCCCAATACCATAGCCGCCGACATTGCTCGCCATGCGCTTGAAAAGTATGCCGGGCCCGGCGCCGAAGAGACCCGGCGCATGGTCAATCTCCGGCTTGCAAAAAATGAATTCTACAAAGTCATGCGCTATCTCGGCGAGGTCATCGCCGCCGAGCCCGCATTCACATAAACCGCGATCATGCCAGACCGCCACTGCCGCTACGCGTTGGCGGCTTCATCCCATACAGCCGCTCCGAGACCCGCGCCCTTGTTCTCTGCGCCGTCTTAGCCCAAATAAGCGCGCATGCCCGCCAATCTCGATATCATTTCGCTTGGTTGCCGCCTCAATCTGGTGGAGAGCGAAGCTATGCGCCGGCTTGCCGGTGCGGCCGGATTAAAAGACGCCGTCGTGGTTAACACCTGCGCGGTCACCAACGAAGCCGTGCGCACCGCACGCCAGAACATTCGCCGCGCCAGGCGCGCCCGGCCGGACGCCAGAATTATCGTCACCGGTTGCGCGGCGCAAACCGCGCCTGATGACTTCGCATCGATGGCCGAGGTCGATGCAGTCATTGGCAATCAAGAAAAATTAACGCCGCAGGAATGGCGCAAGCTCGCAGATGACCCGTCGCCCGACGACAATGATGCGCCAACTATCCGCGTTAACAACATCATGTCGGTGCGCGAAACCGCCGGCCATCTGATCGACGGTTATGGTGATCGCGCGCGCGCGTTTTTACAGATTCAAAATGGCTGCGACCACCGCTGCACGTTCTGCATCATTCCCTTCGGGCGGGGCAATTCGCGCTCAGTGCCGGTGCGTGTCGCGGTTGAACAAGCGCAGCGCCTAACCGCGGCTGGCCACCACGAAATTGTGCTGACCGGCGTTGATATGACCTCCTATGGCGCCGATCTCGAGGGCGCGCCAACGCTGGGCGCGCTGGTCGCGGCGATCCTTGATCAGGTTCCGGCCCTTGCCCGGCTGCGTCTGTCCTCGGTTGACGGCGCGGAGATTGACGCGGAACTGTTTGAACGCATCACCGGCGACAGTCGCGTTGCGCCTTATTTGCATCTGTCACTGCAGTCCGGCGACAATATGATCCTTAAACGGATGAAGCGCCGCCATACGCGAGAGCAGGCCATTGAACTTTGCCATAATCTCCGCGCGCGGCGCGGCGATATCGCCTTCGGCGCCGACATTATCGCCGGCTTCCCGACCGAGACGGAAGATATGTTTGCCCGCAGCCTCAACATTATTGACGAGGCCGGCTTGCAATATCTGCATGTCTTTCCATTTTCCCCGCGCAAGGGAACGCCAGCGGCGCTAATGCCGCAACTGCCGCGCACCATTGTCAAAGAGCGCGCCGCGCGGTTGCGGGCAAAAGCCGCCGATGCGCAGCATGGTTTTCTCGATAGTCTTGTCGGGCGCGAGGAGACAGCGATCATGGAAAGCGGCGGCCGGGCGCGGCTTGGCAATTTCGCCAGTGTGAAAGTCACCAATAGTGACGCCGTCGCCATTGGCGCCGCCTGCCAACTTCGCCTGACCGCGCGCGAAGGCGACGTCCTGATCGGCGAGGCGATATGAAATCCATCGCTCGTCAGACGTTAAACGCACGCCCAATATTGCAGGAGTAGATCGACCGTGGCGAAGAATTTCCTCTCCGGCTTGTTCGGCAAAAAGAAGCCGGCCGAAGATGCCGTAGCGGAACAACCATCCGCGCCGGAAGAAACGCCTGCTGCTGAAGTCGCCGCTCCGGCAGCCATAGCGCCGGCGGCCGAAAGCGTTGAATCCGCCTCAGACGGCGAAGCTGAACCCTCAATTGAGCCGACCGAGGAAAAAAGCCCGGGATGGCTCTCACGGCTAAGTCAGGGACTTTCAAAATCATCCTCGCGGCTTACCGATGGCGTCGCCGGAATATTCAACAAACGCAAGCTTGACCAGGAAACGCTGGATGAGCTCGAAGAACTCCTGATCACCGCCGATCTCGGCGTCGCCGCCGCGGAGCGGATTACCGATAGTCTGGCGCAAGATAAATTCGACAAGGAAATTACCGACGCAGAAGTTCGCGAAACTCTAGCCGGTGAGGTCGCGGCAACGCTTGAGCCGCTCGAAAAACCGCTTCTGATCAACGCCGCGAACAAGCCGCATGTGATTTTGATGATCGGCGTCAATGGCTCGGGAAAAACCACCACCATTGGTAAATTGGCGCAGAAATTCAAAGATGACGGCCTTACGGTTATGCTGGCGGCGGGCGACACTTTCCGCGCCGCCGCTATTGAGCAGCTAAGCGTCTGGGGCGAGCGCACCGGCGCGCCAGTGATCGCGCGCGAAGTTGGCGCTGACGCTGCGGGGCTTGCCTTTGACGCCGTCAAAGAAGCAAAAGCCGCTGGCGTTGATATTTTACTCATCGATACCGCCGGCCGGCTACAAAACAAATCCGCGCTGATGGACGAGCTTGCGAAAGTTGTGCGTGTCTTAAAAAAGCTGGACGCGACCGCGCCGCATGATGTCATCCTCGTGCTTGACGCCACTGTCGGTCAAAACGCCATCAGCCAGGCGGCGGCATTCTCCGATATCGCCGGGGTCACCGGCCTGGTCATGACCAAGCTTGACGGCACCGCCAGGGGCGGCGTTCTCGTTGCGCTTGGCGACAACTTTGCCCTGCCGATCCATTTTATCGGCGTTGGCGAAAGCGTTGACGATTTACAAACCTTCCACGCCGAAAGTTTCGCCCGCGCGCTTGCCGGCGTGGTTGATTAAACCGGATTTAAATTTTCCATCTCTCAAGGAGCGTTGCATGAACGAGACAATCGGCCCTGAGCCACGGCTTTCCGGCGGCGCCAAACTCGCCGTCGATATGGGCCCGCTCGTGGTTTTCATGATCGCCTATTTTTTCGGCGGTCGCCTCGCGCCGCTAATCGGCGGGCTAGTCGGCCAGGCCTGGTCGGTCTCCGAGGGAGAGGAAATGTATCTCGCGGTCGGACTTTTCCTGCCCGCCTATCTGGTCGCCTTCATTTACTCGGTGTGGAAGGAGCGCCGGGTGGCGCCGATGCTGCTGGTCACCGGCGTGATTGTCGGCGTCCTTGGCAGCCTGACGCTGATCTTGCACAACAAGATGTTTTTTTACATGAAACCGACGATTATTTACACGTTGTTTGCCGCAACCCTGGCTGGCGGCATGCTTGCCGATCGTAATTTTCTCAAAATTGTGTTTGACGGCGCCCTCCACCTGCCGGACGGCGCCTGGCGTATGCTGACCAAGCGCTATGCGGTGTTTTTTGCAGTCCTCGCCATCGCCAACGAGATCGCCTGGCGCTATTTTATGCGCGATTGTGACCTCACCGGCGAGGCGGGCTGCTCTGGGGAAAAACATTGGGTCAACCTGAAACTATTCGGGTTCACCGCCGCCAGCCTCATCTTCACCGGGTTTCAGGCGCCGCTGATCGCCAAATATATGCCCGATGAAAATGCTGCGGATGAACTGGACGAAAAGCCCGCTGGGGAAAACTAAGCGCTTTTCGCCATCCCCATATTAAATTTTGTGTAACTCTAGTCCACGATCACACGTCTGCTGATTATCCGCCCAAAGCTTAAAATCTCCATATTGTGATCTGGTGCGGCAATTTTGCCGATGACGGATGACTTTTAATCCATTATGTACAAACGCAGTTCAAATCGTCCGCGTCGGGTGTAGTTTTGCAATTCTTTTGGAATAACTCTAGTGACGCCCAGTCTAACTATATTCTACCTAATGGTGCTGAAGATGACGCACCGTTTTCGGATTATCAGATAGCAGCGCACAAATTGAACCCATTCGAGATATTTCCTACACAGCCGAAACACGGAGAAATTCATGGCTTATTCGCTTAAGACTTCACCTGGCCACCTATTACGGCGCGCCCAGCAATATGCACACGACCTTTACTCAAAAGAGGTTGGTTCATCCGGCCCGACGCCGCGCCAGTTTGAAGTTCTGAGCGTTGTCGCCAAAAATGAAGGGCTGAGCCAGACCGACCTTGTCCGCCAGACCGGCATTGATCGCTCGACGCTCGCCGATATGATCGCACGGATGATTAAAAAGGGCCTGTTGACGCGCAAACGCACCAAAGAAGACGCCAGAGCCAACGCCGTCAGCATCTCCGCTGCTGGCAAGCGCGTCCTGAAATCTGCCGACGCCAAGGTCAACAAATCTGACCGCGCAGTTCTTTCCGTCCTGCCGAAAACCCAGCAGGCCGGCTTCATGAAAGCGCTCAAAGCCTACGCCGACGCGCTCGACAGCATGGAATCAGCCGCTTCCGCACCGAAAAAACGCGCAACCAAACGCAAAGCAGCGAAGAAAACTGTAAAACGTAAAACGGCGAAAAAAGCTACAAAACGCAAAGCCAAGCCCCGCACCAAGCGTCGCTAAGGTAGCCTAAACGCTTAATCTTAAACGCCGTCGGCCTCGCGCCGGCGGCGTTTTCTTTTGCCGCTATTTCCAGCTCGCCAGGAAAGTAGACGCGCGCCGGCGTTTCATTGCATTGTACGGTCATGAGCGAGACCGACACAGACAGCGCCGATGAGCGGATCAAATTCCTGGTGATTGCTTCCGACTGTCCCGAAGCGCGGCTGGCGGCGTTTTTCTCCGGCCGTCGCGCCAAGCGCTCCAACGCCCGCGTCAGCCTGTTGCATGTGGTCGAACCGCCAGAATTTGGCCACTGGGCGACCGTCGCGGAGACGATGCGCGCCGAAGCCTATGAGGGCGCCGAAGCCATCCTTCATGAATTTGCCGCCGAGGTGAAAGCTCAGACCGGCGAGGCCCCGGAAGAAATCATCCGCGAAGGCGTCGTCGTTGAGGAAATCGGCAAGCTGATCGAAGCGGATCCGCATATTGCGTTCTTGTTTCTCGGCGCCTCCACTGAGACCAGCGGTCCCGGACCTCTGGTCTCGGCGCTGGCGAACAACCCCGCCTATCTTGGCGTGCGGCCAATCCCGGTGGTGGTGGTGCCGGGGGCGGTGACGCGCGACGAGTTGCGCAAACTTTCCGGCTAGCGATGGACCGCGAGAAATTTCACCTGCCGGGCAAGCATTATTTCCTGTCGCACTCCGTCGGCGCGCAGCCAAAGACCGTGGATGCGGCGATGGCGCGGGGCTTTGCGGAGCCGTGGCGGAAAGCTGGCGCCGGCATCTGGGATATCTGGCTTGAAACGCTTGCGCACGCACGCACGAGCCTCGCACCACTGATTGGCGCTTATGCGCATGACATCTGCCTACAGAGCAATGTCTCCAGCGGGATTTCAAAAATCCTGTTCTCGCTTCCCGAACGGCGCGGGCGGACCAAGATTGTACTCAGTGAAGATGATTTTCCGACCGTCGGGTTCGCTCTCGCCCAGGCGCGGCGGATTGGCTATGAGCTGGTGTTCCTGCCCGGCGGGACGCGCCTTGCCGACCCGGATGCGTGGGCGCCGGCGTTTCAAGATGATGTTCAACTGGTGGCGGCGACGCGGGCCTATTCCAATTCCAGCATTCTGGCGCCCGCGGGCGAAATCGCTCGCCGCGCCCGCGAAGCCGGGGTTTTCTCGCTTATCGACGTCGCCCAAGCGGCCGGCGCCGTGCCGGTGCGGCTGAATGAATGGGCGCCCGATTTCGCCGTTGGCACATCGCTAAAATACCTCTGTGGCGGACCTGGCGCTGCATTTTTGTGGGTGCAGGGCGATACCGCCGCGCAATGTGCGCCGATGGATGTCGGATGGTTCTCCCATGAAGACCCATTCGAGATGGACATCCGCCATTTTGAATATGCACAAGGCGCAGCGCGCTATACGGGCGGCACGCCCTCAATCGCACCCGGAGCGGGCGCGCTGGCCGGCTTTGAAATTATCGGCGACCACGGCGTTGATGCAATTTACGCGCATAATCAGGCGCTGTTGTCGCGGCTGTTTGGCGCCCTACCGGACGGCGCAGTGCAATCAGCCATGGCCGAGGGCGCACGCGGCTCCGGCGTCCTCATAAAAGTACGCGATTATGATGCGGCGGCGGCGGACCTGGCCGACGCCGGCGTTATGCACGACACACGACAGGGCGCGGTGCGGCTTTCTGTTCATCTTTATAATGACGAAAATGATATTGATGCACTATTGGCGGTGCTGGCGCCGCACCTATAAAGTTAGCGTCAAAGATACGGGCGCGTGATCAGACGGGCGCTCCCAGCCGCGCGCATCGTCATGGATTTGATAGGCTTTGCGCCCGCCATCGAGCGCTGGTTTTTTAAGCCCCGGGCTCACCCAGATATGGTCAAGACGCCTGCCGCGATTGGATTGGCGCCAATCTTTCGCCCGATAGGACCACCACGTGTAGAGTTTTTCCGGCTCGGGAATGAGTTCGCGCGCGACATCGAGCCAGCCATGCGAAGCGATGACAGCGTTTAAAAGCTCGACCTCAACCGGCGTGTGCGAGACGATTTTCAGCAATTGTTTGTGCGACCAGACATCGTTTTCGGTCGGCGCAACATTCAAGTCACCCACCAGAATAGATTTTGAACGCGGACCTAATTCCGAGAACCAGCCGCGCATTTCATCCATAAAATCGAGCTTATGGGCGAATTTGTCGTTCTTTTTCTTATCAGGGACATCGCCGCCGGCCGGAACATAGAAATTGTGGACACGCACGCCGCCAGGCAGGCTGGCGGCTATATGGCGCGCGTCGCCCTTGCCGCAGAATTCACGCTTTTCAATTTTCTTGAGCGGCAAGCGCGAGGCAATCGCGACGCCATGATATCCCTTCTGACCGGCCACAGCGAGATGTTCATAGCCGGCCTCGCGAAACGCCTTAGACGGAAACGCGTCTTCGACACATTTAATTTCCTGCAGGCACAACACATCCGGCGCCTGTTGCTTTAAAAGTCTCGTCACAAGGTCAATACGTAGACGGACGGAATTGATGTTCCATGTGGTGATTTTCATAGGGGCTCTGACTGTGGAGGCAGGGTGGGGCAGCGGGACGAGGCCATGGCCTATGCGCCGAGACCGGGGCCGTCAAGCGAGCACATTTGCCGCGGCGGCCGACCGCCTATATCAAGCGCCGCATGGAGCTCGCCGCCATCTTGCCAGAAGGACTGCCGCTTTGGGCGGGGCTTGGCGCAATCTTTGCGGCGTTTTTTACAGCCGCCCTCACTGCCGCTTTTGGGCTTGGCGGCGGACTTGCGCTGCTGGCGGTGATGAGCGCGATTTTCCCCGCCGCCGCCGTGGTGCCGGTCCATGGTGCCGCCCAGCTCGGCTCTAATGCCGGCCGGCTCTACCTGCAACGCCGCGACGTGGTGTGGCCAATCGTTTTATGGTTCACCGCCGGCGGGCTGTTGGGCGCGGGGCTTGGCGGCCGGCTTGCGGTCGAAATGCCGGTCTGGGCGCTACGCGCCGGCGTTGCAGCCTTCATCCTTTACACCGTTTGGGGGCCGCGCCCGAAGCGCTTCTCGCCCGGCGTTAAAACCTTTTTCGCAACTGGCGCGGTCGGGGCGTTTCTCACCATGTTTTTTGGCGCCACCGGCCCGATTGCCGCGACTATGCTGTCGGCGACCAAGCTCGATCGGCTCGGCCGCGTCGCCACCCACGCCGCTGCCATGGTCGCCCAGCACGGGATCAAGATTATCGTCTTTGGCGCGTTCGGGTTTGCGTTTGGCGATTGGGCGATACTCATCGTCGCAATCCTTCTGTCGGGCTTTGCCGGCACGGCAATTGGCACACATTACCTCCGACAGATGCCGGAAGCCCACTTTGACCGAGGCTTTAAAATTATACTGACACTGATTGCTGTTTATTTGCTGGTCGCGGCGGGGCTGGATTTCAAAATAAATTGAACGAAAGGCCGGTGACGCCAACCGGCCAGCGCCCAAATTCGAATAAGCGAAACTTTGCGGCGAACGGATGGGCTTCAATATCGAAATCGGGGTTGGTCGCAGCGAGAAGCGCGAGCGCTGCGCCATTGGCCGCCTGGACTGCCGCGCCGACCGCAATGTTGCGCGGACCTTCCTCTACAATATCAAAAATCACCGCCGCCTGCTCCATGCCTTCCAGCGCCGGCTCGGTGATCTTGTCGGCAATCAGCGTCATGCCGATATGCAGCGCCTCTTGCGATAAACACTCAAGCGCCCGCCCGGTGAGGTCGGCGCGTTGCATCTCTTCGGCCTCCCAGGCCGGGCTCTGCCAGTCGAGGCTTTCAGTTGCCACCGCCGCATCGTCCCAATCGATTAAGATTGCAACTTCCGCATCAGGAAACCCCAGCCGGGAGACATATTGCTCCGCAGCAGCGCGGGCGCCCGGCGTCAACGGTTCGCCGAGATTGGCGAACCACGGAATCCGGTCGAGCGTGCGGGCGAACCGCGTCAAAACAGTCAGGTTCGGCAGCTCTCGCCCCAACTCTTCCAGCTCGTTTTCGTCCATACACCATCTCCGATTATCGCCGCCAGCGCTGTCTTAGGGCCAACATCACCCGCCGACACCCCACTTTCGGGCCGCAAAAGAAAAAAGGCGCCCGATCCTGAAGAAAGATCGGACGCCAAGCTGCGCTGTTGCGCCTACGCCGGGAGGGGATATTCCGGCGACGCGACTGGCTTTCGGGCCTGCAAGCGGGGGGGCAACGCTGACCCGATAAAACACCCTTCGCGTACTGTTACATTAACGCATCACTGATGGGTTTTTCAATAGGAGAAGTAAAAAAAAGCTTGCTTGTGACCCTATAACAAAAGCAGCAATTTACTGCGATAATTGTAGCATTGCTAATTTTTAAGGAAAGCGCCGCCGGCATCGGGAGGCCGGAATAGCCGGTTGGCGAGGCGTTCGCCGGCCACCACATTATCAAGCGTGACAACGGTTATACCGTTTTGCAGGTCGCGGACGATCCAGCGAATAAGCGTCATTTCCGGGGCTTTCACGATTATTGTCAGCTCGCCCTCGACGGCGTCTTTTTTCGACGCCAACGTGATCGCGACATTGTTAACGCCGCGATCCACGCCAACCACAGTGGTTTCATCGAAATTAAGCTTTCGGCTCAGCAAAAATTTGAGCGGTGTTTTGCCCAACGGGTAGGAATCCGTTGTCTCCAGCGCGTCGTCATAGACGTAAACCAGGCCGCCATTGGCGACGATCAGGAGCGGGTCCGGCGGGTCATATTCAAACCGCAAAAACCCCGGACGGCGCAGATATAACTGGCCGGTCGAGATCGCGCCGGATGGGGCAATTTGGGTGAAGTCCCCGGTGAGGCTGGTAGTTTGTTCAAGATAGTCGACAAAGCGCTGCACCACAGCCTCATCGCTTTCGCCTTCAAAGGCGAGGGGGTCATTAATGGGCTCTGCGGTCGGTTCGCTGGCCGGCGCCAATATAACGGGGTCGATCTCGTCCGCCGGCGGCGTGGTGAGTTGCGGATCCGCTGTCGCCTGAACTGCGACCACGGCTGGCGCAACGGCAACGCTCGCCGGCAACGGGAGAGCGGACGCAGCCGTATCGATGCATATCAATGAAATTGCCAAAAGCATTGCGATGCCCATCGCCTAATCCTTATTTGTCTGGCCCTATAGCTAAAACCCGCTGGCGGCGAAAGGAAGCCCGGAACATGGCGCCGGCATGGCCGCGCCACCCACACGGCCCGCCACACGAAATTGTTACCGGATCAGCCCGTAAGGCCCGCCCTTATCCACCGCCTGCTGATAGGCGGGGCGGGCGTGAATGCGGTCTAAAAATGCGGCGATATTTTTATAAAGCGCGATATTGCCGCGCGCCGCAAAGCTCTCAAGCGGAAAGCTCATAATGATGTCGGCGGCGGAAAATTCGTCGCCGGCCAGCCATTCAGAGTCTCCGAGCGTCGCCTCAGCATAATCAAACAGCCCCTTCATAGTGTGATCGAGATAGGCGTCACGCACACCTTTTGTCAGCCTACGGGCGATTGGTTTGGCAAAAAACGGCATCGGCGCTGTTTCCATGCGGGTGAGCAACAGCGCCGTCACCATAATGGCTGCGTACGAGCCTTCCGCCGCATACATCCAATATTTGTAGCGTAGATAATTTGGCGTGTCGGGCGCCGGCGCCAAGGCGCCGCCATGCTGCTCGACAAGATACTCCATTATAGCGCCGGTCTCCGCCAGCACCTGCCCGTTCTGTTCAACGACCGGCGATTTACCGAGCGGATGCACTTTTTTTAACGCCGCTGGCGCGAGGCTGGTTTTCTTGTCGCGTTTATAGTGTTTGATTTGATAATCCGCGCCCAGCTCCTCAAGCAGCCAAAGGACGCGCTGGGACCGTGAATTTTCAAGATGGTGAAGGGTAATCATTTTCTTCTCCGGATCAGAACAAGTTATTTCAGTAAAGCGTCGCCAGCGCGTCTTTTGAAAATACCGCCAGTTCGTCGTTTCGCCCGTCACGAATCTTCTTCAACCAGTCAGGGTCCTGCAACAGCGCCCGGCCGACCGCGATCAGATCAAACTCCCGCGCTTCCATGCGACGGATAAGCTCATCAAGGCTGGCGGGCTGCGAGACTTCGCCCGCATAGGCGGCGGTAAATTCGCCACTGAGCCCGACCGATCCGACAGAAATTGCCGGTTTACCGCTGAGCTTTTGGGTCCAGCCAGCGAAGTTGAGATCGGAGTTTTCAAACTCCGGCTCCCAGAAACGCCGCTGCGAGCAGTGGAAAATATCAATCCCGGCATCGACCAACGGCGTCAGCCATTGCGCTAATTCATCAGGAGATTTTGCCGGCCTGGCGGAGAAATCCTGTTGCTTCCATTGCGACAGCCGGATCAGCAACGGAAAATCCGCGCCCACGCGCTCCCGGGTGCGGTGGATAATCTCTGCAGCAAAAGCCGTGCGGTCCGACCAGTTCGGGCCACCCCATTTGTCGGTACGCAGATTAGTCTCTTCCCAAAAGAAACTGTCGATCAGATAACTATGGGCGCCGTGAAACTCCACGCAATCAAAGCCGATCTCCTTTGCCGCCACAGCGCCATCGACAAACTCGGTGATTGCGGTTTCGATCTCAGCGTCGCTCATGGGCGCGCCAACCTGTTTGCCGGGAACCTTCATGCCCGACGCCGACCAGGAAGGAATGTCGGGATGCGCCGTCTTTGCCGGATTGCGAAACGCCCCCTCATGCCACAGCTGAACGCCAATGACGCCGCCAGCAGCCTTAACGCCGGAAACCACTCTCGCCCAGCCGGCCTTGGCTTCATCGGTGACAATATTCGGCACATTCGGCGTGCCTGAGGCCGTTGTCGTGTTGGTCGAGACGCCTTCCGTGAGGATCAGACCGACCCCACCCTCCGCACGACGGCGGTAATAGGCAGCGACATCCTCGCCCGGAACATTGCCCGGCGAGAACGACCGCGTCATCGGCGCCATAACGATGCGGTTGGCGAGCTTTAACGCCCCCATCTCAAACGGCTCGAATAGGACATCGACATTACCCGGCATAATCACTCCTTCGCTAAATCTGCCGCACACCATAGGCAATGATACGTAACAGCGCACGCAAAGGCTGCAGCAACATGCCGGTGGCCAATATCCCAGAGCTCGCTATAACCCGCCCATGAAATTTCTTGATCGCACCAAAATCTATGTGGAAAGCGGCGCCGGCGGGGGCGGATGCCTGTCGTTTCGGCGTGAGAAATTCATCCAGTTTGGCGGGCCAAATGGCGGCGACGGCGGGGCCGGCGGCCATGTCTGGGCCGAGGCGGTCGAAAACCTCAATACGCTGATCGACTATCGCTACAAGCAGCATTTCAAGGCTAAGCCCGGCCGCCCCGGCGAGGGCGCGAACCGCACAGGCGCCGGCGGCGATGATTTGATCATCAAGGTCCCGGTCGGCACGCAGATTTTTGAAGAAGACGAACAAACCCTGATCGCCGATCTCGACACGCCGGGCGAGTTGTTTCTGCTCGCCAAGGGCGGCAATGGCGGGTTTGGCAATGCGCGGTTTAAATCCTCCACCAATCAAGCGCCGCGGCGCGCCAACCCCGGCTATCCGGCGGAAAAACGCACCATCTGGCTACGCCTTAAGCTGATCGCCGATATCGGGCTTGTCGGCCTGCCCAATGCCGGCAAGTCAACCTTCCTCGCGGCCGTCTCCGCCGCCAAGCCGAAAATCGCCGATTATCCGTTTACGACGCTTCATCCCAATCTCGGCGTTGTGCGCGTCGGCGAGGGCCACAGCTTCGTGCTCGCCGATATTCCCGGCCTGATTGAGGGCGCCCATGAGGGCGCCGGCATTGGCGACCGGTTTCTCGGTCACGTGGAGCGATGCGCTGGCCTGCTCCATCTTGTCGATGGAACGGAAGACGATCCTGCCGCGGTTTACAAAACCATCCGCCGCGAGCTGGCCGCCTATAGCGCACTGCTTGCCGAAAAGCCGGAATTTGTTGCCCTCAACAAGATTGACGCCTTGAGCGAGAACGAAATCGAGGAAAAGGCCGCCGCCCTCGAAAAGGCGGCTGGCGCGCCGGTAAAACGGCTTTCCGGCGCGACCGGCGCCGGCGTTAAGCCTTTGCTCGGTGCGCTGATGACGCTTTCCAGCCAGATGCGCAAAGCCGCAACCGCCCCCGCACAAAACGAGCAAAGCGCCTGGGCCCCATAGAGGGTTCAGCAAAAACCCAGTTTTATACCTCCGCACCGGTTTTAATCTCGCGCCGGGACGCCTATGTAAGCGCCGATCTAGATCGCCGCACCGGAAACTGATGTCCTCTCACAGCGCCTCTCGCCGACGGATCGGGCTTCTTGGCGGCTCATTCAATCCGGCCCATACCGCCCATCGACAAATTTCACTGGCCGCGCTGGGTAGGCTTGGTCTGGAAGCGGTGTGGTGGCTTGTCACGCCCGGCAATCCGCTAAAAGACGCAACCTTATATGCGCCTTACGAAGAGCGGCTTTCAAAAGCCCGCGCCATTGCCGACCATCCCGACATTGTCATCAGCGACTTCGAACGCCGACACAATCTTCAGTACACGGTTGACACACTGGAGCGGCTACAAACCACAAATCCCGATATCGATTTTTTCTGGCTGATGGGCGCGGACAGTCTGGCTGGATTTCACCGCTGGAAGGACTGGCGTAAAATTGCAGAGCTGGCGCCGATAGCCGTGTTCAACCGCCCCGGCTATACTGACAATGCGCTGTCAGGAGAGGCCGCAAAAGCGCTTGACGCCTTTCGCATTGATGAGAAAAACCTCAGCCAGTTAACGCGCACCGACCCGCCGGCCTGGGTCTATTTTTCAGACACCGACAACCCGCTTTCCTCCACCGCGATCAGAAACAATATTCCCGCATCGCCCAATCAAGCTTCTGGAGACGCCCATACCGTGACCGACATAACCGCACCTTATGGGCCGCTGGCGTTTTTCCTCGATCTGCACCCGGATATGGGTGACTTTAAGGCTGATGCGTTGGATGGGTTGGCGCAGGCGCAAAAAACCATCTCACCAAAATATTTCTATAATGAGCACGGCTCGAAATTGTTTCAACGTATCACTACGCTTGATGAATATTATCCGACGCGCACGGAAAAAGCGCTGTTTGACGCCAACGCCGCCGATATCACCGACAAGATCGGCGCTGGCGCGGCAATCTTTGAATATGGCTCTGGCGCCAGCGAAAAAATTGCCTGGCTGCTCGACGGCCTTGACCATCCCGTCGCCTATGTGGCGATGGATATCTCCAAAGACCATCTGATTGAGAGTGCAACCGCGCTTACCGACAAGCACGCGCTACCCGTGGCGGCTGTCTGCGCAGACTTTCATGCGCCGGTGACCATCCCTGCCGGGCATTTGCCTCTGCCGGCGCATTGGCTGGGATTCTTCCCAGGCTCGACCCTCGGCAATATGCAGCCGGATAGCGCCGTTAAATTTTTAAACCGCGCCAGCCAGACGCTGGGCCCGGACGCCAAATTCCTGCTCGGGATCGATCTCGAAAAAGACCCGGCCATCCTTCAGGCCGCCTATAATGACCGCGACGGCGTCACGGCCGAGTTCAACCTCAATCTTCTCGTGCGGATGCAGCGCGAACTGGACGCCATATTAACCATCAGCGACTTTGAGCATTACGCGTTTTACTGCGAAAAAAACTGCCGCATTGAAATGCACCTGCGGGCGCTGCGCCCGACATCCATTACCATTGACGGGCGGAAATTTACTTTTGCGGCGGGCGAGACCCTGCATAATGAAAACTCTTACAAATATTCACCCCAGCGGCTGGAGGCGCTTTTCGCCGAAACCCCGTGGCGCCAGGACGCCCTATGGACAGACGATAAGGGCTGGTTCGCGGCGTGCCTTTTGAGCAACAGTTAATTCCCCGGCGCCCGCTTGGACGCGGCCCCAAAAGCCCCTATATTCACCGGACGAGGATTTCTCGTGTTGCACATGGAGACCTGCGCTGAGTTCACTTGACGGCGCCGCGGCCGCCGCCGGAAAGGCCGCTTTAAGACTCGTCGCCGAACGCGACGATGATGACCATAGCCCTAACCCAATTCCGGGCGCTTTTATCGGCCTGACGCCGGTAGAAATTGGTCGCAAAATTCTTTCCCTCATTGTTGAACAGCTGGACGACGACAAAGCCGAAGATGTCGTCACAATCGACCTTGCCGGCAAGTCAGACCGTGCCGATTTTATGGTGGTTGCCTCCGGCCGCTCACAGCGCCATGTCGGCGCGATGGCCGGTAAAATCGTCGAGCGCCTCAAAGCCGCCGGCGTCACCGGCGCCAATGTCGAGGGCGCACGCGCCTGCGACTGGGTTCTGATCGACGCCCATGATGTCATCGTCCATCTGTTCCGTCCGGAAGTGCGCAGCTTTTATAATATTGAACGGGTGTGGTCAGAAGCGGCGCATGCGCCGGTCAAGACCGAGGCTTAACCAAAAGCCCTCGCTGACAAAGGCTCGTCATGCGACTGATCATCGCCGCCATTGGGAAGATGCGCGCCGGCCCGGAAAAAACCCTCGCGGGCGATTATCAGGAACGGGCGAGCGCAATAGCGCGCAATATAGGTTTTTCCGGGCCCGACATCTTAGAATTTGAAACCCCGGCGAAGCTGAAAGGCGCAAAAAGGCGCGCCCGTGAAGGGGCGATGCTTTATGGCGCCGCGCCGCCAGGATCGGTTCTTATTCGTCTCGATGAGCGCGGCCGCAACTATTCGAGCGAAGATCTCGCCGACATGCTTGCCCATCAGCGCGATGACGGCGCCGGCAGCGCAGCATTTCTGATCGGCGGCGCCGATGGCCATGACCAATCCATCACCGATCGCGCAGCCCTGTCTTTGTGCTTTGGCGCCGCCACCTGGCCGCATATGCTTGTCAGGGTGATGCTGATGGAGCAATTATACCGCGCAATGACCATCCTCACCGGCCACCCCTATCACCGCTCATGACCACACGCATAGTCTTGCTTTTTGTTATTGCTGCGACGATGGCCTCGGGAGTGTCTGCACAGACCGGGACGCAGGCTGGGCCCAATGAACTGCAAGAGGTCGAGCGTCGCCTCAAAGACCGCGCCGAAGAAGAAAAGCGTCTACGGCGGGAGGCCGCCGCCCGCGAAAAAGAAGTCGCCGCCCTACGCCACCGGATGATTGAAACCGCCAACTCAATTCAGCAGGCCGAGCGCAAAATTACCGCCCTTGAAGGCTCGATTGCCGAACTCGAACAAGAAAAAGCGGCCGCCGCGGCGGCGCTACGCGCCGAGAGCAATAATCTGAGTGAAGTTTTGGCCGCGTTGCAGTCCCTTGAGCTGTCGCGTCCGCCGGCACTTCTGGTGTCGCCGGAGGACGCCAATAAATCGGCGCGCGCGGCAATGCTCTTGTCTGACGCCGCCCCGGCGCTGGAGGCCAGAGCCGCCCGCCTGCGCACCGCCGTAGAGAGCTTGGCGGAACTGTCGGCTGCGTTAGCGCGCGAACGCGCAACCTATGCGGAGACCAATGACGAGCTTGCCGCCCGCCGCGATGTCTTGGGCGATTTAATGAAGCAAAAGGAAAAAGAACGCGATGTCGCCGCCGGTCTTGCCGCTGCGGCCCAAAAACAGACCGCTCGCCTGGCGGTTGAGGCGACCAGCCTGCGCGAGATGCTGCGCCGGCTGGAGCGGCTGGCGCATCTCGTAACCCCGCGCCTAAAACCGCCGCCGCCGAAAAAAATCGCCCTCAGCCCCCTCAACATCACCCCGGCGATCAAACCGATAGCGCCCGAACCCTTTATCGCCACCAAAAACTTTGCCGCCGCCCTTGGCCGCTTGCGGCCGCCCGTTGCCGGAAGGTTAACCGGCGCTTTCGGCAAGCCCCGCCCAGAAGGCGGTGTTTTTGAGGGAATCCGCCTTTCTGCGCGCGATCAGGCAATTGTGACCGCCCCTTTTGAGGGGCGTGTAGTCGTGGCACGGGATTGGCAACCAATTGGCAACCTGGTGGTTCTGGACGTTGGCGGCGGCTTTCATATATTATTATTAGGCGTCGACGACATTCTGGTTGAGGAGAACCAGCAGATTACGGCTGGGGAGCCAGTAGCGACAATGCCCGTTGGCGGCGCAGATTTGGATCTTCAGGTCCGCAAAAAAGGCGAGCCCGTTAACCCGGCGTTGTGGCTCTCTAGCAAAAGTATAGAAGAGCTAGCGTTCTAGCCGGTATAAAAAGGTAGTAAAAATGCAGATGCTTTCTTCCCGCGCCCCTAAAGTTCGCCCCTCAGCGGCGAAACGCTATTCCGCCAGCGCGCTGGCCGGCGCGGCGGCCGGCGGCGCACTCCTGTTCGGAGTTCTTTCCAGCGCCGTATTCGCGCGGGCGTCCATCTCGGCAGACACATTCCGCCAGCTAGATCTGTTTGGCGAAGTCTTTGAGCAGGTGCACGAGAACTACGTCACCAACCCGGAAGACGGCGAGTTGATCAAGGGCGCCATTAACGGCATGCTCAATACGCTTGATCCGCATTCAAGTTACCTGACCGCCGAAGACTTTCAGACCATGCAAGAACAAACCCGCGGCACTTTTGCCGGGCTCGGCATCCAGATCGTGATGGACAATGAAGGCGACGACAAAGGCTATGTCAAAATTGTCGCACCGATCGAAGATACGCCCGCCGACCGCGCTGGTATTCTCACCAACGACCTGATCGTCGAAATCGACGGCGAGGCTGTGCTCGGCATGACCATTGACGAGGCTATTTCCAAGCTTAAAGGCGAGAAAGGCACCAAGGTCGATATTAAAATCCTGCGGGACCGCGCCGCCGAGCCGTTTGAGCTAACCATCGTTCGCGATATCGTCACCGTCCAGGCGGTCCGTTGGCGCGCTGAGAAAGACTTTGCTTATATCCGGATCGCAACCTTCAGCGAGCAGGCTGAGGACGGCGTTAAAAAAGCCATCAAGAAATTGTCGAAAGAAATTCCAGGTGGCCCGAAAGGGCTTATTTTGGACCTACGGTCCAATCCCGGCGGCTTGCTCGATCAGGCGGTCGCGGTTTCCGACGTCTTCCTTGAAGGCGGCGAAATTGTTTCCACCAGAGGCCGACGCCCGCGCGACACGTTGCGCGAAATGGGCACGCCAGGCGATAAATTCAACGGAAAGCCAATCATTGTGCTGATTAATGGCGGCTCAGCGTCGGCGTCGGAAATTGTCGCCGGTGCGCTACAAGACCGTAATCGCGCACTCCTGCTTGGCACTAAATCCTTCGGCAAAGGCTCCGTGCAAACCGTTATTCCGCTTCAAAATGGCCTTCAGGGCGCCTTGCGGCTCACCACAGCGCGGTATTACACCCCCTCCGGCCGTTCAATCCAGGCACTCGGCATTGACCCCGATATCGCCATGCCGGTGATCTACCCTGGTCAGGACGAGAATGCTGCGCGCCGGGCCGAACGCGACCTGCCCGGGGCGCTTGACGTGAAAGAAGAAGAGATCGTCGAGGCGGCGGACAGCGACAGCGATGATGTCGCCGCGCCGGCCATTGAACCGTTCGAGTGCTCGCTCAAGGAAGATGGCGAGACCCCGAGGGATTGCCAGCTTGAGCGCGCCGTAGAAATCTTAACCGACGCCACGGCTTACCGGCAATTGCTGGCCGATGCTGGGGTTGCGCGCCAATAACGCGTCCGCCAGACGACTAAAACCTGGACGGAGCCGCCTTTCTTAGGCGGCTCCGTTTTCAGTTGGTTAACCGTATTATCCGTATTTATGACCGGTAGGTTAGAAAGCGGCGCATACGCTGCGCCCAACAGGTCAAATGGTCGCCCACCGCCGACATAAATTTATTCTCCCGGTCCTGAGCCGCCTATCGCTGGCGTGGCTGAGCGCGCTGGGCGTGGTCGCGGTCATCGCCGCCGGGCTCGCCTACTCAATGACCAGCGGCAACGGGCCGGGACGCGTATCGCTGCCGGTTAATGGGATAGAGCGGATGGCCCGCCATGAGCCGGAAGCGGCTAGCCAGGTCGCGACCGCAACCCAGACCCCCGGACTGCGCCTGGCGCCCCCCACTCTGCGCGACGCCGGTGAGGCGGTGATGGAAACCATCGAAGGTGCGGATGGGGCAGATTTTCTTCTCTATCCGGACGAACTGGATTTCGCCGACAGCGGAGAAAACGGCGGCGAGATCGTTATCACGATCGCCGGCGCCGAAACAAAAACAACACCGGTAACGACCGCATCCCTAACCCGCAATCGCGCTGCAAAAATCATCGCGCCTGATCCGGACTTATTGCGCACAACGCCATTCGGCAAAGCGCCGCAGATCGGATCTGACGGGCGCAAGGCCATGCATGTTTATGCAGCCGCCAGTCCGGATCCGGACGGTGCGCCGCAGATCGCGATTATTGTCGGCGGTCTCGGACTGAATTCAGCGTTGACGCAACGGGCGATTGACGATCTTCCGGCGGAAATCTCGCTGGCTTTTGCGCCCTATGCGAAGGATCTGGAATTCTGGACCCAGAAGGCCCGTAACGCCGGTCATGAAATCCTTATCGAATTACCCATGGAGGGCTATGGCGCCAATCTTGACGCGCTGGGGCCCGCAGGCCTGCTGACGACGCAGAACCGCGAAGAAAACCTCCAGCGCCTAGACTGGCTGATGTCGCGGTTTGGCGGCTATTTCGCGGCGACGAACTATCTCGGCGCCAAGTTCTCAACCCAGGAGGAAGCGTTGGCGCCTGTTTTAAAAAAACTCGCAGACGCAGGCGTCGCCTATATTGACGACACCGGCGCTGCGAGCCTTTCTGACGGAAGCCAGGGTGGCGGCGTCATTGCATCGGTCAATCGCATCGTGCCGCCAGCGCCCGACCCATCGCGCCGCAACGCCGTGCGCCGGGAATTGCGGGCGCTGGAGCAGATCGCCAAACGCGACGGCGCCGCGCTCGGCAAGACCTATGCGTATGCGACAACACTCGATGAAATTGCCGCATGGGCTGTAGGGCTTGAAGAAAACGGCTTTGTCGCGACGCCGGCCTCAGCCGTCTTGCAAGCGCGAGCGTCCAGGCATTAAATATCGGCGACCAGTTATTCACGGCGCACAAAATTCTATGGACCCCGAAACCCTTCTCAAGAACTATCGCCCCAATGTCGGTGTTGCCCTCTTCAACCGCGAGGGCCGCGTCTGGTATGGCCGGCGCGCCAGCGACTTTTCTCCTCAGCTTGCCAAAGACCCTGCACAGCGATGGCAGATGCCGCAGGGCGGCGTTGATCCGGGTGAAGATATTATTGCGGCCGCCTTTCGTGAACTCAAAGAAGAAACCGGCGTTGCGTCCGCCCGGCTTCTCACCGTCACTCCGGGCTGGCTCGTCTATGATTTTCCAACCCCTTATAAAAAGAACAAATGGGTCGGCCAGCGCCAGAAATGGGCGGCGATGCTGTTTGAGGGTGCGGACAGCGAGGTCGACCTTAACGCCCATGACCATCATGAATTCGACGACTGGCGGTGGGGCGAGCTGGAAGAAGCGCCGTCGCTGATCGTGCCGTTCAAGCGCCATGTCTATGAAGAGCTGATGGCGGCGTTCACGCCGCTGCGAGATTTTCTGCGGGCGGCGCCTTGAGCGTTGGGCGGTAGCTTGTCGACGAGCCCGGCCGCTTAAGCCGCCGACACATTTAATCGTGATCGCGTACAACGGTCCCGGACCAGCAAGGCAACACTTCGTGTTGCATTGCATCCGGGATGACGGAAATTCTATTTATGGGCAGGCAACCTAAAGCGCGGCCTGCAACTCTTTTAAGCGGTCGAGCGACTGTTGGGCGGCGAGCTTTTTCTCGTCGCTGTCGGCGTCGGCGAGGTCTTCTTCCGCATCCTTGACCCGCAAGGCGATCTTTTCCGCATCAAGCTCATCGGCCGGCATCGCCTCTTCGGCCAGGAGCGTCAGCCCCGCGGGTGAGATTTCCGCAAAACCGCCGCGCACGAAGATGTGCTTTTCGTCGTTGCCGGCTTTAATTCGAACCATGCCCGGCGCCAATGTCGTCATCAGCGGCGTGTGGTTCGGCAACACACCGATCCAGCCTTCCGCCCCCGGAATATCAACCTGATCGACATCGGCGGCCATGAGTTCGCGCTCCGGCGAAACGAGATTGAAATGGAGTTTATCAGCCATGTTACTATTCTATCCTCATCAAAGAGATGATTTAGTGGTTTCTAGTTGCTGCCGTGCAGCCGACAAGTTCGCAAAGAGTCCATCAACTTGCCCCTTTGCGTTCTCAACTTCGTTCAGATAGGTCTGATGATTGGGCGAGCCCGCCTCCGCTAGCACCAACTTAGATTGAGTATCCGATACTGTTTGGGCCTGGTTTCGAAGTAAGTTTGTCCAGATCTGTAACCCAGAAAGAACGTCGACTATATTTTGTCTAACGACACCATCTGATATCCGGACCAACCATTCCTTATTTCTCTCGAACAAGGCGTAATTTGTCTGTAATTTATCCAAGTCGAAATACGCAATCTCACCAGCATTAGACGATCTGTATTCAATCATTGAATTAACGCTTCGAATTTGCTCCTCAAGCAAAAAGGAAAAGAACGACCGCGCTAACGAATCTGCGTTGTTATTCTGCAATATAAACTGTCGGCCAATCGCCAACCACGCGCCAAAAGCCGATAGTCCGCCACCAATTAACGCGCCAAGCAAGGCAACAATCCAAGTCACCATTTGCGCGTTTGTATCGGAGGGCTCCATATCCAGTTACGCCGCTTCCGCTGCCAGTTTACCGGCTTTTTCGATCGCTTCATCCATGGAGCCAACCATGTAGAAAGCTGCTTCCGGCAGGTGGTCATACTCGCCTTCAACGAGGCCTTTAAAGCCTTTGATCGTGTCCGCGAGAGAGACCAGCTTGCCCGGTGTACCGGTGAAGATTTCCGCCACATGAAACGGCTGGGACAAGAAGCGCTCAACCTTACGGGCGCGCGCAACAACCAGTTTGTCTTCTTCCGACAGTTCATCCATGCCAAGGATCGCGATGATATCCTGCAGGGCTTTATAACGCTGAAGGATGCGCTGCACGTTACCGGCAACTGCATAATGCTCCTCGCCGATGATGCGCGGGTCGAGCATGCGTGAGGTAGAATCGAGCGGGTCAACCGCTGGATAGATGCCTTTTTCGGCAATGGCGCGGTTCAACACTGTGGTTGCATCAAGGTGTGAGAACGAGGTCGCCGGCGCAGGATCGGTGAGATCATCCGCCGGCACGTAAATCGCCTGCACCGAAGTGATCGAGCCTTTAGTGGTGGTCGTAATGCGCTCCTGCATGGTGCCCATATCGGTCGCCAGCGTCGGTTGATAGCCCACCGCCGACGGGATGCGGCCGAGCAGCGCGGAGACTTCAGAGCCGGCTTGGGTAAAGCGGAAAATATTATCAACGAAGAACAAAACATCCTGGCCTTCATCGCGGAAATGTTCCGCCACCGTCAGCCCGGACAAAGCAACGCGCGCGCGCGCGCCCGGCGGCTCGTTCATCTGACCATAAACCAGCGCGGCTTTTGAGCCTTCGGCCGAGCCGTTATTTTCCTTCGGATCAACATTCACTTTCGATTCGATCATCTCCCAGTAAAGGTCGTTGCCTTCCCGGGTGCGCTCGCCAACGCCGGCAAACACCGAATAGCCGCCATGCCCCTTGGCGATGTTATTAATCAGCTCCATGATCAACACCGTCTTGCCAACGCCGGCGCCGCCGAAAAGGCCAACCTTGCCACCCTTCGCATAGGGGCAGAGAAGGTCGACGACCTTAATCCCGGTTTCGAGGACTTCCGCTTCCGTCGATTGCTCCGTCAGCGGCGGCGCCAGCTGGTGAATGCCGCGCCGAACCGTATGCGGGATCGGGCCCGCCTCATCAACCGGCTCGCCGATCACATTCATAATCCGCCCGAGCGTGCCCTCGCCAACCGGCACCGAAATCGCCTCGCCGGTGTCGGTGACCTTGCCGCCGCGCACCAGGCCTTCCGTGGAATCCATCGCGATGGTCCTGACGGCGTTTTGACCAAGGTGCTGGGCGACCTCGAGCACCAGACGGTTACCGTTATTGTCGGTTTCAAGGGCGTTCAAAATTCCCGGCAACGCGTCGTCGAACTCAACGTCGACAACAGCGCCAATAATTTGTGAAATCCGGCCTTCTTTGCTCATTGTACTTTCCTCTTCGTTCTTCTCCGCCGCCATCCTTCGAGGCTCGCTATGCTCGCACCTCAGGATGAGGGTCTAATTTTATCTCAATCCTCATCCTGAGGCGGCCGCGCAGCGGCCCTCGAAGGACTAAAGCGCCTCCGCGCCGGCGATGATTTCAATCAGTTCAGTGGTAATCTGCGCCTGGCGGGCGCGGTTATATTTTAAGTTCAACTTGTCGATCATTTCCCCGGCATTGCGGGTTGCGTTGTCCATCGCAGTCATCGATGCGGCCTGTTCGGAGGCGACATTTTCTAACAGCGCCCGGAAGATTTGCACCGCCACATAGCGCGGCAACAGCGCGCGGAGGATTTCCGCCTCGTCGGGCTCGTAGTCATAGACCGCGCCTTTAAGCTCCGGCGTCTCGACGCCTTGCGGCGCAACCGCGGGGATGATTTGTTGCGGGGTCGGGACTTGCATCACGACATTCTGGAATTTGCCGTAGAACAATGTCGCAACGTCGAATTCTTCATCCTTGAACATCGCCAAGACTTTCTCGGCGATCTCATGGGCGTTGGCGAAGCCGATCTGTTTGGTCTCAAGGAAATTGGCTTTCCAGACAATCAGACTTTCATATAAGCGCTTGAGCTGGTCGTCGCCCTTGCGGCCGACGGTGATGATTTTGACTTTTTTACCCTCACCCTGGAGCTTGACGATATGCTCGCGGGCAAGCCGCACAATGGAAGAGTTAAACCCACCGCAAAGGCCTTTGTCCGCCGTTGCGACAATCAGCAGATGCGTTTCGTCTTTGCCCGTTCCGGCGAGCAGCCGCGGCGCATTAGGGTTGCCTTCAGCGCTCGCCGCAAGATTGGCAAGCACCGCCTCCATCCGCTGCGTATAAGGACGCGCTTCCGTCGCGCGCTCCTCAGCCCGGCGCAGCTTCGCCGCAGCCACCATCTGCTTGGCCTTGGTGATCTTCTGCGTCGACTTAACCGACGTGATCCGCGTTTTGAGGTCTTTAAGATTGGCCATGAGTTACTTTTTCTTTCTCACATCAAAAAACCCAACAAGCAGCCCCGTCACCGCTCCAATTAATGTAAGCAAACCTAATCCCACAAAACCAATTGGGTTAACATTTTGTGGAAAGAAAACTCCAAGCGACAGAACAACCAAGCCCAAAAAGAGACCGATAAAAATCCCTTTTGCTATTTCGGCTATCGTTCGCTCAATCCTTGTCATCAATTTACCTAAGCAAAACCCTTCGAGAACGCATCAAGCGCCTCAGTGAGTTTCTTTTCATTGTCCGCGTCGAGCTTGCCGGTCTCGCGAATGGATTTGAGGATATCGCTGTGATCAGCGTGGAGCTTCCTGACCCATTCGGCTTCAAATTCCTGGACCCGGTTTTTCGGGAACTTGTCGAGATAGCCTTGCGTGCCGGCGAAGATGACGCAGACTTGCTCTTCAACCTGCAACGGCGAGAACTGGCCCTGCTTCATCAGCTCGGTCAGCCGGTCGCCGCGATTGAGGATCGCTTGCGTTGATGCATCAAGGTCAGAGCCGAACTGCGCAAAGGCGGCAAGCTCTCGATACTGAGCAAGTTCGCCTTTGATCTTACCGGCTACCTGTTTCATCGCCTTGATCTGCGCGGCCGAACCCACACGGCTCACCGACAGGCCGACATTCACCGCCGGGCGGATGCCCTGGAAGAACAGATCCGTCTCAAGGAAGATCTGACCATCGGTGATCGAGATCACATTGGTCGGAATATAGGCCGACACGTCGTTGGCTTGCGTCTCAATGATCGGCAGCGCAGTCATGGAACCGGCGCCATTGTCTTCATTGAGTTTCGCCGCACGCTCCAAAAGACGCGAGTGAAGATAAAACACGTCGCCCGGATAAGCCTCGCGTCCTGGCGGGCGCCGCAGAAGCAGTGACATCTGGCGATAGGCGACGGCCTGCTTGGAGAGGTCATCATAGATGATCAACGCATGCATGCCGTTGTCGCGGAAATATTCAGCAATCGCACAACCGGAGAACGGCGCCAGGAATTGCAGCGGCGCCGGCTCTGATGCGGTCGCCGCGACAACGATGGAATATTCCATTGCGCCATTGTCTTCCAGCGTCTTGACGATTTGCGCGACGGTTGAGCGTTTCTGGCCGATCGCCACATAGACGCAATAAAGCTTCTTGGATTCATCGTTCGAGGCATTGATGTCTTTTTGGTTGAGGATCGCATCGATGCAAATCGCGGTCTTGCCGGTCTGGCGATCGCCGATCACCAACTCGCGCTGACCGCGGCCGATCGGGATCATCGCGTCAATCGCCTTGATGCCGGTCTGCATGGGTTCGTGGACGGATTTACGCGGCAGAATGCCCGGCGCTTTGACATCCACCAGCCGCCGCTCGCTTGCATCAATCGGACCCTTGCCGTCAATCGGGTTGCCAAGCGGATCGACAACGCGGCCGAGAAGGCCTTTGCCCACCGGCACATCAACAATCGTCTTGGTGCGCTTAACGGTATCGCCTTCCTTGATTTCGCGGTCTTCGCCGAAGATCACGACGCCGACATTGTCGGCCTCAAGGTTCAGGGCCATGCCTTTTACGCCATTCGCGAATTCGACCATCTCGCCAGCCTGAACATTGTCGAGGCCATAAATGCGGGCGATGCCATCGCCGACGCTTAACACCTGACCGATCTCGGAGACTTCAGCGTCCTTGCCGAAGTCCTTGATCTGCTGCTTCAGGATGGAGGAAATTTCTGCAGCGTTGAGCTCCATTTGATTCAAGCCTCTTTCATCACTGTTCTTAAACGGTTGAGTTTTGTACGGAGAGATGAATCGATCATCTGGCTGCCAATCTTGACGATCAGCCCACCGAGCAAATCCGGATCGATGCTGGTCTCAAGATTGACGGCCTTACCGACCATCGATTCAATTTCAAGGCGCAAGGCCCTTGTCTGGTCTTCGCTCATTGCCGCGGCGCAAATCGCCTCCGCCGACACCTCGCCGCGATCGGCGGCGGCGCGCGCGGCAAAGGCCGCGATCATGGCGGGCAGCGCAAACAAGCGCCGGTTGGTCGCGACAAGCTTTAGAAAATTCGTTGTTAAGGCGCCAAAGTCTGCTTTTTGCGCTAACGCCGTCAGTGCTTTGATCTGGTCGGCGCGGTCATAGACCGGGCTTTTGAGGAAATCGCGTAGGTCTTCCGAGACGTCAATAGATGCGCCAAGCGCCGTCATCTCGGCCTCGACAGAACCAACCGCGCCGGCCTCTTTTGCAAGGTCGAACAACGCGCCAGCATAGCGTCCGGCAACGCCGGTTGTCGGTGCGAGATCGCCTGCCACGTCGGCCATGCTCCTGTTGCCAAAGACGCCGCAACGAGGCGGCGCCTAACTCACTGAAATTACTAACAATTAGAACGCCAGACAGACCTGTTCGCCGACGCCCCTTTGAAGATCGCGCGAGGGGGTACCATGGGCCTCGCGGCAACGCAACAATAGCCGCTGCGGCGGAATGGCAAAAAGGGCTGAGTGAATATTTTGGCTGGGGAGAATTTGAGCAATCAGAAACTATAGCCGAGGCGCATGCCGGTGTGGTCGAGGCCTTCGTTTTCTCGGCAGAGGCCCGCGTTGGAAATATGCGCCCAATAGAACATCGCGCTGAGGCGCTCGTTGATTTGGTAGCCGGCATTGCCGTTGATGCGGAACAGCGCCCGGCAACCGAGAAAGAGCGTGCTGGAAACACGGGCCGCATCGGCAACGGGGTCGAAGTCATCGGCCTCACCGTCATGGATGGCGCCGCCCGCACCGGCGGAAACAAAAAACCGCGGACTTAACGTGAAACGCCATTCAAGGCCGCTGTAAAACTGGCTGGTCGCGCCAGCGTTGGTCGCAACACTCGCGCCAACCACCGGGCGCGGCGATCCGAGGACGGACAAAAATTTTGGCGCGGCAAATACAATTTCGGCATTGATCGCGACGCCGTCTTCCTTGTTGGTTCCCTGACCACAACAGCCTTGCGCCAGGATGCCGCCGCGCAGCTCCTCTATGGTAATTTCAGCGCTCGCCGAAACTGGCGCCATAGCGATCAGAATGGCGGCGGCAAACGCCGCACGGTGAACCAACATAATATGCCCCCTTTGATATGCCCCGACTCAAGTATCACTCAACTATAGCGTTAACCGGGCGCGTAGGCCAACGGCTGGCGCCAATTACGGCCCGCAGTTTAAAGAAATGAATAAGGATCGATATCGATCACGCGCCGGATGGCGGCTTTAATCTTCACGCCGCCGGTCCACGCCTTGATAAACCGTTGAATATCAATATTGCGGCGCGCCTTGACCAGAAACCGGATCCGCGCCTCGCCCCGGAGCCGATAGATTGGCGCCGGGGCCGGACCCCAGACCTCTATCCCGTCGGCGGGAGGAATCGCGGCGCGGTGCGCCTGGGCGCAGGCCTGAAGCGCACGCTCGTCAGGACCGCGCAGGATGATGGCTGCAAGCCGCCCATAGGGCGGAAAACCGAGGTCGCGCCGGCTGGTCGCCTCGGCGGCGAGAAATCCGTCGCGCTCGCCGCTGACCAAAGCCGCCAGCACCGGCGCCTTGGTCTGGTAGGTTTGCAGCAAAGCCCGCCCTGGCTTGGCCTCACGGCCAGCACGGCCGGTCACCTGGCTAAGCAATTGATAGGTCCGCTCCGCCGCCCGAAGGTCGCCGCCGGAAAGACCGAGATCGGCGTCGACTACGCCGACAAAGGTGAGGTTTGGAAAATGATGGCCCTTGGCGACGACTTGCGTGGCGATTAATATGTCGATGTCGCCATCATGCATGGCGTCGAGTATTTCGCGCACCGCCCGCGCACCGGCGGTGTCCGACGACAGGATCGCGATCGTCGCATCCGGCCAACGCTCGCGCGCTTCTTCTGCGACCCGCTCCACCCCCGGTCCGCAAGGCGCCAATCCATCGACCGCATTACAGGCCGGGCAAGCCTTCGGCTTTGGCATTGAAAACCCGGTATGGTGACACACCAGCCGATTTTCAAAACGATGCTCGACCAGCATGGTGTCGGAATTTGGCGCCGTCATTTTATGTCCGCAACGCCGGCACAAAGTGAGCGGCGCATAGCCGCGACGATTGAGAAACAGAAGAGATTGTTCGCCTACAGACAATTGCTCGTTGACCGCCGCAACCAGCGGCGGCGACAACCAACACCCCGGTCCGGCGGCCGTGGCGCGCATATCCACCAGCGCGATGTTCGGCATAACGGCGCCGGCAAACCGCGCCGCCAGGCCGACTGCGTCATAGCGCCCCTCATCGACATTAACGACGGTCTCCAGCGACGGCGTCGCCGACGCCAGCACCACCGGGAAACCCGCGCGCGCGCCACGCGCCACCGCAAGGTCGCGAGCGTGATAAATCACCCCGTCGCCCTGCTTATAGGCGCCGTCATGTTCCTCATCGACAATGATCAATTTCAGTTTTTGGAACGGCAGGAACAGCGCCGAGCGCGCGCCGACCACCAGTCGGGCCGAGCCGTCTGCAACCCGGCGCCATGTGCGCCGGCGCGCCGCGCTGGTCAGTTCCGAATGCCACGGTGCGGGCTCGGCGCCAAAACGCTTGGTGACGCGTTTTAAAAATGGCAGCGTTAGCGCAATTTCCGGAATCAAAATCAAGACTTGCGCCGCCGGGTCGCGCGCCAGCGCGGCGGCGACCGCCTCAAGATAGACTTCCGTCTTGCCCGACCCGGTAACGCCATCGATCAACGTCGTTGCGTTTTGGTCATTATTGATATGCCTTCGGATCTGTTCGGCGGCAAACAGCTGGTCGTCTGAGAGGTCATGCCCCGGCCGCGTCAGGTCCGGCTCCACAAATGGCGGGTCAGGATCAATTTCCACGCGCGCCAGCGCGCCAATATTAGACAGACCACGGACGACCGCACCGCTGACGCCGGCTGCCGCCGCCAGCGCCGCGACAGGTTTCGGCTCCACACCAACAGCGTCCATCACCGCGTGGCGCTGCGGCGTCATGCGGATCGGCGGATCGGGAGGCGGGCCAAGCACATAGCCGGCCTGGCGGGCCGGCGCGACAAGCCCATCGCCTGAGCGCATCACCATCCGTAACACCGAGCCAGCAGGAAACATCGTGTAGCCGGCGGTCCAGTCAATAAAATCGATCAAATCCGCGCTGAGCGGCGACGTGGCCATCACCTCGCAGATGGTTTTGAGCTTGGCCGCAGAGACGCCATCGTCCGCCGCGCCGCGCCAGACGACGCCAAAAACCTCACGCGGGCCGAACGGCGCCTTAACAAAAGCGCCGACCGGGGCGGCGACGCCGGGCGGCAGAAGATAGTCATAGGCTTTAAAAAGTGGTAACGGAAACAACACCTTGACCCGGCTTGCCGCGCCAGCGGGGTCGCTGCTCGGCGCCGTTCGCGGAAAATCTTCAGAGCCTTCAGGCGCCATCATGCTTGCTCACGCTTGATCCCAGCGTCGGTTTCGGCTGAATTACCGCTTCTTTTTTGGTAATTTGTAGGCAAAGCGCAATGCGTCTCTTCCTGTTTTTTGTATTTATCACCTGCATCAGCGCGACCGGCGCCAACGCAAAATACTCATTCTGCAACAAAACCAGCTACGCGCTCTCCGCGGCTGTTGGCTATGTTGACGGCGACCGGCTAGCGACCAGAGGCTGGTGGCGGCTACGCCCCGGCCAATGCAAGGTGGTCTTGACCGAGCAGACCAATCCCGGCCGCTACTTCGTTTATGCCGAAGCGATCCCTGGTCACAAAGATGAATTGCGCACCTGGTCCGGCGATACGCCGCTTTGTGTTGAAAATTTCGGCTTTTTCAATCTTCGCAACCAGGAAGTCTGCCGCGACGATCCCTTACGCCAACGTAAATTCTTCGATGTCGACGTCACTGAGGACGCCAGCGGCAACTGGCAGACAGATTTCGCCGAGGCCAGCAACTATACCGTCTATTCTGCGGAGGTCGCCGGCGTTCAACGCCTGCTCAGCGACACCGGCGCCAAAATCCAACGAATTGACGGCGCCATGGGTCGAGAGACCCAGCGCGCGCTGGCCGGATTTCGCAAAGAAAAAGGCCTTACCGAATCCAGAAGCATCGATGACGAACTTATCGACGCGCTGATAGAGGAGGCCAACGCCGCTGAGGCCAAACTCGGCTTTTTCTATTGCAACAAAAGCGATAATCCGGTGTGGAGCGCTATTGCAGAGCCCGAGGGAGAAGACACCTATCGCTCACGCGGCTGGTGGCGGCTCGAGCCGGGCGACTGCGCAAAAATTATCAAGGGCGAATTACAACACGACCATTATTATATTTACGGCGCCGTTGAAGAAGGCCTCAATGAACGCCAGATCAACAATGGCGACAAGGCGTTTTGCGTCAATGCAGTGATGTTCAACGCCAAGAACGATTTGAGCTGCGCCGACCAGGATTTTGACGAGGCGATGTTCCGCCGCGTCGAAATCGGCGGCTCGCCCTCTGCAACCTTTGAATTTCTACCGGAAATGTTTACCGCGCCGCCGGCCGAGTAGCGCTATATACAAGTCATACAGTCGAGCCCTGCTCGCCATCAGGCAGCGTTGCCGCGCGGCCATCGTCCAAGCTGGGAATTTATACTTCTGATTGATCTTCGACATATCGACGCCTGGGTTTTTGACCTCGACAACACGCTTTACGATGCTGAATGTCAGCTCTTTGCACAGATCGATAAGCGCATGACGGCGTTTATTGGCAACCATCTCGATCTCGCCCATCCCGAAGCCAGGCGACTGCAAAAAGATTATTATGTCCGTTACGGAACAACGATGAACGGGTTGATGCGTGAGCATGATGTCGAGCCGCAGCAGTTTCTCGACTATGTGCACGATATCGATCTGACGCCGATCAAGCCCAACCCGGCGCTGGCAGCCGCGCTCGCCGATCTGCCGGGAGAAAAATACATCTACACCAACGGCTCGACCCGACATGCGAAAAATGTCGCCGGCGCGCTCGAAATCCTACACCTGTTTGACGATGTCTACGACATCAAGGCGGCGCAATATCGCCCCAAACCCGACCGTGCGCCTTATGAGAGCTTTCTCCAGCAGTTCAACCTGCGCCCCGCTCGCGCTGTGATGTTTGAAGATCTTTCGCAAAACCTCATACCGCCGCATGATCTCGGCATGACAACAGTCCTAGTATGCTCCGACGCCGCCTGGCTGACCGATGAGCCGGAAGAAAAACGCTCCGCAAGGCCTGGTGACGGCGGCGATCACGTCCACCACAAAACAAACGACTTGACGGCGTTCCTGAAGGCGGCGACGACATCGCAAAACCCGACCTAGACCCTTTGGACCTCATGATTAAAAACACTGACCTCGAAAAGACAATTAACGATGCATGGGAAGCGCGCGATAAAATATCGACAGCAACCGTGGGCCAGGTGCGCGACGCCGTCAGCGCGGCATTGAAAATGCTGGATGCGGGCGAGGCGCGGGTCGCAACGCCCAGCGATGACGGCTGGGCGGTCAATCAATGGTTGAAAAAAGCCGTCCTGTTATCATTTCGTCTGTTCCCCAATGAATTTATCCCGGGCGGGCCGGCATCGGCGCATTGGTGGGACAAAGTCCCGTCGAAATTTGACGGCTGGAGCGCAGATGATTTTGAGCGCAGCGGCATTAGAGCGGTCCCGCCATGCACCGTGCGCCGAGGCGCGTTCGTTGCGCCTAATGTTGTGTTGATGCCGTCTTTTGTAAATATCGGCGCCTATGTCGGCGCAGGAACCATGGTTGACACCTGGGCCTCGATTGGCTCCTGCGCGCAAATCGGCGCCGATTGCCATATCTCGGCCGGCACAGGCATTGGCGGCGTATTGGAGCCATTGCAGGCCAACCCGGTTATCATTGAAGACAATTGCTTTATCGGCGCGCGCTCAGAAGTCGTCGAAGGCGTTATCATCGGCGAGGGATCGGTTCTGGCGATGGGGGTCTTCATCACCGCATCCACCAAAATCGTCAATCGTGAGACCGGCGAGATTAGCTTCGGCGCGGTGCCGCCTTATTCGGTAGTCGTGCCCGGCGCACAGCCGTCGGACAAGGGTGGGCCGAGCCTCTATTGCGCAGTCATCGTCAAACAGGTGGACGAAAAAACCCGCGCCAAAACCTCCGTAAACGATCTTTTACGGGCTTAGGGTTTTTCCTTTCCGCAGGGAAGCAAGAGACCGCTATGCATGTTAAGCATTCATCTTTAGGTTAGCCGACACCCATGGCTGAAATCGACCCCATAGACCTTGCCCGGGCGCTGATCCGCCGCCCGTCCGTCACCCCCGCAGATGAGGGCGCGCTTGATGTGTTGGAGGGCGCCCTGGCCGGGCTCGGATTTCACTGCACACGACTAAAGTTTGAAGATGTCGATAACCTCTACGCACGCATCGGCGATGGCTCTCCACATCTTTGTTTTGCCGGGCACACCGATGTGGTGCCGCCCGGCGACGCTGCGACCTGGTCAGCCGAACCGTTCGGCGCCGAGATACGCGACGGTAAATTATGGGGCCGCGGCGCGGCTGATATGAAAAGCGCTATCGCCGCCTTTGTCGCCGCCGCCGCCCGCGCCATCGACAAGGGCGCCGTCAACGGCGCGTTGTCGCTTTTGATTACCGGCGATGAAGAGGGCGCAGCGATTAACGGCACACGCAAAGTCCTTAAATGGCTTAGCGATGAAAAAATCGCACTCGACCATTGTCTTGTCGGCGAGCCTTCCAACCCGGAAGCCATGGGCGACATGATCAAGGTTGGGCGCCGCGGCAGCATCAATTGCTGGCTCACCATCACCGGCAAGCAGGGTCATGTCGCCTATCCCACCCTTGCGCAAAACCCGATCCCGGCTTTGTTACGCAAGTTATTATTCTTGACCGAGACCCCGCTTGATGACGGCTATGAGCGGTTTCAACCCTCAAGCCTTCAGGTAACCGATATTCATATCGGCAACCCAGCGCATAATGTGATCCCGGAAAAAGCGACGGCGCGGTTTAACATCCGCTTTAATCCAACCTGGACCGGCCGCTCGATAGAACAATGGTTGCGCGAAAAGCTTGATGCTCTCGCAGCCGAGACCGGCGCCGCCTATGGGCTAGAAGTTATCGTTTCCGGCGAGGCGTTTTTAACCACGGATATAAATTTTCTGGGCCTCGTTGCCGACAGCGTTGAGGCAAAGGCCGCACGGCGCCCAGAATATTCAACCTCCGGCGGCACATCGGATGCGCGCTTCATCAAAAATTATGCGCCGGTTGTCGAGTTCGGCCTTGTCGGTGCGACCATGCATCAGATCGACGAACATGTTTTGCTCTCTGATATTGAGCTGCTGACGGAAATCTACCAGGAAATCATTACGCGGTACTTTGTGCGCTTCGGACACGGGCAATGATCGATTTGGACTACGCCGCCCGACATGTGCGCGCGGTCTGGCGCATAGCTTTTGGCGACGGCGGCGGCGATGGTCTTGACGGCTCGGTTGACGGCGTGTTCGCGTCATTCTGGGCGATTATCATGACCGCGCCATTTGCCGTGATCGCGTTCGCCGCCGACAAACACCTTGCCGCATCATCGCCGGCGTTTTCAAATACTATCTACGCCAAGGCGCCGCTGCCGGTGTTGTTTACAGCGGAAATCATCGCGCTCGCCGCCTATTGGGGCGCCAGCATCGCTGCCTTAGTTCTGGCCGCAAAGTCATTGAATGCAACCCGCCAGGTCGCCGGACTGATTGTCGCCTATAATTGGGGCCAGTTGGTTATTTTCATGCTTTCAGCGGCGCCGGCCGCCATTCTTATCTTTACCGGCAACCTCAACCTCTTCGCTCTGGTCGCGCTGCCCGCAGGGATTGCCGGCGTGTTCATTACTTGGCGCATCTTGCGGCAAAACCTGCCGCTCACCATTGGTGGAGCGGTGTTTTTGATTGTGTTTTTGACGGTTATAAAACTGTTTGTGAACTCGGTCGTGGCCCACACGATTGTTTCGTTTTATTTCTTGTTCGTATAATCCGCACCCAGAAAGTAAAGCCCGTCCGGCGGCGCCACCACGCCGCAGCGGGCGCGATCTTTCGCCTCTAGCGCCGCTTTGAGGTCGCTGGCGCGCCATCGCCCGCGACCGACCTCGACCAGCGAGCCAGTCATCGAGCGCACCTGATGGTGCAGGAACGAGCGCGCCGCGCAACGGATAAAGATATCGCCGCCGGCGCGGCTCACCGAGATTTCATCAAGCGTTTTCACCGGCGAATTCGCCTGACAGACAGTCGTACGGAAGGTCGTAAAATCATGATTGCCGATAAGGATCTGCGCCGCCGCGTCCATCGCCTCGGCGTCCAGCGGTGTCGCCACATGCCAGGCGCGGCCGGCGTCTATCGTTAAAGGCGCCCGGCGATTGATGATGCGATATTCATAAGATCGGCGGATGCATGAAAACCGCGCATGAAATTCATCATCGACGATCTCGGCCGCCAACACCGCAATCGGCGCCGGCTTTAAAAGATGGTTGAGGGCGTTCAGAACGACGTCAGCGGCAAGGCCTTTTGCAAGGTCAATATGGACAACCATGCCCAGCGCATGAACGCCGGCATCGGTGCGCCCGGCTGCTTGAGCGGCGACCGCCTCCCCAGACAGTGCTGCACAAGCCGCCTCAAGCGCAGCCTGAACCGACGGACCGTTATTCTGACGCTGCCAGCCGACAAAAGGTTTGCCGTAATATTCTAAAACAAGCTTATATCTGGGCATGGGCTGAACTATGTTGTCCTAAAGTTGTGGAGGTCTTGTCGATGTTGCGAAAACTACCCTGGCGCGAAATCAGAGCGGAAGCGGTTTTCTTTGCTGGTCTCTTCTTCGTGTTCATGGTGTTCCGCACCACTGCCTATGGCATGTATCATATTCCAAGCGAAAGCATGCTGCCAACGCTGGCGGTGGGCGACCGCATCGCCGTCAATAAATTCGCCTATGGCTATAGCCGCTATTCAACGCCGTTCTCGGTCGGGCCGGAACTGGCGACGCCAACCGGCCGTATCTTTGCGCAATTGCCGAAACGCGGCGACATTGTCGTGTTCAAAAACCCGCACACTGGCCAGACAACCATCAAACGGGTGATCGGCCTTCCCGGTGACGCGCTTCAACTGCGGTACGGGCGACTTTACATCAATGGTGCGTTGACAGAGCGCGACTACGAAAAATCCTATCGTTATCGCGAACACAGTAGCGGCGCCATCGCTCTGGTCGGCCTGTTCAACGAGGCGCTACCGGGCGGGGCGGGGCATGATATTCTCGAACGCACCGACAATGGCGCGGCCGACGACTATGGCCCGGTCACTATTCCGGAAAATAATCTCTTCGTGATGGGCGATAATCGCGACAATTCCCTCGACAGCCGGTTCAACGATCCAGGTGTCGGCCTGTTGCCGGTGAAATATCTTGTCGGGCGCGCGGAACGGATTGTATTTTCCACCAATATAGCCCGGCGCGAAGACGGGCTGACAAAACATGCAGGAAAATGGCTGTCGAGCCTGCGGTGAGTTTTAGCCGAACACGTCGCCGACCTTGAGCTCAAATCCGCGCTGGAATTCCGCCGCGCTTTGAGGCCGCTTGCTCGCGCGCTGTAATGTGATCAGTTCGATGGCTTTATCGCCGCAGGCAACCGTCAATCCGCCATCAAGGCTCAAGATTTCTCCCGGCGCGGCGGCCGGCGGCGCAGCCCCCACACTCCGCGACATCAAAACCTTAACCCGTGCACCGTTCGCCTCTGCCCATGCGCCAGGAAACGGCGACAGGCCGCGAATATGCCGGTCTACTTTTACCGCCGGCGCCGCCCAGTCGATCCGGGCTTCGGCAGGGGTGATTTTCGCCGCATAGACACCCCCCTCCTCTGATTGTGGGACCGCCGCCAGCGTTCCGCACGCCAGCGCCGCCAATGCGTCGGGGGCAAGCTGCGCAGCGATTTGCGACAAGCGCGCCTGTAGACTTGCGGCAGTGTCGTCTTCGTGGATCGGCGTGGTTTGCGACAGCGCCACCGCCCCGGTGTCGAGCCCGGCGTCCATCTGCATCACCTGAACGCCGGTGACCTCATCGCCCGCCATAATCGCCCGCTGTATAGGCGCCGCGCCGCGCCAGCGCGGCAACAGCGACGCATGCAAGTTTAGGCAACCGTAGCGCGGCGCATCCAGCACCGCTTGCGGCAGGATCAACCCATAGGCGACGACAATCGCGACATCGAGATTGAGCGCGGAAAAAGCTTCCCGGTCCTCGGCCTGTTTGAAGTTTTTCGGCGTGCGGATCTCAAGTCCGTGCGCACGCGCCAACCGCTCCACCGGAGATGGCCGGACTTTCTGTCCGCGCCCGGACGGTTTTGCCGCGCGCGCATAGACCGCAGCAACATCATGCCCGGCCGCGAGCAAGCTTTGTAAAACCGGCGCGGAAAATTCCGGCGTTCCCATAAAGGCGAGGCGCATAAGCGAGGCGTCTCCTTGGCTTGTCGGTTGACAGGCTATTCTGCGGCGGCGAGGCGTTGTTCTTTTTTGAGCTTTTTCAAAATCCGCTCGCGCTTCAGCCGCGACAAGTGGTCGATGAACAACACCCCTTCAAGGTGGTCAATCTCATGCTGAATACAGGTCGCCAACAGGCCTTCCGCCTCCAGCGTCTGCGCCTTGCCATTATAATCGAGATATTTGATGCGGCACGAGGATGGGCGTTCGACCTCTTCGTAAAATTCCGGCACAGAAAGGCAGCCCTCCTCATGAAGGTTCAACTCCTCCGCCGGGTCGAGAATTTCCGGATTGACGAAATATTGCGGGGCGGGCTCTTCTTCGTCGTCGGCGATATCCATCACGATCACCCGAACCGGCTCGCCAACCTGGATTGCGGCCAGGCCAATCCCCGGCGCGTCATACATCGTCTCCAGCATGTCATCCATGAGCGCGCGCAACCCATCATCGACACTGGCGACGGGTTTTGAGACCTGTCGCAGGCGGTCATCGGGCGCGGTTATGATCGGACGTATGGCCATAGCGATCACCTATGATCGCGACCGGCTCACGTCAAGATCGGCCCGGCCAGGGCCGCGCCCGGTTGGTTAATGCTAACCCCTCGCTTTTTATCAGTTTTTTGCCTATGCTGCCGGCCTAGTGTTGAGTATCCGTGGGGGATGGTCATGCCATTGCCGCTACCATCGGTCCAAGAACCGGCCGTGGGGCCGGAAAATGCCGCCCAGCCGGCAGAGACGCTGGCTGCTGCGCCCCAGCCCTTCATTGATGGGCCGGATGCCGCTCTTTGGGTCGGATTCGGCGCTTTCATGTTTATCTTTCTTGTCGTGCTGTTGCTCATTATACGCGGCCGCGTGACGGCGCCGGCGCGCCGCAAGGCGATGGATGCGCGCTTCTTTGAGCCTGCCGGCGAGGGTGCGGAAATCACCTTTGACGACCCGGCTGCGCGTGAACCAGAGCCGCCGCATTCGGCCCGGGATCGCCGGCGCAAACGCCGCGAACACCAACAAGAAATTGAAGAGCCGCTGGTGTTTTCAGAACCGGACGAGACCGGCGCTGGCGAAGACGACCCGCTTCCGGATCAAAATCTTACCTCGGACGAAGGTCAGATTGCTGACAATCCGGCGCCGGCCAGAAAACGACGCGCGCCCTTTGCGGGGCTGTTTGGCAAGCGCGCGCCGAAGGCCGAACAAGGCGATCTTGTGCAATCGGCAGAAGATAGCCTCGCGCAGACTACAGTTGACGCGCCTGATGATGGGCCGGGCTCCATAGGCGAGGCGCATGTGCGCCGCCACGCCGAAGAGGATGCACAACAACGCGCCGAGTTTGAACGCGCGGAGACCAATAGGCTGGAGGCGGAAGAAACAGAGCGCATGCGCGCGGTCGAAGAACGCGACCGGATATATCGCCAGGCGCGCGAACAGGCCGAGCGCGAAGCGGAAGGTGAACGCGCCAACGCCGAAGCCGCGCTTGAACAGCGCATGCAATCAGTGGCGGTGATGCAACGCAAGCTTGCAGAAAAAGAAACAGCGCTAAAAAGCGACGCCGAACCACAACCGCCAGAACAGCTCAGTGATACGTTGGAGCAACGCTTTGCAGCATTGTCCAGCGAGCTTAACGCCAAGCTTCAAACCACCGCGATGACGGTTCACGCGCCGCCCCTGGCCGAGACCGCGCCCTTGCAAAGAGAAGTTACCGCCGAGCTGGCTGATTTTTTTAGTAGGGAAATCAAAAGCTTGCGTGACATCACCGAAGATGCGCTGGCGCTCCTCGCCTTTAAAATCGACCAAATCAATGTCACGCCGAATGGCGCGGCGGAACTTTCCCGGGAAATTTCAACGCTTAACGCATCACTGGCGACACGCACCGCGCCATCGACCGCCGGGCGCATTCAACTTGGCGACATCGTCCGCAATGCTCTGCCTGCGGACCGTTATGCGTTCTCCCATAGGCTGGCCAGCGGGCGCATTGCCGATTGCTTAATCTTCGCGCCGGACAACACCTCGGATACGATTGCTATCGATGCGCATTATCCAGTGGAGGCGTTTGACGATTATGTCCGCGCCGGCATCGGCGCCAATGACAAGGCAAGAAATGAATATCGCCGCACCATTCTTAGACATATTGCTGCGGTCGCTGAAACGCTGATCGTTCCTGGTGAAACCGAAACCTTCGCGGTGATGTTTGCGCCTTCTGAGGCGATCTTCAACGACCTCCACACCAGCTTTGCCGATGTCGTTCAGGACAGCTACCGCGCGAAAGTTTGGATTTTGTCGCCGACTTCGCTGATGGCGACGCTGCATATGATGGCCGCCATTGCCGGCGGCGCACGGCGCAAAAGCGCGAGCGCCGCACCCGCCAATGACGCGCTGTTATTGGAAATTTCAGAATTGCGCCGGCGAATGGCGAGCCTCGAGGAGGCGCGCGGCCGCACAGCCGCGCCGGCCCCGCCCGAGCCCGAATTGACCGATCAAACAGAACCGGCGCCCGGATTGTTTGACGCCCCAGACGAACGCCAGGATGCGGCCTTTGCCCAAAGCCCGGCGACGGCGCCCTCTGCGCAAGATCTGGCCATGGAGGAGGGTGCGTTTGAAGACTTGCAACGCGCCGAGGCCCGCGAAGAAGCCCTCAAGCCGCAAAAAGCGCCAACGGACGAACGCATTGCAGGGGCTGCAAACCTACCGCCATTTCCGCTTCGCTGAGTTTAAGACGCTTTTTTATCAATATCTTCGGCGCCCGCTTCGGACAACAGCAAATCCTTGTCGGCGCGCAGCGCCCGGGGCGCACTTTCAAGTGGGCTCAACTCGGCAATCGGCTCTTGTGCGCCCGGTAGTTCATAATCGGCAAACTTGCGCGCACGCGGCAAGACCCGCCCCTCAACATTGGCGACCACATCATTGTACTGCTTGACAGTGCGCTCAATCGACCGTCCGAGCCCGGATAAATTATCGCCCATCCGCTTGAGACTGTCATAGAGGTCCTTGGCCATCGCCGCGATGGCTTCGGCGTTCTCGTTCATCTTTTCCTGACGCCAGTTGAGCGCTGCTGATTTTAACATCGCAATCAAAATCGTCGGCGTTGCAATCAGGATTTTGCGGTCAAACGCGTCTTGATAAAGTTGCGGGCGCGCTTCCAACGCGGCGGAGAAATAATTCTCTCCGGGCAAAAACATCACCACATAGTCGAGCGCACCGCGCAGCGAGGCGGCATAATCCTTTGCCGACAGGGCTTTAACGTGGTTCCAGACATCATCGGCATGGCGCCCGAGGCTTGCCGCACGCACTTCATCGCTGTCGGCCTCCATCGCATCGAGATAGGCGCCGAGCGAGACTTTGGAATCCACCACCACGACCCGCCCGCCTGGAAGCCGCACCACCAGATCGGGCTGTTTGCGGCTATCGCCATCGCTATGCGACGCCTGTTCGGTGAAATCGACATAAGCGGCCATGCCGGCAATCTCAACGACATTGCGCAACTGCTCCTCACCCCAGCGACCACGGGTTTTCGGCCCCGCGCGCAATGCAGAGGCGAGCTTTTGCGCTTCGATATGCACATTCTGGGTAGACTTTGAAAGCGCGCCAATATGCCCGGCCAGTTCACCGCGGGATTTTTGCTGCTCATCGCGTAGCTCCGTCAGGCCTTTTTCATAGCGCACGAGCGTTTCGCTCACCGGCTTCAAGAGGTCATCCAATGCCTTGCGTCGGCGCTGGCCGTCAGCGTCTGCGGTTTCCTGATAGCGTTCAAATGTGTCCTTGGTTCGTGTAAAGAATGCTTTGTGAGCGTTGTCAAGCATCTCCGTCGCCGTTGCCTTGAATTCCGCATCGAGACGGGAGCTCATTTCACCATGCGCTTTTTCACGCTCTTCAAACTTGGCTTTCTCCGCGGCAAGTCCGATCTCCAATGCCTCGCGACGCGCGCGCTCGTCCGCTAAGTCCTGGCGAACCGCGTCCGCGGTATCAGCGCGCGCCTCGACGGCAGCGAGCCGGATGCGCGCTTGCTGCAACCGCCGCGACAGGCGCACAGCTTGGATGACAGAAACCGTAAGGGTTAAACCCATGAGGAGAACCAGCCAGAACGCGGGCGCGTTCGGCGCCAGGCCGGCATCGGTGAGAATTTTTGTAATCATAGGCTGAAGATTAGCACGATTCGTGGTTTGTTCGCTTTTCTCATTTTCCCAATGGTTAGTTTTCGCTCGCGGCTATTCCTTGCTGCGCAAGGGCCTGCGCGGGCGCGGCCCATAAGCGCCGGGGCGCAGTCGCGCCCGTTTGGAATCAAAATTCACGTCAATCGGTTATGGTTGGCGACCGCGATAATCCTTTGTTTAGCCCTCACGCCTAGCTTTGCTGGGCTCCGGCGAGCCTTGGCAAACCGGCTCTGTAGCTCACAAATGAGGACATCCCAGGCATGGCTGCGGTCGATATGAGCCTCAAGATTGACTGGGGGAAATACCGCCCGACAAGGGCGGTGCTGTGGCGCGCTATTGGCGCCTGGGCCAGCCTATCGCTGGTGACGACGGTGTTGATGTATGCGCTGGTCCTGTCGGGGCGAAGCGACGCCGTCATCGGCGGCGACTTCACTGCGTTTCACGCCGCCGCCAGAGCAGCGCTTAACGGCGCGGCGGCGCAAATCTATGACCCGGCCTATTTCCGGACGCTGTTGCCGGCGGCGGCGCTCACTGGCGAGGGAACACTGAGCTGGCAATACCCGCCGAGCTATCTATTGCTGATGACGCCCTTCGCGGCGCTGCCCTATTTTCTCGCCTTCACCTTGTGGTCGACGGCGACGGCGGCGGGCTATTACGCCGCTGCGCGGCAAGTCATCCGTGACCGGCTTATTTTATTCGCCATTATTGCCGGGCCCGCCGGTTTTGCCGCCTATATCACCGGGCAGAACGGTTTTTTCACCGCAATGTTGCTGCTTGCCGCTTGCGCCCTGCCCCATAAACGCCCGCTGCTGGCCGGTGTCGCAGCGGGGCTGCTCACCATGAAGCCGCATCTCGGGCTCCTCATCCCGGTCGCCTATCTTGCCGCGGGCTGCTGGCGGGCGTTTGGCGCGGCTGCATTGACCTCCATCGGCCTTGCTCTGCTCAGCCTTGCCGCTTTCGGCGCCGAGCCATGGTTTGCCTTTGCGACCGCCGCGTTTGAGACTTCCGGCCGGATCGAGGCGGGGATTATGCCGCTTGCAAAAATGGCGACGCCCTATAGCGCGGCGTTGTTTGCCGGCGCGCCCGCTTTGGTCGCTTACCTCGTCTATGCCGCGAGCCTTGGCGTTAGCGCCTCTTTTACCTGGTTCGCCTGGCGCCGCATTGGCGACCCGCTCCTGCGCGCCGCAGCGCTCATCGCCTGCGTCTTCATGGCGGCGCCCTATGGGTTTTACTATGAGCTCATCATACTGACTCTTCCGGGCGCGGTCATTGTCATGCGCGGACTTGAACGCGGCTGGCTGAAATATGAGCGCCCCGCCCTTGCGCTCGCCTATAGCCTGCCCGCCTTCGCCACCACGTTTTCCGATTTCAGGCATGGCCTCAGCCTCGGCTTTATCGTGACGCTGATTATTTTTATCCTGGTGCTGCGCCGCGCGATGCATGAAACGCTGGGGCTTTTCTCGCTCAAACCGGACGCCGCGATTTCATAGCCGCCGCCAGCGTTCCTTCATCAAGGTAGTCCAACTCGCCGCCAACCGGCACGCCTTGAGACAGCCGTGTGACGGAAACGTTCGCGTCTTCGAGGTGTTCGGTAAGGTAATGCGCCGTAGTCTGACCATCAACGGTCGCGGCCAACGCCAGCACAATTTCGGTAACACCCTCCTCACGCGCGCGCATGACCAGCCCGCCAATATTGAGGTCGTCAGGGCCAATTCCATCGAGCGGCGAGAGCAACCCGCCCAGCACATGATAGCGGCCCTTATGGGCGCCCGCACGCTCCAGCGCCCACAGATCCGCCACATCCTGCACCACACACAACACTGATTGCGGCCGGGTCACGTCCGCACACACCGCGCATGGGTCAATCGAGTCCCAATTGCCGCACACCGAACAGGCTGTGACTTTGCTGGCCGCGTCATCAAGCGCAAAGGCCAGCGGCCGCATCACCGGTTCGCGCTTTTTCAAAAGATAAAGCACTGCGCGCTTGGCCGAGCGCGGCCCCAGCCCCGGCATTTTGGCGAGGAGGTCAATCAGGCGCTGTAACTCGGGACCGATGGGAGATGCGGGCATGAGGGGGTTGATAGCCGGAGTTTTCTTCAGCCGCCAGCGGGCGTGTGACGAAAATTGTCTCAGCCCCCACCTCCGGATGGCGCGGGATTAAAAAAGTCAGCGCCAGGGAGCCGCAGGCCATCACCGCGCCGAGCAGAAAAACCAGCGCCGGGCTGACCAGCCAGACCAGGCCGAAACTCACCGGGATTAAAACCGCCGCCACATGATTGATGGTGAAGGCAAAACCCGCCGTGCCGGCCATGTCGGCGGGATCGGCGATTTTCTGAAAATAGGTTTTGATCGCAATCGCCATCGCAAAGAAGGCGTGATCGACAATATAAAGCCCGGCCGCCGCCCATGGGTTTGAGACAAACGCATAAGCGATAAAGACGCCGATGAGGCCGATATATTCAAACCGCAACGCAAGGCGCTCGCCGAAACGGCCGATCAACGCGCCGATTTTGGGCGCGAAGACAATATTGAAACCGGTATTGATGAGGAACAACAGCGCAATTTCATGCACCTCATAACCGAATTTCTGGACCATCAAAAGTGCGGCAAAGACGGTGAATATCTGCCGCCGCGCACCGGACATGAAGGTCAGCGCGTAATATAACCAATAGCGCCGGCGCACGATCAGCTTTTTGTGCTGCGGGGTTTTCTCTTCAAAGTAAGGGAACCGGCGCCAGACATAGACAACAATCACCAACGTGATTGCGCCAAACAGCATGAACACGGCTTCAAAACTGAGCGCGAAAACCTTCCAGACCAGCGCAATCAATGCATAAACGCCAAGCTGCGCGCCAGCGGCCACGGCAATCAACTTGCCGAGAAGCTTCGGCGCCTCCGCCTTTGGCAGCCACTGTAATTGCAACGACTGATTGACCGTCTCGAAATAATGAAAGCCGACAGACATTATGAAAGTGGTGAGCAAAAACCCCGTAACCGTCGGGAAAAAGCCGGTGATCCCCACCCAAACGCCAAGCACCACCAGCGCAATTAACGCCAAGGTCTGCTCGCGCATGAATAACAAAACATAGATCACCAAAAAGGCGAGGAAGCCGGGAATTTCGCGAATGGTCTCCTGCAAGCCAACCTCAGCGCCGGTCATGCCGATGCCATCGACCGCGAAATTTTTCGCCAGCGTGTACCACGCTGCAAACGAGAGCTGCGTCGCCGCTGTCATTAAGGCGAGCGCCATAAACGGGGAGCGGTTGTGGGTGAAGTTTTTTAAGAACTGAATTGGGGTACCTATGATCGGCCAGCGTGGATTGGAGAGGGTCGCCTGTGAGCATTTCGGCATACGCCGCCGCCGTCAAGAACGCCACCCGGTTTTCTTAAAACAGATATTCGATACAATCACGAAAGATTTAGCTCTTCCAACCTGCTCGGCTCATATTGGACAATTATAGCCTCGTTACCCTCAGTGTCCGTAAACTGAACAAGTTCGCCCACGGTCGGTATCTGATGCCTTGACCCACATACGCGACCGCCCGATTTTTCAATCCGCTTGATCGTCTCGCCAAGGTCGGTGACGGCGAAAGAACATTCAAACCCCTTACGGCCTTCGGGCAAAAGTTCGCTGCGCTTTTGCAAGGCGCCGTGAACGCCCGCGCCGTCGATAAGGTAAAAGTCCGGCGGACCCCAAGGTTCAAATCGCCAGCCAAACACCGCCTCATAGAATTTGAGCGCGCGGCCCACATTTTCAGCTTCGATCGCGAAATGCGCGAGTTTGTTTGGCATATCCGCCCTCCTGTTCGAGCGCAGTTTTACGGCAATAGGCCTTGTCGCACATCCGAAACTACGTCAATTTTATATGCATATGCGACAAAATAAAGCACAAGACATGCGGACGCGACTGACACAGGCCGACGAGCCGCATCTCATAATCCGGTCGCTAGCAGTGAATTATACCGCCGGCGGTCGCGGGGATGTCCACAGCCATCCCTGGCCGCAGTTTTTGTATGCAAGCAAAGGCGCCATCCGTGCGGAGGTCAATAACAAAAGCTGGATCATTCCGCCGCGCCGCGGATTGTGGGTCCCGGCCAAGGCGCCGCATCGGCTGGACCGGTCGGCAAACCTGCAATTGCGCACACTTTATGTGCGGCCAAACCTGGTTCCGGCGCGCGCAAAACCGCTCGCCGTCAATGTCAGCGGTCTGTTGCATGAGGCGATCATGCGGGTGTGTGCGCTGACCTGCCTTGATGACCGAGAGGCGACCGACCGACATCTTGGCGCGATCATTTTGCACGAGATGGAGCAGGTGACCTCTCCTACGATCACACTAACCTTTCCGCGCGACGCGCGTGCGCGAAAACTGGCGGGCCTGTTTTTAGAGCCGGAGACTGTCGATATTCCGCTTGAAGCTCTGTGTACGGATTGCGGCCTAAGCCGGCGCACGGCGGAGCGCGTATTTGAACGAGAGACAGGCGTCGCGCCGGGACAATGGCGCCGCTTTGCAGCGCTGTCGCAAAGCCTTGTGAACATCGCCGGCGGAATGAAAATCGAACACGCGGCCCTCGCCGCAGGCTATCAAAGCCGAAGCGCCTTCAGCGATGCTTTCGCGAAAACCTTTGGTTTTCCGCCCGGTCGGGCGCGGTGAGGAGGTGTGCGGAGGTCAATAAGAGGCAAGCACGAAGTGCTAAAATTCGAATGAAAACTTTCCATTTCGACGAACAACAAGATCCCCCTGGGAAAGGACATCCATGCCAAGAAGTATATCGAAGGGCGAGTTTTCGAAAAGAAAGGTCGACCCTACCACCGGCTTTGGCAAGACGTGGAATTCAGACGGTGACGATATTGGCGTTACTTGCTCCGGGAAAACAAATCCGAGTTTAAAGAAATAATATGGTGCAAAGGTCTGCCCTCCAGCAGTCAATACGCTTCGTCGCCCAGCCATTCTCAGGCCAAGCCTTTGAGCTGCATCTGGCGTAATGCTTGTCGCGGTGGCGCCGGTGTCAATCAGCGCGCGAAGGGACTCCAAATTTACGGAAGAGCTGGCCGCGTTTTCTGTCTGAGGTGTATCGCGCCTTATATCCAACAAGACGACATCCAGAAAAATCTGATGGCCATTATGGCGCCCGCTGATAACCGGCATAGGAATAAAAACCAAGATCGACGGATTGCTTAGTAATTTCTTGCACAGAAAATAAACCGTCTGAAAACAACTTCCATGCAGCGATATGGGCATCGCTTACTGTGTCAAATATTTCTATCAAGGCGCCATGCCGTAATAACGCCCACCGCCCGTTATTTTGCCCCATAAGTTCGTCGAGCATAGAGGTAAATGTGCGGAAATTCTTCTCAACTTCTCGCTCTTGGCAGATCGCTAGTTTTGACATGGGGCCTCCTAACAAGCCCTTACTGCTAAACTGATTTGCCACTTCTGCAAGCCGTTTTAGCACTCTGGAAAAGGCCATCGAACTATATTCTGAGGCAATAGATGGCCGCCATAGCTTCCCGTTTAGCTTTTTGGGACACCCCTAAAACGGCAGCTTAAACTCAGGCGGCAAAGGCAACCCCGCCGTCATCGCTTTCATTTGCTCCTGGGACTGAGTTTCCAGCTTGGCTTTGGCGTCGTTGATGGCGGCGGCGATGAGGTCTTCTAAAATTTCCGCGTCGTCTTCTCGCATTAATGTGCGCTCAATCGCGACGGCTTTGGCGTAGCCGCGGCCGTTGATGATAACCTTGACCATGCCGGCGCCGGCCTCGCCGGTGACCTCAAGGTCGGCCAGCTTGTCTTGCATTTCGGCCATTTTGGCCTGCATCTCGCCGGCCTGTTTCATGATGTCGCCAATATCCATTACGCTTTCCTCGGTTGGGTCTCATCCATCGTCGCCAGCACAACGTCGTCATCGGGATCGACCGGCGGGTCCTCTTCCATATCGTCAGGCGCAGGCGCGCTTGCAAGGTCGGGCTCGCGAATGGCGGTGACTTCCGCACCCGGGAAAAGCTCCAGCGCTTTTTGCACCAGCGGATCGGCCATCACCTCCGCATAACGCCGGTCGCGCACGGTGGCTGCGCCCTCCTCTTTCGCCGTCACCACAACAACCCATTGCCGCCCGGTCCATTGCTTAAGGCGTTGGGCGAGCCGGTTGGCGAGCCCGTCCGGCGCATCATCATGAAGGCGCAGGTCAATCCGGCCTTCTGCAAAGGAAATGATGTGCACATAGGCTTCAA
>JAJFFX010000005.1 GCA_021776455.1 Hyphococcus sp. | reverse complement strand
TTTGGCTGGTTTGCTAACGGCGCCGTGCGCGAGAGCGCGGAGACGCCGGAAGATGCGGCGGCGAATTTTGCGTTGCTGGATCTGATGGCCTCGCTCAAATGGGTGCGTGAAAACATTGAAGCGTTTGGCGGCGATCCGGCGAACATCACGATTTTTGGCGAAAGCGCCGGCGGGCACAATGTTGCCGCGCTGCTCGCCTCGCCTTTGGCGGAAGGGCTTTTTGATCGCGCCATCATCCAGTCCGGAAGTTTTGACAGCGTATCTCTTGCTGATGCGCAAAGCACGGGCGGCGCGGAGAGCAATCCGGCTGAGTTGATTGCCGAGCGCCTAAAGGCGACGGACGCGGCGAGTTTGCGCGCTGTTTCCGCCCAGGCTTTGCTCACCACCTATAGTGAAAACAGTCGCGGACGCCTCACCCTGCCAACCATGATTGAGGACGGGGTGACGCTGCCTTTTTATCCGTTGCGCGAGGCGTTTGCGGTTCCCGGCGCGTTTCACGCCGTACCTATTATCACCGGCGCCAATCATGATGAGATGAAGTTTTTTCATATCGCCAACCCGGCTCTGACCAAGAAAATCCTCGGCTTCTTCCTGGCGCCGCGCGACAGGGATTTTTACGATGCCGTGTCTGAATATCTCAGCCGCATCTGGGGCATTCGTTCGGTCGATCAACCGGCGGCGATGATGGCGGCGGCAGGGCATGAAGATGTCTACGCCTACCGCTTCGATTGGGACGAGGGCGGACGATTTTTATTTACCGATACCAGCCAACTGCTTGGCGCCAGCCATGCGATGGAAATACCGTTTGTGTTCAACCGGTTTGTATTGTTTGGAAAGCTCGATAAAATTCTGTTCGAGAAAAAAACCACTGAAAGCCGAGAGGAATTGGCTCAAGCCATGGGCGCCTATTGGGCGGCATTTGCACGCGACGGGTCGCCCAACGGGCTTGCCGAATGGCCGCGCTGGTCTGTGGATGGCGGCTCGGTGATGCGGTTTGATTCCACCAATGATGGCGGCGTCGGGGTGATGCAAGAGGTTGCGACCTTCGAGGCTTTGACCGCGGACCTAAAGGCCGATCCGCGGCTGAACACCGATGAGCGCTGCAAAATCGTTGAAGCGGTGCGCTTCTGGCTCGACGATCTGGCAAGCGCGATCAGCGATGAAGTTGGATGTGCGCTCAACCCGTCTTAGGGTTGCGCGTCGCATTCGTTGATGGCGTTGCGCCAACCCTTGCCGTTGTTAATGGCGGTTTCAAAACACGCAACGGTCGCGCTGGCGTTGGGTGATCCTTCACACAGATCGATTGCATTGGCCCAACTCCATTGCGTGCTGCCGCCCCAGCTGACGCCGCCATGCATGATGCGCTCAAAACATTGAGCCGGCTCAATAGAGTTTTCCGCGCCAGCGCAAAGCCTATCAATATTGCCCTGCCCCCATTGTTTACTGCCATTATAATCCCAGGCGATTTTGCCCTGAACGGCATTGGCGCATGTTGTGCTGGCGCCGGTCTGCGGCGCGAGGAGCGGCGGCGTCTTGATTGCCGATCCTATCGGCGCCCTGGATTGTTTTAGCGCCCCCTTTGGAAGCTGCACTACGGGCGGCGCCTCGCAACATTCCCCGCCGCGAATATATTGCGCCGGCACGTCCACGACATCGAGCGAAGCGTTAAATTCAGTTCGGATGCATAGGTTTGCTGCGGTAATGTCGCCGCCTGTGTAGGTTTGGTAACGCTCGCGCGCCGTGATCGCCCATGGGTTGTCAAAAAAGCCAGCGCAGATCCCGTCAGAAAGCGTCGCTTCGCCGGCGCGTTCGGGCTCGGTGTCGTAGGTCACTTCGATCAGGCATCTGTAGTTCTGACCGTCCGCAACACGTATGCCGCCGCTCTCATAGTCTCTAATCGGCACCTCGATAATATTCGACCACGACTGGCCTTCCTCGGAGACCTCGGTGCACCGATACGCTGCATCCTCTGTGCGTGGATCGGCCCCGCAGGCGCGAAAGCGGTTATCCATGAGGCGGGTCGAGACGCGTTTGGTGATGGTGTGCGTATTTGACCAGTCCGGTATGTCGAGCGCTCCTCCCCTCGTGCCATCCTGAATTTTACAATCAGCGTGCACAGAACTGAGATAGCGGATGTTTTCAACCTCGACCGGAATGCGGAACGTAACCGTTCGCACTGACTGTGCATTTGCCGCCGATAACAATGTTAATATAAAAAGTCCGCATACAGATGAAATAAATGTCCTCATGGCCGTTCTCCCCATTGCTTGCGAAAGACGATTATGCGCCCCAAGCAAACTGTTTTCCTACAGGTTTGCTGCGTTGGCATCATAATTCAGGGTTTTCATGAAGCAAGGATATTCAGTCGTTTCGAGAGACGTATAAGGCGGCAGGGGCTATTTTTGAGCCCAGATAAACATTTTCGGGCTTTCCCGGGTGAAGGGTTCGCCGTGATGGCCGCCTTCAATCTTTTCAATCTTGAAGCCTGCTTTCTCCAACATCAGCTCCGCCTCAAACCGAAAAAGAGGACGCCATGTGATTGAATAAGGCTTTCGCTCAACCGCGCCGTCCTCGCGCAATTCGTCATACCAGCCATAGAGTTTTTGGCATTGTTCTGCGTCCATGGGGCTGGTTGCCGCGAAGCGCGTATATTGGCGGCCTGTCCAGACATTGCGCCGTGTAAAGAACGGTTTTGGCGTGGCGTCGCCGTGCAAGCTTAGCCTATGCGGGTTGATGAGATCGACAACCAGCCGCTCGCTCGGGCGCATATGCGCGCCAATGGCGTTCAATGCGGATTGTTGCTGCTGAAAATCCGGTATGCACAACAGCGTATTGAACGGCAACAGGGCGAGAGCGAAGTCGTGTTGGTCGAGGTCAAGTTTCGTCGCGTCGGTTTTAATCAAACGGATGCGCTGCTGGAGTTCGGTGGGCTCATTTTTTAATTTTTCGTTGTAGCGCGCAAGCATGCCGGCGGAGATGTCGACACCACAGACATCGATACCGGCGCGCGCGAGCGCGATGCCGACACGGCCGGACCGCAGCCAATCTCCAGCACTGGCCCTCTAACACCGGAAGCAATTTCAATATAGCGATCAACATCACATGCGATGCCTTGCGCCTGCGTGATGGCGTCGAAGTTTTCCGGGAAGGGCCCGTGATCCTTCGACGGATAATCGCTGTCATTATAGAGGATCGAAGGGTCATCATCTGGCAGTGTTGAGTTCATGATGGCACCTTTTTGTTTTGCATTATGCGGGCTTCATGGGTGAGGAGCCATTCTTTGCGGGCGAGGCCGCCGCCATAACCGGTGAGCGCGCCATCGGCGCCGATAACCCGGTGACACGGCACAATGATTGCCATGCGATTGGCGCGGGCGACTGCGCGCGTTGCGGCGGGATTGCGAATAATCTTTGCTATTTCCGAGTAAGATCGGGTGTCGCCAGCGGGAATATCTAACAGGGCCTTCCAAACAGACTGTTGAAACGCTGATCCGGCCAGGTTCAACGGCGTATTGAAGACATGAAGCGTTCCATCAAAATATTGCTTCAATTCTTTCTCTAGTAAGTCGATCGGGGGCGTTCGTCCCGGAATGACAGTTGATTTTTCTGTCTGTTTAAGGCGCCTTATTTCGCTTTCCAGAGCGCGCCGGTCGAGAAACTCCAGAAGATGGAGTTTGTCTTCGTCGGCGATTGCGATCATCGGCCCGAGGGGCGTGTCCAGCCACGCCGCAACTAACGCGCGGGCGTCGTTTGCGGCAGGCGGCGCGCCCATCAGCCGTGAAAACGCATTTCGAAATCCGCTACCCGATTCATATCCGGCCGAGTGTTGAGCTGCAATGACACGCTCGCCTCTGCGAATATCTATCATCGCGTGACCCAAACGCCGCGCTCGCGCATATTCGACAAAGGTCATGCCAAAGCGTTTTTTGAACTGACGGCGCACTGTTGAAGGGTCTGCATCAAGGTTTTGAATATCATGCTCGCACCAGCGCCGCTCGGGCTCGCGTTCGACCGCACTTACAAGTTTGCTGATAAGGGCGGAGGCCTCGCCCGGCGGCGACAATGGGCGGCAGCGTTTGCAGGGCCTATAGGAAGCCAACAAGGCCTGTTCAGGTGTTTTGAAGAATACGCAATTTTCAAACTTTGGCTTGCGCGCCGGACAAATGGAATGACAGAAAACGCCAGTAGTTTTTACGCCGGCATAAAAAACCCCAACATATTTTGGGTCCTTACGAACCAGCGCGTCATAGAAAAGCTTTTGTTGTTTTGGCGAAATCCTCATGCGTGAACTTATAGCCGCCGATACTGAAAAGGCCGCCGAAAATCAGGCGTCAATGTAATTTTTTGGCGCAAAATACGGAAACGGCCTCTCGGGCGGGGCGGTGGCGGGTGTTTGTTATTTGTCCGCCATTTACCACGCCGGCATTCCCGAATACCCTCCCGCCAAATTCGACCTGGAGAGATATCTTATGAAAACGAGTATACTTACATCAATGTTCGCCTGCGGCGCTCTCTGGTTTGCCGCCCCCGCCGTCGCGCAATCTGACCTTCGCGCCGATATTGCGGCGGACTATGACGCCAATCTTGAGGCGTTGTTTACGCATTTTCATCAGAACCCGGAGCTGTCGCATCGTGAATTTGAAACCTCAAAGCGCCTGGCGAGCGAAATCAGGGCGCTTGGATTTGACGTCACAGAAGGCGTCGGCGGGACCGGCGTGGTTGCGGTGCTGGAGAACGGCGCCGGGCCAACGGTAATGATCCGCGCCGATATGGACGGGCTTCCGGTGAAGGAAGATTCAGGGCTTTCTTATTCTTCGACGGCGAACCAGGAGGACATTGACGGCAAGGTGAAGCCGGTGATGCATGCTTGCGGTCATGACACGCACATGACATCGCTTGTCGGAACCGCACGGCAGATGGCGGCGCGCAAGGACCAGTGGTCGGGCACGCTTGTGTTCATTGGTCAGCCTGCGGAGGAGCGCATATCCGGCGCCCGCGACATGCTTGAGGACGGGCTGTATAAGCGCTTCCCCAAGCCCGATTACGCACTCGCGTTCCATGTATCCGCCCAGCTGCCCGCTGGCCGCGTCAGGATATTGCAAGACATCGCCTATTCCAGCTCCGACAGCGTCGATATTATCGTACACGGCATCGGCGCCCATGGCGCCTCGCCGCATAAGGGGATTGACCCGGTGCTGGTCGCCTCGCAAATCGTCGTCTCACTGCAATCTGTGGTCTCTCGCACCATTGCGCCGCAAGACGCCGGGGTTATCACCGTTGGCGCCATCCATGGCGGCACGAAACACAATATTATCGGCGACAAAGTCGAGATGCAATTGACGGTGCGCTCCAACAATCCGGCGGTGCGCGCAACACTGCTCGACGCGATTGATCGGGTGGCGAAAGGCGTTGCCATTTCCCTGGGCGTACCCAAAAAGCTAATGCCGGAAGTCATCCGTTCCAAGACGGAAACAACGCCGCCGACGATCAACGACCGTGAGACAGCCGGGCGGGTGCGCGCGGCGATCGCTATGGTGATGGGCGAGGGCGTCCTTCTCGACAAACCCCGCGAGGGCATGGGCGCGGAAGATTTCGCCTATTTCATCACCCCGGAATCCGGCGTCAAAGGCGTCTATTTCAATGTCGGCGGCACGCTCGCAAAAGACGTCGAAAAAGCCGCCTCCCACCACTCGCCATTCTTTAAAGTGGAAGCCGAACCGGCAATTAAGGTCGGGACCGAAGCCATGGTGGTCGCGGCGATGGCGTTGTTGAAACAAAACTAGTTTTATTCCGCCGGGCGCGTTATATGCTGCGCCGCAACAAGCGGAGCGCGCCATGACCACTTCCAAACCTGCCGCCAAAGATATCAACAAAGTCGTTCTCGCCTATTCCGGCGGGCTCGACACCTCGGTGATTTTGAAATGGCTGCAGGTCGAATATGACTGCGAAGTGGTCACGTTTACGGCTGACCTCGGGCAGGGCGATGAATTAGGCCCGGCCCGCGAGAAGGCCGAGCGCGCCGGCGTCAAAGAGATTTATATCGAGGATTTGCGCGAGGAGTTCGTGCGCGATTTTGTCTTCCCGATGTTCCGCGCCAACGCCCTCTATGAAGGGCTCTATCTGTTGGGCACGTCAATTGCGCGCCCCTTAATCGCCAAGCGGCTGGTGGAGATTGCCCGCGCCACTGGCGCGGACGCCATCTCCCATGGTGCCACCGGCAAGGGCAACGACCAGGTGCGGTTTGAACTAAACGCCTATGCGCTCGATCCTGACATTCATGTGATTGCGCCATGGCGCGAATGGGATCTGAACAGCCGCGAAAAACTTATCGCCTGGGCTGAAAAACATCAGATCGCCATCCCGAAAGACAAGCGCGGCGAGGCGCCGTTCTCGGTCGACGCCAATCTTTTACACACCTCCTCGGAAGGCAAGGTATTGGAAGACCCGGCGGTTCCTGCGCCGGACTATGTTTATCAGCGTACGGTCGATCCTGAAGACGCGCCGGATCAGCCGGAGGTGATTGAGGTTGGGTTTGAGCGCGGCGACGCGGCCTCGATCAATGGCGAGGCGTTGTCGCCGGCGGCGTTGCTGGCGCGGCTCAACGATTATGGCGGCAAACATGGCGTCGGCCGCCTCGATCTTGTGGAGAACCGCTTTGTCGGCATGAAGTCGCGCGGGATTTATGAAACCCCGGGCGGAACTATTCTATTGGCCGCCCATCGCGGCATTGAGCAAATCACCCTCGACCGCGGCGCCGCGCATCTAAAAGACGAATTGATGCCGCGCTATGCGGAGTTGATCTATAACGGGTTCTGGTTCGCGCCGGAGCGCGAGATGTTGCAGGCGGCGATCGACAAAAGCCAGGACCATGTGACCGGAACGGTGCGCATCAAACTATATAAGGGCTCGGCCAATATTATCGGGCGCCAATCCGATCATACGATTTATTCCGAAGCCCATGTCACCTTTGAAGAAGACGCCGTCTACGACCAGAAGGACGCCGAAGGCTTCATCAAATTGAACGCCTTGCGTTTGAAGCTTTTGGCGCGGCGAAACCAGAACATAAAGTGATGGCGCACAGCGTCGGCCATCGGCGCGGCTCACTGAAACGTGACCTCGGCGCTGCTGGTCTCCATTGACGTTAAGCGCTGCGTCGCCATGTTTGCTCGCGAAACAAAGGCGCAAACCAATAAAGGAAACCCAACATGTCAGACTTTACAATTCACACCGTCGAGACGGCGCCAGATGCGTCAAAGCCTTTGCTTGAGGATTCACAAAAGTCCTTCAACTTCATTCCAAATCTGCACGGCGTGTTGGCGCAGTCGCCACAAGCGCTGGAGGCGTATAAAGCCCTGTCGGCGCTGTTCAGCGCGACAAGCCTTTCAACGGTCGAGAAAAACGTCGTCTGGATGACGATCAATGTCGAAAACCGTTGTCTTTATTGCGTACCGGCCCATACCGGGATTGCGAAAATGCAAGGCGTTGATGCGGCGACGATTGAAGCTTTGCGCAACGCCGCACCGCTCGCCGACGAGAAACAGGAAGCGCTGCGCGCGTTCACGCTGAAGGTCGTGCGCCAACACGGCGTTGTCGGCGAAAGCGATGTTGAAGCGTTCCTTGGTGCTGGATTCACGCAACAAAACATCCTCGATGTGATTGTTGGCGTCGCCCATAAGACGCTCTCCAATTACGTCAACCATTTCGCCCAGACGCCGGTGGACGCCGCTTTTGCCGGCGAGGCGTGGACGCCGCCCGCCGCCGCAGCGGCTGAGTAGGTCGCCGCTAGCCAGAAATTGGCGTTGCCGGTGTGCGCTGCACTGCCGGGAGCGCCAATATTAACCCTTTTTTAAGGTCCCGCTTCAGGCTATGGTTAATGCCGGTATGGCCGGGTTTGGCCCGGCATCCGTTCAGCGCGCAAGGGGTTTGCATCGCGGCGGATAAGCGTAGCGAGGGGTCGTCATGCGAAATTTACAGATCGAAGCATTGTTTGGGGGCGTTCTGGCGCTGGTGGTTTTGGGCGTTGCAATTTATGCGATTGCCAATACCAGTTTTGGCGGGCCTGGCGATAACGGTGTGAACGAACCGACGGTGGTGGCGATTAGCGGTGATCCGGTTGTGTTGACTGCATCTTCCGGCCAGGATCTGATTTGCGAATGTTACGACAGCGGTTTTAACCTTGCGGGAAAAACCAAAGTGCTCTCACCGGAATATCGCACTGGGTTTGAACAATGCCGCGCCCGCGGCGGGGTCGATGGCGGCGACGCCTGGACCGCCGGCTGGAACGCGCGCCTGTCGGCCAAGCCCTATGAAGCGAGCTGCCGCGCCTATAAGCGCCGTAATTAGAGCGCCTATTTTGGCGCCAGCGCGCCGGCGACAATCCGGTATGGCCGGATTTCCACCTCTTCAAATAATCCGGCAAGTGCGTAAGGATCGTTGTCGGCAAAGCTGTGCACGTCGCTTATCTCTGCAGCGGCGATGACGAACAAACTGCCGGCGGGATTATCTTCACCGTCGAAAATCGGCCCGGCGAGCAGGATGTCGACATCAGCGCTGGCGACATAGGCCAAGTGTTCGGCGCGGGATTTGAGACGCAGCGCAAGGCTGTCTTGTCTATCGTGGCAAAACAAAACAAATTCGGGCATTATTTCGCCTCCGTTTT
>JAJFFX010000040.1 GCA_021776455.1 Hyphococcus sp. | reverse complement strand
AACGGCCCGACCGCGACCCCGGCGGCGAGATAGCCGAGGATGGAACCAAGCTTAAAGCGATTGAATATCGGAACTGCAATCACCGCAGCGCCAAGATAAGTCGCCGCCTGAATAAGAAAATCGCTTTCGCCGCCGGCAGCCATTTTTATTGCACGATCCCGGTTAACTCCTTAAGGCCGAGCGCCAGATTAACATTCTGGATCGCCTGCACCGCCGCGCCTTTGAGGAGATTGTCTTCCGCCGCGACAACCACCGCATTTTTGCCGTCTTCGCTGACGTCAAAGCCGCCGATCATCACGCCGAAGCGGCCGGCGCCGTCTTTCAATTCTGGCGGCGCATTGCGCAGCGTCACCAACGGCTCGCTTGAGTATGTCTTTTCAAAAATTTCTGCGAGCGCGCTCGCCGTCAGTGGTTCTTTCAGCGGGATATGTGCGGTGACGATCAGTCCACGAAACGCCGAATGCACATGCGGCATGAAACGGATGCGCACGCCAAGATGGTGAGCCGCCTCGCGCTCATGCTTGTGGCCGGTCAGCGCGTAAGGCATCAGATTGTCTTTAAGGAGCTCGGGATCGTTGCGCGGCGACGGTTTGGTCCCGGCGCCGGAATAACCCGAGACGCCAAACACCGCCGGCACGCCGCCAAGACGATCAACCAACGGCGCCAGCACAAGCTGCATCGCGGTCGCATAACAGCCAGGATTGGCGATGCGGGCGGCGCCCCTGATCGGGTCGCGGCCAAGTTCCGGCAGGCCATAGACCCAAGCATCGTCAAAGCGATAATCGGCCGACAGATCGATAATGATCCGGTGCGGCGCATCGCGCTCTAACGCATCGACATAAGGTTTTGCAGCCCCGTCCGGAACCGCGAGAATAACCACATCCGCGCGCCGCCGCGCCGCCTCGTCCGGGCCCAGCGCTTCAAAGATACATTCGTCCTGGTCCTCCGGCGCAATCTCCGCGACCGCACGTCCGGCCCATTCGCGGCTCACCGCATAGGCGAGCATCAGCTCCGGATGACCGGCAATCAGGCGGATCAACTCACGGCCAGCATGGCCGCGGGCGCCGATTAACCCGACAAGAAAAGGCTCGCTCATGGCGCCTCGCCCTCAAACGACGCCGAAAGCGCGCCGATGCGTTCGACTATAGGCGCAATCTGCGATAAATCCGAGGCGCCAATCCAGAACACCGTCCACGGACCTTTTCTCACCGAGCCGTCGGCAGCCTCATGGTAGAAGCTGTTAAATCCGTTGGCGGTCTGCGAGCGCCAGTAGAACACCGGGTTTTTCTCGGCAAATTGCCGCCAGACCGTACGCGCCAGCCCTTCGCCGCGCGCATCGCCAAGCACGGCGAACTTGTCGAGGTAAATAATATCGTCGAGCTTGGTCAAGATCGCTCCGGCGCGATAGCTCTCGGACATATGGACTTCGTGGATATCGAGCCCCGCCCACCAGCCGGGTTTCAACTTGGCGCCAAACGCATCTTCAACCAGCGCCTCGGTCCGGGCGCGATCGAGCGTGTCTTTGGAGGCGGCCTCATGAATGCGCTCGCCCATCCGCACCAGCGTGCCCGAGCCGCCATGGGTGAACAATTCGCGCACCAAACCCGACGGCGTGGTGATCGACACTGACGAGGAGAGCGGCGCGTCATCAAGCAAGCGCTTGATCTCCTCGATCTTCAACAACATGCCGTCCTTAACCCAGTCTTGCGCGACCAGCGCGTCATAGTCCGAGGCGAGGTTGATCGAGTGAATGATCTCGCCCGCGTCATTGAGGAGACCGCCGACACTGGAGAGAAAAATGATTTTCATCGGCTGCAAGGCCTGCACCAGCGCACGCGTCGCGGTGTCGCCATTGACGTTTAGCACTTGCCCGCCGGGCGCAATGCCGAGACAGGTGAGGATCGGGATCGCGCCCGATTGCGCCACTGAACGGATAAGTTCCAGATGCACCTTGGTCGGCTTGCCAACAAAACCGAACTTGTCCTTATCAAGATAATCCGCTTCAATCGCGCCGGCGGTGAGCGAATGCGCCTCCACCCCTTGCGCGCGCACCGCCTCCACCAGGGCGATATTGACAGCGGTAAAAACATCACGCGCAGCATCGAGCGCTTCGGCGGAGGTTACGCGCAATCCATCGATTTTCGTGGTTTTGACGCCGCGCTCTTTCAGGGCCTCGTCAAGCTGCGGCCCGCCGCCATGCAACACAATCGGCGTCAGCCCGACCGTGTGCAGAAAGGCCAGCGCCGCAGCGGTTTCTTCCAACTGGTCGGCGAGAATCGCGCCGCCAATTTTGATGACTGCAAAGCGCGTCTGGTCAACCTCAGCAAACCGGTTGAGGTAGGAACGAATTTCCTTGCCGTCGCTCATATTGGAGAGCAACTGAACGATGGTCTGGCGGATATTGCGGCTGGCGGTCATAAAGCTACTGCCTGAGCTGAACCGCCGCAAAGCCCCCATCGCCGCTTCGCGGCACTTCCCCCGTAAACGGGGGAAGAATAACCGCACCGCAAGCACAACCTAATTCCTCCCCCGCGCGCGGGGGAGGTGTCCGCGAAGCGGACGGAGGGGGCAACAGCGCTGGAAGGAAATCGAACCGTCAGAGCGCAGAAAATCCAGCGTCCATAAATGTGTGCATACCTTAGCCTCATCGGGGAGGGGTAAAGGGCGCCGCCGCTCTTATTAGAGAGCAACTGGACAATGGTCTGACGGATTGAGGTTGGGGATGTCATTGCGCAAACAGTTCTGCCTTGAGATCGCTTAGTTCATTCTCAAGAGGCAACAGTTCTTCAATCGCGAATTCGACAAGAGGGGAAAGAATTTTCAAAAAATCTGTATAACCTTCATCACAGTCGTGTTTTTTCGAAAGCTGAGATTCACCCTCGTTGACGACTTCAACGAAGATTGTTGTGCCATCCGTGCAGCCATTCGCCGGATCCAGCATTGGTGCTTCCTCCGCGATGGTCACTGAGAGTTGGTAGAAAATTTGCTCAAGTCTCTCAAAATCCAAAGGCTTAGAATAACGATCTTGGACTAGGCGTTCGTGAAAGATGGCCTCCTTGTGTGGGTCATTATTATCGATGAAAATAAAATTCCCCAGTGGGTTAGCAGCGCGCGCAAATCGAAGCTCCGTCGTCTCGAGCAAGCCTACGGTCAGAGTTTCGGAACGCTCGACGCGAACTGGAGGATGCGATTCAAGCACAATTAGCCATGCGTCATCAAAAGACGGCAAAATAATCAAGGTGAATCGCTTATGTTCTTTGGAGTAAACGCCATTATTTTCACCAAATGAACATCGGGCCCGCTCAAACCAATCTTCATCGTTTTGAGGAAAACTTGAAAGACTTTCGCAATCTTCAATAAGCTTAGCATGGGCCCCAATCGTTGACACAGACAAAAAGCTAAGCAGCAGTATGATAAGTTTACTCATACCAGCGCCTTCATAATCGCCTTTTGCACATGCAGCCGGTTCTCCGCTTCATCATACGCAATACAATTAGGCCCATCAAAAACCGCGTCGGTCATTTTCACGTTGCGGCGCATGGGCAGACAGTGGGAGACCAGCGCGTTGTTGGTCATCGCCATTTTTTCTTCATTGACGATGAAATGTTTGAAGCGGTCGCGGATGCCTTTTTCTGGTTCCCAGTTGCCAAAAAACGGCAACGCGCCCCAGCTTTTGGCGTAGACGACATCGGCGCCTTCATAGGCCTCGGCAATGTCGTGAGAAACCGTCAGCGCATGACCGTTGGCGCCGGCGTCTTTTGACGCCTGTTCAATATAGCGCTCATCAAGAATATACTCTTCGGTCGGGCAAAGCAGCGTCGGCTTCATGCCGAACTTGGCAGCGATCATCAGCGCTGAATTGGCGACCGCGGTGTTCAAGGGCTTGGGGTGATAGGTCCAGGTGAGGACAAACTTTTTGCCCTCAAGGTCGCCTAACCGTTCCTGCAGCGCCATGATATGCGCCATCTCCTGACAAGGATGGGTGATGGTCTCCATATTGATGACCGGAACGTCGGCGTATTTTGCAAAGGCCTGCAAAATTTTGTCCTTGCGGTCTTCTTGCCAGTCGACAAATTTCGGGAAGGCGCGCACGCCAATCATGTCGCAATAGCGCGACATGATTTTGGCCGCCTCCTTGACGTGCTCTTCCGCCTCGCCGTCCATAACGACGCCGTCCTCAAATTCCAGCGGCCACATCCCGCCCGATGGCGACAGCACCACCGCATGGCCGCCGAGCTGGCGGGCGCCGACATCGAACGAGGTCCGGGTCCGCAGCGAGTTGTTAAAAAATAACAACGCAACCGTTTTGCCCCCCAAAGCGTCGCTAACTCCCGGGCCCTGGAGCGCTGATTTCATCGCCCTTGCATCGGTAATCATCGCCTGTAATTCAGGTCGTGACCAATCTGCGGTGTTCAAAAAGTGTCTCATGGTCATTGGTTAGACGGGCGGACCGGAAAATCCAAGAAAAAGAACACGATGCGCCCGCCCCCGGACACTGGAAAACTTAAACCTTGTGGGCGTTGATTCGCGGGTGACAGGGCGAGGCGAAGCAGAATAGTTTACAAAAGGTAAACAAGGGGCGCATGGCGTCGGCGCGGGCCGTTTGCTATGGATCGCGGTTTATTGGGAAAAAGGTTCAGCAACGCGCTCGATGACGAAAAACCCGAAAGATAATAGCGGCTTGGACTTGGCGGCGCGTATCGACGCGCTTTCGCCTCGACGTCTGTCCTATTTGACTGGCGGGTTCATCTTGGTTCTCGCCGTTCTTCTGATCTTCGAAATCAACGACAAAGCCGCCTCGCGCCGCGTCGAAACTGAATTGCGCCTGGAACAGGCCGCAAGCGACAGCGCTGCGGCGATGAACATTGCGATCATGACCGGCGCACCGGCGCGCGAGGTGCTGACCGGCATGTGGCCCGGCGGTTATAGCGCGCTCTATCATCTCTCGCCGTCGGGCGACGTCCTGACCACGTCGGGCCGCACCGATATTGTGCAAATCCCGGCGCCTTCGTTGCGCGCACTGGAACTCCACACCCGTGGCAAGGGCGTACTTGACCTTGCCGGCGGAAAGATTGCGGCGGTGTGGCGGCCACTCGATAATGGGGAGATCCTGCTGGCGGCGGCGCCGGCGCGCGACATCTATGACCGATCGCAAATTTGGATTGTTTATGCGGTTATTCTGGTCGCCCTCAGCGTTGTGATTATTTCGTTGATGGCCGCGTTCATCCGCCAGAGCCGGGCGGCGGCGAATGCAGCTTTCGCGCTGACGACGCTGACCGATTTTCAAGCCGCGATGGCCGGCGGGCGTTGCGCGCCGTGGTTTTACAAAAAGAACGACCGCATGATCGCGTTCTCGCGCGCCTTCCTTGAGCCGCTCGGCCTTGGCGCGCGTGATCGCTCCTTCACCTTGCGGGAAATCTCGGCGATCGTTCACCCGGGCGATTTGCGCACCGCGATTGCGGTTCTCTGCGGCGAGCCGTCCGGCGTCAATGAGGGGCTGGTGCGGTTTCGCGATCCCGGCGGGCGCTGGCTGAAGACCTATTTGCGCACGGCAACGGAAGCGACGCGATTTAAACGCGCCGGCGTCGCTTTTGACCTTTCCGGCGCCAAGGCGATTTCACCCGGCGCGGCGATTGCAGAGACCCGGCTGCGCGATGCGATTGAGGCGATCCCCGAGGCGTTCGTGTTGTGGGATGCAAACGGGCGGCTGGCGGTTTGGAACAAACGCTTCGCCTCGACTTTCCGGCTGCCGGCGAAAGTTCTAAAGCCCGGCTTTACGATTGACGAAGTCTCAACCTGCGCTGCCGCCGGCGGTGATGTTCTCAACCAACATTTCGGACCGCTCGATAGCGAAGCCCCAGAGGCTGTCGAGGTTGCGTTGCCGGGAGAGAGATGGGCGCATGTCTCGCGCCGGCGCACGGCCGAAGGCGGCTGGGTCTGTGTTGCATCTAACGTCACCGACTTGAAACGCCGCGCCAGCGCGCAAAAGAAAAAGGAGCGCGAGCTACAACAAACGGTCGAAGATCTGGAAGCCTCGCGCCGCGACCTTTCCGAAACGATGTTAAAATATCAATATGAGAAATACCGCGCCGAGGACGCCAACCGGTCGAAGAGCGAATTCCTCGCCAATATGAGCCATGAGCTCCGAACGCCCCTGAACGCCATTAACGGGTTTTCTGAAGTCATGCAGTCGGAGCTTTACGGGCCCCTCGGTGATGCGAAGTATAAGGAATATATCGGCGACATCCTAGCCAGCGGCAAGCACCTGCTGGAGCTTATCGATGACATTCTCGACATGTCGAAAATCGAGGCCGGCCGGCTCAAACTGGAGCCAAAGAAAGTTGAGCTTGAAAAACTGCTGAATGAGGCGACACGCCTTGTGGCGCCGCGGGCGGCGGATGCCGGAGTGACGCTAACAACCTCTGTCGGCCATGCGCCGCCGGTCTGGGCGGATGCGCGCGCGGTCAAACAGGTGACGCTCAACCTGTTGTCGAACGCTTTAAAATTCACCCCGCAAGGCGGCGAGGTCACGCTTACCGCCGAGGCCGATCTTGACGGCGTCACCATCATCGTCGCCGATTCCGGCGCCGGCATTGAGCGGGTGCGATTGAAAAAACTCGGCGCGCCGTTTGAGCTTGCGGAAAACCATTTCTCTAAAAGCAATACCGGCTCCGGCCTTGGCCTCGCACTGTCGAAGTCGCTGATGCAAATGCAAGGCGGCATTCTTGCCATCGCCAGCCAGCCCGGCAAAGGAACTGTCGCCTGCGCCGCATTCCCGCGCCGCAAAGACGCAAAAGTCCGCCTTCCGCAATTCATCCGCAAGGAAGCTCACGTGCTCACCGGCGATGAAGCCGCCGCGCCAAGCTTTAAGGTTACGCAAGCGGCGGAGTAGGGGCGCCCTCTAGTGGCCCGAACGCACGAGGCTCCATAATCCCCACGCGCCCCAAAGGGCGATTAGCGGCAAAACGATCCAGTAGGCAGCTTCTCCGGTCAGGCTCCAGCCCTCAGCGTCGCGCGCTGCGGCCACCGCCGCGAGAGATACGATCGGCCAATAGACAGTAATCCCAAGCGCGGCGGCGAGCAGGATACGCGCCCACGCTTTGCCGGCGACATGTCCTGCCAAGCCTGCAGCGAGCAATGGAATATATGTCAGGATATCTCCGACAGCAAAGCCAGCCCAAAACGCAACGCCAACCTCCGTTATGCGTTCGGCCGGTTCCTGCACACCCATGGCGACGCCGAGCTCGTAATCAAAAGCCGGAATGCCTTGCGCAATAAGAAGATATAACAAGAACGCCCAACCCGGCGCCTGAAGAAACCAAAAGCTCGGTGTTCTTTGCTGCATGACAATTTCTCCTGCGTCTACGCTTTGTAAAAGTATCGCGCCGGCTTCGCTGAGCGCATTGCGTTGCGCCAATGGCTCAGTCTGGTTTTGCGGCGCCCGCCGCATATGATAGCATCATTCTCACCGAGTTCATTCCTGTATAATTACGCATGTATTTAAAGGCTTCCTAGTCAACTACGGAGGATCAATAAATGTCTCATTTCGATCATACGACGGCGAAGATTGCCGCCTGGAACCTGGCCGGCTTCAACACAATTTCTCCCGAGCGGCTTAAGCATCAGATTGACGGCCTAGCTATACTCGATGCGGAAGTTGTGACGCTGGTGGAGGTTAAACCCTTTAGCCACATGCAAGATCTGATAGACGGCCTCGCAGCGAAAGGGTGTGCGTATGAATTCGTGATGTTGCCGCAAACCAGCGACTTAAATATTGGCGTCCTGTTCAAGGGCGGCGTCGAGGCGAGGAATGCACGTTTCATTGACAATTCCGACCTTGGCGATCCGGGCAAGCGCAAAGCCATGGTCGTCGATATGAAGGTTGGGAAATTCGACTTCAAGTTGATCACCGTCCACTTAAAATCCGGCCGCGGGCGCGATGAACAACGCACGCGTGATGAACAATGCAAGGTGATTGGCGCGTTCATTACCAATGAACGCAATCAAAGCCGCGAAGACATTCTCCTGATGGGCGACTTCAATATGATCCCCGGCGAGGATGTGAGTAATTTCCACCACCTAGGCGGCGACGATCTAATGAATTTTTTGTCGTCATGGGATTTGCAGGCGCGGTTTTCTCACATCCTTCCCGCCGGCCGCGCAAACCTTCTCGACGGGTTTGCGATCTCGCGCACATTCTCAACGGAATATATTCGCGGTAGCCTGCGGCTGTTTCCGATGCATTGGACGATGGATATGGGCCGCGAGAAATTTCGCACCGAAGTTTCAGACCATCTGCCGTTTGTGGCTTCGTTCAGAATTGATCGGTCTCGAGATTGATTGGCGCTTTTTAATCCACGTCAACCGGTCACCGCATCTTGCGCTTCGCGGAACGCTTTCGCCAGCGCGCTTTCCGGCGTCTCATAAAGCTTGGCCGCAACCCTTCCCTCGCCCGGCGCCGGGACGGCGATTTCATAACCCTTCGCCCCCACTGGCCGGGCCTATTTCCGCACTGCGTAAAGTATGCCGCCATCAGCGACAACATGAAAACCCTCGTTTTGCAAAAACTGTTCTAATGCATCTTGCGACCAGAGGGGGCGATTCTCGAAATACTCGCATTCGACAATAATTTGCCGAACACGGCCGAGAACGTCTTTGCTTTCATAGAGAATTTCATACTCTGAACCTTGACAATCTATCTTCATCAAGTCGATCTCATCAATCCTCTTTTCACGGATTAACCCCGAAAGGGTTATGCAGTCGACTTCCACAGTTCTCGTGCCGCGCCCAGGGTGTAAGCTATATCGACCGACAAATCCGTCATCATCCGGAATAACCAGCGATGCAGCACCATTATTCCCGGATATAGCGTGAGCGACGGTTTCGACGTTTTGCACATTGTTTCGAATGATATTCTTGTCGAGAACAGCTAAGTTTTGCGGATGGGGTTCACAAGCTATAACTCTGCTCGCTTTTCGAGCGGCCAAAAGACTGAAGCATCCTATATTAGCGCCAATATCGACAACGGTAGCATTTTCATTTATCACACCAGCCGAATAACATTCGCGAATAAAGATTTCAAAAAAAACTCGAGAATCATCCGTTCCAGGACGAATTTCTATTCCTGGTCCGTCTCGTAGCTGGCATATATAAGTATTGTGCAAAATACCCGCATGATCTGCTATCGCAACGGGCCAGTTTTTGATTTTGCGAATAATTTTCGTGCTCGAGTTTATCTTACGCAAGATTGAATTTTCAGACACTGTCATGATTCCTTAACCTGACTTATCGGATAGAGTATCCCATCGGGCAATGAAGTTTGACTAATAACCTTGAAAATTGTGTTATTCTAGTAAAAATAATATAGATTCTTCTATGGATTCACGTAGTCAGTGACGATATTATCGAATGTCGAAAAATTATCTCGCCGCACGGCGAAAAGCTGCCATTTGTAGCCTATAATGCGGGCAGCGCAAAAGGACGATTATCATGCTTTGGTGTTGCCCAGCATGCCATGGCAATCTGCAAGATGAGACAAGTCATTTTGCCTGCTCGGCATGTGCAAAGAACTTTCCGATTGTGTGTGGTGTACCCGATCTAAGAATTCAAGCGGCCGCCTGGGTTGATTTTGAAAACGACCGGTACCGCGCCACCATCATAGAAAACATTGTCGAACGATGCAGCGTCGAAGACGCAATTTATGACATATTTCGAAATTCTCGTCGATTTTCGCATGATAAAGCCTCTTTCCGCGTTATGCAAGTTTATGCGAGCATGGAGATGTACAGTGAGCAATTGGACGACTGGCTTCTACCCGCCCTGAAAGCTGGTCCGGTTCTTGATTTGGGTTGCGGACCCGGCCTTTTGTCCGTCGCGGCGGCAAAACGAGGCAAAAGTATCGCCGGCCTCGACGTATCGATAGAATGGCTAGTAGTTGCAAAACATTTGATCGGTGAACATGGGGACGCTCCGCAACTAGCTGCGGGATTGGCAGAAGCGTTGCCAGTTAAAACAGACACACTTCGTACGCTGGTTTCGCTTGACGTCATCGAACATGTTGGAGATCAGCAGGGCTACGTCAACGAAATAAAACGCGTGCTGGCGCCCGGAGGAAACTTTGCGATATCGACTCCAAACCGGTTTAGCCTGTCGCCAGAGCCGCACGTAGGCGTGTGGGGTGTTGGTTTTTTGCCCGTGCCGTTACAGGCACCATGGGTTAAATTCGCAGGGGGCGTGAAATATGAATTTACACGCCTTTTGAGCGTCAATGAGACGAAAAGTCTTTTTCGAAAAGCCGACCTTCCAAAGATAAAAATTGAATTTCCGCTAATATCAAAAAAGGAAATTGCAATTTTTTCGGGCGCAAAAGCGAGACTCGCGCGTTTGTACAATCGAATCATTCAAAAAAAACTGTTCCAGCAATTGGCACCTTATGTCGGCGCATACTACCGCGTATCAGGCATGAATGAACCACCCAAAACCGCCAAATGAACCGATATGGCACTATGCGCGCGAACATCCGGAAAAACCATCAAGGGCTCGAACGCTCAATGAAGTTAGTCTTTGCTTACCTCAAAGGCTCTAGCGGTTCTTCAACACCACCTTTGACATAAACGCAAGGCGCAGATCATTTTGAAGCGGGCCGGAGGCGTTGTGATCGTACAACTGTTCAGCGTGGCAGTAAGTTATTTTTCTCTTGCGTTGCTGACGCAGTGGATGGGCGTCGAACATATACAGATTATGTGTTTTCTTTATTCCTAGCGACATTGCTCGCCCTGCCTGCCCGGCACGACTCCCAATCTCAACGGCCCGACATTTGGAGCAATATCGCGAACAAGAAGGTCACACTCGACTAGAAGCCTTTGAGTTTCGCGGAGAAATTCATTTTTGTACTGAGGCGGTGGTCTCCGCCGTGCTGGCGCCGCTCGTCATTGTTTCTTTGGTCTTTGTTCGGGACAAACCCATATCAGCGTCACTGACAATCGCACACGCCCCTCTCTTGTCATCGTATTGTCTAATTTATATTCTGAAAGAGCGCACACTTTTTAATGTTGGGCTTGGCGGATGTATCCTTTCACATCACCCCCCAATATTGTCTTTTTGTAGTCGAGTTGATTTGGTGTTGCTCATCTATGCAAGCGAGCGGCTATTCAAAAAAAATTAAAATAATAAGTTTCTGCGTCGCTATTTCATTATGCGAACGCCATACGCTCATCGCGCATTGCCCACCGCATCTTGCGCTTCGCGGAACGCTTTCGCCAGCGCGCTTTCCGGCGTCTCATAAAGCTTGGCCGCAACCCTTCCCTCGCCCGGCGCCGGGACGGCGATTTCATAATCCTTCGCCCCCACTGGCCGCGCAACATCGGCAAACGCAACCACCCGCTTGATCGCCGGCGACCAGGCGCAACTGGTGATGCGGCCGACCGGTTTGCCGCCGGCATAAACCGCCGCGCCCGGCATTGAGCGTTCATCATCAACCGACAGAGTGACCAGGCGCCGTTCGGGCCGGGTCGCGACATAGCGTAACCCGCGACGGCCATTATACCAGCCGCGATCCAGCGGCGCCAAATGCGGCAGTCCGATTTCCGCTGGCGTGCGCCGTGTTGTCGTACCCGGATGATCGGCGGCGACAAAATCCACGCCCGGCCGTGGCGCACCGCTTTCGATGCGCAAAATTTCCATTGCATCAAGCCCGATCGGCCCGGCCTTGCCGCGTCGCACGAGCCGCTCCCAGATGGTCAACGCATCAGCGGCGGGAAAGATCAACTCAACACCCGGCAGCGCGCCGAACTGGATCGGTCGCGCCGCGGTTTCAACGCCGCGCACCACCGCCGAGGCCGCGACATCCTCGCCGGGCATTTTCATGCCCGCAGCGCTTAAAACTTCGCTCGCGCGCGGACCGAAAACACCGATTGCCGCCACCGCCTCACAAATATCTTCGCCCAGCGCATCAACCCCGCGAGCGCCAAGCTGCAACCGTCGCGCATGTGCTGTCGGAGTGGTGAGCAAAAACAAATCGTCCGACAGCCGCGAGACTTCCGCAAGATCGAGCACCCCGCCATCGCCATCAAGGATTAGCCCACGCGCACTTTCGCCGACGCCAAGCCGCGGCGCCGGTGCGGTTGTGATGCGCGACAAAAACTGCGCCGCTTCGGGTCCGCGCACGGCCCAGCGCGACAAGGCGCCAAGATCGGCAATCGCGGCAGAGTTTTTCGCCGCGTGATATTCCTTTTCCACCGACGTAAAGACCCGCGCCAGCGACCAGCCATTGACCGAGGTCCAAATGTTGGCCTCGCTCGCAGACGCGGCCGCTGCATAAAGCGGGGTTGCGCGCGGGCTATCGACAATCACATCTTCGGCGGGGAAAATCATGCCGCGCGACCTCCGCGTTTGGCCTCATAGAGCGCAGCTTTTGCGGCCATGCGGCCGGCGGCGCAGGAAATGCCTGCGCCAATCCGCGCTTCGCGCCCGCAGAAATATAGCCCGCTGACATAACCGGCTGAGCCGGCGACCCGCGCCAGCGCGACCTGTTCTATAATACTCGGCGGGGCGGCGTAATCTTGCGCCAGCGCGCTGGTCGATTTTGCAATATCGCTCGCTAATCGCAGCGCGCGTTCCTTGATCCGGTCTTCGATGTCGGGCGCAAATTTTTCGATATTGGCGAGAATGGTTTTTTCAATTTCTGCGCGCCGGTCAGCATTCGGGTTTTCGTCAAATGGGAGCGGGTGTGCAATAGCCGACAGGAGTTGCATCCTATCGCCGCCGGTCTCTTCATCGAGAACGTCCGGGAACACCGCCTCAATCATTAAGTCGTCCGGAACCCGGCCGGCGCGCGCATCAGCAAACGCACGGCGCAAGGCTTCTCGCGGAGGCGCATAAACCAGGCGCCTATTCATATGACCCCTGGTTTTTTCATCGCGCGCTACACCTTTAAGCGAAAGATGCAGATGCCCGCTTGCAAGCTGCGGCTGGGCGGCGGTGATCGCGCGCTGAAATCCTATATCGATATTGGCGGCGCCAATCATCTCCATAAAGACACGCCGCGCCGCGCCTGCAGCGACTATAATCGGCGCACGAATTTGCCCGCCGCCCTCAAGCTCCACTCCCGCGGCGTGGTCTTGCTCAATCAAAATCGAGGCAACGCCGGTCGCTGCGCGAATATCGACTTTAGCCGCTTGCGCCGCCCGTCGCAGCGCCGTCACCACAGCAACCGCACCGCCCTGCGGATAGGCGCAAGCGCCCTGAAGCCCGGCGATCTCACCCGCCCAGCGGCGCAGCAGCGTCATGAAGCTGAACGGCTCATGCGGTGCGGCGGCAGAGCGAAACCCTGCCTCGCACAATAGCGCCGTCTTTAAGCAGCCATCAGGCAAATATGCATCGAGCACCTCTTGCGCCGGCGCAAGGGAAAAGAAATTAAGCCGCGCCGCCAAACTCCGCGGAGCGGCCCGCATCGCTTTTTCAATATCGCTTGCCGGTGCCGCCGTTTCAAATCCCGGACGGCAAAATGCGGCGGCCTCAAAGACGTCGGTGATGAATTTCTGAAACGCCGAGCCCGCCTCTTCGTCGTCAAACGCCGCCGCCGCCATTTGCAAGTCACCGCCAAGCTGCAAGGTTTTACCGTCTTCAAAGAAGTAGGCCGTATCAAGACAACGCGCAGCGTAGGATACGCCATGGCGGTATAGATCGAGATCGGCGATGACGGCGGGATCGAGAATGGAAATCAGATGCTCGCCGTCAACATAGCTCAGCCCCGGACTTAACTCGCGCGCACACACCGCGCCGCCGATCTCAACCCCGGCCTCCAGCAAAATCGTGTTGTAGCCGGCGCGGCCAAGATAGGCGGCAGCCGTCAGCCCTTCCGCATCAGCGCCAATAACAATCGCATCAATCCCGCCTTCGATGCGACCGCCGCCCGGTTTATCTTGCACATCACTCACCGGCAAGAATCCTGTCCACCAACCGCACCGCCGCCGCAACGGCATTGTGGCGGTTCGGTTGTACAATGACGTTTTCAATACCGGCCCAACCTTGCCCCACAAAGCCCGGTCCCGCAAAAACTGGCGCCCGGTCAGGCGAGGCTGCGCCGATTATCTCAATTTTTGTTTTGCGAACATTGGCGGAAAGCTCCGGAATGCGGCTCGCCAACTGATCGGTCATTCGCCGCGCCGCCGCCTGACGGTCCTGTCCGGTCCATTCACGCCAGCCATCATCGTCGCGAAACGACGCCGGGCAATAAGATGTGCGGACAATGATGTCGCCATTGGCCGCATATTCAAATTCAACCGGCAAGCTCTCGGGCAACCGCCCGTCAAGCGCGGCGTCGCGCGCGACTTGCAAATCGCCCGCGTCGTCCAGAATTTGAAACACCGCCTTGTCATCCGACGCCACCGGCGGCATCGGTCTTTTCAAAGTGATGCGCAACACCGCCGTCGCCGCGCCATGTCCCGCCAACGGACAAACTGAAGCGCGCATACCGGTTTTTTGCGCAGCGCCCGGCGAGGCAAACAACACATAGCGGGCTTTTATCTTCTCACCGTCAACAAGACTTACGACAACCTGCCGAGCGCTGTCTCGCGCAATCTCAGCAATGTCTTTGGTAAAAAATTCAACGCCGCAATCTTTACATGCAGTCTCCAACGTCGACAACAACGACGGCCCACTCTCATCAGGACGCACCCGCCAGGCATGCTCGTCAAAAAATTCAGACAAAGCCAGCGCAGAACCGGGCTCGGCGCCGCCAAGACCCGACGGGCCGAGCGCATGCGCGGCGATATGAGTTTTTAAGGCGTCATCGCCAAGATAGTCATCAAGTGCGGCGGTGCAGGAACTGGTCGCCTGGCCAAGTGTGGCGCATTCGCGTACGCCGCCGCTGAACAGGGAAAATCCGGCGTCGCCATTCCCTGGAGCCGCGATCGCCGCATCACGCAGCTTTCGCCCAGCCTCAAGCGCCTTCATTTCATCCACAAAATCCGTCCACAGAAGGTAGTCCGCATGGCCACTTTTCACCAACGCCGCTTTTGTCTCACGCGCACCCTCATAGGTGATCACCGTCGCACCGTCCGGACCCAGCGTCACCCGGGCGCTGATCCGCTCAAGCGACAATCCATATTCGTGAAGGTCAAGCCGCCGCCAGACGAAATTCGGCATGTCACAAAATGACGCCGTCATATTCTTTCGTTTTCGCGGGCAAATGATCGCAACCGATGCGCCCGCCCGCGCGGCAACCGCCGCCGCCGAGAAACTTGCCTCGTCAGCGCCGATTACCGTTAAGTCAAATATCGCTGTCATCTGTGCTCGGCTCGCCGTTATGGGCCCGGGTTCAACTTAATTACGCTACGATAGATTAGCGAGACCGCCGACTGCCGCCGGATTAAATTGCGCTCAGCATCATCGATGGTCGCCGCGCCGCAAAGCGAGGCCATGTGCGTGGTCAACACTTCACCGGCTCCGTCGGCTGTAAAAATCCCGCCCGTCGCTGCGCGGGCGCTATGCAGCACCGCATCGAACAGCGCCTGGGCATCGCTGAGAACACATGCATCTTTATCATTCAGCTCTCCCCTCTCCGCAAACCATTTCACCGCGTCGACAGTTGCGCGCGGCGGCCGGCCAAAATCCTCACCTGTCGCAAGCGCCAGATATTGGCAGATAAAGGCAATATCGGTGAGCCCGCCTAAGATATTCTTTACATCCCATGGGCTTTTGCCCGGCTTGGCGTCAAGCAAACGCCGGCGCATGTCGTTAACATCTGCGGCGAGTTTGGCGCGCTCGCGGGGGCGGCGCAGGATTTGCTCAATTTCCGTATCGATACTGGCGGCGAGCGCATTCGGCGCGATGATAATCCGGGCCCGGGTTAGCGCCATCTGCTCCCACGTCCAGGCGTCTTTTTCGTAATATTGGCGGAACGCCGACAGGCTGACCGCGGCGGGGCCGGCGCGGCCGGACGGACGCAGCTGCATATCGACGTCGTACAGTGCGCCTTCCGGGGTCGCGGCCGAAAGCGCGGTGATGATGCGGCGGACAAGGCGGGTGTAGTATTCGCTCGCCGGGAGTGCTCTCCGGCCGGTGGAACACGCGTTCGCCGGCGCCTCATAGATGAACATCAAATCGATATCCGACGTCGCCGTCATCTGTCGGCTGCCGAGGCGGCCGAGACCGACAACAGCCAGCGCGCCGTCGATGGTTCCGTGCACGGCGCGCATTTCGGCAAGCGCTGCCGGCGCCAGCGCAGTGATAGAGGCGTCAGCGATGGCGCTGAAATGTCTGGCGGCCTGTTGCGGCGGACAGAGCCCCGTTGCGAGCTGGGCGGTGATGGGAAATTTATGCTCGCCCGCCCAGCGCCGGGTGAGATTGAGCGCGTCTTCAAAACCATCCGCTGCGCGCAAAACCTCCTCCAGCACTGGCGCATACTCATCAACCGGCGGCGGCGCCGCCGCCAGTCCGGTTTCAATAAAGCCTTCGACGATGTTGATGCGCTGTGACAACTGGCGCCCGAGAAACGGAGAGGTCGTCATGATCCGGATTAACACATCGAACAGCGCGAGATTGTTGATCAACAGTGAAAACACCTGAACCCCGGAAGGCAGATTGGCGAGAAAATCAGAGAATGCAAAAAACGCATCGTCAGGATTGCCGGCCTTCGACAACGCTTCCAGAAGCGGGTTCGTCAGCTTGGTGAGCAGAAGCCGCGCGCGTTCGGTGCGCGTCGCGCGCATACCGCCCGCATGCCAGCGGCGGATCGCTTCGCACACCTCGCCGGCGCGTTTGAACCCAAGCCCTTCCAGTGTCGCCAGCGTCGCCGGGTCGTTCTCCACCCCGGTGAACACCAGCGGGCCGGCGCTAAGCGTTTCAGATGTCTTGTCACGGAACAAATCATCATAGCGCCGTTCAACCCGGGCGAGCGTTTCCAACAGCTTTCGCCGCAACGCGCCGGCGTTTTTCTCGCCGGTAAAAAGCGCCAGCCGGTCTATCGCGTCGGTGTCTTGGGGGATGCGATGGGTCTGCTCGTCATTGACCATTTGCAGACGGTGTTCGACCATGCGCAGATAGCGATAGGCGGTGGATAACTCATCGCGCACTGCATCGGTAATATGACCGTTAGCAGCAAGCGCGGCCAGCGCTCCCAGCGTCTTGCGGCTGCGCAACGCCGGGTTCTTGCCGCCGAGAATGAGCTGTTGGGTTTGAACGTAAAATTCTATCTCGCGGATGCCGCCGCGACCGAGCTTGATGTCATGGCCTTCAAATTCAATCCTCGCGCCGCCCTTGGCGGAATGGATTTGCCGCTTGATCGCATGCACATCCTCAATCGTCGCGAAGTCGAGAAATTTCCGCCACACGAACGGCCGCAGCGCTTCTAAAACCCGGGTCCCGACGGCGATGTCGCCAGCCGCCGCGCGCGCCTTGATATAGGCCATGCGCTCCCAGTTCTGGCCATAGGCCTCGTAGTAGGCCTCCGCCGCCTGCACAGAAATCGCCAGCGCGGAGACGCCGGGGTCGGGCCGCAGCCTTAAGTCCGTACGGAAAACATATCCGTCCGGCGTTTGCGTCTGCAGGAGGTTGACCATTTCACGCGCGGCCTTCACCGCGCCGGCCTGAGCCTCGCTGCTGGTCGCAAAGCCCATCACCTGATGGTCGAACACCAAAACCAGATCAATGTCGCTTGAATAATTCAACTCCTCGCCGCCATGCTTGCCCATTGCCAGAGCCGCAATGCCGCGAGGCCCGTGTTCAAGTTTTGCATAGGTAGACGCGGCGATGAGCGCGGCGTTGACGGCGGCGTCGGCGAAGGTCGAGACCGCGCCCGCCGCCTCCATCACCGTCCAGACGCCGGCGATGTCAGCCAACGCAATCGTTAGCGCGGCTTCATCTTTTGCCCGGCGCAGGATTTTGATCTGCTCGGCTTGGGCCGGCGCCGCGCTGGCTTTGGCCGCCGTCGCACAGGCGCGCTCCAGCATACGGCGCGGCGGCGCGCGCAAAATTTCAACCACGAGATCAAAATCACGCACCATCAGCCGGTGCAGATAGGGCGAGCAACCGGCAACGCCCTCAATCAGCCCTCGCTCACGCGGCGTCAACTGATCAAAAGCAGCGCCAACCCCGTCGCGCAAGCGTTGCACCGCATCCGGATCATGCGGTTTCGGTGCAGACTTGATCGCCTCGCCCAGCACCGTCTCAACCGGATTATTTTCACGCGTCATCAAGACGGACTTCATCACGCTCCGGCAAAGAAGGCCAGAGAGCCGCGCATAAAAATCAAATGCACAAAAAAACCACCGCTCGGCAAAGGCCGGCGGCGGTTTCAAGTCAGCCTGAAAGGCTGACGACCATCGTGGGCTGGAGGCAAAACCTCGCAACCCAAACCCTAAGCGTGTGTTAGCAGCCCGCAGCGCCTTTCAGATAGGACGACGGACGGAACCGCAGGCTCTTGGAGGCTTTGATTTTGATCTCTTCGCCCGTACGCGGGTTGCGGCCCTTGCGTGCGGCGCGTTTTGAAATCATGAAAGTGCCAAAAGTGCCGATGGTGTATTTGCCATCTTTCTTGGCGCGCTTCAGTCCGTTTTCGATTTCACCGAAAACAAGTTCAACAACGCGTTTTGCTTCAGCGTTGCTCATGTCGCCGGTTTTCGCAACATTGGCGATAAATTCAGCTTTGCTCATGACAAGTTCCTTAAGTTTAAGTCGCAGAAAAAATGATGCACCCAGTTACCAAATAGTTGGCCATCGCGACCGACGGCGCGAAATCACCAAGAACTGATTTCCTACACTCCGCAAGGGCAAATCTTCCATGAAAGCCTGTTTTTTGTTGGCGAATTTGAAAGGCTACAACGTTATTTTGCATCCGCAGACGGAAAAATCATGGTGATCCGCAAGCCCCGCCGGGCGCCGTCTCCCCCGGATGGGTTTGCATCCTGGAGGGTGATTTTCGCGCCATGCGCCTGAGCGATCGCCGCCACCAGACTCAGCCCAAGGCCGCTGCCCGGCGTGGTGCGGCTTTTTTCAAGCCGGACATAGCGCTCCAACACGCGACGGCGATCATCGGGGTCTATGCCCGGCCCGTCATCAGTAACGCTCAGCTCCGCCTTGCCGCGGGCGCCGGGCGCGACCTTTAATTCAATGCGGGTTCCGCCCTCAGCGTATTTCAAAGCATTGTCGAGAAAATTCGCAACCGCCTGCGATACCAGCTCGCGCGAGCCGTTGACCGGCGGCGTCGGCGCAGCAGTGAGAACAAGCTCAAAGCCCGCATCTTGCGCCGCCGGTTCATAAAGCTCGGCCATTTCCTCAGCAATCGCCACCAGGTCAATCGGCGCCATTACGCCGGCGCTTTCGCCGGAGCGAATGCGCGCAATCGACAACAAAGCGTTGAACGTCACCAGCATGCGCTCGGTGTCTTCCAACGTCGCCTGCAAAGCTTCTTCCTTGTCGCCCGCGCCGCCTTTCATCGCATCGGTCAGGCGGTTGCGAATACGGGTCAGGGGCGAGCGCAAATCATGGGCGATATTGTCGCTGATGTCGCGCATGCCGGTCATCAGCCGTTCAATTTGGTCGAGCATCGCGTTCAGATTGCCGCTTAAATGGTCAAGCTCATCGCCCGCCCCGGTGCGGGGAATGCGCTGGGTGAGGTCGCCGCCACGTATGGCCCGCGCGGTGCGGCTGACGGATTCCACCTGACTGAGTAGCGAGCGTGAAAATAAAATTCCGATGATGACGCCAAGCGCCATGGTCGCGGCGAGTATACGCAAGAGAACATTGACCAGGCTGGTGCGGAGATCATCACGCGCGGCAATATCGCGGGCGACCACGACCAGGAAAGACTGCTGGGTGTCTGGTGCGGCGCGAAACCGCATCACCTTGCCGCGCGCATTGCGTTGCTGAATGCCGATCTCGCGCCCCGCTGCATCAAGGATTGGGCGCTCAAACGCAAAGTCGAAAAACCCGCCTTCCGTATTTAAGGCTTCCGGCGGCAAGGCGGTGAGATTACCGGCAAGCACCGCGCCGGATGGCGCCCCGATCAGCATATAGATACTGTCATCGCGCCAGGCCGTCCGCTGGCGGATGACCCGGGTCAACATGCCGGGGCCGCTTTCGGAAAACAGATCCGCCAAAACGGTAAGCTCGCCATCGATGACCACATCGGTCTGGCGCGCGGCGGCGCCGAAAGACGCGCGATAGACCACAGCGCCAAGAACGCCGACCGCCAGCGTAAACAACAAAACGAAGACCAGCGTGAAGCGAAACGACGTCGTGCGGAACAGCCGCAGCATCACTTATAGCGCCGTGCGAAAAGTGAGAACCTGTTTTCGCACAAAGAAGCGCTCGAAATCTAAAGTATAAGCCATCATGTTCATCGCGATAAAATTCATGATGGTCTAGTCAATATCCGAAATTGTATAACCGGCGCCGCGGATGGTTTTTAAGAGCGTTTTGTCAAACCCTTTATCGATCTTCGAGCGCAGCCGCGAGATATGCACGTCGATGACGTTGGTTTGCGGGTCAAAATGATATTCCCAGACATTTTCTAAAAGCATGGTGCGCGTCACCACCTGGCGGGCATGGCGCATCAGGTATTCAAGGAGCCGAAACTCGCGTGGCTGAAGATCGATTTTTTGAGACGCCCGGCGCACGGTCCGGGTGATGAGGTCAATTTCCAGATCGCCGACCAGATAACGCGTGGTGACGCCCGCCGCCGCCGGCGCTGCGCCGCGCCGACCCAGCGCCTCGACCCGCGCCAGCAATTCCTGAAACGCATAAGGCTTGACCAGATAGTCGTCGCCGCCAGCCTTCAGACCGGACACCCGATCATCGACCTCACCCAACGCCGACAGGAACAAGGCCGGGGTCTCGTCGCCCTCCTCGCGCCGCCGCGACAAAAGCGCCAGCCCGTCGAGTTTCGGCAGCATCCGGTCAACCACATAAGCGTCATAATCGCCCGCCGACGCCATCTTGTGGCCGGCCTCGCCGTCAAGCGCATGGTCCACCACATGCCCGGCCTCGCGCAGGCCCTTTGCGGCAAAGGCCGCAGCTTCCGCATCGTCTTCGATCAAGAGAATTCGCATGGACCCTACTTATGCTTTTTTTGCCCGGAAGGCAAAGTTGAATGCAAAGACGGCCGCGCGAGTTTTGGGGGAACCCCGCGCGACCGCTTTTTGGAACGCACCGCTTATTGGCGCGTTCAACGCCGTCCTAATCTTTATCCAGAGAAAGTGCGCCAAACTGACGATTGGCGCCGAGCTGCATACGCAGAAGAACCGCTTCTTTGCCTTCTTTCTTGGCGTTATTGATCTTGTCACGGAGCGCCTTGCCGGTTCGTACATCCTCACCGTCAATTTGCAGGATAACAGCGCCTGCGCGCAGACCCGCACCCTGCGCCGGGCTGCCAGGCCGGACACCGGTAACGACGACGCCCTCAACCTCATCCGGCACGCGATATTGCAGGCGCAACGCATCGTTCAGTTCCGCCACCCGCAAGCCGACATCAGATGCCAGCGTGTCATTGTCATTTGCCGGCTCGTCATTTTGCGCCACTGTCTCGCCATCGCGCTCGCCAAGCGTCACGGTAACGTTGCGGTTTTTGCCATTGCGTAAAATTTTCAGCTGAATTTTTTTGCCCGGCGAGAAAGACGCCACTCGACGTGACAGCTCATTGGGACTTGCAACGTCAACGCCGGAAACGCCGAGAATGACATCGCCGCTTTCAAGCCCGGATTTTTTCGCCGGCGTATTGTCCATCACTTCCGCGACCAGAACACCGCCGCGTTCTTTCAACCCGAGAGCGGCAGCGATTTCGGTGGTGACTTCCTGCAATTGAATGCCGAGCCAGCCGCGCGTCACCGAGCCGCTCGCGATCAGTTGCGCAATGGTGTCGCGCGCGACCTTAGCGGGGATTGCAAAACCGATCCCGACGCTGCCGCCATTGGGCGAGAAGATCGCCGTATTAACGCCAACGACGCGGCCTTTGAGGTCAAATGTCGGACCGCCGGAATTACCCCGGTTAATCGGTGCATCGATCTGGATAAAATCGAGATATTGGTTTTCGCGGTTCTGACCGCCAATGGCCGAAACAATACCGCTCGTAACCGTGCCGCCAAGACCAAACGGATTGCCGACCGCGACAACCCAGTCGCCGACCCGCAAATTGACGTCCTCGGCAAATTCTACATACGGCTGCCTAGCGTCGGCTTTCACTTTGAGCACGGCAAGGTCTGTCAACGGATCGGCGCCGACCACTTCAGCGTCAAGCTCTTCGCCATTGGGAAGGCGAACCTTCACACTATCTGCATCCGCGACAACATGGTTGTTGGTGACGATATGACCCTCACGGTCGATGTAGAACCCGGAGCCTTCCGCCTGCATCCGACGTGTGCCGTCATCCTCAAACGGATCACCCTGGCCTTCGCCATTGGGCGCGCCAAAGCGGTAATTGAAAAATTCTTCAAACTGGCTCGGCAGAACCGGACGCTGGACCTCGCGTTCCACCAAAATGGAAACCACTGCCGGGCTGACGCGTTCGACAAGATCGGCAAAGGACAAGGTGCCGTCAGCGGCGACCGGCGGCGCCATCAGTCGCGGCGCCTGCGCTTGCGCGCCGGCAACCAGAACCATAGCAGCGGCGCCCGCCAACACAGATTTTGCCAACACCAATCCGGATCGGGAATTTCTCATAAATTTCTCACTCGATTTCATATGTTTTTACGCCTTCGTTTACTGAAAACGCCCCAGTCCTATATCGGGATCATAGTCCAGATAAGTATCCCGGCGCGCCCTGCAAAGCACTGATTGGCCATTACAATTTGTTAAACATATCAGACAATGCGCGATTGAACCTCAACCCCTGTCGTTAACATTCGGTGCACCGGGCATTTGTCAGCGATTTCAAGCAACCGCGCACGCTGCGTCGGGTCGAGGTCGCCGCTGACGCGCAGTTCTTTTTCAAGCAGATGCGGAACATGGCTATCTTCCAAGCGGCCCCGCTTCACGCGAACGTCAACACTGCGCAGATCCCACTTCTTTCGCCGCGCATACATCCGCACCGTGATCGCTGCACAAGCCGCAAGCGCCGCTTCGGCGATCCGCGTCGGGTTGGGGCCGAGAGCGCTGCCGCCGTCTTCGCGGCCGCCATCGCTGACCATCGCATAGCCGTCAATCGACAAGGCGACCGCCAGCGGCTCGCCGTCGATCGAATGCGCCGCTGCGCCACCTTTGATTTGCGGCGCCGGATCGCTCGGGGGCAAGTGAATGGCGGGCGCATCGTCCAGATATCGCCCCGCCCACGCCGCCAGCACGCTCGCCGCATAGCGCGCATCATCCGTCTTTGAGAGCAGGTGATCGGCCGTATCCAGACTAATAAAACTTTTCGGATGCTTTGCAGCGGTGAAGATTTTAGTGGCGTTGTCAATACCGACGGTCTGGTCCTGCGGCGCATGCATTACCAGCAATGGCTTTTTCAAAGCCGCCGCCGCGTTCAAAACATTCTGACCGGACAAGTCTTCTAAAAACTGACTTTTAATTGTGAACGGGCGCCCAGCAAGACTGACGTGCGCAAAACCTTGGCGCCTGATTTCCTCATGCCTTTCGCTGATCTGCAATACCACATGGTCGGCCTCGGCCGGCGCGCCGATCACCACCACGCCCTTAATTTCTGGGATCTTTGCTGCCGCTACAATCGCCGCCGCGCCGCCGAGCGAGTGACCAATAAGGACCGCCGGCGCTTCAAATTCATCGCGCAGAAAATTCGCAGCGCTCACCAGGTCGTCAACATTGGAGGAAAAATTGGTGTTGGCGAAATCGCCTTCCGAACCGCCAAGCCCGGTAAAATCAAACCGCAGAACCGCAATCCCATTGGCGCGCAAGGCGCGGGCGATTTCTCGCGCGGCTTTGATATCTTTCGAGCAGGTAAAGCAATGCGCAAACAACGCATAAGCGCGTGGGCGTCCGTGCGGCAATTCCAGCGCCGCAGAGAGTTTTTCTCCGCCTGCCGAGTTAAAGTCCGTCTTTCTTGTTTCGCCGTCCATAGAGGTTGCCCTTGTGCTGATGCGTCAGATATTGGGGCGCGTCGCAAAGGATCGCCGCAAGAATAGATAAGCCTAAACCGCCACCGCCGCAGCCAATGCGCGATCACGAATGAGGCCGATATCATCACTATCGAGCAAAGGCGCTGCGACTTTAAGGATTTGCTCCAGCATGCGCCGCGCGGCCTTGCGCTCATCGCCTTCTGCAGCGCGAATTTCGACGACGAGGTCTTTGGCGAAAACGCTGCACTGGTCGCGGGCCTCCTCAGTAATCAGCGATGAGAAGTCAGGCTCCGCCCCTAGCCGCGCGGCAAGGCTTGGCGCAACGGCGATCAACACCGCCGCGTCCGCCGCCTGATGGACAACCGCTGGGCTGAGCGCGTGCGCAATGTCCGGGCGCTGCGACATCAACTGGCTGGAGCCGCCGCCCTGACGCACCGGCATCGCTGCGCGCAGCGCCGCCAGCGCTTGCTCGACAAACCGGTCAAACGCTTCGCCCGCAACATCGCGGCTAGCTTCGACCCGATTGAGAAAAACATTGTCGCCAATCTTTTTCGCCTGGCGCGCAAGCCCGTCAGCATAGTCGGCGAAATAGGTTACCCGTAACCGTGCAGTCTCGGCGTCCAACGCGCCGGCGCCGTCGCGTTCGAGCGCACACGCGAGGGTTTCAAATTCTTCAAACAAAGTCTCCGGCAACACCGCAGCCGCAGCGCGCGCCGCATCAAGGCGATCGTCGGCGCTGCCGGCAAGATGGTAATAAACGCCGAGCGCGCGCCACGGCTTTTCCAGCCGGCCAATCAGCGCCAGAAGAATATCGGCGCCGAGCGTATTGGATTGATCGTGGGCGGATAAAAACAACGATCTTATCTGATAGAGCTGCTCTTCGGTCAGCGATGGCGCAGCCGTTGGGATTAGGGCTTGCAGTTGGTGGAGAAAATCAACACCGGTCAGGAGGCGGCGAATCTCTTCAAGATCATCGAGAATCGCTTCATCGCCCAGCGCTTCAACCAGCCGCGCACGCGCCGCGGCGTTGGTTTTCGCCTCTTCGCAAACCCGTCCGAACCCGGCCTCAGCGGCGATAAAGACGGCGCGCTCCAAAGCCTCCGCCTCGGCGCCGTCGCGGATCGCATCATCAAGCGCGGCGGCCGCGAAGGCGGCGTCGGTGAGCGCCTTTTCGGTCATCATGAGCCGCCAGATCGGCTCCAGCGAGGGCCGCGCGATCCGTGCACGGCGCTTTTGGCCGCTGCGTGCGCCGACAAAGAAGTCTTCAAACGGGGAGAAGAAAATCCGCTTGGCGTCATATTTGCGCGCCGGGGGAAAGGCGCCGTGGGCCAGAAGCTGCGTACGCAGATCATCGAGCAACATATTGTGGGGTATGTTCGATTTGCCCTTGGCGCCGCCGGCGACGCGCTTATTCGCGCGATCAGCCTCAAGCCCTGCAAACAGCTTCAGCGCCGCCGCATTGGGAAGGCTGCCCAAAAACGCCGTCAGTTGTTGTTTTTTCTGCGCCGAAATCGTCATGCCCGCGCCTTAAAATCTTCCGCTCGTATGTAAATCAGGCACGCGTTAAACGCCAGCAAAAGCTTTTCGTACTGGAGTATCAGCGCCCTTCCACTGCTTGACGAATTCCTCAAGCGCCTTGTCGCCGCCTTCGGGCAGGACAATTTTGAGCGTCACATATTGATCGCCCGGCGCCGCTTTTTTACCCTTCGCAACACCGCGCCCACGCAGCCGCAACACCGCGCCCGAGCTAGAATTTTTAGGCGCCGTCACGCTGACCTCGCCGGAAATTGTCGGCACCGTAATCTTGCCGCCAAGCACCGCCTCCTTCAGCGTGATCGGCGCCTCGATATAAATATCGGCGCCTTTGCGCTCGAAAGTCGGATGCGGTTTGACACTAATCTCAACATAAACATCGCCGGCGCCGGCCGGGCCTTTCTCGCCTTGGCCCTTGAGGCGCAAAGTCTGGCCATCATCCAACCCTGACGGGATGGCGATATCGAGCGTGCGCCCGTCCGGCATGGTGACGCGTTTTTTGGCGCCGATCGCAGCATCGAGAAAATCAACGTCGAGCCGATAGCGCACATCGCGCCCGCGTTGCGGGCGGGGCGGCCTTTGCGCGGCGCGCCGGGCGCCAAACAGGTCGGAAAAAATGTCGCTCAAATCCTCAAACGAGGCGCCCTGCTCCGGGCCGGCGCCGCGCGCCGGACCCCGAGCGCCGGCGGGACCGCCAGGACCGCCGCGACCCGAATATTGGCTGAACGGGCTGACCCGTTCGCGGCCTTCTTCGTCAATCTCGCCGCGGTCAAATTTTTTGCGCCGGTCCGAATCGCCGACGATATCAAAGGCGGCTGAGACCTCTTTAAATTTATCTTCCGACGCCTTGTCGTCCGGATTGCGGTCCGGGTGGTACTTTTTGGCGAACTTGCGGAACGCGGCGCGAATCTCAGAATCGCTGGCCGACGGCGCAAGGCCCAATACTGCGTAAGGATTTCTCGCCAAAACTCGTCTCTTCGTTCAAATTAACCCACCGTTAAGGCGCGCCCGGAAACACCGCGACGCGCCCACACACAATGAGCTAAGCGATTTTCCCCGAAATAGAAGAGTTTACGGTTAATTTTTGCCGGGAAATTTGGGGGCTACGCCGATACCTCTTGCTTCGTATCAGCCGCTTCTGAGCCCTCGAAGATTGCTTGAATCTGTTTTTTCGTTTCTTCGATGATTTCACCGATTTCGTCTGGACCACCGAGTTCGCAAGTGGCCTCGTCATCTTCCTGATTATCCACATCAAGCAGAAGACTGTCTTTGTAACCGTTGGTCATTGCCCTTCTCCGTTGCCATTTGTCATTTTTTCCCTGATCCGCTCAAAATATCGAGCATTAATTTCAGGTGGAAAATAATGTTTCCGTTTTACCCATGTAAACCCTTCGGCTTTTGAAATCACTGCGACATCGATGGGACCGCCAACGGTCTCAAAGCCGCGCGAAACCCGCCGTTTAATGGAGGTCAATTCTACTAATGCCTCTGCCATACGCGCCATTTCGGGCTTCGGCATAAATTCTACCATATCCTCAATTTCTTTACGTGACCTATCTCGAATGGTTTCAAACACTTTTTTGTTAAGATTCTCAGAAAAGGCATTTTCAGCTGCGGCTGACTTACTCTTCACACCTTTGTCATCTTTAGCACCAGCGACCTCAACAACAGAATCCAGAGCTTGATGCACTGTTTCACGACAGTAACGCTGAATATCTCGCTTTATCTTTTCGTCTATACCAAAAACGAAACGGTCAACCATTTCTTTTTGGGCATATGGCAAAACAGCAGCACGCGGACCATTTCGATCTATATCACAACAGTTTGTCTGTCGGTATTTCAACCGTCCACAAATAATTCCGTCGATTTCAAATGAGATAAGTGTTGGAAATCTATCATCAGCACCGAAACCACAAAATATAAGCCCAGTCAATGAGCGTGAGAAATACTCTGTTAAGAGGAGGTGCTTGCTCAGCTCCACAAGCTGCTCTCTTTCCTCCTTTTCGATAGGCATAAATGTGTCATCAATATAACTTTCCACCCAACTCCGAATCTTCGCGGTGAATCTTGGCGTCACCGTTGCCCCCACAAAGCTCGCGCTACCTAGCTTCTTGAGAGATTTAAGCTCTGCGCGAATTATTTCTCCGAGAAGCGCTCTCATTTTTTCATTTATATCGTCTAAGTCGATCTTCTTTTTACCGTCGTCATTTTCGTCAACTGTTGGCCTTAGACTTTGAACGACTCGTTTTCTATAGTGTTCCTCGATAGCCTGAAAATACGGCGCGACAACACTTAACACCGCGCGTCTCAGCACGTCGTCGTTAGCTTTTTGACCCTCGGCATTCAGAAACTTCAAGAATGCCCTCGCAGCATCCTCAACACGAGCAAAAACCTCTGCCTGATCGCGAAATTCTTTAATCAATGGAGGTAAAGGCATGTCCATAAATGTCATGCCATTGTAGACCATTATGCCAATTGGCTCTGAACACGAAAGCTCAAATAATTTATCTGCGGTATCATAGGTTTTGTCGTGCTGGTCTCCGGATGAAATAGTAACCACGCTGTCCGTCGCCAGGGCGACGGCTGATTTGTTCAGTATCGCTATTTCTGCTGTCATTCTTAAACCTACGTCGTTCGGCACATCAATGGTATGGAAGTAATACATAACCCATTATCACTTACCTTTTCCAGAGCATGTGCAAAAAAACGGAGCCAACTAATCAAGAAACACATAACTTCATCACACAATTCTGGCTTTCCCTGTGACCTCCACGCCATCGCCCACCGCATCGGATGCTTGCGCCACCGCGAATGTTAGCGTCGCGCCGGGGCCGCCGCTTCCGAAATCTGCTGTGATGTCGGCGGCGGCATAGAGATAGTCCGGCGTTGTTGTCTGGATGGCGCGCACTTCCGCGCCGGCGTTGAAAATTTTCACCGTGTAGCGCTCAAAGGCTTCGCCTAACGGAACCTCGCCTTCCCAACTGTCGCCGCCGGTTCTCGTGCGTCTTATCCAGGAGAGGCGGATGTCTGCGCCTTCATATGCCGCGCGCAACTGCGCAGGCGCCAATGGCATGAGCCCGCGCGCATTCATAATCAGGATGTTGGTCGTGAAATTGACCGTATCGGGAATATCTTTTTCCGGCCCCGCCTGCCAGTCATAGGAAATACCGCGCTGGTTGATTGAAAAATCGATTTGCGTCACCGCCGGGGTCAGCAAAACAAAGCGGGCGTTCGCGAGTGCGCCGGCTTGCGCTTGCGGCTCGCTCCCGGCCTGGCCGCGCAACAGGCCACTCAATAGCCAACTGCCGTCGCCCTGCAACACCGCATCGCGAAACTGCGCGACTTCCCATCCGCCGCCCGCGCTTTCCACCGCAAACAGATTGGCGCCGGAAAAAACTTCCTCTTCCGCCCGCGACGCCAAGACGCCAAAGGACAGCTTGACGCTGACCGCACCGCCCATCCAGCGCCCGGATGCGGCGGGCGCCAGCGCACCATTGAGCCGGCCGAGCACAGCGCGCGCCGGCGCTGAACCCGCCAGCGCCGGGGCGCCGACCGTCTCGCCGAGGGCGCGATAGAGCGCGACGCCGCCGGGCCATGGGTCAGCGAAGGCGGCAAACCACGGCGCCGCCGCATCATCGCTGTCGCGCAACAATGGCAGGTCCATCAGCTCCCAGAGCGGGCTGGCGAACACTTGTATCGGCGCCGGCGGGACAAACACCGCCGGGCCGACCGGCGCTTCGTATACGGATGGTGAGACCCGCACGAGGTCAGCGCGGCGCTCGGTTCCATCGTCAATTTCAGTGATGCGGTAGCGTCGCGTCGTTCCCAAATCATTCAAAATGATGGCGTCGCCGGGCTCCAACTCAAGCGCCGATGGCGGCAGCGAAAACGACAGCGTCTCGCGCATCACCCAGGCGTCGGCCAGGATCGAGCGGGCCCGCGCTTCAGCTTCCGCCGGGGCCAGAACCGCGGCGATTTCCGCGCCCATTTCCCGCGTTGGCGCGGCGCCCGGATCGCGCGCCTCAACCACCGCGGGCGCGAAATCTTCCTGCTCGTCAATAAAGCCAAGCCGGAAGGCGGCGGGAAGGTCAAGCTCTTGGCCTAAAGACAGGGTAAAGGCGCCCGATTTGCGCGCCGCCAGAGCGCTTGCGCCAAGGGTTAAAACCGGCGCATCGCTCCTCGGCTGGAACCGGACAATCTCGCCGGCCTCGACCATGTCGAACTGGAACACATCCGCCAGCGGATCAATCATCTCGCGCGCACTCATCGGCCGATCGACGACATAGCCGGTCAGAACGCCTTCCAGCCGGTCGGTCTCAACCGCGGTAAAGCCCGCCTCCGCGCCGAGCGCGGCGACCAGGATATCGAGCGGTGCGCGACCGAGCCGGCCGTTCAGCCAATGGCCCTTTTCCCAGTTCGCCGCATCGCCCCAAACATCAGAGCGCGCGGGAAAATCCGGGAACGGGCGCGCATCATAAGCCCAGATATAGCGCCGGTCGGCCTCGACCATCGGCCCGGAATATACGCTTGAGATCGGGTTGTTCGCCGCATCGTTCCAGAACGCGGCGCCGGCTTCCAACACCCGGCGCTGGGCCAGATCATCGCGCGCGCCGGTGGAAGAATAGGGCAGCGCGCTCTCGGTGCTTTTCGGGTCCACAAACACGTTCGGTTGGTTGGCCCCCTTATCGACGGCCGGCGCCCCCGTCTCTGTAAAGATGATTTTCTTCGATTGCGGAACCCACGACGTCGGGGCGCCCGCGCGCACGCCGCCGGGGCGGTTATAATGCGCATTTGTCCACCAGTTCCACAAATCCTTATAGCGAAACACCCAGGGCTCGTTATAGGTCGCATCGGTGATCAGCGTTCTGACCTGCGCGTCGCGGTCAGCGGTCGACGCATAAAACCAGTCAAAGCCCTCGCCGCCATTGATGTTGGATTTTAGATAGTCCACATCATACTGACTATTGGCGCCGGCCAGTGCATCCACATGGCCAAAGCCGTCGCGCCAGTCGGCGAGCGGCATATAATTGTCGATGCCGATAAAATCTACATCTGGATCATTCCAAAAATCATCCATGTGAAAATAAACATCGCCGGTTCCGTCCGCCGGTTGATGGCCGAAATATTCCGACCAGTCGGCGGCGTAGGACATCTCCGTGGTTGATCCGAGGACGGAGCGCACTTCGGCGGCAAGGCTTTTTAGGGCGGCGATGGCGGGGAAATTGTCGCCCCCATCGCGGGTGCGGGTTATGCCGCGCAGCTCCGAGCCAAGGAGAAACCGGTCCACGCCGCCGGCGAGAAAACAAAGATGCGCATAATGCAAAACCATCCGCCGCAAGCCCCATTCCGCTGGCCCGGAATAAACCACCTCGCCGGCGCTAAACGAGAAATCACTGGCGCTGGCGGTTCCGAAAAACGCGGCGATGTCGCCTGTCGCCGCCGCGGTTTTGTCGTTGGCGCCGGTATCGATGCGACCGCGCCAGGGGAAGCCCGCGGCGTCGATTAGAATAAACGGGTGAAACATCACCTTCAGCCCGCGCGCATTCATCGCCGCGATCGCCTCGATGACGCTTTGGTCCGACGGCGTGCCGCCAAAGGCCGGGGCGCCATTATATAATGAGATGAGCCGCGCATTGCTGCGGTTCTCGCCGGCGACCTTCCAAGAATAAGGCGTCGTGGTTTTCGTCGCCGTCTCAACGCCGGGCCGCAGCGTCACCGAACCGGCATTCAAGCTGTCGCCGAACCACGAGACCACCAGCGACACCGCAGCAAGATTGGGCGCAGTTTGCGTCAGCGCATCAAGCGAGGCGGTGAAATCGGCGGCGCCGGAAATATTGTGGATGTTTTCAGATATTGTCACGCCTTCGTCAAGCGTGCGTGCAACGCCGACCGTTCCGTACACGAACTCACCAGAGCCAGGGATCATCGACACCGCCGTCAGTTGATTTTCCAGCGTGGCGGGGTCTGTGTCCGTGAGGGTTTTTTCAACCTCAAAGGAAAGCTGGGGAATACGGTTGCCGAAATCTTTAAGCGGTAAATCTTCAAACACGATATAGGCGAGCCCACGAAAGGCCGGCGCCGCGCCAGCCCCTTCCACTGTCTCAATCAGCCCGTCGGGGTTTTGCGTCTCGGTCCCATTATAGATGCGGACATTGTGCGCCGACAGGTCGAGTGCTTTGCCGTCAGCCCAGACCCGGCCAATGCGGGAGATTTCCCCTTCGCACAGCCCAACCGCGAAAGAGATAGAATATAAAAACTCCGTAAACGTTGTTTTCGCCGCCGGGCGCCCGCCCTTACCGCCGGAAGTCTCGACGGTTTCCGATGTGGTTTCCTTAAAATTCGCCGCCCAGATCAGCTGCCCGGCGATGCGCGCGCGGCCAAAGACGCGGAGCACAGGCGCGCCCTCCTGGCTGGCCTGGACCTGAAAACTCTCCAGTCGCGGACCCTCAACCTTGCGCTTGGCGGGGCCGAAAACAAGCCGGTCGACGTAACCGGCCGCAAAGGACGCCGCGGTAGTCGCCGCTGTCTGCGCAATAAACGCGCCAATCCCGGCTCTGGAAATAATAGAGGCCGCGCCCGAGGCGGCGGTGAGAAGGAGTTGGGCCATTAGTTCGTTCCCTGATTGTTTATTTGCTGGGTGCGGTTTTGTTGTTTGGATTGTGACGCGTTCGCAGCGTCGAATGGACCCCCTTCGTCCCTTCGGGACACTCCCCCCGTAACCGGGGGAAGAAAGAGGGTTGCAACGAAGAACAACATTTTTCCTCCCCCGTTTACGGGGGAGGTGTCAGCGAAGCTGGCGGAGGGGGCGCTTTCCATATAAAAACCACTAGCCATCATTCCGTCCCCGGAAAAATAAACACGCCCGCAAGGCGCTCCCGCCACCAGCGGTTGAGCCAGCTTTGCGTCACCATGCGCCCCGCATAAGCGTGGATGAACTGGTCCGACCCGGAGGCAAGACCGCAATGTTTGGCCGGGCCGTCAGCGGCGACGCGGAACACCAGCACGTCGCCAGGCTCGAAGGCGGGAGCTTTTTTATCCGCATGCGGCGCGCGCCGGACCATGTGGCGCGCGGCGGCCGACAACAGCGCTTCATCGCCGATCCCGGCTTTCCAGTGGCGCTCGCTCCAGTCCGGCGTATAGGCCGGCGGCGCCTCAGGCTCGGCGCCGTAAACCTCACGCCAGACGCCGCGAATAAGCCCGAGACAGTCTGAGCCCGCGCCCTTGGCGCTCGCCTGATGCACATAGGGCGTGCCAATCCACGACCGCGCCGCATCAATAATCTGTATACGCGATATAGTGGAGGAAAAGGTGGGGATTTTAGACATGAGCACCGCCAAAATGAAGGCTTGCGCAAAACCTCACCCAGCGCTTGCAGCGGTGACGTGAGGCCGTTATGCTCGCCTTGAAAGAAACATGAACAACATCCCAAGCCCAACGAGACTGCCGATGAAGCGCCTTCGAAGCATTACCTTTGTCGCCGCATGGGCCGGATTGATCTGGATGACCCTCGTAACGGCGCACAACCAACCCGTTTCCGAAATTTTCTGGATCAACCTTGCCTATATCGTCGGCTTGATTGCCGTAGCGCTTATTCTTTTTGTCACCGTTTTTCCGCCACTTGTGATTCGGCTCCGCGCCAATATCAGCATAATGATCGCAATCGCGATCATTATGCTTTTTGCACTTGCGGCGGTTGACACCTTTTGGCTGCGGGACATCTTTCTCGCGAGTCACTAAGTCAAAGACCTTCATTTTAGCTGATCCGATCTGACGCAGCACAACCCGAACGCCGATA
>JAJFFX010000039.1 GCA_021776455.1 Hyphococcus sp. | reverse complement strand
GGCTGCCGGCGGCGAAAGCGATTTTCTTATTCAGGCGGCGACTTATCTTGGCGCTGCGGTGATTGCAGTTCCGATATTCAATCGCTTTAAGCTTGGTTCCATCCTCGGCTATCTCGCCGCCGGGGTCGCGGTCGGGCCGTTTGGATTTAATCTTCTGCACGTACAGGAAGGCGTCTTCCATATTGCCGAACTTGGCGTGGTGTTGTTTTTATTCGTCATCGGTCTGGAGCTGTCGCTGTCACGGCTATGGTTGATGCGTCGCCAGATTTTCGGCCTCGGCGCTGCGCAAGTGGCCGTCACCGGCGCGTTGATTGCCGGTCTGTTCATCCTAGCTGACGTCATGCCCGCACCGGCGGCGGCGATTGCCGGCCTGTCGCTGGCGTTTTCTTCGACCGCGTTTGCGTTACAGCTTTTAAAAGACCGCGGCGAACTTAATAGCAATTACGGCAAGCAGTCCTTTTCAATTTTGTTGTTTCAGGACCTCGCCGTCATTCCGCTGCTGGCCGCTATTCCGTTCATTGCCAGCATTGGCGTTGACGGCGCCGCTGGCGGCGGCATGGACTGGGCCGCAGTCGCCAAACCGGTTGGGGTATTAATCGCGCTGATTATCATCGGCAGGTTTGGTCTTGATCGCGTCTTCCGCATTGTCGCGAGCTCTGGCTCGCGTGAAGCGTTTGCCGCAGCGGCGCTGCTGGTCGTTGCGTTGACTGCGCTTGCAGTGTCCTGGGCCGGCCTGTCGATGGCGCTCGGCGCTTTTCTCGCTGGCGCTTTGCTTGCGGAATCCTCCTACCGCCACCAGATCGAGACCGATATCGAGCCGTTTCGGGGATTGCTGCTCGGATTGTTCTTCATCTCCATCGGCATGCGCCTCGACCTTGCCGTGATTGCCGCGTCCTGGTGGATCGTTCTCGGCGGCGCAGTCGGACTGGTCGTGATTAAGGCGGCGTTACTTTATGGCCTGTCGCGGGCGGCAAAGTCCGCGCATAACGACGCTATAAAAACCGCCGCCGTCTTGTCGCAAGGCGGCGAATTTGCGTTTGTTGTCATCAGCCTCGGCGTTGAGGCATTGTTGTTCACCAATGGCGCGGCGACGATGATGTCGGCTATCGTCACCATCTCGATGGCGTCAACGCCGCTCTTGGTGATGGCGGCGCATCGTGCGGGGCAGTCCGGCGCCGATCACGGCGAAGATTTGGAAGGCCCGCAAGGCGGCAGCGATCATGTTATCGTCGCAGGGTTTGGCAGGGTCGGGCAGATTGTCTCGCAAGTGCTGCGCAATTCCGGCGTCAGCGTCACCGCGATTGACCGCGCTCCGGCGCATATTCGCAATGCGCGGCGTTTCGGCTTCCAGGTTTACTTTGGCGACGCCTCTAGGCTCGACGTGTTAATGACGGCGGGCGCGATGGATGCGCGCGCGGTGTTGCTGTGCATGGATGATGTGCAATCGGTTAATCATGCGACCGAGGCGCTGCGCGCGGCGGTTCCGAACCTGACGATCATCGCCGTTGCTCATGACCGCGCCCATGAAATCGATTTGACGCCTTTGGGCGCGGATGTGATTATTCGCGAGACGCTTGAATCCAGCGTGTTGGTGGCGCGCGAGGCGTTGGCGCGGATGGGCCATGATGATGACGCGATTGACGATTATGTCGGTCAGTTCAGAAAAATTGACCGCGAGCGCCTGCTGGCGCAGCGCGATTATGGCCCTGAGGCGGGCAAGGAACTCCTGCACCAGCCCTTTGTGCGGCCGGAAAAACCTTCCGGCGGGTCTTCATAAAATATCGGCGTTTTGTCGGCTGCAAATATGTAATGATTTTATTCGGACGTCGCCACAGGCGCGTCAACACCGTCATAGAGCGCGGCGATCAGCGGCGCCGACGCCGCCAGCGCGGGCGTTCCCCGGGTTATGCCGGTACGGACGATCACCATGTTTTTCGATGGGATAATAAACACAAACTGACCCTCATGACCGGACATGAAATATGCGTCTTCCGGCAGGCCGGGGACAAACCGCGCGCGGCTATTTCCCCCTTCGCGGTTTAGCCAAAAATAGGCGCCATACTGATTGTCAGACGCTGTTGCCGGGACGGCGACATAGTCGGTCCAACCTTCGGGCAACAGACGTTCGCCGTTCCAAACGCCGCCGCGAAGGTAAAGCTCACCCAGTCGCGCCCAGTCACGCGCGGTGGCATAGACATAAGAAGAGCCAATCGGCGTGCCCGACGCATCAGGCTCCATGACGATGCTGGCCGCGCCGATCGGCGCATAGATTTCCTCGCGCGCAAACGCGTAATAGTCTGCGCCGGCGTCTTCCAACACTTTCCGCAATGTGCGCGCAAGCAAGTTTACCGTACCGCTGGAATAGGCCCAGTGCTCCCCCGGCGGATAGATCGCCGGCTTGTCGGCGGCATAGGCGCCGGCATCAGCCTCGTGAAACAACATCAGATTAACATCGGACTGCATGCCAGCGTAATTTTCGTCAAACGCCAGTCCGCTCTGCATATGCAGTAAGTCGTTCCAGGTAATTTTTGATCGCACCGCATCACCCCGCCATTCGGGAACGGGCGCCGGCTCATCAAGGTCAACCAGGCCTTGCAGCACCGCAGCGCCAAGCACCGTCGCGGTGACGCTTTTGGCCATCGACCAGGAGGCGAGCCGTGTCGTTTCGAAAAACCCGTCCGCATAGCCCTCAGCAACGATCTTGCCGTCAACAGCGACCAGTAAAGCCCGGTGGCCGGCGGTGCTGTCGGCAAAACCGGTCTCGATCAGAGTGTTGAGTTTTTCAGTATCGACACGATCAATTGTATGATCGGAATTTGTGGTCGCATCGATCCAGGGCTCAGCAGCGACCGGCGCGAGCGCCGGTAAAGCCGTGAGCGGCTTTTGGTTTTCAAGCGTGCACCCATAACCGTCGCGATAGGTCGCTTTTGCGCGGCCAAGACCGAGCGGGCCGGCGGCGGTGGTCTGGCGTTTGGCGTCATCCACCGTAACGGTCATGCGGTCCAGAAACGGATCGATGTTTTCAAAGTCCGATGCGAGCACCGCCTTGCTTGCCCGTCCGGCGAGAAAAATTTCCGAGCAGGCGACCTTGGCTTTATAAGCGGCGCCGGTATGGGCTATATCGTTTAGCTGCACGCCAGCAAATACCAGGCCGAGCGTTATCGCGCTGCCGCCCAGTAACAATACCCAAGGATGGATTTTCAAATGCATATCAGCCATAGCGTAACAGCATTTGGCGGTACGTGTTGGAGTTATTGCAGCGATCAAAATCGGACCGCGCCTTGCTTATGTGGACGCCCTATCGCTTTTGCGCTACTCGAAAGACAAACTTACCGGAGGCTCTTCGATGAAGAAAATCTACCCCGACGCGAAAGCCGCTCTGGACGGCCTGGTGTTTGACGGCATGACCGTGATGTCAGGTGGTTTCGGGCTTTGTGGCATAGCGGAAAACCTGATCATCGCGCTCAGAGATACTGGCGTCACAGATCTTACGGTTGTTTCAAACAATGCCGGGGTCGATGATTTTGGGCTCGGCTTTTTGCTCCAGACGCGTCAGATTAAAAAGATGATCTCCTCTTATGTTGGCGAGAACAAGGAATTTGAACGCCAATATCTCGCCGGCGAGTTGGAGCTGGAATTCAATCCGCAAGGCACGCTCGCCGAACGCTGCCGCGCCGGCGGTGCGGGCATTCCCGGCTTTTACACCAAGACCGGCGTCGGCACGGTGATTGCCGACGGCAAGGAGCACAAAGACTTTGGTGGCGAAACGTATATTCTCGAAACTGGCCTGGTGTCAGATCTGTCGATTGTTAAAGCCTGGAAAGGCGACGAACAGGGCAATCTCGTCTACCGTAAAACCGCACGCAATTTTAACCCGATGATGGCCGCCGCCGGCAAGGCGACGGTTGCGGAGGTTGAGGAAATTGTACCGCTTGGCAGTCTAAATCCCGACGGCATTCATACGCCGGGCATTTATGTTCAGCGGATCATTCAGGCCAAACACGAAAAGCGTATTGAACAACGCACGGTTCGTGAAAGGGAGAGCGCATAATGGCCTGGGATAGAAATCAAATGGCAGCGCGCGCAGCGCGCGAACTGAAAGACGGCTTCTACGTTAATCTCGGTATTGGCATACCGACGCTGGTCGCCAACCATATCGACGAGAGCATCGACGTGACGCTGCAATCGGAAAATGGCATGCTCGGCATGGGACCGTTTCCCTATGATGACGAGGTTGACGCCGACCTTATCAACGCCGGCAAGCAGACCATTACCGAGTTGCGGCGGACGTCTTATTTTTCATCCGCCGACAGCTTCGCGATGATCCGCGGCGGGCATATTGATCTGTCCGTGCTTGGCGCGATGGAAGTGTCTGAGAAGGGCGACCTCGCCAACTGGATGATCCCCGGCAAGATGGTCAAAGGCATGGGCGGGGCGATGGATCTGGTCGCAGGCGTCAAGCGCGTCGTTGTGGTGATGGATCACGCCTCCAAATCCGGCGCGCCCAAGTTATTGCATGAATGCTCGCTGCCGCTGACGGGCCGTGCGGTAGTTGATTTGGTGATTACCAATCTCGGGGTTTTTGAAATCGAGGCAGGCAAGGGCATGAAACTGATCGAGCTGGCGTCTGGCGTTTGCGTCGATGACGTCAAAGAGTTGACGCAAGCGGATTTCGAGGTTGCAGTGTCAAGCTAGACTGCGTTCACTTTTTATCGAATCAAGAACGCAGTCTAGAATTTTTAGTGGTCGCGTGTTCGAACCCAAAAATCGCCCACACTTTTTGTGAACACGCTCTAAATGACGGCTGCGTGCGCCGTCGGGGCCAATGTTTTTTCATCATGCGTTTCCGCGTGAACAATGCATCTGAGAAGGTGGGTGATGACTTTGTCATGGCCGGACAGGTTCATGCGCGCCTTGGCCTCATCAAGGACAAGCTCTTTTCGGAGCGCCTGCATGATGGTGGCGACATCGGTTGAAATTTTTGCGACCGCTGGCGTGTCGGAGCCGCGCCGCGCGACCATGTCGCCGTTCATGTAGTAAAACGTGTACGGAAAATCGTCGATATGGATATGCGCGACATAACTGAGGTCCGGTTCCGGGCAATATCGTGCAAACAATTCAATCGCCAGCGCAACGCTATCCGGCTCGAGATGGTCGGTGTAAATACATTCATGCGCCGGTGATGATTCCGGCCGCTCCATAAAATATTCAATTGACCAGCACATCATTTCGCGGATTGCTGGCCGCAGGCCCTCGCCCCGGGGCGACAGTCGATAGCCGGCCCCGGCCTCATTCGATGTCGGCGCGACAATGATATCCGCCTGCTCAAGTTCCTTAAGGCGCTTGCTCAATAGGTTAGCGCCGATGCCTGGCAAGCCGGCCTGCAAGTCGCCAAAGCGCTGCGGGCCCAAAAACAAGTCGCGCAAAATCAGGAATGTCCAGCGCTCGCCCAGAAGATCGAGAGCATGGGCGAGAAGGCAATCCTTATTATAGGTGCGTGACATAGGCTTCCTATGCGGTTTAGCCATCTGGTGGCCCTCAATTGATACTCTATCTGCGACGAATCTGTCGTTCTTGCAAAAATATCATATGCTATTTTAAATAAGCATTGACACTTAAGAAAGATATAGTAAACTATAAAGTGTACCAACCGGCGCCCCTGAATTCTGCGCTGCCGGGCGCAAACCCCATCAATGGAGCCAATCCCATGGTTAAGAAGTTATTTTCCGGCCTTTTTGTGAGCGTGTTCGCCCTCGCGGCGTTTCCAGCCCATGCCGCAAGCATCAGCGACGAAGTCAATTTATGCGCTGAGGCGATCGATGCTCAAGAATTAGCGGTTGTCAGTGATTATCGCGTCAAATTTATCCGCACTACCGGCGGCTCCGCCAAACGGCTGAGCCTTGAACTTATCCCGCGTGCTGACGGTGAAGTTCTGCGTGCTGAGTGCAAAGTCCGTCGCGGTAAAGTCGTCGACGTTGCGTTGACGTCCTGAACAACTTTTCCTGATCAAGGGACTCTAAAGAAACTAGAGCATGGTCCAGTTTGACCCAAGATGATCCTGCTCTAGCTCCCAGCAACTTTACGCGTCCGCTTGGCGGGCGCGTTTTTTTATTTCGCGGTGAGCGACTTGTAAGCGGTGCGAACCATCTTCTCGGCGGTGATGAACTGCCACGCCCATTCTTCGTTGAGGTCGGCCAGCGGATCTGCCGCCACGGCAGCATCTTCATCGAACCCTTCATCTATTAGGGCTGCAATGCGCGTGCGCACGTCTTTGAGCATAGTAATCGAGCGTTCAATATCAGCCATTGACGATAGTGGTCCGTGTCCTGGGATGACCTTGACGTTGTCGTCGATCATAGCGGCAACGCTTTCCAGCGACGCAATATAGCCGTCGAGAGTACCGCCGGCGGCAATGTCGATATAGGGATAGCGGCCGGAAAACATTGCATCGCCCATATGCACGACATTGAGGTTGCGAAAATACACGATCGCATCGCCATCCGTATGCGCATTTTCGGGATGGAAGATGTAAATCTCCTGATTGTTCCAGTGGAATGTGGTTGTGTCTGAAAACGTAATCACCGGGAGGGCGGCGACGGATGTTGCGGGCTTGGCATTGGCGAGGCGGGCGCGAACATTGTCATGGGCAACAATATGGGCGCCGGATTTGCCGAGCGGTTCATTCCCACCGGTATGATCGCCGTGGTAATGCGTGTTGAGGACAAACTCTACCGGCTTGTCCGTTACGGCGCTTATCGCCGCCAGGATTTTCTTGTTGAGCGGGGCGAACTGATCATCGATCAGAAAGACGCCGTCCGCGCCGACCGAAAGGCCGATATTGCCGCCCGCGCCTTCGAGCATGTAAACTCCCTCGGCGAGGTTCGTGGTCTTGATTTCAACTTTGGAGAAATCATTCTGGGCGAGTGCGGGCGTGGCGGCCATCACAATGGCGGCGGCGTAGAGGATGGGTTTCACGGGGGCGGCTCCTGAATATTGCAAGCAGCTGTTTGGTAGCAGCCGGGCGCACCGATGCGAAATCACGAAATGGGCAGGAAGCGAATTTGTTGCGGTGCGGCGAAGCCCGCGCTACAGACAGACATTGGTTGGAGTTTTGAGATGACTTGGACGGTTGATAGCTGGCGATCAAAACCAGCGCGGCATATTCCTGAGGATTATCCGGACCCCGCCGCCCTGGCGGCGGTTGAAGCGGAGCGGTCGACCTATCCGCCGCTGGTCTTTGCCGGCGAGGTTAGAACTTTGCGCGCTTCTCTGGCGGAGGTCGCGCGCGGAAAAGCATTCTTACTGCAGGGCGGCGATTGCGCGGAAAGCTTTAAGGAGTTTCACCCCGACAATATCCGCGACACATTCCGGGTGTTGTTGCAAATGTCGGTGGCGCTGACCTTTGGCGCGGCGACGCCGGTGGTGAAGGTTGGCCGCATCGCCGGGCAATACGCCAAGCCGCGTAGTGCGCCGACCGAGACCAAAGGTGGCGACACCTTGCCAAGTTACCGCGGCGACAATATCAACGGCGCGGATTTTACCGCCGCGACGCGCGCGCCAGACCCGCAACGGCTATTAAAAGCATACGGACAGTCGGCGGCGACGCTGAATCTAATCCGCGCCTTTGCAACCGGCGGCTATGCGGACCTGCGCAATGTTCATCGCTGGAATCTGGAATTCGTTTCCGGCAACAGTCAGGAACATCGCTATCGCGCGCTTGCCGATAAGATTTCCGAGGCGATTAACTTCATGGAAGCTTGCGGCGTTGATGGCGGGGATGTGCGGGCCATTCGTGAAGTTAATTTTTACACCAGTCATGAGGCGTTGCTGCTCGGATATGAAGCCGCGATGACGCGCGTCGATTCCACCACTGGCGGCTGGTACGACACCTCCGCCCATATGGTCTGGATCGGTGATCGCACGCGTCAGCCGGACGGCGCTCATGTTGAATTCTGCCGCGGCATTGAAAATCCGATTGGCGTTAAATGTGGGCCCTCGCTTGAGCCTGAGGAGCTGATCCGTATTCTCGATGTGATCGATCCCGAAAATGAAGCCGGCCGCGTGGTTTTGATCGCCCGGTTCGGGGCGGACGATGTCGCCAACGGTTTGCCGCCCCTGTTGCGGCGGATTCAATCCGAAGGTCGCAATGTGGTGTGGTCCTGCGATCCGATGCACGGCAACACCATTAAGACCGAGGTTGGCTATAAAACCCGGCGTTTTGATTCAATTTTATCGGAAGTGCGCAATTTTGTGGATGTCTGTCGTGCTGAGGGCGCCCATCCGGGCGGCGTCCATATCGAGATGACCGGTCAGAATGTCACTGAGTGCCTTGGCGGGTCGCAGGAAATCTCCGAGGCCGACCTTTCCTCGCGCTACCACACTCATTGCGATCCGAGGCTGAACGCCAGCCAAGCGCTTGAACTGGCTTTCATTCTCGGCGACAGCTTTAAGGACAATCGCAGCGTTACCCGCCAGACGTAGCGTCTAGTGGATTGGCCAAAACATTTTCAATCCCACGAAGGTTGCTTATGAATAGCGCCAAGCCATTCAAATATTTGGATAAGTTGATCTATCAGCAAAAAAATCGAGTGGTCCGAAGCATTAGATTCGAACCTCTGAGAGGGTGAAATAGCTGGAAACATAGTTTGACCATTTGCGTGAATTAAGGCAATTGCACCTGTGGAAACCACTTGTATGGTGTCGCGGAAATCGGTTGGGGAGCCGGCGTATTTGCCAGTTCGAACGGGGGATTGTGCGTGCCGCCATCTTTGAGAATGGGTGTTGTCGGGGCCGGTGTATTCGGCTCCTATCACGCCGCCAAACTTGCTGACAGCGACCTAGTTGACGACAGGAATGTTGTATTCGCGGGCGTTTATGACACCGATGCGACACGCGCACTGGCGCTGGCGCAGAAATATAATACCAAGGCCTACAAAACCTATCATAAATTTCTGCAGGAGATGGACGCGGTAGTGATTGCCGCGCCGGCAAGCGACCATTTTGCGCTTTGTGAAGCGGCTTTGTTAAAAGATTGCCACTGTTTTGTAGAAAAGCCGCTTGCGCTGACGGTCGGCGATGTCGATCGGTTGATTGCGCTTGCTGACACCAAAAACCTGGTGCTTCAGATTGGCCATCAAGAACGCTATGTCTGCGCGGCGGTAGGGCTTTTCACTCGTGAGCGCGCGCCGGTCAGAATTGAGTGCGTACGGCGCGTTCCCCATACCGGGCGTTGTAATGACGTTTCGGTTGCTTTTGATTTGATGGTCCATGACCTCGATATTGTGCGCCAGTTATCCGGGGCCGATGTTAGCACCGTCTATGCAACCGGGAATGTAGATGAAATATCCGCCGAACTTCTGCTTGAAAATGGAACCGTTGCGGTTCTGGAAGCGGCTCGCCGGTCAAAGGTTTCAGAGCGCCGCATGACCTTGGTCTATGATGATGGCGTCATCGATTTTGATTTTATCGGCCGGACCATTTCCAACACCACGCCAGCGCGGCTGAACGGTGATATCTTGCCGGACAAGGCGCCGTTGGCGATCCGCGATCCGCTGGCCTATGGGGCTGTCTTGTTTATTGAAGCGATCCGCCTTTCAAAAGTGCCTGTCGTTTCTGGTAATGATGGCAGGGTGACGGTTTCCTGGGCGCAGCAGATTGAAACAGCCGCCCAGATTGGGGCCGTGTCGATTGGCGCTGAAGCTGAGATCGAAAAACGGTTGCGCGCGTAACCATCGCGCCTACCGCCCGCGCCTCGCTTCTGAAAACAATATTTGCCTCCTCATTGGCGAGATCATATTGACTCTGACATAGAGGTTATGGTTTGCGCCTAGACCATTGTTACGTGTCGGATTATGCGGAAAACCGGTTTCCACTTTTTCGCTCGGCGCTCTAATGTGCAAGTTTACTGGCGGTTAAATTTATGACGGACCAGATATCAATCGCGGTGGCGCAGATTGCACCGGTTGTCGGCGACATTGGCGGCAATGTCGCGCGTATCCGCGCGGCGCGGCGCGAGGCCGCCGCTATTGGCGCTGATCTTGTTGTCTACTGTGAACTGGTCGTGGCGGGTTATCCGCCTGAAGACCTTGTGCAAAAGCCGTCTTTTCAGCGCGCCTGCTGCGACGCCGTTAAGACGCTGGCTGCGGACACTGCCGATGGCGGTCCGGCGATGATTGTTGGGGCGCCATGGAGGGACGGCGATAGCCTTTATAATGCGGTCTTTGTGTTGGACGCTGGCGAGATTGCGGGCGTATCCTATAAGGTTCGACTGCCAAATTACGGTGTTTTTGACGAGCCGCGCCGATTCACGCCGGGGCCCGCGTTTCCTGATCCGATTGACCTCAACGGCGTTCGCCTCGGGCTGATGGTTTGTGAAGATATGTGGCTGCCGGGCGCCGGGGAGGCGTTACAAAAAGCCGGCGCTGAAATTTTTATCGTGCCGCACGGATCGCCGTTTCGTGAAACCGCGCTTATCGAACGCGCCGATGCGGCGCGCGAACGCGTCCGCCAGACTGGGCTGCCGTTGATTTTCGTCAACCAGCTTGCCGGACAAGATGAAGTGCTTTTTGAGGGCGCCGGTTTTGTCATGGACCGGGCCGGCGAGGTTATCTTCCGGGCGCCGCAATTTATCGAAGGCGTATTCCTGACGCAGTGGCGGCGCGACGGTCAGCACTGGATTTGCGAGGATGGTCCGCGCGCGCAATGGGTTGACGGTGAGGAGATGACCTATCGTGCGGTGACGATGGCGGTGCGCGATTATGTCAATAAGAATCGGTTCAAGGGCGTCATTATCGGTCTGTCGGGCGGGGTTGATTCTGCGTTGACCGCGGCGATCGCCGCTGATGCGTTGGGCTCGGACCGGGTGCGCTGTGTGATGATGGCGTCGCGGTATACATCGCGCGAAAGCCTTGAGGATGCGGAGGAATGCGCCGCGCTGCTGGGCGTTGACTATCGTTCGATCAGTATTGAACCCGGTGTTGCCGCGTTCGATGAAATGTTGGCGCCGGCATTTGGCAATCTCGACAAAGATACTACGGAAGAAAACATCCAGTCGCGCCTGCGCGGGGTTCTTTTGATGGCGCTGTCCAACAAGTTTGGCGATATGGTTTTGACCACCGGCAACAAATCGGAAATGTCGGTCGGTTACGCAACGCTCTATGGCGACATGAATGGCGGCTATAATCCGCTCAAGGATATTTACAAGACAGAGATATTCGCGCTGTGCCGTTGGCGCAATGAATACCACGCCGTAGACCTGAAAGGTCCGAACGCGACGGTGATCCCAGAACGCATTATCAGCAAACCGCCCTCGGCGGAGCTGCGTGACGACCAAAAAGACGAGGACAACCTGCCGGCCTATGACATCCTTGATCCGATCCTGGAGATGCTGGTTGAAAAGGAAATGGCGGTCTCGGAGATTGTCGCCCATGGCTATGACGAGGCGGTGGTGCGGCGCATTGAGCACCTGCTTTATGTCGCCGAATACAAACGCCGCCAGGCGCCGCCGGGACCGAAAGTCACGGCGGTCAATTTTGGCCGCGACCGGCGCTATCCGATCACCCATGGCTGGCGGGATTAGGGGTAGGTTTGACCACAGCCGGGCAAAGCGTTAGGCCACGGCTTTCCAACTTCACGATCCATTTAGATATCGAGATTTCCATGACCGCCACTGTTCGTTTTGCGCCGTCGCCGACCGGCAAGCTCCATGTTGGCAATGTGCGCGCTGCGCTTTGGAACTGGCTTTTGGCCCGCAAACAAGGCGGCCGGTTTATTCTGCGCATTGACGACACCGACGCTGAGCGTTCGACCAAAGCCTATGAGGAGGCGATCAAGGCTGACCTCGCCTGGCTCGGGCTCGGCTATGATGAAACGGTGAACCAGTCGGATCGTTTTGATCGCTATGACGCCGCGCGCGACAGACTGATCGCCGAGGACTTACTCTATCCTTGTTACGAGACAGCCGATGAGCTTGACCGCAAACGCAAACTGCAGCGCGCGCGCAGCCTGCCGCCGGTTTATGATCGTGCCGCGTTGTCTCTTAGCGAGGCGGAGCGCACAGCCTTTGAGGCGGAAGGGCGCCGCCCGCATTGGCGGTTCAAACTGTCGCACACGTCGGCGGCATGGACTGATTTAATTCGTGGAGAGACGAGCGTTGACACCGCCAGCGTCTCCGACCCGGTGCTAATCCGCGAAGATGGGATGTATCTCTACACCCTTCCGAGCTGCGTTGACGATATCGACCTTGGCATAACCCATGTGATGCGTGGTGAAGACCATGTCACCAATACCGGCGTGCAAATCGAGATATTCAAAGCACTTGGCGGAGAGCCGCCAGCCTTTGCGCATCATTCACTGTTGGTTGGCGCCGATGGGAGCAACCTGTCCAAGCGCCTCGGTTCGCTGTCGATTGAAGCGATGCGCGATGATGGGCTTGAGCCGGCGGCGATCACCAGCCTGCTCGCCAAGCTCGGCACTGCCGATCCGGTGGCGCCGGCTCGCGACCTTGCCGAGCTCGCGCAAAGTTTCGACTTTGCCCGCATCGGCCGGGCTCCGGCGCGGTTTGATCCGGTCGAGCTTGAGGCGCTCAACGCCAAACTCCTGCACGAAACGCCGTTTGGCGAAGTCGAACAGCGCCTTTGCGATGCTGGCGTCAGCGAAGCTATCTGGAATGCGGCGCGCGGCAATATTACCCGGCTAAGCGATGTCGCCCATTGGGTGACGGTCATCAATGGGAAAATTGACCCGGTAATTGAAGATAAGGCGCTTACGGATGAAGCGGCAAACCTGATTGAGAATGATCTCAATGAGGAGAGCTGGACGGTCCTGACGAATGCGCTCAAGGAAAAGACCGGCGCTAAGGGTCGGAAACTCTTCATGCCTTTGCGTCTTGCCCTGACCGGAGAGGCGCGCGGTCCGGAAATGGCTGCGTTATTCCCGCTTATCGGCACAGAAAAAGCGCGCGCGCGACTTCGCGGCGAGCGCGCCTGATATCTTTTTGATGCTTAAGCTTTAGCGCGCAACAAATGTTGTTCAGCGGCGGGGAACACTTCATCTACGCTGGAAACGAAAACCGTATCGTTCAACAGCTCCTTATCTGCAAAGCCCTGCGATACGACGTGTTCGAATAGCTCCTGCAGCGGTGTCCAGAAACCGTTGAGGTTGAGCACGATAATCGGTTTGCGGTGAAGTGCGAGCCGCGCCCAGGACAGAACTTCGATCAGTTCTTCCAGCGTGCCGATGCCGCCGGGCAGTGTTAAAATCGCGTCGGATTCTTCAAACATGAGCATTTTGCGCTCATGCATGGTGTCGACAACCTTATGATCGACGCCTTCCAGGATGCCTTCAAGCTCGACAAGAAAATCCGGAATGACGCCGAAAACACTGCCGCCTGCGTCGCGCGCCGCGCCAGCTGTTGCGCCCATCAGGCCCATTTTCCCACCGCCATAGACAATCCGGCAGCCGCGGCGGGCCGCCTCTTTTCCGATTGCAATGGCTGCTTCTTCAAATGCGGGGTCTTTTCCCGGTCGGGACCCGCAGTAAACACATAATGATTTCATAAGTTTGTACGTTTCTTGTTGTTGGCTGGGCATTGTACGCAGATTTTCTTTTGGGTAAAGTAAATTCGAGTTCTTGACGGTTTTATGAAGGAGCGGCGTCTTATGCGTGTTGTCATCATTGTCCTCTTACTGATTGTTCTGGGCTTCATTGGCTGGAAGGCGGTGGAGCGTTTCAAGATTATTGACGACGCGGAGCCGGACGCTGTGGCGCGGGACGGTGATGTGACGGGCGAGGGCGCCGACGCGGTTGCAAAGGAGCCGGCGCTGCCGAGTTTCGACATCGTTTATGTCACCCGCAGCGGTTACGCGACGATTGCCGGGCGGGCAAAACCGGGCGCTATCGTAAATCTCTACGCCAATGGCGAGGATCTCGCTGAGACTACTGCGGAAGCCGACGGCTCGTGGGCGTTGGCGACCGACACGCCGCTGGCGTCAGGTCCGGTCGAGCTTAGCCTGTCGATGACTACGAAAGACGGCTTGACCATCCGCTCCGATGAGACAGTGTTGATTTACGTGCCGGAACGCGAGGGCGACCGGCCACTTGTGCTGCGCACAACGCCGGGCGGCGCGACGGAGGTTCTGCAAGATCCGCGCGACACGCCGGATGGCCTCGGCCCGCTCACACTCGACGTTATCGATTATGACGATAGCGGCGCGGTGATCTTTTCCGGACGCGCCGAGCCCAACCGCATGGTGCAGCTGTTCATCAATCGCCGCCTGCTGGGACAGACGCCGTCGTCAGAGGAAGGACGTTGGACGCTCGCGCCGGAAGGTCAGATTGCGCCCGGCGTTTATCAATTGCTGGTCATCCAGCTCGATGAGAACGGCCGGCCGGTCTATGCGATTGAACTGCCGTTTGAACGCGCCAGCCCGCATCAGATCCAGCTACGGGACGGCAAGGTCGTGGTTCAGCCTGGAAATAGCCTGTGGCGCATCGCCCGGCGCGCCTATGGCCGCGGCGCTCAATACACCATCATCTATCAGGCCAACGCCGACCAGATCCGCGATCCGGACCTGATCTATCCCGGCCAGATTTTTGAAGTGCCGGATGCCGAAGATGGCGAACCCAACGAGTAGGGCTTATTCGGCGGCGCGCTTATAATCGACATCGAGCGGCGGCGCATCGGTGGGTTGGTCCGGCCCGATGCGGCGGCCGGTCACTCTGCTGACTATGCGCATGATGATGCTGGCTGCGGCTGGCAGGCGTTTGCGCAAAACCGTCGGCGCCGCGAGCAAGACCGGCGTTAAAATCAGCGTCAGCATGGTCGAAAATGCGAGCCCGAACACCACCGCAGAGGACAACAGCACCCACCAGTCCGACGTTGTCGAGCCGTGTGAAATTGTGCCGGAGGCGAAGTTTACGGTGATCTCAAACACCATCGGCAACAGCCCAAGGATGGTGGTGACGGTGGTCAGCAACACCGGGCGCACCCGCTGGGCGGCGGTTCTGATAACGGCATTTTCAACGGCGAGGCCTTTGCGCCGCAGATATTGATAGGTGTCTATAAGGACAATGTTGTTGTTCACAACAATCCCCGCAAGCGCCACAATGCCAGTCCCGGTCATGATAATGCTTATATATTGCCCAGAGAGGGCAATTCCTAAAAGTACGCCGAACACTGATAATATCACCGATGACAGCGTCAGTACGGCGTGGTAAAAGCTGTTAAATTCAAGCAACAAGATCATCGCGATCATAAACAGAGCGGCCGCCATCGCGCCTTGAAAAAATTTCGCCGCGTCCACGGTTTCCTCGTCCGCGCCGCGCATGATCCAACTAACGTCCTCGCCGAGCGCGCCGGAGGAGAGCCATTCTTTCATTTTAGCGATCGCCTGATCCTGGCTCACTTCATGACCTTCCACTCGGGTGCTGCCGTTGGCCTTGACCTCGATGATGCGCCGGCCATCGCGTCGGACGATGCGATCGACCTGCGGCCGCGCGGTTCGGGTGACAAAATTAGATAGCGGCACCGAGCCTTCGGGCGTTTGAATGCGCACCGCGTCGAGCGCGAAAATGTTTCGGTATTCATTCGGATACCGGATGCGGATATCGATTTCATCATCGGCGTCGTCGGGGCGATATTTGTCAAGCAAGAGCCCGTCGGTGACAAACTGAAGAACGCCGCCCGCCTGTTGAACCGAAAGCCCATAGCGGCCGGCCAGCGCGCGATCAACCTCAACCGACCACTCGATGCCCGGCAGCGGGAGCGTGTCCTCCTGGTCCATATAGGCAGGCACGTCCTGCCCGTTCACAGTGAGAGACGCCTCGTTGGCATAAGCGCGCACTTTTTTCGCAGCGCGCAACATGGCGTTAAAATCAACTGCGCTGATCTCAACCTGGACATCCTTACCGACCGGCGGGCCGCCTTCGCGCTGGCGCACCTCGACAATTACGCCGGGCACGTTCTGAACCAGAGCGCGCAATTGTTTTAAAATGATGTTGGAATGCTCGCGCCCAGTATAGGCAATCAGATCAACCCCGACCTGGCCGATGGTCTCTGAGGGTAAGTCGTTGCTGCGTCCGAGCGCGGGTCCGGTTTGCAAATAAAGATGTTCAATCGCCGGATGGTGTTCGATGCGCGCGGAGACTTCTTTAACGATTTCAATTTTCTGCTGCTCCGACATATTGCCGCGGCCGAGCACTAAGAGATTGACCTGCTCGCTGTCGCTGCGAATGAAAAATTCAACATCCGGCGATGCGCGGACAAATAACGAGTAGCAAATCGACACAAGAATACCTGCCGCCAGCATCACCAGCAATGGGTGGCGAACCAGCCTGGTGAGGATGCGGGCGTAGATTGCGACCGGCCCGTCAAGTGTTGTCGGATCAACCTCGTCGACCAGCAGTTGTTTCGCCGGCGCGTCGGATTTTCCCTGGATGTTGAATTTCTTCTTCACCCAGACCGGCAGTCCCAACAGCCCGCCTAGCACCGGCAGGAAAATGAGCGCGACAACGAGAGAAGACAACAGTACGAAAATCAGCGTTAACGGCAAAAACTTCATGAATTCGCCGGGCAGCGATTGCCAGAATAAAAACGGGACGAAGGCGGCAAGGGTCGTCGCCGTTGATGTGATGACCGGCCAGAACATGCGCTTGGAGGCTTCGGCGTAGGCGTCGCGTCGCGGCGCGCCCTCCGCCATCCGCCGGTCGGCATATTCAACAATCACAATCGCTCCGTCGACCAGCATCCCGACAGACAAGATCAGCCCGAACATCACCATCATGTTGAGCGTGTAGCCAAACACCATCAGCAATAAAAAGCTGATCAGAAATGAGGTTGGGATCGCAACCCCAACCATGACAGCCGATCGCATGCCGAGGGCCGCGACTATAACAATCATCACAAGGAGGATTGCGGTTACGATGGATGAAGTCAGGCCTTGGAGATTATCTTTCACGGTGATCGATTGATCGCTTAGAAGCTCATAGCGGATGGTTACCGGCCACAGCGCTGCTTCACGTTTTACAACTTCGCGCGCTTCTTCAATCGTCTCGACGATATTGGCGCCGGCGCGCTTTGATATTTCAACGCCAATCGCCGGCTGACCGTTGAACAGGGCATAGCCTGTTCGATCTTTAAAAGTCCGGCGCACCTCGCCAAGATCGCCAATGGTCACGACATTATCGCCGTTGACGCGAATCGGAATTGACATCAGATCGGCGGCGTTTTTAATCAGTCCAGGGGCTTTGATCGCGAAGCGGCCATCGTCGAGATTGATCGAACCGGCGGTGACCAGCTGGTTGTTGGCGCCGACGGCGTTGATCACCTCAACCTCGGTGAGGTGGAAGGATTCCAACACTTTGGGGTCGATGATAATTTCGAGCAATTCTTCGCGGGCGCCAGTCAGACGCGCATCAAGAACGCCTGAGATACTGTCGAGATGGTCTTGGAGGGCTTTAGCGGTCTGATAAACTGCGCGTTCCGGCGCCTCGCCATATAGCATAACGGTCAAGATCGGGAATTCATTTTGCAGATTAAATTCAGTAACAACCGGTTCTTCCGCATTCGAAGGGTAATCTGCTTTCGCGCGATCGACCGCCTCGCGCACGTCAAGAACAGCCTGATCGACATCTACGGTGGTCAGAAATTCGAGGATGATTTGCGCCGCGCCGTCATAGGCGAGCGAGTCCATCTGTTTCAGGCCCTCGATGCTTTGAAGTTCCAGTTCGGTCGGGCGGATCAGCAGCCGCTCTCCATCTTCCGGCGAAACCCCCGGCAGCGGCAGCGTAACCAGAACGAAAGGCGCCGGAATATCCGGCTCGGCCTCGCGCGGTATGGTGGTGTAGGAATTAACGCCGAAAATGATCATCACGATCAGCGCCGTCATGACGACGCGCGTATGCGAGAACGCGGCGTCGATCAGGCCATTCATGGCGTTGCCCCGGCATCTGAGCTTTGCCCTGCTTTCAGGCTCTCAACATCAACAGCCTTAACTTTTTGACCGGCGCTGACAAAGCCGTGGCCGCGCACAATCAGCTTGGTTGTTCCGTCAAGACCGGCAACCCAAATACCATTTTGGTCCTCTCCAAGGAGGCCGACAGACGTAAAGCGGACGTCTTCATCAGGGCCAAGCATACGAATGCCGAGACCGCCATCATCGCCCAAGACCAATGACGATCGCGGTATATGATACGCAGCGCGCTCTTTGGCAAAAATCGTGAAGTCAGCGGTGACGCCGTCGCGCAAAGCGCCGTCTTCGTTCGGCACTAACAGTTCGACGGTGAAGGTGCGTGTTGCCGGATCGGCGGCGGCGGCGATAAATCGCACGACGCCTTCAATGGTTTGCCCGGTTGCCAGGCGGGCGACGCCACGATCATTCTTCGAGACTTTGGAAACGTCCTTTTCGGAGACCGCGCCAACCACCAGAAACGGCGAAGGCTGGATAACGGTGCCGCAAGAATCTCCGATGTTCAAAAAATCGCCGACTTCAACATTACGGTGGTCAAATACGCCGTCAAACGGCGCGGTAATTTTGGTTTTTGACAGGATAATGCCGGTGCGCTCCTTGCCGGCGGCCGCCAGGTCGAGCGCGGCTTTTGCCGCCGCAACAGCCGTTTCAGAACGAAACCCGCCTTTATGGAGTTTGACCGCAGCGTTGTAATCAAGCCTTGCTTTATCGTGGGCGGCGCGCGCTTCCGCCAACTCCGCCTGACGCGCATTCACTTCGATCTGGCACAGCACGTCGTCCTTGCGAACAACGGCGCCTTCCGGCGTCGGCGTTGCCGCAACCGCGCCAGAGATTTCTGCGCGAACAGTGACTTTGCGCTCCGCAGCGGTGCGGCCGCGCACGACGATCTCCGCCCGCCATGGCTGTGGGGATACAGTTTGCGTGACTACCGTGAAACGGGTCGGCGGCGCAGAATCGACGGCGTCGCCCCCGCCTCCAAACAGCCCGCGGGCGAGGAAATATAGGGTGGTGACCACGACTATGAGCGCGGCGAACTTAACTGACTGTGAAATCTGCATAGCGGCCCGATTTAAAGCAGCGGTTCTATTACGATAAAACGCTGACAATTCGGTGAACATAGACTTCACCATTCAATATACTGGGCGGTTTACCGGCCGGATCAAGCAGCCTGTTCAGACAAAAACCGAATTATTGAAGATTTTGGGCGTCTGAACCTTGGCAGGGCTGTATTTTGGGCTGGTTTTATGGCGCTGTCGCGTTTTCAGAGAAAGGTTTGGTTAATAATATGGGTTGGCCATGAATGCGCGCGGCGACTTATTTAAGACTGTGCCGATCACATTGGTCTTGGCAAGGATGCGTTTGGCTTCTTTCAATTCCGACACCCGGGTTTGGCCGCTTGCGGCAACAAGCAGGACGCAATCAACTTTGGGTAGAAAGGCGAGGGTGTCGTCGCAACCGAGCAGCGGCGACATATCGAAGATTACAGTGCGCGAATGGTAGTCGGTAGTTGCCGTATGGATAAGTTGGTCGGTTCGTTCGGATGTTAAGAACTCTGCGCCTCTTCGGGTCACCCGCTCGTTTGGCATCACCAGCAAATCGCCCAGATCCGGCCGTACCGTGACCTCATCAAGGCTGCGTTTGCCTTCAAAATAATCGAGCAGGGAAGGCGGTTCGCGAAACCCGAGATATCGAGCGACGCTAGGCCGGTAAAAATCGAGATCGGCGAGCACTGGATGCACGCCCGTCTTCGCGCCGATGGCAATAGCCAGATTGATCGCCGTAACGGTTTTGCCGGCGCCAGCGCCAGGGGAGACAACGGCGATTGTCTTCCAGCCGGCGGCGTCCATCTTCTGCAAAACGCGGGTTCGAAGAACCCGGTAGGCGTTGAGCACCGGGTCTTGCTCATTTGAAATGATGCGATGAGCGCTGAACCTATCAAAATTGCATTCGGCTGTTGCGAAACGGCTCTCCGGCAACGGATGATTCTGGGCGTTGTTTCTCGGCGCGAGCTGCGGGGAATCTGGACGGATTGCCGGGCTCAAACCCGCTTGTTTTGCTCCGCTGCGCGCACGCGTTACTGCTTGCCTAATACGATCCATTACACCAACCTAATCGGAAATGTTTAAGCCAATTCCGGTATATTATCGACACCGTTTTTACTCCGCCCGAACAAGGAAAGAAGGGGCGATTTTTTGTCTTCGCCGCCGGGAAAATAAGGAATAACGGCGATCGGATGTTCGTCCACAAGGTTGGCCACATGATTGCGGCCACGGACAGTGGAAAACAACAGTTCGGCCAGAAATCCAATGCCTCCACCAGCGGCAAGGGAGGCGAAAATTGCAAGGATGCTGAGTTTTATCCGATCCGGACTTGTTGGCCGATCCGGCCGCAGTGCGGGCTCAAGAATAGAAAATTTTTCAGCCTGTTGGTTTTCCTCAAGATTTTCAGCCAGCTGGGCGTCTTGCTGTTTACCGCGTACGTCCTGATATTCTGTAAATATGTTCTCATAGTCGCGCGTTAAACTGGCAAGGTCGCGCTCAACCGCAGGGGTTCTTCCGAGGCGCCCCTCATAATCTTCTATTTTAGCTTGTAGATTATCGGCCGCCCGACCCATCATTCGGATGCGGTTCTGGATAATAGCGAGCCGGCCTTCCATTTGTACGCCAGAAATGTCGGTCGCGCCATTGCGGGTTTCTTGCGATATTTTCTGGCTTAGCGCTACGCGGGTTCTTTCGACTGCGTTTTCCGCAGCAGCGATGTCCTCAGCGTTTTGGGGTTTTGCCCGTTCGGCAGAAAAAAGAGCCGCCTCGGCGTCGCTCAACCCGGTGCGTAACCGTTGAATTTCCTTGCTCGGCTGCATTTGGCGCCTGATAGCGGCTATCTCTTCGCTTTTGGCCTTAACCTCGGGATAGGTGTCAAGATAGGTTGCACGCAGCCGCGCCAGTTCGCCCTCAAGGCGCATTAACTCTTGCGCCGCCCCATTGTCGGGACCGACACTGGAGGCAAGCTGGGTTTCTAAAAAACGTTTTTCCTCTTCCAGAGTTTCGATTGACCGTTGTGTTGTGCTCAGCTCGCGTGTTGTGCGTTCGAGCATGTCGAGATGCATGTCGAGATGCTCCGGTAATGCGTCTGCATTTTCGACCTTGAAATTTGAGATACGGCTTTCAATGGCGCTAACTTCGGCGCGTAGTTTGGCCGCTTCCTGCTCAAAGAATTCGGTTGTGTTGGATGCGCCAGCGGTACGTGTGCGGACGTCTTCACTGAGGAAAAGCGTCATGAATTCGTTAGCGACAAGATATGCCTTTGCCGGATCCCGGTCGGTATAGGAAACGGTGAAGGCGATGGTGCCGTCCTTGGCCGAGCGCCGGCCGCGCTCGATGGTAATTAAGGCGACCTTGAGGCCTGATCGCATCAAGTCGACGCGCTCACTTTCAGATAGCCGCGTGTTTCGTGGGAAGACTGTATACTTATCGGCGACCTGTAGCAGCCGGTTGCGGGTCATTACCCGCTGTCGGATGGTCTGGATGCGCTCCTGGGCGTAAGCATTGATCGTTGAGCGGACGAATTCCGTCGGGATCTGCTGCGATTCAACGAGAATTGTGCCTTTCGCAGTATATTTGGGGGGCAGCAACATCACCGTTAAAATACCAAGCGGCGCAATCACCAGCACAGGAATGAGAAAATATAAAATCCGGCGCTGCAGGATGATCAGTGCATCCTCAAGTGAAAATTCATCGCCCATTCTATAACTTTCCAAATCAATCTAGCGTTAGGTATCAAGCCATTGTGGCCGTTATTCGTCTTGCTGATCTTCGATTGCAAGCCCCGAGCAATCCTCTTCTGCCGTCGGCGATTGTAATCCCCAATTACAAGCCTCAGTTGCAAGCCTCAGGCCGATTAGCACATTGCGGCGCGATCACCACCGGTCAGCAGCTAAGCTCTTCGTTTGGCTGTGATATTTAGCGCAATATAATATTCAGAACAGGTCGCCTGCAACCGCTCATATCTTGACGGAATGCCGCAATTGGCTGGCCCACCACGCAAAACATATAACTAAAGACAATTTTTGGGCCGATGATCGCCGTTTGATCATTCTCTTCAAACGGCCCTTAGGTTAATTTATTGGCCATCATACCAATATTATGGGTTAAAGTTACTGGGGTGGATGTCGGCGCAGGCGTTTTCTTAAGGCTTGCCGGTTCGGGTCAGATCCCAGATGCGCAGAGGAAAAGCTGGCCCGGGCTTTGCTCAATATCGCTCAGGCAACCATTCGCAAGGTGGTTAATGTGGCCTCAAGGTTCATTTTGGAACGCCTGTGTTCATTAACCAGAAAGTAAAAGGCGCGTTTTTATGGCGGGAACAATGGCCAAGCATATATCGGCGGAAGACCTTGCTGTTAAAAAAGACGCACACACCCCGCCGGAACCGGCTGGCGCTGACGGGCAGGCGAGGCGGCTTTCTCCCCGCGATGATTTTGACCGCGATATCTGGTGTCTTTTAGGGCTGCCTGTTGATGCGGCCGATATTGACCGGGCGGTTGCTGAGATCAATTCGTCGGTGCGCACCGGACAGAAACTGTCTTTTGTCACGCCGAATGTGAACTGGCTTGTGCGCGTGCTGCGTGACCGCGACGCGCGGCGCGAAGTTCTGAACGCCGATCTCAGTTTTATCGATGGCGCACCGCTGGTTGCGATGGCGAAAATGTTGGGTATTCCGGCGCGGTCGCGGGTTGCTGGTGCGGATATATTTGAAGCCCTGCGCCGGCGCCCGGGTTTTGGCGCGCGCAGAACGAAAGTGTTTTTCTTCGGCGGACGTGATGGGGCCGGCGCGGCGGCGGCGGAGGTTTTGGGCAAAGAGCAGGGCGGCGTAGAGGCGGTTGGCAGCCTCAACCCAGGATTTGGAGATGTGGAATCTATGAGCGCGCCTGAAATTATTGATGAGATTAATGCCGCGCGGCCGGACTTTGTCGTTGTCGCGCTGGGCGCCGCAAAAGGTCAGGCTTGGATTGATCGCAACAAGGATCGATTGGATGCGCCGGTGATCTCCCATCTTGGGGCGGTGGTGGACTTTACCGCCGGCCAGGTCGCGCGTGCGCCGGAGATGGTCAAAAAGCTTGGCCTTGAATGGCTCTGGCGGATCAAGGAAGAACCGGCCTTGTGGCGGCGGTATATTGACGATGGCGCTGCGCTGGCCGGGATATGCGTACGCCGTCTTGCGCCGCAACTTCTGGCTTTACGCTATAAGCCTCCGGGCCCGGGCGCAGCCTTGGAACCAGGCGACGCGCGCGTCCGTCGCAGCGCCTCTCGGACCGCAATCGTGCTTACCGGGGCGTTTACGAGTACGCGCCTTGCCTTCGCCCGTAAGGCATTTCGTGCCGCCGCAGCGAGTGGGACGGATATTGAGCTGGATTTTGCCGCCCTGACCCAATTTGACCGGTCTTTTTTGGGTTTGGTATTGATGCTTGAGAAACATGTCGCCAGAAGCGGCCATACGCTCTACGTAAGCGGCGCAACGTCTCATCACCGAGCAACCCTGCGGGCGAACGCCATGGATTATCGTGAGCCTTTAGCTGCTGAAGGGCGGGCGATGGATGCCAGCTACGCCGCGACGGCATAAAATAGCGGCGGCGTCTAGTTATGAGATCTAAAAGTTTGGACCTGTTTAGGGGGAAGTCAATGCCTAACGAAATATACCACCCATCAATCGACCGGCTGCACAGCTTTAAACAGCGTGGGAAATACAAACGTCGGATACAGATTGCTGCGGTAGCAGCACTCAGCATGTTTGCTTCGGCTTGCTCATCGCCGGAGGCCAAGATTGAGAAATATTACGCCAGTGGGCAGGAATTTCTTGAAAACGGCGAGTACGGAAAAGCGAATGTGCAATTCCAGAATGCGCTGAGGATTGATGAAACCTATATCCCGGCCTTAATAAGTCTGGCGGAAATTGCAGAAAACAAGCAAAACCTTAAAGCAATGTTTGGATTGTATCAGCGGGTCGTGCGGCTCGATGCCGCCAACGTCTTTGCTCATATTCAACTTGGCAAACTCTATTTGATTGGCAGCGACGAGGCGGCGGCGCTCGAATCTGCTGAAACGGCGCTTAAGCTTGATCCTGAATCCGTAGACGCTCTTGCATTAAAGTCCGGGGTGTTGTTGCGCTTGGGTGATACTGAGGGCGCGGTTAATCTTGCGCGCCAGGTGATTGCCGTTCAACCCGCCCACCCCGAAGCGACCACTGTGCTCGCAACCGAACGTGGGATGAATAACGATTTTGACGGGGCGCTTAACGAGCTTGACCGGGCGCTTAACGTTGATCCAAAAATTGCCGTGCTTCAACTCCTGCGCATCCAACTATTATCGCAGTTGGGTCGCTCCGAAGATGTCCTTGCGGCCTACGACCGGTTGGTTGAACTTTTCCCCGAAGAGCCGGTTTACCGGCGCGCTTATGCACTGGAATTCATTCAACGTAAGAACTTCACTGCCGCGAGAGAGCAGATGGAGGTTTTGGTCGAGCTGGAACCGGAAAATTTCGACGCCAAACTTGATGTTATTCGTATCGTCAATGCGGAAGAGGGCGTTGAAGGCGCCGAAGGCCGGCTTCGCAAATTCGTTGACGCCGAGCCCGAGAACCATGATTTGCGGTTCGCGTTGGTTGATTTGCTTATAGATCAGGGCGCCATCGATCAATCGGTTGCAGCTCTGGAGCCGATGTTGAAATTCGATGACGCGGTTGTTGTTTTGCGTGCAAAAAATAAGCGTGCGCTTTTATACATGCGCAGTGGAGATCGTGAAAAAGCAGAGGTGCTCGTCAACGAGATACTTGATGAAGATGGCAATAATACCGACGCGCTTATCCAGCGGGCGAGCTTTTTAATTGAAGATCAGGAGTTTGACAGCGCTGTCGCCGATTTGCGCACCGCGCTCAATAACAACCCGGATTTGAATAAGGCCATGGTTTTGATGGCGACCGCTTTTGAACGCCAAGGCAATATCGATTTTGCTAGAGCCGAACTTGCAAAGGCCTACGAAACAAGCGGCAAAAAGGCGTCCATTGCGAATGCTTACGCGAAGTTTTTAGCGCGGAACGGTAATACGAGACGCGCCGAAGACATATTGGTTAAGTCGCTTGCCGTTTTTCCAGGTAATTTGAACAATTTAAAACTTCTTGCAGCGGTGCGCCTGGATATTCAGGATTGGCAGGGCGCCGATGAAATTGCATCGATTATTGCGTCCCTTGACGCCAGCGACGAAAATGATCTCGCAAATCAAATACATACTGTGGCGCTGAGCGGGCTTGGCGATTATGATCAGATCATCGAGATGTTGTCGGCGCAAAATAACAACACGCCGCTGGAGAGCCGGCCGTTGGCGATGCTTATCGCCGCCTTTTTAAAGGCTGACCGCGTCGACGAGGCTGAAGAGTTATTAAAAAAAGTTCTGGTGTCTGACCCGGATAATTATGCTGCGCGTATACTCCTTGCGCAGACCTATGGCGTGAACGGTGACGACGGCGCTGGCGAGACGGTTTTGTTGGGCGCCGTCGATGTTGATCCCACCCGTGGTGAGGCGTTCGAACTTCTCTATCGTTACAATGTCGCCCGTAGCGAGCCGGAAAAAGCGATTGCGCTCATTGAAGAAGGCATTTCACGAGCGCCTGAAAATGCTGCGCTGCAGTTCTTCAAAGCGGACTATCTGGTCACCGCTGGCGAACTGGAAGAGGCTTTGGAGATATATGGCGAGTTGATAAAAACGCGTCCAGATGATCGGATCATCGCCAATAATTTTGTAAGCCTGTCAAGCGACCTACGCCGAGATAAAAGAAGTATCGAGCGCTCACTCGAAGTTGCCCGCGTGCTTGAAGGCGACGATCGTGCGCTGGTTCAAGATACGGTTGGCTGGGCGCATTATCGCGCCGGGCAATATGATCGCGCGCTGGAGTTTCTTGCCAAAGCGGCGGGCTCAGCGCCCAGCAATGGCGAAATACTTTACCATCTCGGCGCGACTCAAATTGCTAACGGCGAGCCCGAGGCCGGCCAGGCCAATCTAAGTAAGGCGCTTGAAGTCGGTGGAGAAGATTTTCGATTTGAATCAGAGGTGCGGGCCCTTCTCAATCAGCAATAGACAGGGGCGCAAATCCATTTACATTGAGGCCGCCCCAGCAGGGTGCGCCGATTTGGCAAGCTTGAAATGTACGAACAATTTTTTGGCCTGAGTGAAAAGCCTTTTTCGATCCAGCCCGACCCCGCTTTTTTATACTGGGGCCGGACCCATAGGCTTGCCTACGCCATGCTCGAATATGGCGTCCTCAATCATGCCGGCATATCAGTCATCACCGGCGAGGTCGGGTGCGGCAAGACCACCCTTGTCCATCGGTTGCTCGACCAATTGTCCGACACGCACACAGTCGCGCTGTTGTCGAACATCCAGCAGGGGCGTGGTGACCTCCTGAGTTGGGTGCTGATGGGATTCGGCGAACCGTTTGCAGGCAAGACCCATGTTGAGCTTTTCTCTCAGCTGCAGTCTTTTTTTATTAGCGAATATTCCAAAGGCCGGCGCGTTGTCTTGATCATTGATGAAGCGCAAAATCTTTCCACCGACATGCTCGAAGAATTGCGCATGCTTTCCAACATTAATGCCGGCAAGGATCAGCTGCTGCAGCTCATTTTAGTTGGGCAGCCGGAGTTGAAGGGGCTTCTCAATAGGCCGGAGCTGTTGCAATTGGCCCAGCGTGTCGGGTCGGATTTTCACCTTACGCCTCTCAATGTGGAAGAGGTCCATGCCTATATTGACACACGTCTGGCAATTGCCGGTTGCCGTCGGCGCGTATTTACAGACCGCGCCATTGATTCGATTGCGGAGCATTCGCGCGGCGTCCCGCGGGTTATTAACATCATCACGGACACCGCTCTTGTCTATGCGTTTTCCGCCGAGGAGCTGGTCGTCGGTGTAGAGACCATTCGCAATGTTATTCGCGACAAGTCAGAATTTGGCGTATTTGGGCTGGCCTCTGATGAGGCCGCCGCACCGCCGCTAAGACCAGCTAGCGAGACCGGAATTGATGCATTCGCTGAGAGTTCAAAAAAAAATAGACGCGATGATAATGATGCCGCTGTTACAGAACTGCGCGATGATAATTATCCGAAATCAGTACTGCTGCCGGGCGAACCTCAAGAGACGGAAGCGCACATCGCCGCCGACGTCATGGTCGATGTCGCTCCGCATGGCGGCGGCCAATTGCACGAAACGCAGCCTCGATTTTCTGCGGTAAAAGAACAATCATCCATTACCGGTGTTGTTGTGGTTGCGACAAATGACAACGCCTCTCCAAAAACCGCTATCCACTCGGCCGGCGATGGGCGCGCCATCGTTTTTGTCGCAGTAGGCGGCGCGCCGGACGCAACCGCAATCGCCAAAAGCGCGGGCGCAGTGATAGCCGAAGGACCGGACCGTTCGTTCAGCCCTGCAGGGCGTGCGCGCAATGCAGGTTATCGACAGTTGAAGAAGATCGCGCCGCATCTGCAATATGTGCAGTTTGTCGATGCTGAAACCACACTTGACCCGGACTGGATTGAAACGGCGGAAAAGTTTATGGCGCGTCGGCCGGAGGTATCGATCGTGGCTGGCGGCCTAAAAACGCATAGTGGATCGAATATGGCCCTAGCGTCGACCGGGGCTCGCAACCATGCCGATGAGGAAGGCGAGATCCAATGCGTTCTCGGCGGATCAGCCTTGATGCGTGTGGAAAGTTTTGAGGCGGCGGGTGGTTTTCGCGGCGATCTTTTGACGGCGGAAACTGTGGATTTGTGTATCCGTTTACGGCGGCGCGGGGCTCGGATATGGCGCTTGGATGAGACGATGGGGCTGCGCCAGCCGGCGTCAAAATCGGTCGGTTGGTGGTCGCAAAGCCGCCAGCGCGGGTTTGACAACGCCTATTGCGCATCGCTTCATGGCGGGCCGCCGGAGCGGGTTGGCATGTTGGATACCGTATTGGCGGTGGTTTGGGGGTTTATATTTCCCGCCGCCGTTATCATCGCCGCGACCCTCGGTGCTGTGTTGGCGACCAAGCTTTCTCCGGCGACGCCGCCGATAATGATTGCGGGCGCTATTTTGGCTTTCGGGGCTGGCGTGTTTGCTTTGCGGATCGCCGCCTCGATAATCTTCCGGGGCGTGTTCAAACTGTCTTCCTGGAAGACTGCGGTTCCGATCGTCATGGGCCGGGCGCCAGAATTTTTAGGCGCCTGCAAACTATGGTTCGGAGCTAAGCGATAAGCGGTGATTGAGCGCGGCGCATCATGAGGCTGGCATATTTTATTAACCAGTACCCCGGAATTTCTCATAGTTTCATTCGCCGTGAAATACAGGCGCTAGAGCGTGGGGGCGCCGAGATTGTTCGTTACGCTATCCGTCCGTCTAAAGATAATGTGATCGCGCAGGAAGACTTCGATGAGAGCGCCAAAACGCGCCACATCATAACCACCGGCGCAGGCTCAATATTGTGGGCGATTATCGGTGAAATCTTGATCAGCCCGCTGGGCGCCGCGCGGACTTTGGGTGCGGCAATATCCATGGGCTGGCATTCGGAGGCCGGGCTGTTGCGGCATCTGTTCTACTTCGGTGAAGCGTTGGTTCTTGCAAATTGGCTAAAGCACGATGGCTTGCACCATGTCCATGCACATTTTGGCACCAACGCGGCGACTATTGCGATGCTTGCGGCGCCGCTGGCGCGTGCGCGTTTTAGCTTCACGGTTCACGGCCCGGAGGAATTTGAAAAACCGGCGCTAATATCGCTCCGGCGCAAGCTGGACGAGGCGGCGTTTAGTGTCGCCATTTCGCAATTTGGAGCCAGCCAGTTGAAGAAACTTTCCTCTCCATCTGCCTGGCCGAAAATTAAAATTGTTCGTTGCGGAATTGAACGCGCTTTTTATCAGGGCGCCGGAAGCGATACTGTTTCCGCCCCGCATTTTGTATGCACTGGCCGTCTGTGTGCGGAAAAAGGTCAGATCGACCTGGTCGAGGCAACCGCGCGGGTTGCAAAAGATGTTCCCGAAATTAAAGTCACGCTGATTGGCGACGGGCCGATGCGGGGCGAAATCGAGGCGGCCATTAAAAGTCACGATATTGGCCGCAATGTTGTGCTTGTGGGATGGAAGACGTCGGGAGAAGTGCGCGATGCACTGCTTGGCGCGCGCGGATTTATCTTGCCTAGTTATGCAGAAGGCTTGCCGGTCTCAATTATGGAGGCGCTGTCGCTGCGCCGACCGGTGATCACAACTTATATAGCGGGCATACCAGAATTAGTGACAGACGGCGTGTGCGGCTGGCTGACGCCCGCCGGTGATGTGGCGGCGATCACAGCGGCCTTGTATGCGGCAATCCGTGCTGGCGACGACCGGATCGCTCAAATGGGAGACGAGGGCCGCCGCCGGGTTGAGGCGATGCACGATATTGATACCGAAGCTGGGCGCCTTGCGGGTTATTTTTCAGCTGTTTTGGACGCGCGCCAATGAGCTTGGGCTTTACATTTCTGATTTGGTTTGCCGTGGCGGCGGTGTCAGCGCCGGCCGTTTTGCTTGCTCTGGAAACGCTTGCAGCGTTTTTCCCGCTGCGCAGGCAACGCGCTTGCGCATCGCCTGCGTCCTTGGCGGTAATTGTGCCTGCTCACAATGAGAGCGGTCATATTCTTGCAACTTTGCACGACCTTCGCACGCAATTGCGATCAGGCGACCGACTGATTGTTGTTGCCGATAATTGCACCGATGACACCGCTACGGTTGCGCAAGAATGCGGTGCAGAGGTTTTTGTCCGTGTGGCGCCCGATCATCGCGGCAAGGGCTATGCGCTGCAATATGCGATTGATTGCCTACGCGATGCGCCGCCAGAATGCGTTGTATTCTTTGACGCCGACTGCCGGGTTGGGGAGGGTGTGCTACAGCATTTGGCCGGCGTCGCATCGGCGAGCGGACGCCCGGCGCAGGCGCTATACACCATGAATGCACCCGATAGCGCCGGACCCGGAACCGGTGTTTCCGCATTTGCCTGGATTATGATCAACCATGTGCGCATGACAGGCCTGTCAAACCTCTTTGATGTCACGCGTTTTACCGGTGCGGGACTTGCCGCTCCATGGGAACTGATTTCCCGCCTGGATTTTGGCGCCGGCGACATCACGGAAGATCTGGTGATGACGCTGAAAATGGCGCTCGCCGGAATGCCGCCGGTATTTGTCCCGGATGCGCAAGTGACCAGCTTTTTTCCAACGACCCAAGACGCCAGCGTCACCCAGCGGGCGCGATGGGAGCACGGCTCGCTGGACATTCTGGCGCGCCGTGCGGCGCCGGCGATGTTGCGCGGTATTTTGCGGGTTGATCTGAAATTAATGATGCTGGCGGCCGATGCGATGATACCTCCGCTGGTCACGCTTGGCGCGGCGTTAAGCCTTGCAGCAGTTCTGTCAACATTAATGCTCGGCTTTGCCGGCCCCGGGCCGCTCGTCACCATACTGACGTCAATTGGATTGTTTGCACTGGCGCTTGTCGCCGGGTGGGTTCGGTTTGGGCGTACGGTTTTGCCCGTGTCCCAATTGTGGGCGCTGGCGCCGTTTATGCTTCAGAAATTGAAAGTCTATGGGCGTCGCGGGCGGGCCTCATCAAAGACGTGGACCCGCACCAAACGCGGAGATGGCGGCGACAAGGCGAGCTAAAGGGCCGAATTCGCCGCATTGCGGAGAAAGTTACATTAGCGGATATATAATACCAACAATGCCTGCGGCGCGAGGCGTATAATCTGCTGCGGGCCGGATCGGCAAAGTAAAGCTTTGCCGTCAAGTGGGAGGTACGGCGTTTATGAGTTATCTTGAAGTGGCCGACACGCAATTCGGATTCTTTGACGTACTGGCGATGAAAGATAAGGGCGCCGACCTGCACGATAAATATGTTTCGGCTGAGCCTTTTCCACATATTGCAATCGATGATTTTTGTTCGCCGCAAATTCTGGATGCGTGTCTTAACGCATTTCCTCAAACGTCAGATCCCGATAGCCGCACCTTTGATCGCGACCAGGAGCGCTACAAGACTAGCTTCAACCCCGATTTTCTGACGCCTCAATTGCGCTCGTTTTTTTACTCGATGAATTCGCGGCCGTTTATCGAATTTCTTGAAAACATGACCGGCATTACAGGGCTTATTCCTGACCCCTATTTCAGCGGCGGCGGGTTTCATCAGACCAAGCAGGGCGGTCATCTCGATGTTCATGCCGATTTTAATCTACACCGCAAGCTCGGTCTTGAGCGGCGCTTGAATATTTTGATTTATCTCAACAAGAATTGGGAAGAGGGCTTTGGCGGCGAGCTCGAACTATGGGATAGCGATATGAAACACAGGCTGCACCGTATCGTTCCAGAGTTTAACCGCTGTGTCGTATTTTCAACCAGTGGCAATAGCTATCACGGCCATCCGGCGCCGGTCGCGCACCCCCGCGGCGACGCACGCCGTTCGATTGCGCTTTATTACTATACGGCAACATGGGACAAAGCCGCTCGCGAGAAGACCACACAATTCAAGCCACGGCCGCAATCGGGTGACAAAACCGACTGGGCGGTGAAGCGTCGCGAGATTATTAACGATTTGTTACCGCCGATAGTGTTGCGCGGCCTTAGAAAACTGAGCCGTTAAGCGCTGCCGCTTCGGCTTGCTCACGCGCTGGCGGCCGTAGGTTGATAAAATTTTAGATTCATTTTCCGCAGGCTTATAGTAACTTGATCGCTCAGATTGAGGATTCGCGCGATTGCATTTGAAACTTGTGAAAATTTAATCCGCAATCGGTTTATTTTCATCAAATTTTTTGTAGGGACTTCAGGAAAATGAAATCTAAGGTTCCTAATTTCTTACCTGTTGCACAATCGCATCGTACAAGTAAAAAATTACAAGACGCTTGGCGAGAAAGATTTTGTTAACTGTCCGGTTGAAGACAAATGAGTGAGTGAGCCTGATTATGAGCAAAGAATTTCGCTCCGGCGATGATGTTCTTACCAGCAGTTCAATTGATATAAACGGCTTGATAAAGGCTAGTCGTCTTGGTGCGCTAAAGGCGCCGCAGGCGAGTGGCCGCCGCTCAAGGAAACGCGCAACCCGCAAGAAAATGATGAACGCCGGTTTGCTGGCGCCGTTGCTGGCGGCGGAAGGCTGCCTCAGCGTCGGCAAAGAAGACATTCCGCTTGGCGCCGCCGATAATGGCGGTGCGCCGGCGGCTGGCTCAAATACAACTCCGGGCCCAGGCGGTGGGAGTGCTGACACGTCTATCGATGCTGATCTCATGGCAGAGGATGACCACCTTCATGTTGAAACCGATGAGACGTTTGTTGTTCCTACCTCGCAATTGCTCGCTAACGATACAAACGCTAGCTCCGGCGGACTGGAAATCGTACGCGTATTTGATGCGGTGAACGGAACCGTTTCTTTGGAGGCTGGCGGCGTAAGATTTATACCGCATGCGGGTTTTGAAGGGGTGGCGACATTCAAATATGATGTCCATGACGCGAACGGAACCGTCAGCTCCGCATCGGTTGAAATTATTGTCGGCGACGTCGACCACGGCCATTCTAGCGGCCATCCTGACGGCGGCGCGACACCTGGTGGCGCAGATGCGCCAACTTTGTCTGGCGATGTGAACACGGCCGAAAGGATGGCCTTACTTGATCTCGCGCCGGAAGCCGAGGCAACCCATGTCGCCGTCAAAGACGGATCGTGGTTCGATCCAAACACATGGGCGAATGGCGAGGTGCCGTCTGAGGGTGCGAAGGTCTTTATTCCTCAAGGTTTAACGGTCGCCTATGATGGCGAGAGCACGGTTTCATTATTTACAGTCCGCGTTGACGGCGAGCTTGATTTTGCTACGGACCAAAATACGTTCATGGAAGTTGATACACTGATTGTCGCTATGACCGGCAAATTGACGATTGGTACGGTCGACAACCCGGTTGCTGCGGGCGTGGAAGCGGTTATCCAGATTGCAGACAATGGTCCGATTGATGTTTCTTGGGATGCGCAACTCCTATCTCGAGGAGTGATCAGTCAAGGCACTATCGAAATTAGCGGCAATGAAAAAGATGCGTTTTTAAAAGTCGCCATAGATGCGATGGCGGGAGACACATCGCTGACGCTCGAATCTCCTCCTGATGGTTGGGCTGTCGGCGATAGGCTGGTTTTGACGGGGACCAAGTTGCCGGAATTCGATTGGGCGCCAGCGGGTACAAAACGCGACATTCCAACGGAAGATGAAGAAATAATCATTACCGCGATCAATGGCAATGTCATCCAGTTTGATCGCGCGCTGCAATTCAATCATGATACGCCGCGGGATGATCTCAAAGCTTACGTCGCAAACTATACGCGTAATGTACGGATTATCACAGAAAATGCTGACGACCTTCCTGTGTATCAGCGCGGTCATGTGATGTTCATGCAGTCAGACGAAGTTGATGTCCGGTATGCAGAATTTACGGATTTGGGGCGTACGGATAAATCTGTACGCGCATTTGACGTTGCCAGTCTGGATTCGGTTGAGTTCGACACTAATGTTAAGGCGCGTTACCCCCTTCATATCCACCGCGCCGGCGTGACCGACCTGGAAGATCCGGCCATGCTGGTCGGTAACGCTGTTTGGGGGTCTCCCGGCTGGGGCATCGTTCAGCATGATTCAAATGCAATCCTGGCGGACAACGCTGTCTATAATGCATTTGGCGCAGCCTATTCTGCGGAGACCGGCAATGAGACTGGGCGATGGAGCCATAATATAGCGATCAAGTCGATTGGCGTTGCCGGGGGCGGCATTGAGAACAGCCCCAAGGCAGGTGGCGATATTGAAGCATTTGATCTTGGGCGCACTGGCGCAGGGTTTTGGTTTCAGGGACGGCTGGTGGAAGCCGTAGATAATGTGGCTGCCGGAATTCCGAGCGGACAGGGGTTTGTTTTCTTCTCTCGCGCACCGCGCGGGGAAGCGGTTCCTGTCAATCCGGAAAATGCGCCTTTTTCTGAAAGTTTGAACTACGCCGACGAAGTACAAATATATAAACCGTCAATAGCTCAATTTGTCGGCAATGAAGCGTTTGCCACCGGGACGGGATTTTTAGTTATCAAGCCAGGACCTAATCAACGCCATGATGTGCGCTCGGTTATTGAAGACTTTACCGCCTGGGAAACGCGCACTGGCATCAGGCTGGCCTATACTGCCCACTATACGCTGAAAGATATTGATCTGGTTGGCTCCGATAACAGCCTCAACGGTATCAGCACCGGGCAAAACACCTTTGATCTCACCGTCAACAACGCCAATATTGAAGGCTTTGGGACCGGTGTGAGTCTACAAAAGACTACAAATTTCTCCGTTTTCGACGGTGACTACCGCTATGTGTTTATTGACGTTTCGATTAACGGCGCAACCACGAACTTCACTAACCTTGACGCCAACGATCAATTCCTGACCGCGGCTGATCTTGTCGCCGGCCGGCTGGAATTTGTATCTGGGTTAGAAGACTATCCGCTGTTCGCAACTGAGGGCGCGCCGTATTTTGGCATGAACCTGCCCGGCGTAAAGACCGATAGCATCGGTGCGTACGAAATAGGCCCCCTGGACCCTAACGTTTTTCCAGGCGAGGCGCTTGGCAACGCGATCGAACAGGAAGGCTATTGGACCTTGCCTGATGGGCGGGCTGTGACCGTTTTTGAACGCTATTTTGCTGACCGCGCAACGGGCGAGCTAATCAAACAATCTACATTTATTGAAATTCCCGGCGGCGTTAGTGGTGCGCAAAAAGCATCGGGCCTTGCCGATCCGGTTTATCATGGAGTTCTTGACGTCAATAGCGCTGCGCCAGTGGTGACTGACGATTCTGCGACCGTCAGCTCAGAGCAGTCGGTAATCATTGATGCTCTAGCCAATGATTTTGACCCCGATGGTGATCCCATCGCGATTGATGGGTTCGTTAACCCCGAACATGGGCGCGTGGGTTTGAATGACGATGGAACGATAACCTATACGCCTGATCCAAATTTCGTAGGGATGGATCAATTTTGGTATTGGGTCGAAGATGATAACGGCAACTTCACCAAAGGTGAGGTTTATGTCACCGTCGACGCATAGCGTTTAAGGCGCCCATTCGGCGAGAACGGCTGGGTCGGTCTCCTGTTTTTTAAGCTCGCGCCGTAAGGCGGCGATATCTTCAGCATCCAACAATTGCCGCAACGCCCAAATCGCCGCGCCGCGGACCAGCGGGCTGTCATCGTCGAGCAGCGCTTGCGCCGAGGGCGCCAATGTCCGGTCTTGCGAGTTTCCGATCGCAATTAGCACATTCCTGACAAATCGGGCGCGGCCCGTGCGTTTGATCGGCGACCCGGAAAACATATCCCGGAACGCGGGATCATCTAACGTGGCAAGTATGGCAAGCTCTGGGGCGCGCAATGTTGCGCGCGCGTGGAATGCGGCGTCTCGCGATAGCGATGCGAATTTGTTCCATGGGCAGACCGCCAGGCAGTCGTCGCATCCGTAAATCCGGTTGCCCATTGCTTTACGGAACTCAATCGGGATCGGGCCGCTATGTTCTATGGTGAGGTAGGACAGGCATCGCCTGGCGTCGAGTTGATAGGGCGCCGGAAAGGCGTCGGTCGGACAGATGTCGAGGCAATTTTGGCATGAGCCGCAATGATCCGCCTCCGGCGCATCGGCGCCAATGTCGAGTGTTGTAAATATCGAGCCGAGAAAAAGCCACGAACCAAAGTCGCGCGATACCAGATTGGTGTGCTTGCCCTGCCAGCCGACGCCAGCTTTCGCCGCCAGCGGCTTTTCCATTACCGGTGCGGTATCGACAAAAACTTTGACATCGCCGCCATGCTCTTCAATCAGCCAGCGGGCGAGGCGCTTGAGGCGTTTTTTGATGAGTTGGTGGTAGTCTTTATTTTTTGCATAGACGGAAATGGTCGCCGATGATTTTTGCATAAGTGTCGCAAGTGGATCTTCGTCCGGTCCATAATTTACGCCGAGCATAATGACGCTACGCGCTTCGGGCCAAAGCGCTTGCGGCGCGCTGCGTTGTTCCGCGCGCGTCTCCATCCAGGTCATCTCGCCATGACGGCCGAGCGATAGAAATTGCGTCAGCTTTTCTGCAGCCTCCGAAGGCAGTGATGCTGGCGCAAACCCAATGGCGTCAAAGCCAAGCGCGCGCGCCTGGGCTCGGATATTATCAGTGCTGACGCCGGGGGACACGCTCAAAAATCCGGATCATCATAGTGCCGCGGCGGCGGCAACCCGGCGATGCGATCGCGTAGGATCGGGCGCATGGCGGGACGCGATTTGACCCGCGCATACCACTCCTTCACCAGCGGAAATGCGCCCCAGGGCATCGCATCGACATAATCGACGCTGGAGATAAAAGCAGCAGCCGCAATATCGGCGGCGGTGTATTTCTCTCCTGCAAACCAGGTTCGTTGATCGAGAATCCAGTTGAAATAGTCCATATGCCAGGCCAGCGCCTCGCCGCCTTGCTTTAACAATTCATAATCCGGTTGCCCAAGACGCATTAATCGTTTGTCAATCCGCTCACGAACGACAGGAGCGATGACATCTGCTTCAAATTTACCTGTGAACCATGCGCATATCCGGCGCACTTCAGCGCGAGCGGCGGAGGTGGATGGAAGTAACGGAGCGGCGGTGTAGGCGTCTTCGATATATTCGATGATGACCGTTGCGGGCGCTGCATGGATCGTACCGCGTGTCGGCGGTTCGTCGATGAGCACGGGAACAGTACCCGCGGGATTTGCCGCGATCAGGGTTCCATCATCGTCCCAGGGCCGCTTTTCTATCAGCTGCGCCGGCAGTCCCTTTTCGGCAAGTGCGATACGCACCATCCGCGAGGCAGGGTCGAGGGGCATATGAAAAAGCGTGCGCATTAACCCTAACCATAGCAGCGCGGCGCGCTGCGCAAAGCTGCAAACGACTGATATTGAAAGATTTTAACATTGAACAATGCGCTTCGGCAAAGCAATTGCAGTTTTGCCGTTAAGGATTTTCAAAGCGCGCCGCTTTGAGACAAAAGCAGTATCGAAAACAGGCAAAAATGAGCGTTAGCAGCGACAATTGGGACCGCGATGAAGACTTCGCCTGGCGCCGGCCAGCACCGGTTGCGCGCAGCGCAGCGATGGTGATTTATTCGTGGCAGGAGCCGGGCTGGTCATTTCTTTGGTCCGTGCTGGCGGCGGCGCCGTTTATTCTGGCGGCGGTTCTGGCGCCGGCCTTGTTAAGCTTGTCGCCGACAGTAGATATGATTGCGCCGATTGCCGAGGCGCGGGCGATCAGCGCAGGCGCAGGGGCGCTTAGCGACAATGCATCGCCGTTTTATGTGATGTTGCTTTTGGCGGCGGATATTTTTGCTGAAGCGCCGGGGCGCATTCACCTTATTGCAAAAGCCTTGAGCGCGTTATTCGTTGTCTATCCGATGGCGTATTTTTCTGCGTCGCGGTTGCCGATCGTTCCAGCCGCGATATTGACGGGCGCTTTGGGCGCTTATGTCGCCTCGCCCTTTGCTGGCCCGGCGGAATTTGCGCTGGCGATATTTCTGGTCACCAGTTTTTGTTTCATCGCCGCCTCAGCGGATAACGCCCCGGCGCGGGCGCGCTTTGAGGGCTTGGTCGCTGGTGTCAGTCTGTTCGCCCTATGGCAGCTTAATCCGGTGTTTTCGCTTGCCGGCTTTATCGCCCTTTCCGCATGTCCGTTTCTGTCCGGCCGCTGCGGTCTGTCGCGCTATGCGGCAACACTTGCGGTTTTTGCAGCTCTTGCGGGGCTTGCGGAATGGCTGGCGCCCGGTATTAACATCGCGCGCGCCTCAGCGGCGAGCGGTGTCCTGCAGGTCGATGCATCTTTTTCCGACGGCGATGGCGCCATGGGGCTGAGCGGCGTTGCGGTGAGCACGGTTTTAATTCTACTTTCCGCCTCCGTATTTGGCGGCCGCGAACATCTCAAGTCATGGCTGACGGCGCTATTGCTAGGTGTAACCGCTTTCATCGCCGCGCGCTTAACCGGCGCGAATGCGCTTCCGGTGTTCGTCCTGGTCGCGGCGATTGCAGTCTTTTCAGTGTCCTCGCCGTTCTATGACGGCCTCTTCCGAAGTCATGACCGCGCCAGCGTTTCGGTCGCCTTGACCGGCGGCGCGTTGACGTTGTTTTGGACGGTTGCGATTGTGGTTCATGCGGCCGGACAATTCGCGCTTCAATATCACGTTGCGGCGGCGGCGCCGGAAAATATCCGCACCGAACTGGCGCTGGTTCAGCCGGGGGGGCCGACCATTGCGCAGTGGATTGAAGAGGGTCGTTTTTCGACGGTTGAAGCGCGCGAATTCTTTGCGTTGGCGCCGGTTGACCAATCGATGATGCTGCTTGAAGCTGCGGGTAGAGCGAAATCGATGGCGGCGGAGGGGTGGGGCGTTGCGATTTTGACGGGCGCTGACACGGCCTGCGTCCTTGCGGAAAGGCGAAAATGCCAGGCTACTGGCGACGCGGCGGCGAGCAAGGCGAATGTAGTGTTCGTGCCGCGTCTTGATCTTGATCCGATGACGGCTGCTGCGATCGATCGCGCCGAGGCGATGCTCTACACCGAATTCAAGCTGGTCGAACAAACTCCGGTCTGGGAGATTTGGGTGCGGCGTGGCGCGACAGTTCCGGCAAGTTTGCTCAGAACATCAGGCACGGTTTTCTACCGTTAGGATGTATCGCCCCAGGCGATAAAATACGGATTGTCATACCCGCGCGCTTCTTTTCCGTATGCCAATGGTTCGCCCTCGGGGTGGACTACAACTTTGCCGCCGGCCGCTTCAAGCACCGCCTGGCCGGCGCCGGTGTCCCATTCCATGGTGCGGCCGAGCCGCGGATAAATATCCGCTCTGCCTTCAGCGATCAGGCAAAATTTCAACGACGACCCGGCGGCGGCGAATTCAGAGACATTCATCGCGCCCAGAAAATCATCAGTTTCTGGCGAGCGATGTGACCGGCTTGCGACAGCGACGAGCCCGGCGTCCGGCGCCTTACGGGCGCGTATTGGCGAGCGCTCGCTCGCTGCGCCGGTCTCGGTGATTTCCTGTATCCATGCGCCGCCATTTAAAATACCGCTATAAAGTTTGCCTATCGCTGGCGCGTAAACCACGCCGATCACTGGGCGCCCGTCTTTGACCAACGCAATGTTGACAGTAAATTCGCCGGTTTTGTTAACAAACTCCCGCGTGCCGTCGAGCGGGTCGACGAGAAAAAACAGAACGCCTAACTTGGGGATATCACCCTCGGAGGCGCTCTCTTCCGCTAGCACCGGAATGTCCGGCGCCAGGGCTTTGAGCCCGGCAAGAATTATTTCCTCGCCGAGACGGTCAGCGGCAGTGACCGGAGAGGCGTCGCCTTTGTGCTCGGTGACAAAATCGGTGGCGTAGATCTCAAGCGCCTTGGCGCCAGCCGCAAGCGCCAGGGTGCAGAGATCGTCCACTAGCTGCGCGTCGTTTTTTGTATGACCGGTCATTGTGGGGGGATGGCGCAGGATATAGCCAGATGCAAGCCCGGCGTTTTGCCGCGGCAAAAGGTTAACGGAATGCAACCACCGTGAACGCAGCCGTTTGTTGCGGCGTCAGTCCGGGGACTGGTATAATCTCTTGAATTATCCAGCCTTCGTCGGCCAATAGGTTGAGCCGTTCCTGCAAGGCAGCGGCTGCGGCGCGTCCATAATCGCGCTCATTGGCAAAAAGGCCGATTGGGCGGCGTTTGACGTCTCGCCAGGCGACATGAAAGGCGGCAAATTGTTTCGACATGGCACAGCTAACCCTTATGACGCATAATGCATCGATTATTGCATATCACACAGGCAAATGGCGGGCCGAACGCACCTCCGCCATAATTCGGCGTCATTAGCGCGAAGCGCCCGATTTTTGCACATTTTGCACGATGATGACGGTATCTTTGCCAAAATAGAACAGAGTTAGCGCAAACAAGAAGTAACAAGTCCAATGGCTGAGACGAGTGTGAGCAAGGCAGATAATTTATCCGGCGAAAGCCGTCGCCGCAGGTCGCCGGCCTCGCGGGCGCTATTTGGCGATGTTGTGCAATTTTTTGACTTCATCTGCGTGATTGCAATCTCGGTTGTGGTCGCGGCCATCTACCATGTTTTTGCTCTGCGAACGGAGTTTGATTTCCAGTCCTATGCGGCGGCCGGGATTATTGGCGCGACCGGTCTGACGGCGCTTCTGCGACGTGACGGGTATTATGAATTCGATCAACTGTTGTCCTCAAGCGGCAACATCAGGGCTGTTGTTGCGACTTGGGGGTTGGTTGTATTGGGCCTGCTCGCATTCGGGTTTGCTTTCAAAATCTCCGACCTGTTCTCACGTGTCTGGCTGGTCGCGTGGTCAGTGACGACGGTTGTCGTTATTGCGGCGGCGAGAATTGGCGCAGCGGCGTTGCTGCGCTCAATGATTCGCGACGGCGGTGTTTTCTCTCGGCGGATTGCGATCGTTGGCGCGACAAAACTGGGCGCCCGCTTTGCCGAACATGTCGGGGCAGCGGAAAACGGTATTTCGATCATCGGCCTTTTTGAAGCTGGCCTGCCCGACAATGGCGATGACTACAATGAGGCTATCGCCGGCGATCTCAGTATGCTTGAGCGCGCTGCACGTAAGGGAGTGATTGACGATATCGTTATTGCCGTACCGCGCGCTTCCCGCACTGAGATGGATTGCCTTGCGCGGCGGCTTTCTTCGCTGCCAGTTTCAATTTCGATATGTCCGAACACGCATTGGCTGGACCATACCGGCGGCGGCGTCACCAAAGTCGGCGCAGCGAGTGTTTTATCACTTTATCGCCGCCCCTTGGAAGGCTGGGGCAGTATCCTCAAAACCATTGAGGACTTTGTCCTCGGCGCTATTCTTCTGGTTGCGCTGAGCCCATTATTGATGCTCGTGGCGATTGCGGTAAAATTGCAGGGCAAGGGGCCGATCTTGTTTGCACAACAACGCCACGGATTTAACAATGCGGTGTTTCGGATTTATAAATTCCGCACCATGACGGTTGCTGAAGACGGCGAGACTATCCAGCAGGCACAAAAAGACGATGCGCGCATTACCACGCTGGGGAAATTCCTTCGTCGCTACAGTCTCGATGAGCTGCCACAGCTATTCAACGTTATTCGCGGCGAGATGTCGCTTGTCGGCCCACGTCCCCACGCTTTGGCGCACAACCACCAATACGCTCAGCTGATCGAAAATTACTCCGGCCGGCACAAGGTCAAACCCGGCATTACCGGATGGGCGCAAGTCAACGGCTATCGCGGCGAGACCTCCGAAAATGAGCTTATGGAGCAACGGGTCAAATTTGATCTCGGCTATATTGACGCCTGGTCGTTATGGTTCGATTTTAAAATTTTGCTGCTGACCATTCTGGCGGTGGTTTTTCCTAAAAACGCCGTCTAAAACAGAATTTGAAATTCTCAGGCTGCAGCTTTTCGCGGCCAAACGGATCAAGGAAGCGCCATGCGCGTCACCATCATCGGCGCCGGTTATGTCGGGTTAGTATCTGGCGCCTGTTTTGCCGATTTTGGCCATGACGTTGTCTGCGTCGACAAGGATGCGGCAAAAATCAGGAGTCTTGAAGTCGGCAAAATGCCGATATTTGAGCCCGGGCTTGCAGCCCTGGTCGCAGAAAACGTAAAAGCTAGGCGCTTGTCCTTTAGCGGCGATTTTGCCGCGTCAACGCCGAACGCTGACGCAGTCTTTATCGCTGTCGGCACGCCGTCGCGGCGGGGTGATGGTTTTGCGGATCTCTCCTACGTCTATAGCGCGGCGGAAGAAATCGCTTCGGTCATCGACGGCTACACAGTGATCGTCAATAAATCGACGGTGCCGGTTGGGACCGGGAGCGAAGTTGAGCAGATCATCCGCAAAGCGCGCCCTGACGCAGATTTTTCAGTGGCGTCAAATCCGGAATTTTTGCGCGAAGGCGCCGCGATTGCCGATTTCAAACATCCCGACCGCATTATTGTCGGCGTCGAGGATGAGCGCTCGATAGAAATCATGCGGGAGCTTTACCGGCCGCTCTATCTCAACGAGACGCCGATGGTGTTCACCAATCGCGCGACTTCGGAATTAATCAAATATGCCTCCAACGCATTCCTTGCCACCAAAATTACATTCATCAACGAGATCGCCGACCTGTGCGAGAAGGTCGGCGCCAATGTCCAGGAAGTCGCCGGCGGCATGGGGCTTGACGGGCGTATTGGCGGAAAGTTTTTGCATGCCGGGCCGGGTTATGGCGGCTCATGTTTTCCGAAAGACACGTTAGCGTTGGTGCGTACGGCGCAAAGCAACGGTGCCCCGGCGCGCATTGTCGAAGCGGTTGTGGCCATTAACGATGAGCGCAAACGGAAAATGGCCGACCGCGTCATCGCCGCCTGCGGCGGGTCGCTGGCGAACAAAAAAATCGCGGTTTTAGGTCTAACCTTTAAACCGAATACAGACGATATGCGCGATTCGCCGTCGCTCGATATTGTGCCCGCGCTACAGGCCGCCGGCGCCATAGTTTGCGCCTATGATCCGGTCGGTATGGAGGAAGCGGCGGCGCTCATGGACAATGTCGACTATACCGAGGGGCCCTATCAGGCGCTGGACGGTGCAGACGGCGTTGTCATCATTACTGAATGGGATGAGTTTCGCGCGCTCGATATTGATCGCGTAAAAGAGCTGATGAAGGCGCCGGTGATGATTGATTTAAGAAATATCTACCGCCCGCGCGAAATGGCCGAGCGCGGAATTGATTACCACTCCATTGGCCGCCCGCGTGAGATTTTTAAATAGGCTTTAAGCAGCGCGTAGTTTTTTCAGCACCGACGATTTTTTTGACTGGCGTCGATTGGGTGCGTCAATCTCAAGTTGCGCCCGCTGCAAAATATCTGCTGTGACCATCGGCGCCTCACTACGGAACCGGGCTTTGCCGGTCGGGTCGACATAAATCAGAAAAAACCCGCTTTCCGCGTCCAGCGCATGACGCAACAGGGAAGGGTCAAGCCATTCAATCGGATCGCCGTTTTTGCGCGGCGTGTCCTCGCCATAGACTTCGATAACTGCAATATCCTCACGGATGAGGGCGGGGATCGCCGGCTTCAAGAGCCGCCGCTGCATCCGGCACGCAGCATGGTTGGCAGCCGGGCCGACAATAAACAGCGTGTTGCGGGGCGAGAATTTCTTGACCGGATCGGCGCGGCGAAGATTGGCGCCAATTTCGGGCAACAGGTTGGGTCGTATCGACAAGACGGCGGCGATCGAGCCAAACACCAGACAGATCGCAATGATTAAAAAGGACAGACCCATAACTGCTCTAATTTACCGTTTCGTTCTTTCTAGCGGGTTAAGCAATTTGTTGGCCAGTTAAGCTTTTTTCAGGGCTTGCGCCGACCGCACAGGCCTACGCCGCCGGCCGATTGGTTAACGGATCCTAACAGAAAGCATCTGTCAGACAAAAGGCGCCGCCAGACCGCGCCGCCAAGCGACAAAACGGGCTACTCCTTCGGCCAGGGTGATTTTCGGCTGAAACCCCAGATCACGCCGGGCAAGGGTAATATCGGCCCAGGTCCGCTCAACGTCGCCCCGCTGCATGCCGACAAGCGTTTTTTGGGCTTTGAGCCCTAGCTCTTTTTCCAGTAGCTCAATCAGCGTCATCAGCGCTTCGGGCCGGTCATTGCCCAGATTGTAGATATGGTGGGGGACGCCGTCTCCTGATGGCGGGCGGTCATGCGCGGCCAGGACGCCGTCCACAATATCATCGATATAGGTAAAATCACGGCCCATCTTACCATGATTGAACACCTCTATCGGTTCGCCGCGAAGCATCTTCTCGGTAAATATCCAATAGGCCATGTCGGGCCGGCCCATGGGTCCGTATACGGTGAAAAACCGCAGCCCGGTTTGCGGCAGTGCGTATAGGCGCGCATAGGATGCCGACATCACCTCATTTGATTTTTTGGTCGCGCCATAGAGCGATACCGGATTGTCGCAGGCGTGCGATTCTTTGAACGGAACCTCTTCATTGGCGCCATAGACCGATGATGAGGATGCATAGACCAGGTGGCGCACCGATAAATGTTGCGCCAGTTCCAGGATGGCAAGATGGCCTTGCAGATTGGACCGGCTATAAGCGAACGGATCTTTTAATGAATATCGCACACCCGCCTGCGCTGCGAGGTGAATGATCGAGGTGATTTTTGCGGGCTTCATCCGTTCACGAAGCTGTTCGTGATCTGCGATATCAATCTCGTGAAACTGAAACGCCTTATCGCCCTCGAACTGTTGTAGCCGCGCACGCTTTAGCGCCGGCGCGTAATAGTCATTGAGATTGTCAACGCCGATCACTGTCTCGCCGCGGGCCAGCAGCGCGCAGGCGACATAGGAGCCGATAAATCCGGCGCAGCCAGTAACAAGTATAGTCATCGCTTCAAGATCGTCGCTTTTCTATACGCCATGGAGCATCTCGTCATAAAGCCCGTCTGTAACACGTTGCCGCCTGCGAACCATATAGAGCGCCAGCAGGCCTTGCGCAAAGCCGATGGCGAGAAACAGATCAACCGCCTCCAGCGATGTTTTGGGGGCCAGCAAGACCAGTAACGAACCGATGATCGCGCCTGCGGCGTTGAGCATGTTACTGGCTGCAAGGATGCGGGCGCGCCTGTCGGCTGGCGCGCGCCTTTGCACGGCGGCCTGCAACGGCACCACGAAAATGCTGGTCGATATCGAAGCCAGAATGAAGGCGCCGGCAAGTGCATAGGCCTGCGGGGTGGAAAAGAATGCGCCCGCATTGAGGAATGATCCGTCAGCGGGCGGCGTGAAACCGGCGCTTAGAAAATAGACCGCCACGATCATGCATCCGGCGGTAAGCGCCCCAGCGGCGGCAAAGCCGAGCCCGCTGCGCCCCTTGGCGAGCAGCGACGCCATAGTCGCGCCGAGAGCCGCGCCGATCGCAAACAGCCCCATCATCACCGCCACAACCGTTCCATCGCCGCCAAGCGTATCGCGGACGAAAAACGGCACAGCAACGGTGACCAGCGCGCCAGTCGACCAGTACCAGGCAATGCCGAGCAATGGTCGGGAAACGCCGCGCGCGCTAAAAGCGTATCCAAGAAGTTTTGGCGTCTGCGCCAGGCCGTTCCAGCTGATGACGAGATCGGACGCATTAGCGGCGGCTGGCGGCGCTAAGCGGATAGCGAGCCATCCGCCAAGCGCAGCGACGACAAGCAGAGCAGAGACGATTTGCGGTCCGTTTGGCAAGATGATTAAAAATCCGCCGGCGACGATGCCGAGCATAACCGAGACGAACAGGCCGCCACTACAAAACGCGTTGGCGCGCACCAGCTCTTCCGGAGCAAAATATTTCGGCATCGCGCCGGTGCGCACAGGACTGAAAAACGCCGACTGCGCGCCCATCAAAAACAAGGCGAGGATGAGAATAAGAGCATTGCCGGAAGCAAACCCGACTGCGGCGACAATCATCAACAAAAGTTCGATGAGTTTGGTGCGCCGAAACATCATCGCGGTCTCATACTTATCGGCGAGCTGACCGGCGATGCTGGAAAAGATCAGCATCGCAATCGGAAACAGCGCGCCGACAATCGGCAGGGCGCTATCATTGCTTATTAGCGGCGCGGTAATCAGGGAGTAGATAAGGGCAACGGAAAGCGCCTGTTTGAGCATGTTGTCAGTAAAGGCGCCGAGTGACAGCGCGGTCCACATCGGCAGGAAACGCCGCTGAAAGAATAGCGGCCTGCGATCTCGCAGCGCGGCGGGGACGGCCGTCACAGTTGTATGCCATAGCTGTTGTGTGGGCCGTTCGCCGGTGCGGTCGGTTGGTCGTTCGTCATTTCATCGAACCGCACATGAAACCGCCTTTGTTCACAGAAAGAGAGGATCCCGCCATCCGCTCCGGGGTAGCGGCGACGGCGGCGCTTGCCAAGGGAGCGCCGATTGCGAAGCCTGCTGCGAGCCGCTCTATTACGCCCCCAAACCCCGGAAATGAGCGGGTTTTCGGCTCTGAGAGCGGTTTTGCCGTGGATGCTGGGCCTGTGCGCTTCCGCCATGCTATATGGGGCCCACCCTCATGGCGGCGTAACTTCGCGCGTCCGCACATTGCAACCGGGAACGTGATCGTTATATATCCGCCAACGCTAGCGTCGACGGCGTGGTTTATACGTTGTGCGGCCCTAATCGCCGAACATTCCCGAGGAGACTGACAAGATGTGGATATCGCCCGCTTATGCGCAGGCCGCTCAGGCCGCGGCGCCCAACCCGTTGATGCAGTTGGCTCCGCTGGTCTTCATCTTTGTGATTTTCTACTTCCTGCTGATCCGCCCGCAAATGACGGCGCGCAAGAAACATACGGAAATGATCTCCAAAGTCCGCCGCGGCGATGTTGTCGTCACCGCCGGGGGGCTTATCGGCAAGATCACCAAAGTCATTGACGATAATGAAGTAATGGTCGAGCTTGCCGACAAAGTTGCGGTCAAGGTCGTCAAATCGACCCTCAGCGATGTTCGCACCAAGCCGGAACCTGCCGCTAACGATAAATAACAAAACCAGCGGAGCGATCTTTGCCGCCCCGGAGCGTATCGCCCATGTTGCAATTTTCAAGACTTCAAACCGCCGGCATTGTGGGCCTCATCTTGATGGGGCTGATGTTTGCCGCGCCCAATTTTTTGAGTGAGACGCAGCGCAGCTCCTTGCCAGGGTTTTTGCCAAGGACGACGATCAATCTCGGCCTCGACCTTCAGGGCGGGTCATATCTGTTGCTGGGCGTTGACACCAAAAAAGTCATCGATGATCGTATGCGGTCACTGATGTCCGATATTCGCGGCGAGATGCGGCCAAAACGAAGCGCCAGCCGCGAGCGGATATCGATCGACAATCTCGCCTATAACGAGGCGACCAAAGTCGTCACATTGCGCCTGCGCAATGCAAGTAATCTTGAAGAGGCGCGTGATCGGGTGCGGGATTTGACCCGCGGCGGTTTTGGCGGTGGCCTCGGTCTTGGCGGGCGGCCTTATACGGTGTCGGCGAGCGATGCGCGTATTGAAATATCGATGACCCAGGAAGCGGAACGCTTCTATTCTCGCGAAGCGGTGCGCGATTCGATAGAGGTGGTTCGTCGGCGGATTGACCCGGCTGGCAACAAGGAAGTCTCCATTCAACCCCAGGGCGCGGCGCGCATCGTCGTGCAGGTGCCGGGCGATGACGACCCCGAAGCGCTCAAAGCGATCATCAACCGCACCGGCCAGCTCTCGTTTCACCGCCGGGACCCGACCGTCAATCCGAGCGATGCCGCTGCCGGTCTGTTGCCGCCGGGACGCATGCTGGTCCCGTTTGCAGATTTGGAAGGGTCCGGCGCTCCGCCGATGGTGTTGTTTGAAGACGCTGAGGTTACCGGCGATATGGTGCAGACTGCATCAATGTCCGCCAATAATGACGGCAGCGGTTTCCAGATTAATTTTACGTTCGACAGTCGCGGCGCCAGGCGGTTTGCGAATTACACGCGCAACAATATCGGCTCGGTTTTCGCAATCGTTCTTGATAACGAAATCATCTCCGCGCCAACCATTCAAAGCGCCATCACTCAAGGTAGCGGCCGCATAACGGGTAACTTTTCTGCGCAGGAGGCAGCCGATACCGCGCTGCTGATCCGTTCCGGCGCGCTGCCGGCTGAACTGACGACACTGGAACAACGCTCGGTCGGACCGGATCTTGGGCGAGACTCCGTTGAGGCCGGCGCCAAAGCGCTGATCATCGGCTTTGTCGCCGTTATTTTTTATATGGTGTTGAGCTACGGCCGGTTCGGGATCTATGCCGACATTGCGCTGATCGCCAATATTATTCTCATCGCCGGCATATTGTCTCTGCTCGGATCAACACTGACACTGCCCGGGATTGCGGGGATTGTGCTGACCATCGGCATGGCGGTCGATGCAAACGTGTTGATTTTTGAGCGCATCCGCGAAGAGCTGGCGGGTGGCAAAACGCCGATTAACGCCGCCGAGGTCGGTTATCAAAAGGCCTGGTCGGCGATCCTCGATGCGAATGTGACGACATTTTTGGCGGCGCTGATCATGTTCCAGCTTGGCGCCGGCCCTGTGCGCGGTTTTGCCATCACCCTTGCGGTGGGCGTGGTTACGTCTGTCTTCACCGCCTATGTGCTGACGCGGCTTTTCGCTGGAGGATACCTCCTGTCGAAACGTCCAAAAGCACTGGCGTTATAGGAGAGGGCGCGCGAATGTTTTTAAAACTTATCCCCGATAACACGGACATCAAATTCACCCGGATGCGCGTTGCGGCGCTGGCGTTTTCGTTGGCGTTAGTTGTTGGTTCGTTCTTCGCGCTGTTTACATTGGGTCTTAATTTTGGCGTTGATTTTCGCGGCGGTGTGACGATTGAATTTGTCGATAACGAACCGATCGATATTGGCGCGGTGCGCAGCGTGGTCTCGGCGCTTGGTTTGGGGGACGTAAAAGTTCAAACGATCCAGGATTTTGCCAACACGGAAGAAGCGGTGGTTGTTTTCATCGAGCAACAAGACGCAGAGAGCGATGCCGTTGACGATGGAGAAGACGGCGACGCAGATGTTGGCGACGTGGCGCAGCAGGACGCGGCGGTGCAGGTGCAAGATGCGCTCAAAACCCTCCTCGGCGAGGATATCGAATTCCGCAAGATTGATGTCGTCGGCCCGACAGTTTCCGGTGAGTTGATCCAGAAAGGCGCCATCGCCGTCGTCCTCGCGATTGGCATGATGTTGATCTATATCTGGCTGCGCTTTGAGTGGCAGTTCTCGCTCGGTGCAATTGTTGCGCTGATCCATGACGTGATTATCACCCTTGGCATGTTCGCGGTGACCCGGCTTGAATTTAACCTTGCGATCATTGCTGCGATCTTGACCATTGTCGGCTACTCCATGAACGACACTGTGGTTGTCTATGACCGTGTGCGGGAGAACCTGCGCAAATATAAAAAGAAAGCGCTTGCTGAGCTGCTTGACCTGTCAATCAACGACACGCTGTCGCGTACGGTGATGACGTCGGTGACGACGCTGTTGGCGCTAGCCTCGCTCGCGATGTTCGGCGGCGAGGTCTTGCGCGGATTTACGATGGCGATGATCTGGGGGATCGTTATCGGCACCTATTCATCGATCTTCGTCGCCTCGCCATTCCT
>JAJFFX010000038.1 GCA_021776455.1 Hyphococcus sp. | reverse complement strand
TTGAACTTTGAACTTTGTACTTTGAACTTTGAACTTTGAACTTTGAACTTTGAACTTTGAACTTTGAACTTTGAACTTTGAACTTTGAACTTTGAACTTTGAACTTTGAACTTTGAACTTTGAACTTTGAACTCGTTAGAAAGTAAACACAGAACAATCCCCCGTCAAAAGCGGGGCCACACATAAAGCTCGTTTTCTAGCCAAGGATAGCAGTAGGAAATGGAAAAACTCTATGCGAGTTGTCTTAAGACTGTTACCAAAAGCACCTATCAAGGCGTCAAACGACCAAAGGGTGTCTTGCAAAACAACAGGCGTATAGTGCGGCCTGGCGTAAGGAAGAGGATATGGGGACGGATGAGTTCCAGGCCGTTGGTGAAATCGTGAAGAGGTTAGGTTCTATCTCACGTGGGTAGCGTGGGAATTATTTAGATAAAAGGGACTTACTACAGTAAGTCCCTTTTTGTCTGGAATTGATGCCCCTTCCTGTTTCCCTGATAAGAACAAAATGACACGGAACTTACTTAAACTAGTGAGCCTTGCAAGTACCACGCTTGGTATCTCAACATCAAGCTGCCGTAGAGAGAGCACAGAAGAGAAAAAAATGATGAGGGAGGGTAATTGGGGGCTTGAACCACCTAGATCTATCCCCACGTGTGCCAACCTTGCGATATTCAATATTATGATGAATAGTGTAGACAGAGTCACCTCCGACTCTGGAGCAGATTTTGTTAAGATGATGGTCGCAAACCCCGACTTTCTAGAGAAGACGACTCTCTCAGACCAAGAAGTAGCGATAGTTCTCAAGACACTCTCTCACAAGGGGGCGTCTCAAAGAGCGACATGGGAAGCGTCAGCCAAGAATGGGCACTATGAGACGCTGTTGGCGTTGGATGTTCCAAAAGATATTTCCGAATCCGAGATCGTCAGTTGGTTCATGTCAGGACTTGATTGTCGGGCTACCAGAACTTTGTCAAGTCTAGATGAAGATAAGATAAAGGAGGTCTTGGTCAAGTTAAGTGGATGTAATCCAGACATTTCTCGGATCAGCCGTGTAGGTGAGAGGGAGCACCCGCTTTACATAGCCATGGAACATGGTTGGTTTGGAGTCACAAAACAACTCCTTGACATGGGGTTCGATCCTAAGGCTCCACCGAGCAGCACGTACAGCGACCTCACCGTGATAGGTATGGCGTGCGCTCGAGGTTACACGAAGATGGTTAACCTGATGGTAAACCACAAGGTGCTTGTTGCAGAAGTTGGATCGACCGACGACACACTGATTTGTCAGTGTTGTGAGTCACAGAGAGTCACGGCACTCCTCCTTGGTATTGCCTTAGTCAGTGTGACCCTCGGACGCAATTTGCCATGAATTAGTAAAACCCTCTAGCATTTCGCTAGAGGGTTTATTAGATTATTCCCTACCTACGCCCCCGTGTTCTCCTCTTTGATCTTGATCTCCTCTTTGATCTCGCCCTCCTCTTTGATCTTGATCTCCTTCTGCCTCTGGACACCCTTCTACGTCTTGACCGGCGATGTTTCATACCTCCACTCAGCTGTACAGTTGACCAGCTCGCTTTTCCACCCCGTAACACTACATACAAGATGATGAAGAGCATAAAGAAAAAGGAAAGACGTGAGATCGAAATATTACAATAGCTTGGCTCGTACAGCATTGATGCCAAGTGTGATTTGCTTATATATGTTGGACGATGAGGAAGATGATAATAAGGAACAGGATGATGGTAGTAACACAGCTGAGTGACTGACTAAAATTACGGGTTCATAGGAGGAGCTCCAGGTCTGGAATGCTTTTGGTCATCAGTCTCTCTTGATTGTTGCATCATGGCAGCCTTTTCTGCTAGAGTCATGCCACTAGTGTCAGGAGCTTTGATCGCATGCGTAGTTTCTCGAACATCATCAATAGTTGGGAATTCCATCTGTTCATAACCACTGGCGTCGACTCGCATCTGCGCCGGAGGACGCGCGGGAATGTCGTCCAGTAAATCTCCGATAGCAGTTCCATGAGCAGGTTGTTGCATAGGCTGTTGTTGCACAGGCTGTTGCTGCACAGGCTGTTGCTGCACAGGTTGTTGCTGCACAGGTTGTTGCTGCACAGGTTGTTGCTGCACAGGTTGTTGTTGCACAGGTTGTTGTTGCACAGGTTGTTGCTGCACAGGTTGTCCATGCTCAACGAAGCCTTTCTGAACGTCCTGTCGCCCAACAGGCTCGGGGTGTGAGGGTGGTTCCGGTTCATATGCCATACGAGACCGTATTTCGCTATCTACCCAGCTGAAGGCAACTTCACCTTCAAACTTCTCAACACCTCCGTCGGGATAAACGACCAGGATCGCTGGAACAACGGACAGTTGAGCGAGAGTATGATCGACAACTTGATTACGCACGGATTCGTTGTCTATACAGAGAGTGTATAGGCCCATTGACCGGAAGAGATTCACGGGTGCTTTCTCGATCTTGTCGGTAAGCCTTTTAGAGTGTTGTGAATACTTACTATAGAGTAGGACACGCATTTGGGGCTCCATTTTCTCTGAAGAGACGCTCGTTTAAATAATATTCTGAGTGAGGATAAATGGAGTATGCACAGGACATTAGTGGAGAAGTTCCGTGTGATTTGAACTTTGTTCGCCATGTTGGTTATACGGAGAGCACGCCATGTATCCGGGAGTATTATAGTCAGAACACAATCACTACAATCTCACACAAGGTCACACAACTCCTTATGGGAGTCGACCCCGACAATCGGCCTATTGTCGTCCCAGACCGGATGATTTGCAACATCATGAGTTGGGTCTATGACGGGTACAGGCCAGCCACAGGCGACATCTACGGTCGTTATACCGTGCCTAATAATGAGCCGGCTAACATGGTTGATGATATGATCAATCAGGTCATCAACATCATTGTGAGCGACGTCAAGATTAACCTGGAGACTGAACAAAATAATGCAAAGCTGTCCGTTTGGACTAGCATTCTCGGGGACGGAGTCAATGACAATGGACTGCGTTCGCATGCTCCAATTAAAGTTAGACATAAGAGGCCAGAACCCTTCCTCTTCAACATGAACTACTAGGAGTCTTGATCGAGTCGATACGCAGTTTAAACATAAACTAAAAAGCTTGAAGAATAAATGGAAAACAAGCAGTGGCTCTTTTACATCCTTGTGTTAATGACCGCCCTCGGGATTGGGTACTTCATTTGGCGCATCTCAAAGGGGAAGGATCGGTACAAGGCGGCAATGGTCAAGAGTCAGGAGACTAACACGTTCCATCTCACTTCTCGTCGTCTCAAGGAGCTCAATAGAGAGCTTCTCGCGATGTTACAAGAGAAGACGATGACCGATGTGTCTAGCGGATACTACAAGTTCCTCGGGGATGATGAGTCAGGAACAGTCGACAAAGTGAGGAAGGCCATGCATGGAAAGTTTAAGCTGTCACAATTTAACATGGACGGTGCTTCGATGGATGAGCCTATACTGAAGATGAATGCTACAAACCCAAAGTTATTTGAGCTTCTCGGGTCTACTGGCTTCTTGACGGTGATAGGGAAGATAATCTCGACAGCAACCTGGTGCTCCTCTACGAAGACACCGTCCGCGTCGAACCTGAATGCCTTCTGGCAATGTATCGACAAGGTGGACTGGAAGAATCAGCAAGTGTGGAGCGCTTTATCAGCGATTGTTGGGCAGTGTATTAGATGATGGCTTTAAGGATGGGCTACTTAACCAAAAATGGATGACCAAGAATACTTGAAAGTGCCGCGCGAACGTGACACTACTGATGTCGGTACGGCTACAGAAGTAAGTACTACTTCTGGTGATACAACAGCGTCTGATACAACAGCGTCTGATACACCGTCGCTGCGTGAGGAGCAAGCTCCTGGCGGGCTTCTTAATGTATGGCATTTCGAGATTGAGTGTGATGACATGAGGCCAGAAATAAGCAGGTTGGAGGTAAAAGTCCAAGGAGCTATTGGTGAGTTACGTGACGAAATCCGCCACAACCAGAGTTGGTGGCGAAGCGTGGGAGTCGTAACCATTTCCTTTGCGGCTACGATCGCAGCCTTGACTCTTCATTCATACCAGCCTGATACCCTTGTGTAAACAAGCCCTTAGCCAACGTTGGCTAAGGGCTTTCTTAATTAGACCATATGCTCTGCATGTGATGTTCCAATGGCCTTTGGTAAGACTCTATCTAAGATGACTTTAAGAAGAGTACAACTCAGTTTGATGGATGATGTTATCCGACTTAACACCATGTTGGCGATATAGCTCTGCTTGCTGGCGGCCGAAGTCATGCCTAGATCCAATCCCTTGGCTTGAATAGCCAAGTTGCTAATATTCATGAGACAGTCTCTGTACTTCATGAGACCTTCATCAACCTTCTTCGAAGTATTCTCGACGTTCCCCAGGGATTGCTCGAGGAACTCTTGCACGTAGACTCCTTGTCCGTCAACATCAGTCGCCTCGTTCTGCAAGTGTGTTGAGAAGATCCAGAGAGCGTCACATAAAGCATTGTATGGTCTATAAAACTTAGTGTTGAAGTCCTCAATTCCTGGGAGTTGAGTTGTGTCCTGAATAGTTGAACACATGGATGATAATCTATCACCTTCGGCTTTAGTATGACTCATTTTATTAACCCCAAGCGACTGTTTCGTTGGTTATCAATTCTACGATTCAAGGAATCGCACCAGTTTTGACGTAGGTTTCGTTGGTTTTACTTCAGCAGCCTTCTCTTTTGTCATACGCATGATGGTGATTCCTATCCCTGTGAAGAGTGCGAGAGAAGTTGCCATGATAAATACAGATTTCGTTGTGTTCATCTTTGTTCTCGTCAAGAAAAATCAGAAGTGTAGCTTCTCCTCATATAATCGCCCGATAGGCCTGACCCGGAAGAACGTACCACAATACTCATATTCGACCTTACCAAAGCCCTCCCGGAAGGTCAAGGGTGTGTGATGTCCGCCGGACTCTCTTCGTAGGCGCCAGTGAGGAGCCGGATCAATCGAGACAGAAGGAACATCAAACATCTCACAATACATTCGTATCAAGAGGCTATGGGACTGATCGTAAGTCCTATCGTGTTTGTTATCGTTAATCCAGGCTTGACAGCAGTTGAATGAACAGAATACACCGTCTGTTTCATAGTAGTCTGCATTCTCGACTGAGACGCGTGGGTCCTTGATGATTCCCTTTCTCTTATTTGTGATGTTCTCTTTGATGGTCCGGATGTCGCGACTTATTTCCGAGTAGTATGTCTTTACGGCCTGACTCGAGACATGTCGGACTGGGCATCCGATACCTCGGGTGTCGAAGGGGTATCTGCACCAATAACAGTCATATCTTAGCATACCTACGTCCATTTGCGCCGTGTGATCTATCATTGAAACATGGCATGAGTGTGGTCTCTTAGCTTCATCTAGAAACGAGACCAATTCTGGTGTCGCTCTATCTGTACCTAGCTCTGTCAGCTTCGTTGTGTTGGGAGGAAGAGCGGTGTCTGTGAAATCTGTGCCTACCACAAACCTGTACTTCTCGTCGATTGACCGCATGTTCACATTTTTTAGGATGAAAGTGTACTTCGAGGCTTTAACCTTCTTTTTTGGCATGTTTATGCTCTGCATTGTTTGGTTATTAATGATTCAATTCGCCTTAGAAAGTTTCTCAGTCATCATAAATGGGTTTCTCATGCAAGCAAGAGTTTTGGTTGGAGAATGCTCCAGATATCTTTTGTTCCCCCGACATTATACCATTGACGAATATGACGCTTGAAGCACAGCTCAATGCAATGACGAGGTTAGTGGGTATCGTGTTTCTAGTCATGCTAGTAACAGGTTTTAAATATGCTCTACTGTTCCTTGCCTTTTCACTGGCGATTATCATTGTCTTGTACTTCATAAAGCGCAAGCAAATGGCAGAGAAGTACACAGTTGAATACTATACTCCTACGGAGAGCTCCAACACCGTAGAATACTACCAAGCTCCCCCAGACCTTCAGAAACCAGGTGTTCATAGTTTCAACATGGCGGATGCCGCGGTGATGAAGCAAGATAAGGAAGGCGATTATGGCTTTCAGCTCGGCACATCCAACAATGTCGGACTCACACTTCCGTCATCTAAGCGGTTCTGTGATGACCTCTACGAGTGGAATCCCAATGATCCAAAGAACCCAGTCCTGCAGCAGCCTGGTATGGCACAGAGTAAGCCATCTATAGCTGACATGTCGTGGAATCAGGCCCTAGTTGGAGATGCCAATCCTCGAACGAAGATCCAGCCGGTTGTCGTGCCTCCCATCGCAGACCTTGGATACTGGCGCACTAATAATCTTGTGACACATTCTAATGTGAACGATCACACTAACTTTGACGCTTACCAATCAGGGTATCAAGTCTCTACATGTTGCGGTAACTTACAAGACAAAGTTCTTGTACCACTTCAGAATGAACACTCCTATGAGATCCCAGTCTCTGACATTCCCAGGATCCAGGGTCCGTCTAACATACCAACACCAGAGCTCCCAGCTTGGCATGGAGGGGAAGCACTTCCTACGAGCACTGACTGGGGTGGTGGAGACAGCGGCCAATGGACGAACCAGCCACTCGATGTCAGCACCCGACGAGCAGGATCGGGAATAGGAGGTCACGGATCGGGGGGTCATACTAACACCGGTGCCAGTAGGAATAATGCAACGTCTGATGAGCACTTCCAACACGATGTCAGAGAAGGTTTTGAGTTTCCTAACCTGAGAACCGGTCCACAAGTTTGGCCAACGGAGATTGGTCCAGAGATGCCTGGGCAGGTGAACACCGCTTGCGGCTATAACCCTCAGCAACAGTTTACAGCAGGTCTACCTACTAACTTGGCTGCTGGGAACTGTCAGAAGGACCCGATCATGAAGCAGTACAACGAGGACCTGTACACACAGACAATACAACCCAACGTATACACCAGAACGCAGATCAATGAGCCCATCAACTCAAATATCGGAATCTCGTTCACTCAACAGTATCCCCCAACCACTTGCAGCTCCGATATTGAGACGGGAGAAGTCAACTATCTACTACATGATCCGCGTCTGATGGAACCTGCGATCGTTGAGCCGAACATGGGAGTTGTGGATGATGTAAACTATTCCAACATCTATGATCCTAGACACACCGGTTATGGTACATCCTACCGTTCATACACGGATCCTCTCCTCGGACAGACCAAGTTCTATTACGATGATGTTGACGCTATTAAGATGCCCTCCTATATAACTCGGTCGAATATTGACTTCGAGCCATACGCTGACCAGTACGGACCCCCTCCGGAAGATGGAGCCTATGGTAATCCTAACCACTCTATCATTCGGGCGCTCGCGAACGACTCATTCCTGAGGAACAGCATTGGACATCGAAACGACCTGATGTCCAGGCAGACGCACAAGATGAACGTCAGAGCTGCTGCTCTCCGCGCTGCCCCTATGCGAACACAGAACTCGTCTACTGCCGGCAGCATGGGTTGCTGGTAAAGGTTATTTTATGACCACATGAATAAATGGCCAAGTGCTTTAATGAGCAACCAGTGGCAAATCTGAAGTGCATTGTACTCACTATTCTCATTTCTCTTGGGTACTGGTATCTCCCACGAGACAAAGGTATCAAGCAATGGGTTGCGATGGTAGTTGTCATCGGTTCCATCTTATCGATTTACGCCTATGACAGAGTCTACAAATGTCCTGGTGTGGGGAATGCATCATGCCTGAAGTACATAATTGTTCCTACAACCCTTGTGACGCTATACTGGTACGCCAGACCGAAGAATAAATGGATACTGCTCGCATGTCTCTATTTCCCGTATTTGGCCCTGGCTTGGTACGACTACTTGGAAGGTTGCAAGAGGAACCTTGGCCCTACATACCTTAGCCTTTTCTACGCATGGGCGAAGCCAAAGGATAGCCTGCAGATTCACCAGTATGACAACTGGTGTCCGAACATTAAAAAGAAGGTGCACATAGTTGATGGGATCATCGCAGTAGCAGCCTTGGTGGTTGCTCCATTCTTTTGGAAGTGGAAGCCAAAGTAAAAGCCTTTGCCATTACTGGCAAAGGCTTTTTTACATGACTAATTTATGTAAGAGTCGATTCGTTCATTACAGTCATCACAGTAGAATTTACCGTTACTGTCACGTGTTAGCTTGTGAAGACGCGTGATTGACCCTCTACAGTCGGTACACATCGTTCCTGCAGCATTATACTCACACATTGGCGTTGCGCATCGGATACCGCGTCTGATAACCACCCGCTTGCGTTGCTTGCAGAACGTACAGGCACGGGTAGTCATGTGTAACCCCTTGTCACGGCATCCCTGACAGCGTGGCGGCTGACATCTTCTGCACAGTCGCTCCTCGCACCCTATCGTTCGGCACTTCCCGTCCATGGTACATCTTTCAAGGTCTCCATTGCAACGGTGCGTGCGACACTGTTCACAGCTGGACGTATTAGGGATCTGTGCATGACTGACATAACAGTCTGAACATATTTCTACCTTTGTGAAGGTCCGTGGCACACACGTCAGACACATCTTCTTCTTGCAACATTTACAGCTTCTTAGGGTTTGATCACAGTTGGCAGTGTTACAGTTCTCACACCTTGTTTCCCCCTTATGAATATTGAAGCACTTTCGACAAAACGTGCGGCCACAGCACTTTGTACACTCACAGCCTTGCCCACTACATAGATTATGACACTCGAATTTACACTCGAATACTCCGCAGTCTCGACATGGCTTGTAGGGATGGCCGCCATCTGTTCGCCACATACTAGAAGGGCCATGCTTCTCACACAGGAAATGACCACAAGGTGCTTTGTAAGTTCTATCAAACGTGACGCACTTGTGACATGTAGTCCTTTTTTGTTCAGCATGGCACAAACTGCATGTGCTACAGTAGTACCCATCATCTCTAACAGTACCCCTAAAAGACGGTTCTACGCGGTAACATGCTACGCATTTTGCCCGTAACATAGTGATCATAGTCTTAGTCATCATTGTCGTGTTTAGATACTTGGATTGGTCGCTTAATCAATTAGTTGCCACCAGTCGATTCTTCCGGCTATAAGGTCCCGGCACTCTTTACACTGAACCTGAACTTGTGATCCGCTAGACTTTGGTGTCCATACCCAGGTCCACACATCAACTTTCTTCCTGCCCACGATTAATGGAGATCCTTCTGCACGTACGCCCTTAACCTTGACGTTCTTCGGCATCCGGACAGCGCAACCGCAGACGTTACACGGATAGTCACACTGGCGGTTCATTGTAACTAATTGATAATTACTTAGACTCAGAATCTGTATTAAGTAATGATGACTGATGTCCAGATTGTCAAAGGAGTTCGCCCGACAAAGAAGATTCCAAACTTCTCACTTCCGAAGATGCAAACACCAGAGTCTGAGCTATGGTGTTTGGTGGTTGACAAAGAGGTTGCGTCAGTCCTCCATGTGGTGTTATCGGACGACTATCTCCTCTTCAACTATGCTTACACATATCCAGAGTTCAGGAGACGAGGCTATTCTCGGTTACTCAGAGGTAGTGCAGTTAGGTACGCAAAGGTAATAGGAAAGGCACAGGTGGTGAGTGTACCTCTACCCGGAGCTAATAGTGAAGGGCTGTTGAAAAAGATGGGTTTTCAACGAGCTGATGGGATGTACTACCTGAACTTGACTTATAGATTAGATTGATAGCACAAATGAGTAATGTGTCAGGGTTCAAAGGACATAACTCCGAGAGGATGACTGCAGTGCTGAGGGCAATGTGCTATGACAACTCGCTCGGAGTACCTGGGATTATACTCGACGGCATCGTAGCGCGCGAACCAGGAGAAGAGTGGCCCACATTCTACGATTACGTGATGGATCGAGGCTTGAAATGCGAGTCATGTATGGCGTCTGCATATGACGAGTATAATCCAGATCCCGCAATCGATCCGGAGAGGCCTCCAAAGCCCTGGTACAAGGTACGTGCAAGCAAGACGGACTAAGTTTCCCGTTATTTGGCCCAGCGTGTGTTATATGCCTGTTGGTTTCGCTGCCAGAGCTGACGACTTAGAAGATCTTCTCTGTGCTCATTCGTGTCTTGGATGAATGAAAGGTTACCAAGATAGTTAGTATTTTTGGTGTTGAGGGGGTTTGAGGTCGAGAATGGTTTCCGATCATAGTGAGGCTTAAGACCCCCCATTGGGTCTTGGTACATGTATCCAGTCGCTTCAGCCTGTGTCCCGAACAATGGGGCGATGTAAGGATCCTCGATGGATTTGTCATTATAGTAGAGGATCTGACCAGCGTTGATATCACTATAGTCCTTGTAGTTTTGACCGTAGTTTCTGAGGTCCTCTCTTGTATAGATCTCATCAAGCTTGACTGAATCGTTGACCGGAGGACGGTCTAGAGTGATGGCGATGTTGCGACGAACATCGACCAGACGAGGGTCGCTGCCAGCGTAGACAACGTCTGAACAGGCTGGCTCATTGTTAGAGCATTTGACTGGCCAGTAATCGGCAGGAGCACTGCTCTCGAGCACGGCGGGGTTCATATAACTATACCCCGTCTTGTCAAACTGGGGTTGGACTGGAGGTGTCTGGAAAGGTTGTCTGCTGGTCTGATCGAATGCCGCAAAGTCTTGGGTGGAACAGCCTTGAAGACCTAAATTCGTCCGGGGGCCTTGCGTGGACATTGGCATGACTGGACAGACGCCGTTACAGTTGCAATCACAAGAAGACTGAGGGTATCCATTAAGAGTCCTCGCGTTGACGTTACAGGATGCCATCTTTGGTACAGTCAATATTAAAAAGCCGATGACAAATGTCATCGGCTTTGTTAATCATCATCTTCATTCCTGCCCGGGAGTTCATATCTTAGTTGCTTATCAATGAGCGGCACATATCCCAGGTACATTCGTCTGCAGCAGAATCGTTTGTATCCTAACCTATCCAAGATACTCTTTCGATGCTCACCGTCCTTGACCGCTTTGATGTATTCGGCCTCGTGACGGAGCGCTTTTCCGCATGAGAAACATCTAATAGGAAACATATCACGCTTAGTCAAGACACCTATGCTATTGATCAATTTGTGTATCGGCTAGGACGTTGATACCCTCATACGCAGCTTCTGGATCGTTAAAGTTGTTACATAGGATCTCCTGTACCCTGGCGGGAGTGAGTTCGAGCTTGGTCATCCCAGTAAACTCCCTTTCTTCTCCAAAGAATCCCCTGTACATTTCCATTACGAGGTTGTCAGTGCAATACCCAAGTTCTAGGTTGATGTCGACACGGCCGGGTCTGATGAGAGCGCGGTCCAGCCGGTCAGGGAAGTTGGATGTCATGATAAGGATCCTCCCCGGAGTTTCAAGGACACCATCGAAAAGATTGAGAAGGAATGATAGAGTTAGATCAGATGAAACTTCTTCTTGATCATTCCCATCCCTTTGTGCCATCATTGCACTAGCTTTATCCATAGTGCTCGCTACCGGTCTCATATCAGAGATCGAACCATATCCACTTCTCATTTGCGCATATCCACTTCCGTCTCTTGCACCCTTGGGGTTACTGGTGTACGTAGGTAGTTCTGTGTTCATGTTTGTCAGATCACCCTCCGTCTCCCAGCTTCCATCATCTTCTCTGTTTCCAGTGACATCGCTAGTAGGTGATGGGGCGCTCTCGAGAATAGCTCGATCAATAACGACATCTCCAAGGCAGTCGATATCCTCCATCACGTAGATGCGTTGATTCAATGGGATGGTTACACAGCCGCTCATTCCTGACCCATTATCGGACTTGAGGTTCACATTTTCGTTATAAAAGAGATCATTCATCTGTGCTTGAGTGGTATTTTTGTTGAGCTTGATGTTGAAAATATGCCTTTTTGTGTCCTTGGCCAGGGCTTTGATTAGACTTGTGTTGTGAGTGACGGTATAATCACCAAGGATAAAGCGCTTATTCCCGTTGATCTCGAATCCATAGTATTCATCTTCTTCGAGCTTAGTAAGACTGATACCACATACGAGCGGATCTTCCATCGATGCCAAAGGCTTCACCTGGTTTCTAGGCAACTTCGTTGGTAGTTCGTCAAGGTGTCCTGATATGCGTACGTTATAGCACGTTCCATCGTCGCCCTCAGTGAGTGATGCTCTGAACCCAAGTGACTGTGCCAAACTCAAGATACTATACGACAGGCGTTTATGTTTATGTACAATCCCGAAACAGTTAGTGTCCGCAAGATGGCCTCCATGGTCAATCAACCCAGCCAACAGCTCCAAGCGCGTAGTTCGGTCGTTAAGAGCGTATTCCTTAGGAACATCTTTATCTTCATCCCCGTCGATCAACCAAGATCCTAGTATGTATGGGCAGCCTAGGACGTCTCGTTTATTGTACTCAACTCCCGTCTTGTAACCACCGTAGGCACTTTTCCACTCTTCCGTACGGCTTATGTAGTCTATCACTGATACGTCAATCACGGTTCCCTTCGATGGAAGAGTCTCGATAAACTCTTTGACTTGGGCGAAGACAGTGTCGCGTCCATTGCTGTTGTCGTATTTGTAAACGCTCGTTTGTACCCCTTCCATCTTAAACCAATGGACAGTAAACTCATGGCGATCTGGATAGTGAATGACGCGGGGCGACTCTATCAACTTTAGCGATAGTATGTGGGACTCATTGACTGTATAAGAGGTACCGTGCGTTTGGGTGACCTTATACATCGTTTCTCGACCAGTACAAGTAGACATAATGACTCTTGGGGTACTGTCATCACCCATCAACAACTCTCCCGTTCTGAGTGTCTGTACAGCCCTGACATCCCCGTTGTACATCAGGATGGGAGTATCTCGCGCTAGACATTTACCCGTACCCGGTGGACCGTGAAGAAGCAAGCCAAGGGTGTGAGGAATTCCCTTTTCTTCGTACCATTGGGGCTGATGTATGAAGAGGTCCACCCTGTCTCTCACAGTCTGTATGTGTTCTCCGTAGGTGTTACCAAGTGACTTGTTTGTGTGAAACTCGGTCATGCTGAATATCATGTGTGGCATAGTTGGCATACCTCTACTGTGCTGGACGATGATGTGTTCGTCAAAGAAGAAACGCTTTTCACCAAACTTGTTCTTCTTTTCAGCTTCATATTCAGTATTTACATTACTCACCCATTTCTTGAGCTTAAACAAAGTCAGGTTTTCGGAGAAGATCTCAAAGATCATGAGATCAATCTTACCTTCTTTGAATGTTTTGTTGATAATTCGGACATTGATCTCTGGCGTAAGAGCAAAGGTATCTGCATTACTTGCCAAGTAAAAGTCATTGAAGATGAGCTCACGTGCAGAGTCTTGTCTACAGATGTAGTCAAGGACTGCGTCTGCAAGGTTATCTCCCGATCGAGCGGCGTAATGACGCTCGAATACAATTCTTGATGATGATTTCTTCATAACTGCTGGTATTTTGATGTGTCTTTTTGCTCTAGCGGATAACGCTGACCCGCACCAAGCAATAACCGTTGGCATTATCTTCGCCATGTGCTCGAACACCGATAGCATGACCATAGCCCAAATAAGTGTGAACATTGACGAGTCAGAGTCACCTTTAACTGCAAAGATGGTCATGAGTTGCGTTCTAATTTGGTCTGTACCCGAGCCTGACATTTATGAAACTCCCCGCGGTTATAAACAATTATTTATCGTAGAACAAATGACTCTGGATCAAAGTAACGTTACTTTGATGATGCTACTGGCTGGTCTTCTGGCACTAGTGGTCTTACTGATGGTTTTTGCAGAGGTAATTGGAGGGTCTGCAAGAACACCAACTAACCACTAACCATCCTTGTAGGTGTGCTCAAACCCCAGTTGCCCGTTCGCACACCACTCCTTGCACAGACCCTCTAGCTTACCGTCCTTGTAGGTGCACTCTAGGTTCAATTGGCCGCTCTCGTACCACTCCTTGTACAGACCCTCTAGCTTACCGTCCTCGTAGGTGCACTCTAGGTTCAATTGGCCGCTCTCGTACCACTCCTTACAGAGACCCTTCTTACCATCCTTGTAGGTGTGCTCCGTACGAAGGCTACCATCTGCGTAGCGGAACTTACACGAGCCGGTAAGAAGACCAGAGAGCTCTTCTCCTACGATCTCTCTAACCACAGTGATACCTCCACAAACAGCCTTGTCCTCCATTACAACTAAATCACCTGCTGGTGTAACCTCACAGAAGCGGGAGTCGCGTGGATAGTAGTTTAGACATGAAAGAGCCTGTTTACAGCAGTGAATACCGTTCTTACACATCTCTATCTCTCCTTCAACGGTTGTAGTCTCTCCGATGCTGTATTGCAGTCCTCTACAGCAGAGATCTTTGTCAAAGGCTTTGTAGTAAGTCATAGTTTTGTTTGACCAACTTGATCAAACAAATGAAATCAATTATACTATTCACTCACCGTCCTCATGCCCAGATAAATTCTGGCATTGTAAGCTTGCCATCCTTGTAGGTGCCCTCAACCCCCAGTTGACCGTTCTCATGCCACGTCTTATACAGACCCTCTCGCTTACCATCCCTGTAGGTGCCCTCAGCCCCCAGTTGACCGTTCTCATGCCACGCCTTACACAGACCCTCTCGCTTACCATCCCTGTATGTGTCCTCAGCCCCCAGTTGACCGTTCTCATACCACATCTTATACAGACCCTCCACCTCACCATCCTTGTAGGTGCACTCAGCCCCCAGTTGACCGTTCTCATACCACCACTTACACAGACCCTCTCGCTTACCATCCTTGTAGGTGTCCTCGCGATACATTTGACCGTTGTCGTACCACTGCTTGCACAGACCCTTCTTACCATCCTTGTAGGTGTCCTCACGATACACTTGACCGTTATAATGCCACTGCCTGTTCAGACCCTCTTGCTTGCCATCCTTGTAGGTGTCCTCACGATACATCTGACCATTCTCCCACCACCACTTACACGGGCCGGTAAGGAGAGCAGAAAGCTCATCGCCTATAATCTCTCTAACCACAGTAATACTTCTACAAACAGTCTTGTCCCCCTCCGTAATCATTTCATCAGAAGGTGAAACTTCACAAAAGCGAGAGTCGCGTGGATAGTAGTTTAGACATGAAAGAGCCTGTTTACAACAGTGAATACCGTTCCCACACATCTCTATCTCTCCTTCAACGGTTGTAGTCTCTCCCACTGTGTACTGCAGTCCTCTGCAGAGGAGATTCTTGTCGAAGGCTTTGTAGAAAGTCATAATTTGTTTGATCAACTTGATCAAACAAATAAAATCAATTATACTATTCACTCACCATTGTATGATGAACTGTCATAAGACTGGCGAGGCCGATCCCGTTAAGAATGGATGCAACTCTACGTGCTTTAACTGCTAGAGTCAGAAGATCTGGTCAAGTTCAGGTTGTTCAAAAACAGAAGATATGAACGGATTCCATGCAACTTGTGGTGTTGATAAGAGTTATTACGTAGCGATGGGCAGTGTTAATACGGGAGGAATGTGTCCATCTGGGCAGTTGACGGAGACTATATGCTCTATCCAGAGTCTGGTGACGTATACCGGCCTCGGACAGGATTGTCCGGCTGATTAAATGCATGCTCCAACAAGTGGATAGTGAAAAAACACCTCAGCCATCTTTGGCTGAGGTGTACTTAATTTGGCATCATTACCGGCTCGCTCCTCACTTTGTCCTTCGCTCCCTTTTTTCTCTTGAACCATATGTCTCCGACTGTAAATGTGCTGTCTTCTAGCGGGCGCTGATTACGAATCTCTATTGTGTCGGTTTTGGTCGTATACTTCGCGGCTCCTGCTGCATGTCGCAAGTTGAAGAAGTTTCGTTTAACCTTCCATAATTCCGATCCCGTAGCAAACTCACTCATGCAATACACATCGCCCGCGTATAGCTTCACCGACACGTTGAGTCCACGGGGGCGGAAATTGTTGAACCACATAAAGTGGAGTGACATAGACTCACCAATGCGGACACCGATCACCTTATTTCTTTCGGCATCTGCGTGGTATCCAATCCCTGTCCCTTGTCCAGTGTGTTTATAGTACATGTTTCCCTCGCACTGTAAAGACTTACCAGCATCTCCAAATGCGTCACCCAGAGCCTCCCGGGTCGAAGCTAGGAGTGGAACAGCATCCCAAGGAAATATATTACCTTTTCCTGCTTCAAAATCAGCCTCCTGCCTCGTGTCGGAGAAGCATAGGTTGTATCGTGCGTTCAAGTTTTGAACCACACGTCTCCTGTCGTTGAAAAACTTGGTGTCCCAATCTAGCGCTACCATCTCCCCCAATAGGTCACCTTCACATAGGGCCAATAGTCCACCTCGGATCACAAGAAGATAGGCTTTGGACTCCTCATTCTCCCGGGCAAATTCTAAAGCTTCAAGTTCACTCTCATCAACCTTACTCGGAAGAAAATCGTTCAGACAAACGATCTCGCTATCACATCCCAGTTCGCGAAAGTATTTCTGCGCTGTCTGGAGATCCTCTAGAGTAAAGCCGTGATCAGCAATCTCACCGATTTCCTGCATACCTGTGTGGTTTTCAGCAACATCACCAAAAGTCAAGGTGACGGTGCCTTCAAATGTTGACTTATCAGACATCGTTGCTAGTCTAGCAATAAGCGCACGAATTCATCAATTCTATAAAAAGATCCGTTGAAGCTCTATCCACGGTCCTCTGCACTTAGGACACTTGGGATTCGACAGACTGGAGATACGGGTAGCGCACCCCCCACATGTGGCGAGATGTCCACATTTGGCAGCAGCGCACGGCTTGTTGGTCAAACAAACCGAGCATGTGAGGTCACCTTCCTCTGCCACATCATCTTCTACACTCGAGAAGTCGTATGATACTTTCAGAGGAGTCGGAATAGAGACCACAACGTCGTCCAGTCGAAAGCGAGGTGGACTTTCGTATATACGCTTCTGAACTGGATCGCTAGTCGGGCTCGACTGATAGTAGGCCGTTGCCGTCCTGTAAGACTGCCCACGAATGAACTCAGCACACCGAGACAATGTTCCGGATTTGATCCATGTAATCTTGCGATTATCTAGTTTAACTCCCCACCTTGGAAACAGGGCGTTAAATTGTGCAAGGGCTGGTGCTAAGATCGAAGACTTGATCGAGGCTGGCCTCCACATCCATGACATCTGGACGACTTCGGAGATGAACTTATGCCCGCTTTGCGTGTCGATAGCATCTCCACTGGATAGCCACGCGAGGTTTACAGTGCCGGCCGCGTGGGTGTCACTCACGCACAACAGGAGGATCCTGAGTCCATGTGTGGTGCTGATAGTATAGGTTGGTCGACCACACTCTTTGTTGGTGATAGTGAGTAGCAATCGTGGTCGGGATGATGAAGTGATTCCTCGATTCCAGGTTTTTACATATCCGTCTAGCGCTTCTTCCATCGTTTGTCAAAGTTACCATCACACAAATTCAAAATGATCAATCCTGTTTTCTATTCTTACTCATATCAAACATGACCACTCTAACAAACTGTCAGGAAGAAACTTTCAGACGAGTCCAGAAGTTCTTCAAAGACATTGAGAATCCCGCCATCGTCATCAACGGACCAGCCGGCGTTGGTAAGAGCTTCTTAACGAAGCTCATCGTTGACCACATCGCTGATAATGAAGACATGGCAATCGCCGCGGTTGCACCCACCCATAAGGCCAAGAGAGTACTACAGTCCTTTCTCAACAAGGATAGGTTCATTCCTGTTGCTAGTATGACTGTCGCCTCGGTTCTCGGTAAGATGAGAGAACACAGTTACATTGGTACTCACAAGTACTCATCCGGATCGAAGCAGAAGATGGATCAGTACGAGTGTTTTATTCTTGATGAGGTTTCAATGGTGAGTGATAGAGACTTGGAAGAGATTCTAGATTACATCTGTGAACGAGACAAGAAAATCATTCTGATCGGAGACAGTTGTCAGATCCCTTCACCGTCTCAACCTCTCGAGAAGAGTGATGGGATCTGCTTTAGGCCGGATAGTTTTGCTTTCGATGTTGAGAATGTGTGCACACTATCTCAGATTGTTAGACAAGTCGAGGATTCTGTGATCATCGTCCTGGCCTCCTATATCCGCGACAACCTTCTCACAGAGATGGGACTGAACGATATCTTGTCAGCCACTGGTGTCCCTGAAGATGACCTGACAATTCCGATGAGTAAAATGTATGAGGCATTCGTAGAAGACCAAAAAAGTAACCTTGACACACGCATTATCGCATACACAAACGCCGCGGTTCGTGCTCATAACACGCAGATCAGAAAGTCTCTTGGGTACACGTCCTCCCTGGTACTTGGAGAACTGCTCACTGGGTATACCAACTTGGGTTTTCCAACACCAATGATCGAGAATGGGACTGATTATGTTGTCAGTAAGTTGTCCGACACTTTCCATTTTAAGATCTCTAGATTCACAAACTTGACGGGACGGCTCGTCGATCTGACGGACATAGATGATAGAACGCACGTTTCAAACCATCTGTTCTTTATTGCAGTTGAACACTCTAACAACGCCATGTTCATGAAAGAGCTTGTGCGTAGAGCAGAGAAGGTGAACGGGTACAGATCAACGAAGGAAGACTTCAAAGAGTACTGTGCTCTTAAGAACAGGGCAGTCTTTCTTGAAGACGTGTTCAAGTACGGTGATACGATCATCACGGAAACAGACATGAAACAGCTACATCCTCTACTGTTTGTAAAGTCTTCTGACGTGATTGACATGACGAATCGTAAGGTCTGTAACTCTGAGTTAACGGAAAAGATTGAGGAGCAGTATGGAGACATCCTCTCTGACAGGCTCCGGGACAACAAAGCCTTCGCCGATGGTGAGACACTTGCGGATAAGTACGTGATAGTAGAAAAGGATATTTACTATGGTTATGCGCTCACTTCACATAAGTGTCAAGGTTCTACATATGAGTCTGTATATGTAGATGAAAATGACTTTGACAAGATTAAGAACCGTTGGAACTTCCGTTATAGATGTATGGAAGACAGAACTAAAGAGCGAAATCAGCTACGATACGTATCGTGGACTAGAGCTTCTCGTAAGCTTAAGATCATTCAGTGAATAGGGTTGCTTAGTTATACCAATTTGGTATAACTAAATGAGACTCGAGTGGTAATCTAAAAACTTCTTGACGTATATAAATGTCGATCATCTTCTTCTCGTCTGACAGCTGTGGTTACTGTCAGAAAGCCAAAAGTCTACTTGCGAATGACATTCAAGCCGGACGCATTGTCGTCAAAGGCCCTTCTGAAGCTCCCAAAGGGGTTACCGGTTACCCACACTTTGTGAACATGGCGAACAATAAGTCCCACACCGGATGTCCATCATCAGCATCCGAATTATTCCAGAAGCTTGGAGCCAGTGGTCATGAAGGATTTTCTGGTCGTCAACAGCGTATGCCTGAGCAACCTCCTCGCGGACCCGCCGGTAGGTACAGGACTCTCAACACAGTCTGTGGGGGATCTAACGAAGGATACGATGGAGATATGACAGAGTGGTTTGTTGGAGTCTTGTAATGAGGAAGAGGAGCGACTACGTCTACACCTCACGGAAGATCCGTCCTCCATAGTATTCGAACGCTGGGTCACAGCCTGGGCAGCTTCTACCACGACAGACAGACGTGTCTTTCTAGGTTTCCTACAATCTTTACACAACATGTTTGACCATGCGCGTCCCTTCATAAACCTCTACGGGAGTAGGTGAACACCATGCCAGTACAGAGGGGTTTTCGACGGTTTCGGTACTGGTGGAGGACCGGGGCGCTGGGCTGGTTGAAACATAGAACACATCGGTGGGTATTGAACGAATCCATTCCAAGCTTTGGCTGGTTTTACTGTTGTGTCATCCATTAAAAAGAGTATGTTGCTCTATGTCGAGCAACATACTCTTTTATCAATTTAACTAGTCGGACTTGAATTTGAACTTTATGTTCATGGCTGAAAGCTCTTGTGCAAGGAGCTTGAACGCATACGGGAGATTTACCTTTGCGACATTATCAGTGTTACAACCTTTACAACATGTTTGCGTTGTAGCGATTGCCCCACATTGATTACAGATTGGCATCACATAGTCATCTGATCTCCTAAGAAGACAGTCCTTAAGGAACTCTGCTGCTCCCTGTCCAATGGTACAATCACGCTCCATTTCACCGAATCGGAGACCTCCGTCTCGGCTTCTTCCTTCTGGAGGTTGCCTAACAAGGGTTGTGAGCGTACCTCTAGAGCGCGCGTGCTCTTTATCGGAGACGAAGTGCTTGAGTCTCTGATAGTATGTTGATCCGATGAAGATTTTTGCATCTATTATCTCGCCTGTCTGTCCCGATATCATTCGCTGGTATCCATGGTTTTTCCACTCTTTATCATCAGTGTCTTCAGCGTCGTACAGATCAAAGTTTCTGGCACGTAAGGCGTTACTAACCTCTTCCACAATGTCGGGAGGTTTCTCGAAGGCTGTAGCGTCTATATATTCACCGTTAAGACATCCGACGTATCCCATTACGCTTTCTATCAACTGATTGATGGTCATCCGACTTGGTATAGCATGAGGATTGATAATAATGTCCGGAATTACACCGTCCTTTGTAAACGGCATGTCTTCTTGGCCATAGACCATCCCGATGACCCCCTTCTGAGCACTCCTGGCTGCCACCTTATCACCAATCTCTGGAATTTTTGGCGTTCTGATGGTGACCTGGACGATCTTGTACCCAGTAGATGTGACCGACTCGTAAATCCGCTCAATGAAGCCCTCCTCCCCCTTCTTCACCGCCACACTGCAATCAGTGATGTCTTCCACAGTACGGCCTTTGTCGGTTACTGTAAGGAATTTCCCGATGATAACGTCGCCTTTCTGTACTTGAACCTGCTGGTTATACATCTCTATGTGGGTGTGCTTTGTTCCGTCTTCGTCATAAGTAACACGCTCACTGCTCTTAGGGATTCGCTTCCTTACTATTCCGTCTTCGCCCAAGAGGGAATAGTTCCAATCTTTACGCCTCTTGTTGATGGGTGGAAGACCGATCCTTGACAATCGATGTGGAGCCTCTCGCTTCGTCTCATCAGTGTGACATCTCCAGGTATTGGCAGTAAGCACTCCCCGTTCGATGGCGCTCCTGTTTAGAACCACAGAGTCTTCCTGGTTGAAGCCGTCGAGTGTGGCAATGGCTACTATAGCGTTTATTCCTGCACCCATCTCACCAAACCCCATCATCTCCGCAAGCGCGGTATTAACGATTGGACGCTGTGGGTAGTCAAGGGTGTGTACCACGGTGTCGGAGCGGATGTTATGGTTGAGAGCATAGCAACCGACTGCTTGTTTACCCATGCTCGCTTGATAGCAAAGCCGAGGAGAAGGAGACATACCCGCATAGCAGATCGTGCCCGCCATCACTCCCATCATCATTGCGGGATGCTCGTAGTAATCACATTTGAACTGTGATAGCTCACTTTGGTCAAACGCAAAGACTCCATTGCTTGCTTCGGAGTTGTCAACATAGTTGATAACTCCACGAGACACCAGATCATTCCAATCAGTTCCCATCTCCTTCCTCGCTTTCAGGAATCCATCCTCTACCCCGAAGGCCGGTCGTAACATCCGTCCCTCGTCTGAGTAGATATAAATCTCATTATCATACTCTGTGTCACTAACACCTATCGAGACGTCCCCATTTACCGCTCCCTGACGTCTGAGTCTCTTGAACTCAGGAACAAACTCATCCGGATCGGCGAAACCCATTAGGGTACCGTTGACAAAGACTTTTGGCTCATCATTTCTACCGACGAAATCATTCACAGATGTTATACTCTGCATACGCTCAACCACTGCTTTAACTTCGACAGTAGGAACCTGGATAGATACCCGAGCAAGGATAGTCATACTGAGTACTACACCAACTGCAGCACCTTCGGGAGTGTTGTGGACCACAGTGGTATCGCCGAGAAGAAACCGACCATTTCCTTCTAGTTGCCATCCAACGAACGGTCCAGGCCCCTTCTCAGTCACGGTGATCGCAGTTTGGAGGGAGCTTGCGCACGGGTTCAGTTTCTTTTGGGGAACCCTGATGGGAATCTCACCAAGACACACCCCTGTCATTACAAGCTCCGTGTATGCGCTACGTTGACGCGTTCCCGTGCTGACGTTGCATGATATTCCGAGTGATTGGGCAATGCGATGAGCACCATAAACGATGGGAGCATCAACGGATCTTTGTACGAGCCGTGCCTCACGCCCTTCGGCCTCAGCGCTACCGCCAGCGTCAATGAGTCCAGCCAGAACGTGGAGCCTCACATCTCTACTGGTCACGATGTACTCCTCGGGAATATGCACATTGCCCAAATCGTACGCTTTCAAGATACTATCAAAATCAGGCCCGTCATAGTCCATACCCCACTCCACCCAAGCATCCAACAGCTCCGGGTCTTCAGGAGCGACCTCCCCGTTCATACGGGATCCTAGCCAGATTCCAAGGATGTATGGGTCTAGTAGGATGTCCTGCTTCGGCCACTTAATCAGGTCTACGTGAAATCCGAATAGGTATTCTCGGGCGGCCTTACACATACCAAGGTATTTGTAGATTTCAATATCAAGGGTATCATCCGGATCGAATGAGACCAGGAACTCAACTCCCTGCTCGTGAGTCTTGAATGTCTTATACCGTAGCCTCAACTCCTCCTTGTCGAACCATCGCACTTCGTACCCGTCGCTCCTCATCCTTATCACCTTGTACTCCCGAATTTTGAGAGTAAGGATATGGTTGGCAGTCACGATGTAGTCGATACTGTTATCTTTCTGCTGGGTGATATCATACATGATTGCGTCCCCAGAACATGTGCTCCTGACGCGCGTGGGTCGTCCAAGGTCGTCAATGAGGTAGTCTCCGACCGCAATGTTCATAGCCGCCTTTATTGACCCATCCCACATGAGCACAGGTGTAGCCGGGTCAAAACATTCCCATGGACAGATGTTCATGCATTGAGAAGGGTGGAGTTGACGAAGTGCTTTACTCTTACTGTCCTTACCATCTGGGACCATTATCCTTCTGATGTGAGACAACGCTGATCCATAAAACCGGAGCAGAATTTGAGAAACACCCACACGCATATATGCACTTTTTTGAACGCCCCAGTTACCAGTTCGAAAAGCATAGCAGAGACCCTTTGTAATCTTGTTTGTCCTCTTCATCTCCGAAATAACATCAAGTGTCTGTCTCTTCTTCCTCAGACTCACACGGATATGGGCGTAGTACTGCTTGAACAGAGTTTTGAACAGCCCCTTAACTAAGACTCCTGCAGTCTCCACACGCTTCCTGGCGTAGTCGTCCCGGTCATCCAGCGACTTGTACCCCAACTGTACAAGAAGAAGCTTTTTCACGATATGACCTAAGAAGTAGAGCTTCTCCTTGCGCGTTGCAACACCAAGATGGGGAAACAACTCACCATCTACAACCTGCTGTGCATAGGCTGGTTTGTCGGAGTCCTTCGCTCCGCTCTGTGTACAATACTTTCCTATGAACTTGATCGCACTTTCTTGTGAGTCCACTTCTGTTCTGAAGCCATCGCGGATAATGGTCTTGATGTACTTGCCGGCTTTCTTGTCGTAGAGACCAATTACGTCGGTCAGCTTCTCAACAGTTTCGACGCCTAGCGCTCTGAACACAACTCCCATAGGGATCTGATCCTTGATGTAGGGCAATGTGAACGTTAAGATCCTATCGTCCTCTCCGATGGAAGCGGTCACTGAGACCGAGTGACCCGTCTCTTCAGACATACTTCTGATGTCCGCCGTGTACTTCAGCTTTTTATCAGCCTTACCTTTCTTGACCGTAGGCTCATTATAGTTCATCCTGGTTTGACCTAGAATAACACGCTCTCTACCACCAACTACGAAGTAGCCACCATGGTCCCACTCATCCTCGCCATGGTCAATCCGTTCATCAGGCGTATACTTCGATAGAAGGCACCTACTACTCCTCAGCATGATTGGGATTCTGGCAAGCTGAACTCTCGTGTAGGTTCGAACAACAGGTTTCTTCCACCGTGTATTAGGTGGATTGACTAACTCTGAGGATTCGTTTTTCTTATGAGTCAAATCACTGATGTCACTACCTGCCGCAATAGCTCTTGATTCATCTACGATAGTTTGATCCTTGTCCTGGCTTTCATCGTCTGAACTCTCAGGCCCTGCATCCTCCGCCTCAATGATAGTCTCAGTGACGGTAACTGAGAGAAGGGAGTCATAAGTGAGGTGCCTAAGACGACACACCGCTGGGTCACGGTCGCTCTTTAGATTGAGGCCTTCTTCCATCACTGTGGGTCCTGGAAGATATGGGTCGCTCAGGGCGACCCTGTATATAAGACCGGGCTTCTCGATGACGATGTCCGGCTCGTCCCTAAGAACCTGGGCGATTCCATTATCATAGAAGTCATTCATACTTTCAATCTGGTGACGAGCGAGTCCGTGCTGATCATAGTGGCTCTGAAAGATCTTCCAAAGGTGGTCACTGTCAAGTTGCATCGGTATAGTTGACATCTTTGATAATCCAAGATGAAGTACATACATCCTTCAATTTGCTGTAATTGATAAAGTTTCATTATACCTCATCTAATCGCAAGATTATGGCCATAATGTACACTGATGGAAGTTGTTGGCCGAAGAATCCGGGCGGCGCCGGAGGATGGGCGTACTGCATACTGGACGGAGATACTTTCTACGTCGGTTCTGACGGTTACCCATCCGAACCAAAAAACACCAACAACAGGACAGAGCTGCAGGCAATCACGGAAGGGTTGAAAGTTCTCAAAGGGAAGGAGTGTAAGATATATACAGATAGCATGTGGGCTCTTAATGGAGCTACGGGGGTGCATAAACGTCGTAAGAACTTAGACCTTTGGGGAGAATATGATAGGGCGGCTACTGGTAAAGACCTCACGTTCCAATGGGTGAAGGCACATAAGGGTGATATATTAAATGAGTTTGTTGATGACCTTGCTCGCGAGGAGGCGCAGATTGCTGAAATGCGAAAAAATTAATCTTGTGTCTACTAAAATGAACAGTGAATACAGCGGACCAAGTGTCAGCGGTTCGTCATGCGCATATGCCGACCTTAACAACTACAACAACCAGTGGCCAGGTAAGCTTCATCCAGGAGTGCCCGCCGGGAACGTCTCTGGGCATTACATTGTGCCAGAGTATGGTATGCCCGGGTACAGCACCTTGACCTCAAAGAAGCCTTCATGCTCGGGATACTTCGGCATTGCAAATGCATATGGCCACTTTGGGTCAAGCTGCGGAACCAAGTTCGTGTCAAAGCTATGTAACTCTTCTATGTAAGTAACCATCCGGTAGATATGCCGTTGTAAAAAGCCCTTTGAGCAATGAACTCAAAGGGCTTTTGCTTTATGCGACTATAGCTATGCCATGCTCCAGTCTCCCATATTAGTTTCTAATAGAATTGGAACCCAAAGTTCTGCTTCCCCATATTCCCCATATTGCTCGTCTTGAATCCCTTTGTTAGGAAGAGAACAAACAGTACGATGAGAGCAAGGCCTGCTAACCCTGTGACTACCATGGCCCACACGGGAAACTTGGTTTTGGTTTTATTCTCAGTGCCGTCTTCATCTGGTCCGTACCTTTCGATGTTGTCTGTCGAGTACATTTATTCTACAAACAAATTTTTTGCAACGATTCGAGCTCAGACATGTTCTTAAGGATTGCATCTAGCATGATAGCAGTTTCGAAGAAAATCCTATCTACGCGTAGTGCTAATGTCTCTTGCTGCTGTCTCAGTCCGAGGATAGTCCTTATAACATCCTGTTTGACATCGTTCATCGTCTCAAGCTCTTTCTCAAGCTTTCCCGTTTGATTTACTCTAGACATGTCGTCATGTAATCCCTTGAGACCTGAGTCCGCTCTCCTGCTTTCTAGTATCATCAGGTTATCAAGGACTCTCCTCTCTGCCACTTCCATCTTAGTCAGCATACCGTAGAGAGTCTCCAAGTTACCAGTGTATTTGAGTTTTCGTTTGATTATCACAGATGAATGTAAGTCGATGTCCTTCTGCCGATCAAAAAGCCTCTTCAAGCCCCGGGTGTGCTTAATTTGGTTTCGATCTAACACCCGGTAGATGGCGTCACGTACTGTGCGGATGTCGAGACCTATCGCATTCTTTTTCGAAAACAAGGTTTCAAGGTCCACTACAACGTGCATTGTCCACTCATCCCGAACTGGGTAGCTCTTGATCTTATAGCCCTCCATTGTGTCATCACGACGTATGGCACATAGGTAATCTTTGTAGACGATAGCCAGCTTGTATCGGACACCCCTGACACAGTTTCGGAGGCGACGCAGTTGACGGAAGACGTTACGGAGTCCAGCTTTGTCACCCTTGTTGATATCCTTGAGAGATATGGTGTGTTCGTAGTGGCTTTCCATGTGCTCTACTAGATTGCCAGTGTTAGTCGGACTCAAATCAGCATCTATCTCTTCGTACTGTTTCTCCATATCCAAATCATCGGGCTCACCGGCGTAGTCCACGGGAATATTACCATCCTCGCCAAGCTCGATTCCTTTTAACTTATAGACCCCGTCATTTCCATCAGCTTCGATTTCATACTTCGAAGGGATGTATAGCAAAAATGTGTCCGCATTAGCTATGTTCATAACTTCGAGATATACACAGTCTCCTCTATCGGTGAATACCTTCTTGGGGAGGAATCCAGTGCTTGTTAAAAGCTGCTCGAGTTTCGTTAATGACAAGCTTGGCATTTGTGAACAGAGGGTACCATTTTTAACTCGGTATAGTAGCTTAAGATTTTGATGGAGGCTTCCTCAAAAAGATGAGTGGGACGATACAATACGCACAACCGATTCAGGGCGCAGATGTGATTTCACAGCTACCCTCAGACCAGTCACAACCTTCTCATAACGAGATTCGAATTGTAGAATCACTGTTCAAAGAAAATAAAGACACAATGTCCATGATAGCCACTGAGAGTAAGGATGCTATCTTCATCGGTATTCTATTCGTGGTGTTCAGTCTACCAGTGGTCGATGGACTTGTACTAAAGTTTCTACCTTCGGCCGAGACTTCTCCATATATGATGGTTGGCATCAAGGCGCTTGCCTTGATGTTAACCTACTGGGTTGTAAAGCATTTTTACTTATCGCGAAAGGCCTAATCAATAGCTTTACGCTTACGATAGAAATACATGTACACACCTATCCCTGAAGCAACTGATAAAACTAACAGTACCAGCAGGAATTTCTGAGCCTTCACCCTGGGCTCTGGATATTCCCCGTCAACGCTGTCGGTTTCCATAACAAAACCAGGTTTGATGAGCAGCAATGCTCCACCGATAACGAGTGGTATGAGGATATAACGCATATATGAGGTCCCCTTTAGAGAAGGCATGAGACTTATCGAAGACTCTTTATCAGTAAACTGGCTGACGCGGGCGTTGAGGTCACGTATTGTATCTTCTATATTTGACCCAATCTCCATTTATAAAGTGGCAACGTGTTTTAGACTCATTTATAAGCTGTCGCGAGCAAGTGATCGGGGGACCTCCTACAACCAGAGTTATTCAAGTGAACTATGTCTGTCGGACCATATCCCAGTACGTAATCCTACCATCCGCCGTTTTTGTGCGCTCAGCATGTGACTTGCCATATATTTCTAACTGGTTCTGGAATTCCCCTTTCACGCCATCAACCTCAAAGTCCTTGATCGATATTCCACCAGCATTGTATGCGAGGCGCGGAATCGTCCTCACACCTTCAAAGAGCATCTCCTGCTCCCTCTCTGACAACGATCCAGTCTTTCGGAGTGGAGACACCTTAGCATAGTAAAGAGCTTCTGCCTTTATCACATTCCCACACCCGGCAATGACGGCCTGGTCCATCAATGTGGATGTTATGTTCCGATTCCTGTATTTCTTGATTAGTGTCTTGAATAATGGTAGCGTAAACTCTGGACGTAGAATATCAGGACCGAGATTGTCTATCTTGTTTTGGAGCACCGCCAGGTCATGTGTGAACTTCACAGTTCCTAGAGCACGAGGATCGCTGAACCATACAGTCTGTTTATCATCAGTCTCTATGAACCATTTACAAAACTCATCATGATTACTCTGCCATCGGCCTGTCATCATGAGTGAGTGTAGCATGTAAAAAGTCTTACTACCGGAGCCCATAGATGCGTAGATAAACTTTCCTTTACATGTGATTTGTTCTACAGTCAAAGGTAATGCGTCTTCAAACTCCACAAAACCCTCTGGGGGATCATCACAGTACCTTCCATTCACAAAGCCCCACCCTGTAATCATCCTGTTTCTTAGGATAGACACAAGATAATCAACTGTCAATCGTGTCTCCGCACTTTCCGGCATTTGCTTACACCAGCAGAATGCTTACTACCAATTCAGTTTTTTATCAACTAACCAGCATACGTAAAGCCCGGTGATCTAGATCACCGGGCTGTATTTATTTATTCATCCTCTTCCTCCTCCTCCTCCTCTTCCTCATATTCATATTCATCCTCGTCCTCGTCCTCGTCCTCTTCACCCTGAAGCTTCTTAAGAACGGTGTGGAGGGCATTTGACTGAACATTGACAGTTTTAATTTTGACATTAAGTGCATCACTGATCGATGCCTTGAGCTTCGCAGCCTCTTTCATGGACGATGTATCTTCCTCTTCCTCCTCTTCCTCCTCTTCCTCCGCGTCCTCCTCCTCTTCCTCCTCCTCTTCCTCTTCCGCGTCTTCCTCCTCTTCCGCGTCCTCCTCTTCTTCCACATCCTCATCCTCTTCTTCCCCGCCTTCATCAAAGATAAATCCAATTCTTCGACAATCATCGATTGCTGCTGTTGTGAGAGGAACGATCTTACGTCTCACCAGAAGACCGATGGCTACCGGAATAGCTTCATCGTTGAACACTAAACCTGTCTCGGCATGTACCCGCTTTTTGATGGCCGAGTTGAAACGTAAGGTGGGTTGAATCGGCTTCTTTGTCGGCTTGATCTTAGGCTTCGGAGCTGCGTGCTTTACGACCGGCTGCGATGTACCTTCATACTTAGCATGCTTCGTACAGTACGTCATCCCAGTCTTTGGAGCCTTATCACAGGCTTGTTTAGCCCGATCGCCCTTCTGAAGGATATAGGGACATCCTGGACCCTTTTCTTTGACCACTACTCGAGGCGAAGTCTTACTTGCTTTCACCGTAGGTTTCGTCTTAGCAGTGGTCTTCTTCGGTGGCTTCGTCACCGGGCACTTCTTAATCGCTGATACAGGAAGATCGCTCCCAGATACCTCCTTCCACAGTGCCTCCAACTCCTCAGCTGTGAGATTGTCATCACCGAAGTTAAATTCAATCCTATCGACGTAAGCCCTAACCATCAGGCCGATTTCAGTCTGTACAATGTTCATAGCTTCTTTAACGGAATGTGTAATTGTTGTTTCGATTGTTTGTGCGAGAGTGTTCATGGTTCTTGTCAAATTCATTGCGATAAGGTTTAGTTTTCAATTTTACACAAATCGTTATTCATAGAGGGTCGTCAGTTACCTTACTCGTGATCGATGCAACCCGGTTGTGAGTGGAGGAGCTTCTTCGTCTCAAACCACTCGAGAACTGCCCGACACATAGGTGTCTTCTTTCTTACCTCCAGAGGGCCAGCAGTCCAGTAGGCTGCGCGACGAATGTCATCAACGCTCGCGTTTTTGGGCATTGCCTTCAGCAACTTGGTTTCATTTATGGAACTTAACAATTGTTTCTTGGAAGCTCCCGGCATGAAAGACGGTGGAGGGGAGATCTTTAATACATTGACAACCAAATCAGTTAGATTGGGGACTGGCCAACTCTCACAATCCCGTCCCGAAGGAATGTGCTTTTTCGAAGCTTTATCTGCTAGATCCCTTACATCTCTGATCTTGAACACGCGCTTTCCGTCCTTCAGGACAGCAATGCCGTAGTGCTTGTACTCGTTACTCTCAAGTTTCTTTGTCCAGGCAGCGCGTCTTTTCATGAACTTAGCCATCTCATCCTTGTTACAGTCATGCCATTTTCCTTTCCCTGTCATACACCTCAATACTCCCTCTTTGTCATAGAGCAAATGAGACAACCATGAGTCTTCTCCTACTTGCTCGTAAGCCCCTTCATAGCACTTAAGGACCAAGTCGCGGAAGACAGTGTTGGTCTTCAGGTTTCTCTTCTTAGATATTATGGCCGCTTCGATGATGGCTTCTTGTATGCGTAGAGGTAGTACCGACGTGTTCTTAGCGACATCCTCGCTTGTCTTGGAGTTGCAAGCTCTCTTAACTTCACGCAGTGAGTGAGACTCCATGTCAGTTAAAATCTTGGCAAACGTGTTGCCGGCCGCAAGACTGGGATTTGACGTATAGTATTCCGCAGACACCGTCCCAATTACAGAGAGACTGGTTACAAGGTAGTAAATATCGTCCTGCTCTCGGAGGTATGATGGTATACCGTATCGGCTTATGATGATGTCATTATGGTGGATGATCGATCTCAAAGCTGTCAAGACCTCAAACTCTGTAGCATCTTGGAACGTACTAGCGACCTCTGCCCGGATAACATCTAGACTTTCTCTGAACTGCTCTTTGAACATGGCCATGATTATGCCTGTGATGTGGTCCACTCTGGTTGTAGAGTAATACAACTCGTACGTTGAGTAGTCAAGCATCCCAGGCGTTACACCGGCCTCTAGCAACAGCTCAGGCTCAATACCATCGCATGAGTATTCACAATCCATATAGTCACACAGGGCCGTTCCGTCATGTCCAATGCCTCGAACTTTATTCCTATTGTACGTTAGAGCACAATCGAAGGCCGCTTCTTTCATGAGACGTTCGACTCCTTTAATGCTCACATCCTTTACCTCCGATACCTGATACATGTAGAGGTCAATGCTAAACCCATCCTTCACACCAGGGATGGCGACTCTCTGATAGATATCCATCCTGGGATCGTATCCGACCTCATTCTCAAGAGCTGCATGAGAACCCAATCTGTAACCCCTTGCAAGAACCTGGGTTGTGCTAGAGTAATTCCAGAAAGGTGTCAGCATCGTCTCAGACTGTACATTCTTGAACGTAAACCCTTCGCTAACCTTAGGAGAACCAAGGACGACGCTGATGAATTGACCATGCTTATTTGCGTCCGAGTTGAACAAAGCTTTCATGGCTTTCAGCTCGCCTTGGGTTGCTGTGATTCCCGTGATAAGGGCAAACCGAGGTGCTTCGGTCTTCTCGCTCCCATTGGCCGACTTGAACCCGAATAATTTCAAGATAGCGGCGAATAAAATAATCCCGCTGCCCTTTACCAATGATGAGTAGACGAAGCTGGATTTACCTTCCTTCCTGGCTTGCAGAAGCTGTGATATCGTGGCGGCATATTTAGTTGAGTAGATCCGTAGCCTTCCAAGCATGGCTTCATGAGTGGTTCCATCCTGCTGAATGGCAGTTCTGAGCTCGACCGATAGTCCATGGTTCTTTACCGCGGGAGCCTTCTTACCTTTGAGCTTCATCATTCCCTTACTGGCCCCAACTTTTCCCTCAAGATTCATATACCTCTTGAATCCTGTATCACCGAACGAGCCGTCTGGGAACACGAACAGACTTGCCTGTCTAGCACTGATGAAGAAGTTTTCTTTCTGCCCCCCACTGTCTAATGCAAGAGCAGCAGCATATCCCTCACTCTGATGTTGGCTCATCACGTCTTCGACAACCTTAAGATGGTTCAACTCTAACTCTGGAGCATCTAGGACCTCTCTACCCTCGAACTCTCTCGGTATATCAGAGCTAGCTAGTCGTAGGTATGACACACGCCCTTTGAAGGCACGTTTAAGTTTCGCAATTCGGTTTGGCTTGACACTCAGCAGTGGTAGTGGGTCACCATTCCGGTTAACGACCCCGCTATCCTGACTTGTAAAGAACTCCTTCAGGAACTTTGCCCCCGTTGGTAACTGCTGTTTTGGGTCGTTAGGCAGTATCAGGTTCATGATAGATGCGATCTCATCTACGCCATCTTTCATTGGAGTTCCAGACATAAGGAGTACTTTACAACCTTCAGCAACATGGAGAAGGCGCCAGAACATGTTATACGGTGTTTTTCCCGATGCATCCTTGTCTCGTAGGTTGTGAACCTCGTCAATAACAATAATGCAGTTGCTATAGGATTCTTTGATAGCGTCATCACTCATATCACTGATATTCTTTGCGAATGTCTGCATCCGCTTAAAAGTATAGAACTCACTGAGGAGCTTGTTCGTTCTAGCTTCACGCTCTCCATCAGTAAGTAGGTCATTCTGACCTGGGTCCGGTGGTATGTACTGCCCCTTCGTACATGTGTGGACGATCTCCGACTTGAAAGCATTAACCAGGTCAGGACCCTTAACACAAACAATTGCCCTCTTGAAATTGCCTCCTTCTGCTCTTATTTGTTCTATTGCTCCTACCGCCGCGCATGTCTTTCCAGTTCCTGGTGCATGAAGTAGCAATAGTCCATCGTAAAGGGTGTGTGAGGACATAAATCGCGCTATAATCTTTTGGTGACGTTTGAGGACACCTGGCGGAGGGTTTGGTTGCGGAGGCGTTTCGACCTGTGGTATCCTTTCATCATAGAACTCCTTCTTCAGGAATAATTCCCTATCGAAATCACCGTCATAAGGGTTAAGAGCTTTTTGAGATGCTGGAAAGATGTTTGGGTACTTCGGTAGAAACTGGGCTACGTTATCCATTTATATCAGGATGGAAAGTTTTAGATATAACGAGGCTCGTTACATCTAGTCAGAGTCGGACATCGATTGACATGGAGATGATCCATAGCTTGATGAAGGAGATGGTGCAAAGGCGTCAAACGTTTGATATCGGCTTGGGAGATATTCTACGAGATCTGGGTACGTATCGGCAACACGTTCAGGATCACACAAGAAGGTTTTGAATTTTCGGATCAAAGGGTCATTGGGTGAGAACTCTCGCTGCACTGTTCGTCCATAATCTCCCTCCACCAGCCGGCCCATAATCTCATAGTGTACTCCACCAACCCAAAGTATGATGACCGATCGACGACCACGAAGGTTGTCAGGCGATGATGCATTTTGATAGGGCATTCGTGTCCTGCCGTCAACGAAATATATGTCTCTCTCGAACTTGTCTGAAATAAGACCTATCGTTTTCTGATCTACCGTCTCTGACACGTCCCCCAGGCCGGCAATATACTCGTTGTACGCCAGCGTCTCTGCCACATCAGTCACCCGGTCCGTAAAATCAATAACCACCTTCTTAAGGTATGCAAGCTTTTTGTCAGACAAGGATGACAGATCATCCCGTGCTCCCAAGTATTTAACAACCTCTTTCCGCATGGCGGACTTGCAATCCTGTAGTCCGCCATCTTCAGAACGCTTATAGGCCGCGGGAAGAATCGTTTTCTCAAACCCGCTATCAAGAGGTAGAAGATCAGTGATAATCTTCTTAAGATCATCATCCCATCCGTCAAGCACCTTACTAACGGATCGTGTAGGACGTTTTCCTTCTATCGAAGCGTAGGTATCAGTCAAAATAATATTGACGTTCTCGGTAAACGAGATACGGGCAATAAGTCCTCTTCCGAGCTTCTCCCACTCATGCTGATCAATGATACCTGCCAAGCTGGCTCGGAGCTGCTTGACCATCTTAAGACGCCTTCGTACGCTTGATCCCGCATACTCTCCAGAGCAGGCGTGAAGCACGCTGTGGTACAAGCAGCTCCCTTCACCGAGGGTTCCTGTACGGACAATTGTTGTGTCATCAAGGTCCACTTGCATTGGTGTGTAGAAGACCAGGGTGTCATTAACCGGTAGAATGGATGGATCAGAGAATCTAGCTGGTGTGGTCATGATTTCTCTCTTAGAAATCATCTTTTAAGTCAAAGAGGTAACAGCTCATTAACTGCCGTCCATAGCGATCTGGCACTCTCCGGATCAATAGCCGAGATCGCCTTTGATCTGGCTATCGGGAGGAATCCGTCATTTTTCCACTGAAAGTCTATCAGCTCTCCTTCCGGCCAATGAACGATATGGCTATAGCCCGTACTTATCGGGACGGTTTTCGGCAGCCTATAGTCGTCAGTTCCTGTGAAAATCTCACCGTCGTCCGTGCGCAGCTCGTATAAAGGATACCCGTACACTTGTACTATTGTGACCTCAAAACAAAACGTTGGAGTTGATCTGTAAACATATGAGGTTGACCCTTGGGTGTAAAAGAGGTCTCTATTCATGTTAGTAAGTGCTCCGTATTCTATGCATGAACACCAGTCAATCGGAGAGATAATTGCTTGAATGACTGATAGTCTTGCACTGTAGTCTAGATTCCCCACAGACTCGTCACAGACATATAGAACATCTGTGCATGTGAAATGCTCACCATCCCAGTATCCTGTTAGTACAGAGGACTTAGTATCCCCCGCCTCAACCCCCACCATAACGCGGGTATTCCCTGTCGATAGGTAGATGGAACCGTCTTCGACAGAAAGGTGACAGAATTGTCCACGCGGGGCACAGGCAACGGTATCAGTAGGGACATTCATAACGACCGACGGAGGGTTGTATATGAACCTGCTGGTAACATAGTCAATCTTAGTGATCACTGGGGTAATTCCATCGAAAATGGCTTTAAGCGGAGCCATTAACTGGGACATGTCTTTCGGGGGCATCCTATGCTGAACATAAATGGCCATAGTTTTTTTGAACATGTAGATATCGGCACTGCCCATACGGTACACATCATGCTCTGTACTGTCAACTCGCTTACGGACAACAGCGATGTGGTACGGTCCAACAGGACCAACGTCGCACACAACAACTGGTTTCTTACAGCTTCCGTGTCGAGCGCTGCTTTTCTGGAGATAACTAGCCAAAACGGACTCCACCGCCTTGAAGTCACGAGAGGACACTCCCGGAGTCAACCCCCTTACTGACATATTCCCGATGGCCAGACATACCCTTGAGGTAGCCGGAACAACGGATCTAAGCGCCTCGACTCTGTCGGACCTGATCTTGAGCTTCATAACTTTATGTATGGTTTCTTTCCTCGTAGATCAATAAATGGACAGCAGGGCCGCAGAACACATCGTCAAACCGCAAATCTATAAAGAGAAGTGGTATGTATGGCCATCAACCGTCTTTGACACCATGGATGTTCTTGGCTGTTATACAACATTAGAAGGAGCATGCACCGCCGGCAAAACGGTCCATGAGTGTATAGATAGTTGTATCGCCGGCTGTACCGCCGGTTATCATGTGGCATTCCCAGACGGTAAGACAATGTGCGCTCCTTTCAACTCAGCTGTAACTAACTTTGGAGGGAGTCCAGTACAAATGTTGAGACGTCAGGACATATACCCTGAACTCTCTAATGTTGTTGTAACTTCCTTTATCAACACAGCCGTGCATCAGTTCCCACCAGAACAAGCAAACACAGTCTTCTACCAAGACATGTTGAACATCAAAGTATCAGAGGACAACTTGTTTCTTGCTCAAGACGGCAATGATACGACTGTGGACGACGCCGGTGTGACACTGCAGTTAGTGCCAGCAAGTCGAGTTGACAGTAGACTGTCTAGATATGACTCTATAAGGTATGGTGACCGGGTATCCGTGCTTATCGCAAACACCGGCCTTGAGGTACGCTCCAACACAGATGGAGACGGATTAACTTGGACACATAGTGAGAATGAGCCCGATGCGCCACCAGTAGGCTTTGTGCTTGAACCTGCTGACGGGAAGAAGACTGGTCCGATCGCGTACGGTGATCAGGTTAACCTTGTTTATCAGGGGTACATGTATCTCAGTGTTAACAAGAGTACTAAAGCTATCCGTTTGTACAACAGTCCCCCAACTATTCTGGGAAAAGACTACTATACATCGTTTGAGTTTGGATCTGAAATGCTAGGGTTCTACTGTGACGGACGAGAGTGTAAACCGGTTGCCATTGCAGACATTAAAAGAAATGGTCTTGGTGGTAGCTATGAAGGTGTAACGGTTGGAAGAGATCCTGGATGCTGGGGATCATGTTCATACTTAGAACTGGGTACGAACAGCCTTGAGTCACCAACTACAAACTCTGGTCACATATCGTTTTGGTTCTGGGTGATCTTGGTGGTCGGTATAGTTGCGTTAAGTGTAGTTGTTAGCATCATTGTCTAAGAAGTTCAAGGAGTCCGCGCGATTGCGAGCACCCTACTCTCCTTCATGCTAGTCACATGCACCTTTACGAACTTAGAAATGACATGTTTCAGAGGTATTGGAAGAGATTCAAGATCGAACATCATATGATCTCCGTCTGTCATTGAGTTGTACGGTAGTGATGTATCGACACGCTTTATTGTTGTCTCGATCTGATGCGCCCTAATGAGAGCAGCAATGAGTTCCATACCATGTTCATCAAGCTTCTGGATGTCTGTGACAAGACCTGCTTTTTGATCGGGTGTTAGGTCGTCGGTTAGCACGTTGGATTTCATCCTTGCATATAGGGGGAAACTAGTCATTTGTTTTTATCGAAAACAAATGCGAATAATGGTCACTTTCATATTTAGTTCATCCCGCTCATGTTCCCGTACGGGTTATTTGGATTAGCGCTCCTCTGTTGCTGTGATACCTGATGCTGCATTTGTTGTTGCATACCTGGCGCCATCTGCTGCTGCTGCATCATTGGGTTGCCCATCCCAGAACCCGCTGGTAGCGGATGGTACTGGGGTTGCCCAGGTTGACCAGGATTCCCATACTGGCCATGTTGACCTGGTTGATATGGCGGCTGTGTCTGAGGTGACTGCTGTTTCTGTCTGTTCACGTCGTACGCGCTGTCCCATTTGAGGTAGCACACCTTACTGTCAGGTCCATAGAGAGGTTTCCCAAGAGTATACGCGGGAATCCCACCGCGAGGGTCTTTTTGAACGGCGGAGTTGTTCGCAAAAGTCTGTTTACTCTTGATTCTCTTTGACACTTCCAACACAAACCTCTTGATCTCATTGATCTCGTATGGACCAGCGTACTTCATTACAGGCTTACCATCGACATACATGACGATGTATGGCACATACTGAATCTCAGAGAGAGTACCACGAGACATAGCCACACAGTTCTTGTCAGCGCTGACATTTATTAACCCAAACTGACATCCTGCTATGGTACCAGGAAGCTTGGCAAAGATAGGAATGAGCTCATTACAATGGTGGCATGCATTAGAGAAGAACAATAGGAGTGAAAAGCCACGGATTCGGTTGCACATCATCCGTCCCTTCTGTCCTTGGACGACATCGAAGTCATTTGAAGATAAATAAAGTAGCGCGCTCATTTATCAGACTCGACTATTACATTTAAGTCAAAAAAAGCTACCACTAAATAAATGGCAAGCGGCTCATCTTCATCATCTGGCGTCATTGAACTCTTCAACCCAAAAGACACACCCTTTGGTGAACTATCGAATAATGCGAAAACACCAATCTCTACTGGGACTGAACGCTGGCCAACAGTCACCAACTACATCTACGGGATGATGCTCACAAACCCTAACTACCGCCTTCTGTTCATGGACTCGGGTAAAGCTTTACCAACCAAGGATGTGGCAACAGTCTTCAACGAATATTGGAAGAAAACCAATCTTGATGTCATCTCTGCGGCCCTTGAAGTCGCTATTGCAGAAAAGTTCAGGAGACAGGCCACGGACAAACAGCAAGCGTTACTTCAGCTACTCTTGTCGACTGTTGGTAATCCCGAGAACCCAACTCCCATTCATTACATGAGCCAAAATATGATGCTTGGTGTGGGGCCAGACAATGACGGAAATAACCTATATGGACGTCATCTCGCAGTCCTTAGGGATAGAATCATTGCTGAGCGTGCCAACATCGAACATGTAACACAAAGTTCGGCCGCCGATGCAAACGTTTATAAGACATACATGGTACTCCACGGCCTTAAGAAGGCCCTCCGGGAAGGTAACGATAGTGAGCTGTCTGCCTACAAGGGTCGAAGAGTAGATGATTTGTATACTGAAATGAAAGGATCCCTCCATGACATTAGCAAGGACGCCGTTATCTCTATGTATCGATCAGGAGGGTTGGACAGTGCGATCGACTATACAATCCAGAGCCAAAACAATAGCGTTGATCCTCTCATAGCTGCCGCACGGAAGGCTGAAATCCGAAATCATAAGCATGCACAGAAGACTAAGCGGGACAAAGCCATCCTAGCAATCTACGCTACCTACATACTGAGTAAGGAATACCCTGAACTTCCTGCCGAAGACAGGGAAGAAGCAATGAACCAGCAGTTTGATAAGCTCGGATATCTTGATATGCATAATCTTCTTGAGGAAGTCTGGACCATGTATGAAAAAGAGCAGTTCGATGATACCCTCCAAGCTGCGATGACAGAAGCGGCGATGGATATACATGTTCCAGACACTGAGACAGTGCTAATGGCAGAGGCCGCGGCTAACTATCCCGAGATCTCGTCCCCATCGGGGTCAGCTATGAAGGAGAAGTCAGGAGTTGGGGTTATCGTCGATCTAGACGCCCCATATGTCTCAATACAACGCCCCAAGAAACCTGAACTGACTCTCACGCCGGACGATGATATCGAGAGATTAACAAAACAGAAACAGTTGAGTAGTGACCTGTCAGACAATGATATTCTCTCTAGCATCTTAGACCTAGAGCGTTCACGAGAGACATACATGCTGAAATATTACAATAAGTCAGAGAGCAGTAAGGAGCGACATGAAAGTAAGCAGATGTCGGAAGATCTTCTCCTCGAAATTAACAAGCTATACAACACAGCAAGTCCAGCTGCGCTCCAGAAGATGCTCGATACCCTGGATGAATCATATGCCCGGGATGTGAAAGAGATCAAGAGAATGCGTCAAGAGGTAGTTAATTCCGACAATGAAGTCAACCATGCAAGACAACTTGGTACCCTTCTCCAGAAGGCAAACACGACGAAGGAAAGATCTGCTTACGTTCAAGAGCGCCTGGGATCTCAATATCAGAACATATCAGATAAGGCGCGGGAGTATGAGAAGGCGGAAAAGAAGGCTGCGCGAGACGGTACACCTCCACCTCCACCTCCTAAGGCTGGCGTTGCACAGCTTGTTGCAGAACGCGAGGGTGCTATCAAGATTTACGAGCGTGCCAGACATGAGGATGACCCTGGATACATGTACAGGCACCTCTCACCCTTGTGCTGCAACTCGGCAGAAGACATGCTTATCATCGATGGACGCTCATACCCAACAATTATGCATTATGTCCTTGTACGGAGGCTTGCTTCTATTCCATCCATCAAGACCGTCAGGAACGCGTACCCAATGCTTTGTAAGAAAGAGACAAATTGTAAGCCTTCAAACACTAGTGCCGCCTGGTCCGCAATGGATGACGCATACACTAGGGATCCCCGCAACTTCAAGGATATCCCTACCCTGGATGCTCTGTATATGTCTCTCTGTAACCAGGATTATGACAAGAGGATTGTTGAAATTACAGCAAAGGCGCTCGATCTGAAGTTCAAGAACAGGAGGCTTCAAGATCTACTTCTTCTAACAGGATCGGACAAGCTAGAATGGGCAGATAGATCTGACAAGATTATTGGAATCGGTCCGAAAGGTGAAGGTCAGAACTTCGTCGGAAAGTACCTCATGACGCTTAGGGACTACTTTATCGTCACGCGTGACGATGACGATATCCATGTCCTCACCGAGAACGATGTAGCGCAACTCCTTGTTGGGGATGAGTTCCTTAATCACTGGCTGAAGATGCGAATCCGTGACATGTGCAGAGTTATAAACGTTGTAAAGTCATATCTCTACATGAAGGATGGCGTATCACCCCCGAACACTGCCAAATTTGTGCGTTCAGTTCTAGATAATGTCTACCAGCCATGCTCGCATCTCTATCAACTCAGCGACCTTGTTACAGTCCCAATACCTGACTACTTCCGACGTATTATCACGGCATGTCCTGGGTTCACCGGAAGGAGCGAAGATGAAGAAGATGAGGATGAAGACTATGCAAGCATGGCCATGGCTGACATTATGAGGAAAGCTGATGATGTAAATGCCAAGTACAAAGCAGCTGCAAAAGCAGCTGATAGTCGTTCCGACCCCATTGTTGATGTTATCTGGAAGAGACTCGCGGTCATGATCCACATGGTGATAAAGAGCCAAGACAGACCTACTGCCATGAATGCCAAACAAGTTATTGGTAACGCAACACGCCTTCTCGCTAAAAAGACGCCGTGTATCAGGATTGTGCGAGACGATGATACCAACTGCACTGTATCCGCCATCCTAAATGTTATGAAAGGTCTCAATGAGTTAAATGAGAAGCTTCACTACAGTCAGAAGATCGTCAAGCAGGATGTCGAAGCTGCGTCATCGATCATCCTCGATCGAGACCTTCTGGATGAACTTGAGCCTATCACAGTGGAAGAGCAAGTGTTTGTACATGGTGAAGACGAAGAAGACATTGTATCTACCACACGCCATCGAGGAGCAGAGATCACGCCAGCACGAGATGCTAATATCCGCGATATACTGGCGATAACCACACGCCTCCGGAGAGACTTTGAAGACGACGTCGACGACCCTGATGAGATAGCAGCACTTATCTTGGGAGGTGTTGATGCCATACGGACATACCCAGCGTCGGAATCCGTCAAACAAGGGAGGATCAACTTTTTTGCAACACTTCGTTAGTAAGTTATCAATATCTGTATATAACAAATGTTCAGCGATGACGAGCTTGACTGCATAGAGCGCTATGCAAACAACTATAGACGTAGTACTAGTCGGTACTCTCGGGATTCTGCGCTCCGCTGCATCACCCTAAAGCTTCAAAGTAAGATGACGGACCTATCATTCAGGACCATGGCTTGTATGCTCACTGCACGACACCCCTCTGTAGATCTCAGCGACATTGTCACCGCTGAAGGTGGGATCGGGAGCAATTTTACACCTCAATCATCGGGATTCGACAGGTCATACATCTCCCCTTTGGAAACTAGTACAACGAATCGATACATACCACCAACGCTCCCATACGCTTCTCCGTGCACTAGGACGGATGAAATCGGGTTACGGCTACGTGAGCTGGAGAAGCGTTCAAGGAATCTCAACGCTAGTCTGTATAATTACGCACAACCAAACAACGACCGGAGAGAAGAAGCTGAAAATATGACCGTTACAGACCGGGTCAGACAAGCGATAAAGGTTGGTGACACGACCCGTAACGACACGTTACAAGGGATTCGTAACGGCTTACTGGCGGGATCCGACGCCGTTGAAGATACCAGCTGGATGAACACAGCTGAACGTGACTGTTACAAGATCCTGTCGGAAGAAGAACGCCATAATGTTCTTGCCTCATACAAGCGAATGAAAGCTGTGGAACCCGACCTCGATAATCCGTTACGGATCCGAATCCTCATGTCCCAGATCCCAGATCAAAAGAAACTTGAGATCTTCACTCGTCTCGAGCAGCAGATTTCCAGCGTCGGGGAGGGTCCAAAGTATACAGCTTGGATTACATCCCTCCTTAAAGTTCCTTTCGGGGTGCATACAACCCTCCCATGTGGACCAGATGATCCAGACGATGTACATAAGTTCCTTACCAACGCCAGAAACACATTCGATTCCGAAATCTATGGTCATGCCAAGGTCAAGGACGAATTCATCGCTATCCTTGGGTCGTGGATTAAACTCGGAAGCAGCTGTGGGCAGGGTAATGTCATTGGACTCACAGGGCCCGTCGGTGTGGGTAAGACTTCACTCGCGAAGAGTCTTGCTACTGTTCTCGGACGTCCTATCTACTTCATCAGTCTTGGTGGATCTTGCTATTCATCGATGCTCAACGGGCACTCGTACACGTACGAAGGAGCCAGTTACGGTGAGATCGCCCGCGCTACGATGGAATCAAGATGTATGGACCCAGTATTCTTCTTTGATGAGTTAGACAAGGTTTCATCTAATGATAGGGGAGAAGAGATCATCCATATGCTAATCCATCTTACAGACCCGACACAAAACAATGGTTTCGTTGATAGGTACTTCGCCGGTATTCCATTGGACATGTCTAAGGCACTGTTTGTCTTCTCCTACAACAACAAGGAGAAGGTGAATCCAATATTGAGAGATAGGATTCATGAGATCTGTCTCAAGGACTTCGAACAGAACGAGAAAGCAGTCATCGCCAATGACTATATTATCCCGTCAATCTGCTCTGAGATGAAACTTACGAACTTCATCTTTGCAGACGGAGCATTGGATCACCTCGTAGCGATTTGCAACAAGTCTACAGGACTCCGTCTCCTTAAAGCAATCCTAATACGCCTACTAAGGATCGTAGTGGTTGCATCCATGACCGATGGGCAAACTGTACCTAGTCTTGGAGACATTACATTCTCAGACTCTTTCGAAGTCACAAAAGACATTGTTGACATGGTCTTTGTCAATCATCAAGAGGGGCAAGTTGAGGAGAACCCCCCACCACCTCATATGTACATGTAACAATTAAACTGATGAAAATGATATCTAAACATTCAGATTAGGGATAAAACCAGATGTCACTCAGCCAGCCAATAGTACAGGCTCTAGAAAAGTCTATTGATACCTTTATTAAACGTATCGCCACCAGACACAACCTGAACGCAACCGACCTGATGGAAGATTGGACCGGATGTGTCACTACAGAAATCCCCGTAACAGGATGTGTTGACCCTGGAGATCTTCTCAAGGCTAACAAAAGTGAACTCACTCAGATGTGTAAGGATCGAGGTATACCATGTAGTGGAACTAAGGAAGCCCTCCGTGTACGACTGATGGGTCAAGGTAAAGAGGGGAGTGTACCCGCAAAGAAAGGCCCCGTAAAGGCTAAAGTTGTGAAGGTAAACAGCATCCTGGAAAAGATCACCAAGAAACGGCCACTCATCGTTCCTGTAAAGAGCGAGTTCGGTAATATGATACATGCCGAGTCCAAACTTGTCTTTGATACAAACACTGGTCATGTGCGAGGCCATGAGAACGAACTAGGTGAAGTCACTGATCTCACCGTTGAAAACATTGAGGAGTGTAATCGATTCAACCTAACTTATGATCTTCCTGACAACCTGGACAAAACGGTTACCCTTGCCAGTGTCCATGTCGAAGGTATCGAAGGTCTTGAGGAAGAATCTGATATCGAATCTGAGTCTGATGATGAGTATGAAGAGTATGAGGAAGATGTTGTCGAAGAGGAACTCATTGAAGAGGAACTCATTGGTGAATTCTGTGAAGGATCCGATGACGACGAAATTGAGTATGAGGAGTATGAAGAGGATGAAGATGCCGAGTAAGAAAAAAAGCCCTAGGTCAGTTGACCTAGGGCTTTTTTATATCTGTAGTTCGCGTCCAGTTCTCCCTATGTGTAAGTCAGTTCCTCCAATAGTTTCCCGTCCGCATAAGTCCGTTTCGTCAATAGTCTCCCGTCCTCGAGCGACCAAGTCCAAATGCCGTCCATCTTCCCGGCGACGTAGCCACCAATAACCTCGTCATTTCCGTTTTTGTACCATTCTCTGTGCGGGCCTTCAAAGCGTCCAGCCTCGAGCATCCATTCTCGTTTTGGTTGACCGTCATCATACCACGACCTGAACGTCCCCTCGGTCTTACCGTCCACATTGGTATATTGCAGCATACGTCAAACCTAAGCATTCCCATGAACTCACACCTAAGCTTCATGTAACACATATACCTCGACGTTTCTAAGGGTGTATGCCAGACCCTTCCTACTCCTTAGCAACAGCGAATTAGAATGTTCCTCGCTCCGTTCAAGTCTCTTCCTATACGAACTCCACACTCTTTGCATTCGAAAACGTCTGCTCTTCCCAACCCTCTGTTAATCCACCCACACTTTCCACATGTCTTACTCGTGTAATACTCCTTGCACTCTACCACCCGTCTTCCTTTGTACTCCAGCATCTTATACTTCAACCTGTCCACGAAAGCACAGTGCTTCATGTATCTCTGTCCATCTCTCACTAGCTGACATGTGTTTTTCGATACGTATAGCCTAGGTATTAGCACAGTCTTGTACCTTCGAAGCAACCAATGACACAGCTTCCAATGGTAATCTTCAACTCGATTGGAAAGTCTTCTTGATATCTTCTTTCTTCTTTTGTTTGTCGACGCAACCCGTTTCTTATCCAGCATCTCTCTTATCCACACCCAGAGGTCACTTCCGGACTCTCCACTCTCCCCTCGTGGAGAATAGAAAGTTATAAACCTCTTCAAGCCTGGATCTATGGAGACTATATCATCGTTGTCTCCACACTCTCGAGATAGCAGATCGGCCTCCGAGACGAAGTATGGAACTTGAAGCTTCCATCCTCCTGAGTACCTTGTTAACCGCATGTTATTTTCAAGCTTATCTATCGGTATCTTCTCCCGCGTCCGTATACACAGCCCATGTAGTTTTACTCCTCCATCTATCAGACTAGAAGCCTCATGAGAAACACAGATAGTCTGAGTCTCGTCTTTGGCAAACTTGGGATTCATCCTGAAGGTTCGAATCTGACCTTTCTTCACACGCGTTATTCCTCCCTTAACAGATGATACATAGTCTCGCACCGCGTACTCTCGAATCCTCTTGTGAGTCCGGAATAACCACTCCGTCTTTGGGTTAGGTGTCATATGTTTCTTAATCACAAATTTGTTTCTGAGAGCAACCTCAGATACCTCGACCTTAGGATTGGTCTGGACTTCATGATGAACTAAGTTCCACGTTTTCCTAGTTGAAGCTATCCAGTCGCTCATTGCCCTAGCTTGGTTACGAGTGGGAAATAAAGAAATGACTCTGGACTTTGGGATTGTATTATCAGTCTTGTTCAGGGTTATCTTCACAGCTGGTCGGTTGAGACGTTTGGCAGCTTTGTTCTCCAAGGTCTGTCGTGCTTTGAGTTTGGTCTGGAGATGTTTTCGTAGATCTGCTTCTTGCTCTGCTTCCATAATGTCGGCTTGAGAAGACATGGACAATGGACATGAGGTCGTCAGCAAGTTGTTCCGTCGGAGAGCAATCTTTTTCGTCTTCACTGTCGACCACGACAGTGACTCCGAGTTTTTGGAAAAGCCAAGAGAAGTGCTCCCAGGCAATCCTACAGAGCCGGTCCTTATGGGCAACCACAATTTCTTTGAGATTTCCTTCGAATGCTCTGTCCAGAAGCCGATATAGGATTTTTCTTTTGAAGTTGATACCGCTGGCAGTTTCTTTGAAAACTTCGTGATGTGGGTATTTCTGAGAGAGGTACTCTGCTTGTCTTTGGAGGTCACCTTTTTGTTTGGCGGATGAGACTCTGCAGTAGATAACTCTTGAGTTGAGCTTAGAAGTGGGAGTCTGTTTGATAGAGTATTTGTTGGTGTAGCTTTCGACATCATAGAGGTTCTGACCTCCGGAAGTCTTGATAGTAGTGATCTGTCCGGAGGCGGCCCATTTCCTGAGGGTATCAGCACAGACGCCGAGGATGTTAGATGCTTCTTTAGTTTTGACATACATGATTGCATCTACATGTTATGTTCTTAGATGCTAAAACATACGAGAACATAAGAAAGGTGATATAATCGGTAAGTAGTTAACGACACCATCATAGCAGAGGTTTTTGTCGAAGGCTTTGTAAGGCATGATTCACATGTCTGGCCATGCTTGTCACAATAAATCAATTAAGCCCGTATCGAGAACCGATACGGGCTTGTTTTACGCCATCCTGCTCTGTTTAAACTTTGACATCCTTACAGGTTTCTGATCAACCTCATGTTGGGTATTCAACCTGTCACACATCCTCGCGACGTCCATTGACTCCTGTACTCCTTTCACCTTCACTGTGTTTATTGGGTTCAACCCATCCTGGTTATAAGAAAACTGGAATGTCCTGTTTGTCGTATCCCTCACCGTTCCATCCTGCTGTACCACACAATCCTCTATCACCTTGACGATCTTTCTCTGCATGTAACCCGAGTCTGCTGTACTCATAGCTGTGTTACATACACCCTCTCGTCCAGCCGCTGCATGTGCCCACATGGAGCGTGGACCAAGTCCTTCCCCGAATGATTCCCTAACGAACCCCCTCGACTCGTAACGCATCTCTGCCGTCAAGTTATCGAACGGATAGTGAACCATACTCCTCCTTCCGTTGTTCAAGGCCAACGGTATCCTACCACCTCTGACACTTTGCTGACCTAGGCACCCCAGCACTTGCGTTGCATTGAACATTGAACCTTTACTACCTGAGATAATCGGCTGAATCAGGTTATTGTCACTATGCAATGCGTCACGAGCTATCCGAAGTCCCATATCCCTTGCTCCGGCCAACGCCGCTGTCACTCGCATCTCCCTGATCCCACTGTGGCTCGTACCAGCCGCCGCCCTATCAGCCTTCACGTAGCAGGCGTAGATCGTATCCTTAATCTTCTGTTCCTGTGCCCGATTAACCTTTGGGATCATACAATCCTTGATTCCAATGCTGAATCCCTTCACCATCAACCACTTGTTCGTGATAAATTGTATCTCATCTATGAACTGTCCTGCCCGCTCCGCCCCATACTCCTTATGGAGTACCTGTATAATCGAGTTATGGACTGCGCCCAGAACCCCCTTCCCGAGTGTACCCTCGTATAACACCCCACGATAGATTTTAACGTCTGGTTCGTCAGGATCGATGTCAGTAGTCTTGGTGTAGTTGAAGTCCAGTGGAAGAATCATTGAGATCAGTGCTCTTCCCGTGTACTGGCTCTTACCAAGTGTCTTCCCCATCTGCAGATATATTTGACGGATGTGCCAGAGGCGAGGCAACACATTTCTCAGGTTTTCTTCTCGAAGTACCATGCAGATGTCAAAGAACTGATGTTTTTTGACGTACGGCGTCCCACGCGTCATCTGGTAGGCACCCAACAGCGAGTCCTGGACAATCGCTATGTTTGGTTTGCTTGCTTGTGCCGATATCATATTGGCGAACGGACTACACAGTGCCATCAACTCCGTCTGAGCTGGTATAGACTGTGCGATATGTACATTCATCTCATCTCCCGGTGAGAATCCTCAGACTTTCGTAAGAGGCCCGACTGTATCTTAAGCAGACTCTGGCTGGCTAAGCCTTCATCGTCCACCAACTCCCGTTCAGTCTGTGAGAGCCTACCATATCCTGCCACTTGATCGGACATAGGTAGTAACCCTGCGGATTGCCCAATCCCTAGCTTTATTACCATTGGGTACGGCTATTAACCGTGTTCCCCACCTCCGTTTCCAGGGGCGGGTGGTAGCTAGGGCTCTAAGGGGGTTCCCGTCAGCAAGGAGTTTCGCAACGATCACAAGGACACTTGTGATCGTTACTAGGGAGTAGCACGCTTTTAACGCTCCCTGTTTCCGACCGGAGAACTGACTCGTCAAGACGAAGTCAGCGTTTTAATCGAAGTCAGCATTAAATGATCCAGTTGCGGCCAGGTTTATCCTGATCGTCTTGAATGGCATCACCTTAGCTTTCATAGTCATCATTGACCCGCGATGTAAAGTAGGTTGTCTGTTGATCATCACGGGATCTCCATCCTGCAACTTCCTCTCTACCGTCCAACCTAGCTCAAGCTTGTATGGCCTGTTGGCATGCTTCAAATTCTCTAAGGGTTTTCCTCCTCTTTCAACATAATCCCCCTCCAACGCAAGCTCCCTCCCGGTGGAGACTTGAATTTCCTTTCCGTCCCGATGGATCAAGTCGCCTGGACTTAGCTTTGTACCACGTCTATAATGCATCATCGTATACCGTATCTTGCCGTCCGGCGACAATACATATTCCACCCGGCCAGTATCCTTCGCTGTCTGTGTTGCTTCATCATACGTCGCCTTTCCCGTATCTATCAACTTTTGTAACCTCTCCATGTTGTACGGTGTCACTCTCTCCGGTATTGTTAAAGTGTTAGCCATGTTTATCGGTATTCCGACCTGTCCCACTTCCAACGATGAATCCGGACAAATAACCGTCCGTCCCGATCCGTCAACCCGCTTCCCAGATAGGTTCTCCCGGATCCGACCAGTTTTACCTCCAACTCTACTCTTGATATCGCGGATCGCCCTACCCGTGATTGGATGCTTAGCCTTCCCCTTTGTATTACAGAAGGTTGTTGAGATGCGGAACTTGATGATACCAATTAAATCCCTCTTTTTAATCTCTGTCAAGTCCGCTGCACCCAACTTGTTGTTCGCCTGCACGATTGCCATGTATTGGTTGGTGAAGTCATCATCAAAGAGATCACTGTCCTTCTTCAAGTACGGACGGGCACACTGTGGCATCACCAACAACCGGGTCAAGATCATACTCCTCGGGTGGACGTTATGAGGATCAAAACCAATGAGTCTGACGTCGTCAGCCGTGAGGTTGTCAAAGGCCCGTTTGATCTCGTCAACAGTGAGAGGCAACTGTGTTTTTAGTTTATTAGCCGTGCGTACACGATAGATCATCTCCTCGGTTTGTGCATGTCTGATTTTGGCTTGTCCGGCCTGACAATGACAGCAACTTTCAACCGTCTTCAGTCTATCGACAATTTTGTTAAACCTGACCTGCCCGGTATACCTGTCCAGACCGTGTAGTTTCACCTCTTCCTCCGTGATGAGGAGCTTATAACACTTAAGACACATGCATCGGAGCCAGGCAACAACCTCCTTCATGTACTGAGGATGGATGACTCGCGCTTTGAGCTCGATATGACCAAAGTGTCCTGTACAGGTCTTAGCGTTCTCTCCACACGTCTCGCATTTATTCCGGTCAATCGTACCCATACGTGGGTCATAAGTACTTCCGTGACCTTCACGCTTAGTGTTGTTGATCTCACACTGCGATATAGCGAGGATTTCTTCAGGAGTATACAGACCGAACTGTACACCACCGATTTGTCTAACATCCAGATCCATGGTCTTTAATATATTCATTGTCTTTGGATATATTAATCAATTAGGTCAATCTGATGGTTTCCGGTCGCGTGCACTAGGTAGTAAAAGGGTCCATGCGGGCCTTGCACAGTAAAACTATTCCCCGTTACGGGTCCAGCACACACATAACGAGGCCTGTTAGTCCCGTCAAATATAGGAGTTAGATGAATGGTGAAGTCCTTGCACTCTCTAGCATGATCCGGAAGTGTGATGACGGTGCTGTCACCAAGGCGATGTATGGTCCCGGAACCTCTATACCAAATTCTGCTTTCTTGACAAACAGAAATCTTATTTAGTACAAGCTGTAGAGTCGTTTAAACCCACTAAGTTTTACCACGCATGGCCGTATCAAAACTAAACTAGATTGGTGCTGAACCTATCACATTACCATCCTCTCCGTACGTTACAAGAGCAGATGCATCTATAGCAACTGACTCTCCTTCCAAGTCATCATCAATACCTCGGAGTCGGTATCCAACAAACTTGTTTCTATCCCAGGATGACTCTCCCCATGAGTTCAAGAAATATTCCTTCACTGCATCCTTGTCAGGTAAGTCATGCCTTCTATTCGGATACGAGTCATTGAACCAGAATCTAAACTGTGTGAACAATTGGTCCAATGGAAGCAGTCCGTTAACGTCCTCAAGTATCTGCTCCTGGATGAATTTCCTGTAGTCATCGTTCTGTCGGCGATAAGCGTTCGTTGCCTCTCGTACCTTCTCTGGTTCAAAGTACATAGTAGGCTTCTTTCTATGCTCGAGTAGAACCCACGCCAAAGGAGCTAGCATATCAGGAATCTTGGTGGAGAAATGCATATCCATCGGAAACTTCTTTGCCGCAAGTTGTTCCGCAAACGTCTCTGGACATGGTTGACCTGGTCTAACAAACACCGACTCAAATGGAATCACCTTCATTCTGTCCCAAAAGGCAGGATCCGACTGCTTGATCCGTGGGAGCTTGTTAGTAATAAAAGTCAGTAGGAACATAGGCTTGACATCGACAACTTCTTTTCCCTTCTGGAATAGATCACGTACTCCCATCTTATCGCCTCCCGTCATACTCTTAATTAGACCGATATTCAATGACTCTCCGCCGTCGGGTTCCTCAGCTGCCCCCCACCGACACGGCGGAGCCAGTCTAACCATCTCCGGATTTGCAGCCCCAGCCTTTACCTTTTGACCTGAAAAAAGCGTCGTTGGTAGTTTCACAGCTAAGACTCCAAGCATATCCTCAAACAAGTGCTGTGCAATAGACTTTCCATTGTTACCGCAGCCTGTCCACACGAGCACTATCTTGTGCGGGTTACCCCCAACAAACACATCGGAATAAATGTCCATAAAGAAGTTTCTTACCTCTGTATCAGGCAATACCTTCATGAAGAACTCGTTTACCTCCATCACAGCATCATCCGTCTCTAGGTAATTATGATATGAAATCGGCATCGCCTGACTGATAAAGTCTTCAGGTCTTCCTGCTCTGAACACGTTCCTCTTCAAGTCATATACCCCGTTCTGGAATGCAACCAGGTCAGGGTCCTGGTCTAACTTCCTCTTAAATCGCTCATCATAGAAAGCATGGGCCGCCTCCAACATCACATTCTTCTTATACCCATGGTTCTTCAGACTACCGATCAACTTCGTAACTCTATCGATCTTCGCATTCGTGCTCTTATCTGTCGCCGTCAACTCATCACTCTCACCCAATCTTGTCATGAATCTCTTACCTATGCTTGTAAACTTCGATACAACCTCTCGTGAGATCTTGTTGAAGAGGTAGGTTCCCTCATCGATCTCCTTCCATCGATGGTTTACAAATTGGAACCAAATCGGCGGCTTGATTTGAGCGCAAACAAACTCATCTCCGTACTCCGCGTGGAGAATTTGGGCAATATCGTAGTGAGACCCATCGATAGCCTCTTTGATATAATGGTCAACGCATTCCGTCTGAAACTCTCCGTACTTAATAGGATTATCGACCTTAGCGTAAAAGTGTAATGTACGGAGCGTAACTCCTCTTGGAACCATCCGAGTCCAAGCATCGACGCATCCAGTCTCATTATAGTCTTTCGATCGTTGGGAGTGTTGTAACCACAGATCCAATGCTTCAGGACAACCTTCTCCTATATTGTAGAGTGCCCATCCAACTGCCATCCACTCGTCACGATCAATAGCACGATGATCGGCTAACATCGGTAAAAGCTTACTAGCTTGTCGAAGGCCATCCGCAACATCCATTGTTAGTTTCTTTGTTCCTGTCTTGTTTCTCTTTGCTTTCTGCATAACCGGGCATGCCACCCCCTTCTTGATCTGAGAAGATGGACGATGATGTTGAACAATGCTGAGGATCCTTGGAAGATAATACTCCACGTTTCCTCGTATATTGATGATCTCCTCATCCATGTCGTAGATTACATGGTCCTTAAAGGCCTCTTCGAGTGGGATCTCCTTACAGTCATAGTTATACACTTTTGTAACCCTATACGGTTCAACCAACTCGTTCTTTGTTGAACCATACATGAGCCAATGCTTACCTGAAACATCGTCTACTACAGATCCTGAATCGGGAACGAACACATCGAATGTTTCCTGCTCCTTGATGATGTCTCGCACTCGAGGAATCAAATGAACCCTTTGGGCATCTTCCGTTAGGAAAACGTTTGTAAATTGAAGGTGGAATCCATTCTTAATAGCGTCGGAATCCGGATTCGGCCTGTAAGGTGGTCTCTCCAAAACGACGCAAGTAAGGTGATCATCAGTGCACCCTTCAACGATTTGACGTAACACAGACTGATATGCTTCAATCGTCTCAATGATGTGGTCTTCGGTGTAGAACGGCTTTGTAAGGTCACTACTCTCTGGATGGTCTATCTTCAGATCAATGTCAACTAAGACAGGTCCGTAATCCTTTGGTCTCTCGGCAAGCCCAAGCATTGGATTGTGATTGCTAGCAACAACCTCACAGTACTCATTCCAGAAGTCCTCGAGATGAGATCTACCGATGGCATACTTCCCATGTGGCTGTACCTGTGACACATGAGTGTGCCACATAGCCTTGCGCTTGTCTCCACCTTGTCCGACAGCACATTGTTGTAGGATTTCTCTCAGCTGATCACTCATTTGTCCTTGAAAGTATGTCAGACAAAAAGTTTTCACTTTCTAAATCTAGTTTCTCTGTTCCCAGTTCACCCTGTCATTCCTACCACTTCTTTATTTGATCGATGTAAGGCTCCAACGCGTCTTCAATCGTTACTTCCTAACCTAATACCGCAGTGAAGGTGTTCACGTCATCCACTTACGATCATGATACGCCCGCAGGACGGTAAGGCGGGACGGTCAACCGTATCAGAAATCAGCCTGGTGAGACTTGTATACTTTCTGGGTCAATCAAACTATGTTCTACAAAGCCTTCGACGAAAATCTCTGTTGTAGAGGTATACAATTCTCCAGAGTACACCTTCAAGGATGGTATGTAGGACGGCCTATACAGAACGGACGACTGAAACAATGATGGTCATTACATAATAACTTAAGGCGTGTTCCACTAGACATAAATGGGTAACGAGCCAAGCGCGACAGACAGGTCGATCGACGATTGCCAAATTGACGATAAGATGAACCGTGAGAAACTTGCTGAGGCCTGGAAGATGTGGACAAACTACCTCGAACCTGAACCTGAACCTGATATGCTCTTCAGTTACACTATACCTCTCGTGAGAAATAGTACCATCTGGCTGATTTCTGTCGATGGTAAGCCTGTCGGGTATGCAAAGGATCTTCAGGCAGCAAGGACCCGTATGCATGAAATGGCTAGTGCCATCCTCTGGGATCGCACAATCGACAATATTGGGTGGGTTGAACCACCATATGGAAACGAGGATGCATTTGCAAACGAGTTACTCGTGATAAAGCAGACTACTAGTTTCTTCTTTTTTATCCACTTTCCTGTTCTGGCTAAGCTCAGGATCGATGCCGTATCCGAACTTGCTTGATAACTCAAAAAGCCCACAGCTTATTGCTGTGGGCTTTCCTATGCTAGCTTAGGTGTGTTCTGAGGCCTGTCCACGATCTTCAGTTCGAAGAATGTTCCAGGCGTGTTAGGATTCTGCTTCATACAAGTTGCACAAATGGGTTGACATGATCCGTCTCGATGTACAATGACATTTGAACACTCGTCTTCACAAACTTCACAGACAGGATAGCAACTCATCATTGAATCAGGCATTTTTGAAACACTATATCATATCTAGTACTGTGATCAATTCCTAAAGTCAGTTGAAAAGTAGACACACACAAGGTCCCACTCAAAAATGAGCGTATCAACTATTTTCAGCCTACTGCTAGTCGCAAACTGTGATCTATTATACATGCTGGATGACGGGGATGAGGATGATAAAGACGGAGATTAGGAAATTGAATACAACCATCGTGACGATAGACCCAATAAAATGGATTACCTTAAATCATACATCTGGCCAGAAGATGGACTAGCCTTTGCGAAACGCATGTCAATGATGACTCCGAACCTTGGCTCATCTGAGAGAGAAATCAATTGGTCACGTGAGGCTCAAGTTGCATATCTCGATTTTGAGAAAGCGGTCAGGCTCAATGAGGCCGGTCATAAGCACCTAACAGTTCGGGAGCTTCGCGCTTTGGCGGATCGTACAGCCCCAGGTTTGGGTGGTGTTGACTGTGTATTCGATGTTTGCACTAGCGCAGGAAGGAGAGTTAGTGACTACTTATAGATTTATTTGTTTGACTAAGCTTAGTCAAACAACAAGATTTAGTTATGATTGGTTAGTGACTGAGGCAAAACCAGTGAAGCGGAGGAGGTGAATGATGTGCCAAGTCCCGATACACACGAAGATATTTTGTACGAGAGGTAGCCCAACAGTCTGGAAGTATGCCCATGCTGTGACTGGTACGGCGATGAAAGACGTCATAGCGGAACATCTATACCGTTTCTCGAACGTTTGGACATAAACGACTGTGATGGTGGCAACGACTATGTTCGCAAGCACCTTCGCATCGAACATTTATTATAGGAGATTTACATGTTTTTCCCAACCACTACTTTAGCTTGACACTCATAACAGTGGTTGGGAACGTTACTACTTAAAGACGCATATTCTGATCCGAAAATGGAAGCCACACAACCTGAACAAGAAAGAGCTACGTCCCTAACAGCCCCACTCGACCGACCGGCAGATGGAGCCTGGAGATCGGACCTTGGAGCTCCCCCACTGACGGAACCAGAAGTCCGAGAGGCGATGTCGGCTTTAAGCAACACAGATTTCATTAGGAAGTTCCCAAGGTTAGAGAGGAGGTTCGCAGACGGGCCTATTCCTCTCCAAAAGATCGGACTGATATCCTTTGTCCCGGCGAAGGGTGCGGTCCCTAATGCAGATGGGATGTTTGGCATTGCTAAGCTTAGAGGTAACTATGACAACCCAATCGAGTCTAGTGAAAGAGCTGAAATCATTATTCGGGAAGGGGACTCGTATCATACCATCTTCCACGCTTATGTTGGACGTCCTTTCCCAATCACTGCCAGCTCCAAGTGGTCGGCCGAGACTGACGAGGTAGACATTCAAAAAGCTATCACAACTACAGTTTCAGCAGACATCAAGAAGAAGAAGAAAGATGAGCAGAAAGAAGTTGAACAGCTTAAGGAACGAGAACAGGCGTTACGTGATGATGTAGAGCGTGATGACGATCCATACGAAACATACATCACTCTCAAGGTTAAGCACGCTCAACTAGCATGGACATACCTAGAGCATCATAAAAAGATGGAGGAGGTGCGTGATATCATCAAGAAGACACGGTTAGAGGTCAGTGCTTTGGATGCCGAATATCCGACGTACAAAGACAGCTATTACGAGAAGTACATGACTGCGAGAAGAGAAGCAGGCTTCGCGGATACATCGGAAGAAGTCGCACAAGACAACTTTATGAAGTTCCTTGTCGAGGACGTAAAACTTCCAGATATTGACTTCAACGCTTGTAAGACCTGTTGTCAGGAAGTTCCAGTCGAGACAAGTGTAGAAGCTCCATCCGAGGCAAACCCGGAAGCTCCAGTGATGGAAGAGGAGGCATAAACGTTAGAAAGCCCTGTGACATTGTCACAGGGCTTTATCCATTACTTATTACAGGTTTTACAATCCTTTTTGATGAAAAGATAGTATATGATGATACCAAGGGCCATCGCTATCATGACTCCACCAGAGACAAGTAGCCATTTCTTTTTCTTCTTTTCACTACCCTTTTCTGTAACTCCAACAGCGCCAGCACCTGCTCCAGCAAGTGCCAAGGGGATTGCTGCACATAGTCCGCAAAACTCTTCTTTCATTTATTATACGGAAGAATATTACCATGAATATCCTTGCCTGACGTGTCCAGAGTATACCGCTCCTCCACCCACACCTCCTGGTAGACTGTCGGTTCCTCCTGGTATCACGCCTCCGGATCCATAGAGAACGTTTTTACCACTAGCGACGTAGTTTCTCCACGCACCAATAGGTAAGGTAACCTTAGGAGCAAAATCCTCACGCCGGGGAGTAGAACACCCAAGACGCCATGCAGATTGAAGAGTTGAGTAGTTACTACGCGACATTTGTATTGACCAATATGATAAATGGTCAAACCACGTGAAGTTCCAGTTTCATCTTTTCTGGGCGTGTCTATCGTTCTCGTTTTTGCTCTGTACACGACTTCAGCGATTAAAACTCTACCGTGCGGTAAGACTGTGATGTCCTCCTTCATGAGCGCATTTGTTCATACGAAGCCTTATCACATGATGGCTAATCTGTATGCTCTCTACGCGCTCTCCCGTATAGAACAAGAGATTGGTCCAAGTAAATTCTTCGGTCTGGTCTCGTTCATACTTGCCCTGAATGTTGTGATGGAGGCATGCATGCATAAGCTAAATCCTGAGTTGCCTTGTAGTATTGGTTTCTCAGGTGTTCTGTTTGGTGTGACGGCATGGGATATGCTGAGAACACGGAAGTTTGACTTCTTCCTCATTACATCAATCATTGGGATGGTAGCACTACCGTCTTTTCAGAGCGAGAACGTGTCACTAGTTGGTCATGCGGTTGGGGCAGCGTCTGGCGTGTTGGCCGGTACCCTTTGGAACAAACTCGCTCGCGGTTCCACACAGTCTGGTATAGAGAGTCCAGCTTATCTTGGAATTCCTCAAGTGATCCATCATTCACAACAACCGCGTTCCATTCCTCTTCCGGCAAATCGTCGAGCATCGTCTCACTCGAATGTTCTTCCCGCTGTTCAGACACACCGGGCCTCACAATTTTGACCATGTAAAAACCTTCTTGTTTTAGTGCCTCAAACTCATTCGGATGACGAACGTCCGAAACAAAGACGTATTCATCCTTAATGGAAGAAAGCTTTTCGAGGAGCTTATTGACAAACACATCAGGATTTTTACCGCGAGCCCACGTTCCGACCATTTGAAGGTATTCCCTATCTTTACCTCCTGACAACCCCAGATGATCTAGTGTTGAATTTAGTGTTTCGTACAGGGGTGTGGCGAACGATAATCGGACACCTCCATACATAGTCCGGAGGTGATCGACGGCCGTATCTTTACCAGATCTCATCTTATAGCCGAAAGCAATCTTAACCATTTTTGCTTTCTCAGAGATAGGTAATAACAATTATCAATTCACCGCGTCGTTACCACTATACAGCAGTGATGAGCCAGCCTTCTTCCGGCCTCCGGTGTACCATAGTATCACGCACAAGACAAGAGATATGATACCGAAGGCTAGTGCCCATATAGTCGGACTGCCTTTACCACTTAGCTTGCCTATTAAGTAACCAAGACCTGTAATAATCGCTGTAATGATAGCGTAGGCAAGCAATATCTTTGACTTCTTCATTTATATGTTGACCTGATATTAAAATGAATCGCGCTGTCAAGGGGAGATCGTTTGCTCCCCATCCCGATGACGTTGGTTACGTGTGTCCATACTGTAATCTTAGTTACAGGGACGTCAAGAGCATCTCCTACGCTTATCACCTCAGAAAGTGTTTTGCAGCAGCATTGACGCGTCAAGAAGAGAAATGGTTGGCAGACAAGCAGGCCATCCTGTTCAAAGACGCAAGGTTGCGATTAGAGAATAGAAAGAGCTGTGGTTAAGCTCAAGACCCGTCGGGCTTCCAGTCGACTGCGAAATTGATGTTGTATGATCCGGCGGTGGATTGAACTAACGTAATATTCTGATAACCAAGATGCCTGGATAATGTTAGACCCGTCGCCTCCTCAACAGATTTGGTAACGATGTCTTTCATTTGCGACTGTGCCATCTGCTGCACGCGCGCATTGCCAGCTCCTTCCCACAGTGGAAGAGGTACAACCACATGAGCATGGTACTCTCCTTTGTCTGCTCGTGCACTTGTTGCTAGTTTGGTTTCGGCAATGATATCATCGATTGCGTCCTCATCAAGGGATCCTACCGCCAACGCAGCAGCCTCTTCGACCTCTTGTTCTAAGGCTTGAGCAGTGCGGAGTCTCATCTCATCGGCATAAGAACTTCCCCCACCGACGGGTACCTTCGTCTTAAGAGGAGCTTTCTTCTTCTTTGGAGGCATTTATATGATTGTACCCGGCCTTTAAACGTGCGAACCTAGCATTCTGTCAGCTATGGGTAGTAACGCAAAAATTGAAGATCTAAGGATTCTCAGTTGAGTGTTAACAAACATGGCACCAAAGAAACGCATTGATGAGTACGAGTCAAAGGACTTACGTAAGCACGTCCTGGATCGACCAGGTATGTGGATTGGTGATGTCGAAGCAGCTGAATCTCTTGAGTACGTGGCAATCCGTTCTCACGGGGAATACCGTATCCGGAAGCAACAAGTCACAGTTTCGGCGGCATTGCTTCGGATCTTCATTGAGGCTCTTTCGAATGCTATTGACAACGTTAAAGAAAGCGAAGAAGCTGGAACGCCATGTACAAAGATCAAAATCAACATCAATGAAGACACAGGTGAAACTTCAGTCTGGAATGATGGACGTGTGATACCGATCGAGAAGAAGGATGGGATATACTTGCACTCAATGCTGTTTGGTCAGATGCTCACAAGCTCCAACTACAACGACACAAAAGACAGAACTGTGTCCGGAACAAACGGTGTGGGTGTAAAAGCCGTAAATATCATGTCGACAATGTTCACAGTTGAAGGAGCCGATCCTGAGACTATGCAAACCCTTAAGCAAACCTGGGTGAGTAACATGGGTACGACAAAAGGTCCTGTTATCAAGAAGAGTAATGCGAAGGCGTTGAAAGGCTTCACGAAAGTTACATGGTTCCCAGACTTTGAACGTTTTGAGCTTGGTGGTTACACTAAGGACATTGTTAGTCAATACACGCGCTATATCATTGACGCAGCTATGCTCACTGGCAAGGTTGCTGTCTACCTAAATGATGAGCGGATAGGGGTCAAGTGTCTGAAAGATTATGCTGCAATGTACGAGACACCGATGGATATCGACGGTGAAATCATAGAAATCTGTAACACGCCAGAGACACAAGTCGTCATCACTCCATCTACCGGATCAGAAACTGTGTCCTTCGTGAATGGTGTGTATACAAAGGATGGTGGACAACATGTAGACGCTTGGAGTGAAGCACTTCTCCGTCCTCTAGTGAACAAGCTTAACAAACGGTTTGACGCTGAGAACAAAGAGCGGGAGAAGAAAGGCGAGAAGTCGAAGGTTGGACTTAACATTGGAGATGTGAAACAGTACTTCCGGATATTCGTCGTTGTTACAGTTATACGACCTGTCTTCAACAGTCAAGACAAGCATCTTCTTGTGAAGCCAAAGGCAAAGGATATTCCAACACAGCCACTCAAGACTGCTCAGGTTAATGCGATCTGTAAATGGTCAGTCATGACCTTTGTAAATGCGATTCTTGATGCTAAGGAGATCTCACTGGTGAACAAAAGCACTCATAAGAAGCGAGGCTTCACAGCCATCGAACATCTGACACCTGCCAACAAGGCAGGCACGAAGGACAGTGGGAAATGTACACTCATCTTGTGTGAGGGATTATCAGCGGAAAACTATTGTAAGACAGCTTTGAAGCTCAATACCGATATTGATGGAGTATGTGGGAGCGATTGGTTAGGCATATATCCTCTTCGGGGAAAGATTATGAATACCCAGGAGGGATCCTTACTTAAGACTTCGAAGAACAAGGTTCTCGCTAGTATTGTCCAAGCTATGAAGCTTGATTACGAGGGAGACTATGATAATGACGCGTGCTTCAAAAGTCTCAACTATGGAAAGGTCATGATTATGACGGACGCTGATAAGGATGGGATTCACATCAGGGGTTTGGTTATCAACTTCTTTCTGACGACGTTTCCATCCCTCTGTAAGAGACATAACTACTCGTTCCTTACGAGCATGGAAACACCGATTGTACGGATTGTCCGTCCAAAACTGCCTGATCTGCTCATCTTTGACGAATATAGGAAGGAGCAGTTCGAGGCGGAGAATGATCCCACGTCCTACAAGATGAAGTACTACAAGGGGCTTGCAAGTTCTCGGTCGGAGGATGTAGCGGAAACCTTCAACCAAAAGAGGATAGAGTACGAGTGTGATGACAAGGCTGAACTGACGATGCAGAAATGTTTTCATCCAGACATGTCAGATTACAGGAAGAAATGGATTGATAATTATGTTCCTGGTCAAGGTCAGTCACTTGATGATGCTGGATCTGCAGTGAAGTTGTCATATACGGACTTTTGCAACGATGTGTACGTCACACACTCTGTGTATAATGCCAAGAGGATGATTCCACACCTTATGGACGGGTTAGTACCATCGAGGAGAAAAGTTCTCTTTTCTGTGAAGAAGAAGGGGTTGACGTACGGTGGTCAGTCCTTCAAAGTGGAGCGACTCGGATCATACGTGGCGGAACAGAGCGCGTACCATCACGGAGAGGGGAACTTGACAGGAGTGATTACTGGGATGGCGAATGACTACATTGGTGGAAACAATATTCCGCTTCTTGACCGAGACGGACTGTTTGGAACGCGCAACCATGGTGGTAAGGACGCTGGACAGGGTAGGTACATCTTTACGAAACTTGACCAGTTGACACAATTCATCTTCCGCAAGGAGGATGACCCGATCTTGAACTACCTTAAGGATGAGGGTCAATCGATAGAACCAGAGTTCTACGTGCCAATTATTCCAATGGCTCTTGTTAATGGGTGTGAAGGGATTGCCACTGGTTGGTCATGTAGTATCCCGATGTACAACCCTCTTGACCTGGTACAGGCTGTGAGACTCTGGATTGAGACTGAAGGAGAAGTTATTGATGATGAGGGTGAATCGAGCTTCGAAGAACTAACCCCATGGTACAGAGAATTCAAGGGTTCCATCACGTTTGATACAAAGCATGAAAAGGGGAAACCTAGATACATCACTGAGGGGGTCTGCGAGCGCCTTACAGACTCACGGGTGCGTGTGACTGAGTTACCAATCGGAATGTGGACTGAAACTTTTAAGAAATGGACCGATGCGAAGCGTGAAGGTGATGCCAACACCAGAGTGATCGGACGTGTGACACAGCAAGTATCAGATAGGGATGTATACTTTGAGATTGATGAGCTTCCCGATGGAATGCGGTGTTCTGTTAAAAGTATGAAACTGACATCACATCTTCACGTTTCGAACATGTCACTATGGGGGACTGATCACAACATCAGGAAGTACCCAGACATCCACTTGATCATTGACGAGTTCTGTCGAGTGAGGTATGACCACTACGTTAAGAGGAAGAGACACCAACTCAGCACACTTACCGTGGATCTAACTGTAATGTTAAACAAGAAAAGGTATATCACCGAGCGCCTTAACAAGACGCTGATCATAGAAAAGAGACCACTAAGTGATGTGGTAGACGAAATGATAGCGTGTGGATATCATCAGAAGGGTGGTTCATCAGATGAGTGTCGTGGTTACTCATACCTTTTAGACATGGGAGACCGACAGAGAACGTCAGAGAAGATTAGTGCGCTCGATAAGGAAATTTCAAGCACGGAGAAAAGAATAAAGGTTATTAAGAAGACTTCAGAGTTTAAAATGTGGGAACAAGAGCTCGATGAGTTCGTAGATCATTATAACCCTTGGGTTGTGAAGCAACGCAAACTATACGCCAAGGGTACCGAACCAAAAGTAGATAAGAGACGAAAGAAGAAATAAATAGTAAAGCCTTAGGATTATAATCCTAAGGCTTTTCATCGTCGTTATAATGGGAGCAGAACGGTGAACTGCTCCACGCCTGCAACAAGGTAACCTATCACCTTCATACCAGAGTCTTGTGACTGTTCGCCTGTGATGTAGTTTGGGGTGATGTTACCAGAGTTCACATAGGAGTACAAGGTGAAGCTGGGTACAATGTAATCATTCGTGGTATCTACGGGGTTGTAATGCTCTTGTTGCCACTTCTGGAAGATACCAACGGATTCTCTTATGGAGGATGCATTCTGAGCCAAGTACACGTCTGGCCCAACAAGTTTGTTCTTAAAGAAGTAGGCTCGCCCTGTGACAATTGCTGTGCCTTCCTTCTTAATTGTAGATATACTAGCATCGGTCTTGTAGGCCACAGGGTATGAAGTATACGTAGTACTGTCTTCATGAACTGTGTACACGACAATAGAAGACTGTATGGTTTTTTGTGTCTGTAGGTCAGCGATCCACTTCTCAATGGAGTCGGTTCCTATCAGTATAACCTGGTTGGAGTACTGGTCAAAATCAGCAAGGTCCATGTAAAAGTTTGGGACATTAGTACCGTTCTTATAGTTGCGTACCCGTGATGGTTCACTCATACATGCCAAACGTAGGCCAAATAGGAGTCTCTTTTCAACTTCCTTTGACCCTACGACGAGTTTATCGCCGTCCATTACTGGACTAGACATGGATAACTCTCCGGTAATATGCCCTTTGTACTGATGGTTGGAACGAATCACAATACGATTTCTACCAAACGCGGCGAAACTGTCCATTGTCATCGGTTCATCCCCGATAAACTTTGAGTATAACCATATCGTGTACTCTGTCAAGTAGCGAGCCATCTGTTTACCCTTATTATACATTGTGAGTGCGGAGGTCGTGGTTATTGGGTACTCTGGACTACCATCGAACTCCGGTATTCCACCAATCGGACTCGAGTTTGAAACAGGGATGATAACTGATATATTCAGCCCGATTTTCCCTCTGATCTCCTCAACCATCCCTCCATGTACAATCTGTGCCGATACTGGAAGACCGATCTCTGCTGCCAGTTTGAGCGCGCTGGCAATATCAACGCGCTCGACAGCATCTTTTCCAAGGTCGACCACTGGGAATGGTGGCATTGGTGACGTCAGAAGAGTAGCAGTGACTTTCTTATATTTGACGAGAATAGCGCGGCACTTTCCGTACGAGTCAATGCCTTGTCCAAGTATCGTAACGACAGACTTTGGTGGTGTTATCTTCCGAAGTCTGTCCAGAGCTGGGAATGACGTATCGGGAATGTGCTTTCCAAGGGTGTACGCGCTCCTCAGCTTTGCCTCGATAGCTTCCAACCCGATTGAGATCTGATCGTCCGGTTCGAACATGACCTCCCAGTCACGAGTACCGGTAGCATTCCACTTCATTATCATCTCGCATTGCGGGTATTTCGCTTGATTTGCTTCACTACCCCAGTGTTCATATATGGCAACACATGGGACGGTTCTTTTTGTTTTATAGTATCCTTCTTTGAATCTTGGGATCTCCATTGTCCCTCCGTCCCTTGCGCTTGTGAAGAGGAAGATCTGACAGTTGTACACCGTCTCAAGCATAGTCACATAGAGTCTGGGATCAAGATATACATCAGGATCCTTGATGTCCTTGACGATGTCCTCAATAGTTGAATCGTACATCTCCTGTCGACATAGTGCTGCATGTTTCGGTGTCGCTAGTTGCTCTCTTATCTTTGCGACCTCTTCTAACCGCTCATCCACTTTAGTCATGTGTTGAATGCCGTTGATACCGTTTGCTGTCAAGACACAGTCAAGGAATGAGCTCTTGGACCTATGCATTCCGTGACGCAAATATGAGAACCCGTCTTCTGGGTCAACTATGTTGAACACTTTGGAGATGTTTGGTAGTAGTTCACCGTATGCATTGTTCTTCAGGATCTTTTTCTCCTTAAGAATTTGCGAGTGATCTCTCTCACCAGAATCATCTTCTGCTTCGGCTCCGCCTGCGAAGTACTCTCTATACTTTTTGCTATTCTTCTGTGAGTTAGCGAAACAGCACGGAATATAAGGATAACGGTCGGCATTACCTGTATTATTCTTCTGAACACCTGGCCATGGGAATCCTTCCTTCTCACATATGTAGTTCCGTCTTACTACGTCCGGTCCTGGTCTGGGATACACCATAACCTCGAGACCTCGCTTCTCGGCAGCCTTCGCTTTAGCGTCCGATACTATTGTTGGTTGTTTACCTTCCCTACACCAGCGAGAGTAGTACTCAACAAACACATCGCCGTCAATGTCCTGCAATGTTGACCGCTTCTCTTTCGAGACCTTGGCTATCTTATCGACTGTGAATGATGGGATGAACTGTTTGTATATCTTGGTAAGGGCTGGGGCCTTGCTAATATAGACTGCCATCAACTGAGACAGTATTACACGGAACTTTTCAGCAGACTCACGGTTGTGAGAACGGGAAATCCTAACCCTAATGAATGAGCTGTTCAACGGGAACCTAGTATTGTCTTTACGAAGCGACTGTGGAGTTTGTTCGGTGACAGACTGATCTGTTAGAACGGCGCTAATATGTCCAATGTCAGAGTGATCGAATGAAAAGTAAAGACCTGACTTCTTCGCCTTTGTAGCTTTATCGCTCTCCTTGATCGTAATGTACTGTGAGAACAAAGGGTCATTCAAGACCATATCCGAGAAGATGTAAACATTAAAAGATGTTTTTGGGAAGTTGAATGACCCCTTCACAGTGCTATGTGTTACAGCTCCAGTCGTGACTCCAGATAGTGTCGGGAACGCGCCCACAACCCGAGAGACCACTTCATCGGTCGACACCGTCGGCTTTGACACGTCGAGTTCTACCTCAACCAACAACGAAGTCTCTCCAGCAGTTATCATCCCATCCATATACCTTGGTGGGGCACCGGGAAGGCTGGCCTGTATCTTGAAACGAATACTTTCATCATCACTCCCCGCCCAGCTACGAGGGACATCTAGATCCTTGAGGATTTTATATACATCATTCGTGGTCGTAAACGGCATCGATGGGCTGGTCACGATGTAGTTGAATACTTCTAGGGGAGATCCGAAGGTCACTCCAAGATCAAGAGAGAACTTGAGTGTGACAGCTTCTACAAATATATCCGTTGATGGAATACCAGCTTTTAGTTTGTTCAGTGCCTTTGACCGTATCTCGGCATCCTTGCTACGCTTGGACGAGTATGTAATGCTAGAGGTAAAATTTTTAGTGAAAGAGTTGCGATTATCCCACATCTCTTTTGTGTTGAAGCCAGGCGCGACCTTCTGAATATCTCTGTCATATTTTATTAGCCTGGCGCCTAACATATCAGTGTCACTGTTTTTCAATGTTTCACTGAAGGCTATATATGGACTGAACACATCATTCCCCCATGATAAGCCTTGCTGGTCGATCTTGGTTGATAGGTTCTTTATGAGAGCATTCACAGTGACTGGCTTCTTGATTTCGGTGAGAAGATCCACAACTTCGAAATCTCCACCGGCTCTAAGATCTTCGATCGTAGGTACGCCATCCGGAAAGTAAAGATACTTTGGGAGAGTTGATAATGTGCTTGCAATACGTTCAAAGGCGGTGTCTGTTGTGTCGGAGAGCTGCGCACGGAACTTTGTCAGAACAACCATACTTTTCTACAAGGCAAGAGATTCTTGTAAATAGCTCGATATCCAGACCCACATGGACGAGTAATAGTAGTCTCTACTGACATGTCTTAATCGTGCGAGAGTAAAGCAGGATGGTCTCGGCTTACCCCGGCTGAGTCTACGACATTTGCATATTTGACATTGACACGAGTAACCACACGTACTACAGGCCGTGAGTGTTGGACACCTACAGGGCCGAGGAATCATTTGGTAGCAGCCGAATACCTTTAGAGCCCACAAGCAATTGCTTGTGGGCTCTACATTAACTCAGCACAAATCATATCGTCCTCCTAAACTTTGGAGGGTCCATAATCATCCCGTGCTTGACTGAGTCGTTTACTGCGACAGCCACTTTATCGCGTCATCCTTGGAGTAACCTGGGTTCCCCTCAGTTGTGGCAGGCCAAGCAACCAGAGACAACTTACCATTCTCTACTCCCCAGAAGCGGAAGGGCCACGCTGCGAAGGCCTCCTCAAAGTTGTTTTCAATAGTGTCAACTAACATGGGCATACCACATCTCTCGCTCAGCTCGTTAGCAGCTTCTACACGTTCAGCGTCCGATGTCGGTTGGACGCGAGTACTGATCTCTGGACCGATCGGCCACTCATCAGCGGCATGTGCTTCTGTAATGTAGCACAGCACCACGCGTTCACCGAACTCACGAAGAGCCGAAAGTTGACAATGGGATCCATGTTAGCTACTTAAAGTCTTCTAGTAACGCTCAAACCATGCCATTATTCCAAGCAATGACGACTCAAGCGTTCCAGTTAAAGGTACTCGCAGACCTCCTTTCAGGTAGCTTGAAAGTAGCTTGCTTTGTCATATCAGAGGACGGTATAACCCTCTGTCAAGCCGACAACTTCGAGAATACCCTGATCGACCTTTCTTTGAACGCAGGAGACTTTTGCCCATATATTCTGAAGACGAAAAAGATTTTCCTTGGGTTGAACATGACGCACCTTCATAAAATGCTCAAAGCCGTTAAGAAGAAGGATTCCCTTCAGCTCACAGTGAGGAACGAGGAATCAGACGAACTGGAGATAGAGCAGATCCCGCCCAGAGACGGAGCTAGAGTTACAACCTCATTTGTTAAGATCATCCCTCAACAATGCGTCGAAACGGAAGTACCGATGGGATACGGGAGACCGGTGATCGTACAGTCCCAGGACCTACATAAGATGTGCAAGGACATGCAAAGCATTGGATCTCCAATAATCCGGGTTATTGCCAAAGATTTCTGCATACGATTCGAGTGTGACTCTGGTGGAGGAGTTCTGAAGCGTCACGTCACCTTCGGAGACCCCAAATACTCGTCTCGAGACTCGGACTCGGAGGATGAAGATCAAGAGGAGTCGGACGAGTACTGTCAGGATTTTTCGACCGAACAGTTTACGAGGATCTCAAAGGTCGCCGGATTAAGCACGCAGATGAAGATCTTCTTTTCAAACGGGCTACCTTTGAAGCTAGTATCACCAGTTGGCACTATGGGGGAGATCAGGATCTTCATCAAGTCTCTCGAACAAATCGCAGACGAGAAAGACAATGTCGACGATTAACAATCCTTATATTAAAAAGCCCATACTAGAGTATGGGCTTTCTTACACCACTTCCCAGTTCATACTGATGATTGGCACAGTGTTGTTATACCTTTTTGCTATCGTTTTGAGATACTCATTTACATAGATTCTAATCGCATGCGTTTGATTACACAGGGATTTCTCCGTATCGAGACTACCCAGAACGTACGTCGAAAAAAGATCGGTGATGGTCTTTACGTACATGTCGAGCACCTGGTTGACCTCGTTGTTCTTCTCTCGTCTTTTGAGTCGAATCTTGAGGCCCTTCTTCATCTCATCCTCGGTTATCTCTTTCATGAGATACTTGACGCGCAAGTCAGAGTTGTCATACACATCAGGATTCGTGGCTGGGTATATTGGCATTGTAACTGCCGTGATGTGTAAGACGGATAACCAACAGCTTGTCACATTCGAGAACTTGTGGTCGCGCTGTTCAAGTGTATCCATAATCCTGGTTATGTCCGGCATCTCTACGCCGCAACCCGGTACGTCCCCTGGTTGCCTTGCGACAAAGCCTTTGTTACGTCTCTGGTACTCATAATAATGTGGGTTATGTATGGTACCCGTCATCACCTTTCCCGTCGTCCATGAGAAGATACCATTGCAACCCGGACACCAGATCTGTGAGCATCCACTGACGTAGGAGATCAACGTTCCACACGTTGGACATGGCTTCGTCCCGTCTGACAACATTTTTACTGTAGCGACGTCGTCCTCAGCACACACATGGGTCGGATCATTCTTCCCATCTTTTACCCCGTGACACTTGGAACATGCGAAGGTTGAGCATGTCCCACACTTCCAAGCTGTTGATAGGAATCCTCTACAACATTCTCCATCCGTAACTACAGAGCACCGTTTCACGAAGCTCTGAGTTTCGTTTAATATTGCATCTGGCTGGTCAGGGAACCTCTTGATTTCCTTATGGATAGACCTCATATCGCTTATGATTTCTCCCAGATGGAGCTTACATTTCGTCTCCTTCTTCCTTATCTTGAGAAGGTTTGCCTCCAAACTCAACGTGTTAATCGCGGGAGGTTGCGTCCCATCGCGTATCTCAAGGATCCTTGCACAGATCCGCGTCCTATCTTTCACAAGCGTCTTAACCTCCGATTTAGCCATTTTCTCAGCTGCTTTCAGCTCCGATAGCCTGGCTATCAGAGTCGACTTTTTCATTGCTATCTCCACAAGGGGCTGTGTTGCTGGAAGCATGCTCATTTCTTTGCTGAGCTCTATAGCGCTGCGGTGTTGACGGTACTCTTCCTCGAACTTCAGGGTTGTTACGGAGGCCACGTAGTCGACGGTTAAACTATGCCTACATCCCATACACTCTGCCTCAGCTAGGCGTTCGGGATCCATGAGGTAGGTGGCAAAGCATTCGAGACAACAGTGAAAGTCACAGTATGGACAATCTATCTTCTTGCGAATCTTGAACGTATAGCGGCCAGCGCAAATCGTACAAGTCATTCCTTGAGTTTGGGATGGAGTTTCACTTGATTTTTCAATTTCTTCTGGTCGATAAATGACCATCGATTCAGGGACCGCAGGTGCAGCTGTTATTCTGTTCGTTGTGACCTCTGCTGTGATCTTGGGCATTCTATACATCATTAAGCCAGTATCACTTGTGCATCCAGATACTCAGAAGTTCAAGTTTTGGAAGACACTTGGCATATCAACAGCCTTCTCCTTTATGTTTGCGTTCATCGTGGCCCATATTTCATACCAGGTCGACAAACAGTTCGCACGCAAGCAGCTTCTCCTGGCAAAAGTAGGTGACGCAAAGTAAACCATTTTCTCGAGTTATTGTTAAAGGATGATCAGTAGAGAGAACCCAATCAAAGCATCACTAACTGTTCTTGTAGGATCATTCATCATCTTTGCGGGGATCATGTGGGTTGTCAAACCAGAATGGGTCAAGACAATCGATAAGAATGGGAATGAGGTCGTGTCTACAGAACTAGTAGTCTCATTCGCAGCGACTTTCTCTTTAGTAGCCGCCATCATGGTCCTACTCTTGTTCAGTAGAAACATACCTGGATTTATTGGCGGCAGCGGACCCGTAAAAGCGAGTGCACTCGGCTCCGCAGAAGCCGATTCAAGCGATACTATCATCTACTTCTGATCTAAAAAGGTAAACTGTCTGGATAAAATGGCATTACTGATCTCATACAGAGGGAACCTCACTGGATTATCAGATGGACACGAAAACTCCGTTCCCCATGTCCAGAAAGCCCTGGACGCAGGTTTCCGGGTAATGGTTGACGTTTGGGCAGTAGCCGGTGGTAACCTGCTGGCTTTGGGTAATGAGTTTGCGCAGTATGCTGTCTCCCATGAGTTCCTCCAAAACAGACATGTCCTTTGTAGGGCTAGAGACCTAGCAACAATGGAAAAGCTTCTCGAGATTGGGACCCACTGCTTCTATGGTGAAGGAGATGGGCTACTAACGAACGGAGGACTTATCTGGACTCTCCCGGGGAAAAAGATCACTCCGCGCTGTATCGCCACGTTCCCTGAGCATGTTCAGTCTGATCCTACAGCACTCAGGAATCTTATGTGCGCCGGAGTGTGCTCTAACTTCATTCAAGACATCCGAGATGCTATCAGAGCAGACGGTGAATTGGTAGAAACCAAGGAGGATGCGTCCGTGGCTTCGGAGACTGGCAGTATGTCCATGAACTCCGGGGAAGAAAAGTCAGATTAAATCACTCGGATTTAGATAGGCATAACATTCCACAGCCGAATCCAAACAGTAAGTACATGGCTGTTAACCCTAAAAGTGTTGTCGTGAAGGTAATGAGTGAGGTTATAGCGATATCTTTTAGCGTAAAGTCTTTCTTGTACTCTACACCCTTGTCATCTTTGTATTTCGTCTGTAGTTGATCCTTAACCATGACCGCAACCATCACTGTGATAGTTGCCACCAGAGAGTTCAGAATAAAAGCGTGGGTGATCGACGTCGACTTGTACCCCTTAATGAGTGGCATTTTATAGTGAATGGTAATAAAAACAACTAGTTGTAACTCACACCGAGGTCTAAAGACTTTGTGAAGCCATGTAAATTATGAGCGCTACAGTTGATGTACACGTTAAGGAATTCGACCCGGAGATGATCCAGCCATCTACAGCTACCATGAATAACCCAAACCAGGGTGGTAGTAAGATCGTTGTGATCGGGAAGCCCGGAACTGGTAAGACACACCTAATCAAGAGTCTACTGTACGCGAAGAAGCACATCTTCCCAGTAGGTATGGCATGTAGTGGGTCTGAGGATGCAACTGGAGATTACGGTAAGATATTCCCTAATGTATTCGTCTATAATGAATATAATGCGGAGAAGGTCGAGGGGTTTATTCAACGCCAAAAACTAGCGAAGGAACATCTCGCAAACCCATGGGCAGTTCTTCTACTAGATGACTGTACGGATGAACCAAAGGTCTTTAACACTAACCTTCAGCGAGCTCTATTCAAAAGGGGTAGGCATTTTAAGATGTTGTATCTCCTGAGCCTACAGTACTCTTTGGACATTCGTCCTGTAATTCGAACAAATGTCGATGGCGTGTTTATCTTGAAAGAGATGAATCCTAGAAATAGGAAGGCTCTGTGGGAGAACTATGCCGGTGTAATCCCAGACTTCTCACTCTTCTGTGATATTATGGACCAAATTACGGGGGATTACACGGCCCTCTACATTAACAACCAGAGTCAGTCGACTGATTGGCATGATAACGTCTTCTACTATAAGGCGAATCCAGTTCCCAGTAATTTCAAGCTTGGATGCAAAGAGTTCTGGAAATTCTCCCGCGATCGCGAAGATCCTAATTACGTCGCCCCGCTCTTGACGAGCTAATTGCCAATGTAATACAGTTGACTGTATTACATTCTTTGTCATGATAAATGGCAGCCTTACTTATCGACTATGCGAACGTCATTGCACCGAATAGCCTTCCGTACCTCGAAAGGAAAATAAGCCCGGTCCCTGAGACTGAGAACGTACTGGGTCTCGTCCTTGTAGTCCCAAATTCAACTATAGCTGCTCTTTCATTGACGCCGCTAGGGCCCGCTAGGGTTGCACAGTTGGGTAAACATGATTTTGTCGACAGTATTAAGGGGTTCGCATACCTTATCTGTGACACCGATCGAGGTGTGTGCGATATAACCGGTCTTCATGGAAATGTGTTAGAACAGATAGTAGAAGGCGCCATATCAGCAGCATTCCCCACTGGGACAATCCTTACAATTGGGGCTGATACGAAGGCTCCAGACCTTGTTTCTACCCTAACGCGGTATAGTAAGGCCGGATTCTCAGACCCGTACATAACGGCCTCGACCCCGCTTGGCATCCCCTATAATCCAAACGGTGTCTGTATGTCTCGTGTGAATCAGCCTATATCACTCACGCCATCTACTGAGGCTGTCAGATACACTCTTGACCAACTTTCTAACAAGGACGAGTGTTGCTCCGTTAGAGTGCGATTTAGTTCAGACGCGGTCGCTTACCTAAGGAAATTGTCAAGAATGGGATCGTCGGTCAACTCAGACGGTAGCGTCTCACAGAAAGAGATTGCTGGAAGGTTATTTGTGTCAAGTATTGATAAAAACCTTGTTCATGTCCTCTCGCTCGACACAAACTCAATGTTCTCCGGGGAGAACGAGAGTGTAGATGTGGCTCCTGGAACGTACAACTTCCATTCCCATCCAAGTGAAGCATATAAGCGACACGATGTTAAATACGGCTGGCCATCATGCCAGGATTATCTTGGTTTCGTGGCTGCCGCCTATGAACATGGAACCGTGTTTCACAGCGTGGCTACGATAGAAGGACTCTACGTGATATCTTTCACGGAGTGTTGGACTAAGGAAGGTAAGAAGGAATGGGATGATGATATGAGTAAGTTTGTGAAGACACACTTCAATATCAAGTGTAAAAGAGGGGATACACCAGATTGGTATATCTCCAAGGTACGAAGGATGTCCTATATGGGTTGTCCCATGTTTTCTATAGATTTTCTCCCATGGAAGAAGGCTATGAAAGTAGTAACAATGTATTATCCACGCGATGGGTTGAACTGCTTTGCCACAGAGACAACACATGAGAGACACAAAAAACTTCAAGTCTAAGGTGGAATTTATATGGCCATAACATATAAATGGTAAAGACCTCAACGATTGCTACTGTCTTGGTTGGCACTATGATACTCATAGTTGTCATCTATCTGGTAACGAGTAGAATCCATAATCGTCACGAGATGCATCACGGGCTAACGATGTTACATGGTGATCTAATGAAAGAATACCCAGAACAACTGATGGCTCACAAGCACATTAACGGGGATGATTGTGTTCTGGAGCTTGGAGGGAACGTTGGTACGACTTCTCTAGTCGTAAACAACAAGCTGAATCGTAAAGACTATCATGTTGTTGTAGAGCCTGGGGGTACCCAGCACCTAGAGGCTAATAGAGACCATAACAATGCCGGATTTCAAATATGCGGGAAGGCAGTATCGCAAGTTCCACTCATGATTAAAGGCTGGGTATCAAGGCCCGTGCCCGCTCAAGGGGTTACGGATGGATGGAAGGCTATAGAAACACAGACCGTGGAGGATCTCAAGGCGCAGTACAACCTACCCTTCAACGTTCTTGTTGCGGACTGTGAAGGATGCCTAGTTCCGATGATAGTCGACAATCCTAATCTCCTGGTTGGGATTACCAAAATCATTCTGGAGCATGACTTTCCGACGGAAGAGTCTCACCGGGGATTCTTAGCCTTAATGGACAGTAACGGTTTCACCATGATAGATAGCTATAAGAAAACGGATGAATATGGACCTGGAATGAACTGGGAAGATGGACTTGAATCTGATCCCATCTTTGTGTCAGTCTGGACGCGAGGTTGGCAATAACTCTGTTATTAGCAGTGGTTACGTTGCAAGTAAGTCCTGATATCCATCAGGACTTTTGTATCAAACTCATTATAGCGACCGATATCATTCATGACAGCGTTCTCCGAAGGGTTCGTGCTCGTAGCGTAACATTCCCAGGCTCGGACACACGCAGTCATACCAGAGCTACAGTCGCTTTCGATGACTGTATCAATCATCCCATGTCTCCGCATCGCTGCTGCCACTTCCTTAAGTCCGAACTTGAACAACCCTTTCATGACGATAGGTTCTTTTCGGAATAGTTTGCTCAAGTCACACCACTCCTTTACTTGCCAGCCATCGGAGATCCTGTCCTTCCGCTCAATGTTCATCTCATTGTGTGCAGCATTGAACTGTCTATCCTCAGAAGTCTTCCAGAACCTGTCCTCAGCGTGCCAATAAAAGACTCTGGGATGATGCAATCCGGTAAGATGAGTGATAAACTCATCCATGATGCGGAATTCCTCTTCTTTGTCAGGACGTTGCGCTAGGAAGCGTTTGTACGACCACACACCATCGTCAACTCGCCCGACTCCGATCATGAAGATCATACTGGTTGTCTTTTGATTTGGTAGGTCAGAAAAGTCGGAGCAAATATCTGGTAATGTCTCGAAGTCGACGTACACATCGTTGCCCGGCGTCTTCCAGTCAAACATATTACACTTGATTATAGCGGGTCGAATCTTATCCTCGCTATGACGGTTAATATCAAGGATCGCGTCAATAACCGGAGCCCGGAGCCCTCTAATCCCCAAGGAGTTAGCAGTACACTCTTTGTGCATCCAGGATGTGATGTCTTGACTTACCGCATTCTCCCGATGCTTCACGCCACAGTACCAGACACTCGTAATCTCCTTGTTCTTCACTGCAAGTCTCTCTTTCTCGTCATTCCATTTGCCTGCATCAACACACATGTTTGGAAACAATTCGGGACGTGAAGGTGGATCAACGGACCAGGTGTGCCCATGCTTTTTAAGGTCTCGTACCCACTTAACAGCATCTCGAGTCCGAGAAATGTATTCCTTATCGACACCACCATAGTCAATGACTCCAAGCTTACTCAGACATGTAAAGTTGTGATGTGGGATGTCTCTGGACGTGTACTTCCATCGTCTCCCCATGACAAAAGCCAACTTCGGCGTGTAACCCTGAATCTCTCCAATAGCCTTTGTGTAGATCCAACACTGAGATTTGTAGGCTGGGAAGTGACCCGAATTAAGGAGTAGCCTCCCATCAGCTCGCAGAGGTAGCGTCGTGAACTTAACATCAACTACAAGGTAATGGTAGGGCCTCGCAAGTAAAGGAGCTGGAATTTGTTTTTGGTCATCCCCTATTGGACATTCATCAACCAGGTTCTCAATATAGTCACTCCTTACTAACAAGTCGATTATCCCCCCAGTGTTATCGGAGTGCTTGACGGGTGCTGAATGAATAAGCGGTACCCCTTCTTTCATGAGCTCAATTGTCCTCGCACAACCAGCATCAGTAAACGTGTCCGAGGCGGTTACAACCTCTATCTTATTATCGTTGATATACTTTACGAGCTTTGTTTCGAACTCGACTCCCTTTTTCATTATGAACTGGACAAACCCACTTGACTGTGTGTATGCGGGGTTATTACGTGTCCCACGCCTGTTCTGGGACTCAAAATAGTCGACGATTGGATCGCGACCGAACCAGTTGTATAGGTGTGTCGCAGCCACCCACGGTCGCGTCACGAGACGTGATGATACCAGCGGTGGGACAAGACGGGGTTTCTTAGAGCGTGTACACCCGGCTACTGATTCGAATGTCCGTTTCATTTGTCTCATCGAAGGGTATGTCTTTAGAATGATTGGTTTATCATTCTAAAGCGCGACGACCAGTCTAATCATTTCGAGGACTTACATCATTGCGAACGCAGCAGTAAAGAATATGGTTATCAACTGTACACTATTGATGATCTTGATGATTCCGGTCATATCCGGATCATATCCATATCCTACTGAAGTTTGTGTTAATAACGAGAACCAGAGATGGTCGGATATGGACCTCTTTTTCTCCGCCTGGTCACCATAAGTTCTGGCAGCAATATAGTACGCAAGTCCGAATGAGACTACTAGCACAGCGTTGACTGTCAGGAATAGAGCAACCTTAAGCATTTAGTCTAGAGGGAGAAAGGTTAATGGTAAAATGGTCATTATGCTTTGTGTGTCTGGTCTTATCGCCGCCTATGTTGGAGCACTGGGTTTCTACTTCTGGAGACTGACGAGACCGGATGATATGCTATCGCTGCCCGGTGAATGGTCCCATCTCGTATCGAATTCTTACTTTATCAACCTTGACATATGTCCAGAACGCGAGCATCACATAAACAGTTTGATGAAGAGGCTAAGTATACCGTGCGAAAGATTCGCTGCCATCGATGGAGACGAAGCCGCCCTTAAGTATCCGGACGTCATGATTCCCGCTAAGGAGGTTGGTATCAAACTCTCACACATGGGTGTACTTGGTGAGTCTGAGCCCCGTGGATGGACGCTAGTGTTCGAAGACGACATCACGTTTCGTGAAAACCGAATTCTTAAATACTTGGATGATATGCCTGGGACTGCTGAGTTGGCACATTTCGGAATAGACCCGTGGACGATGCTATGGTGCGTCTTAACTTTCAGGTTCCAAAGAGTCTCTAATGGTGTATGGAGCACTACACACCCAACGCGGTGCACACACGCATATGCTGTAACCCAGAGCGGAGCTAAGAAGTGGCTCGCTCAACTCGAAAAGAACTTTTACGAGTTTTCTATCAAGAAGCACGGTTATGGCATAGATAGAGTATACATATGCCACACAATATCGAGTATCTGGGATCTGTGGAAAGTTCTGACACTACAAAATACGTCCTACGTACATCAGGACAAAGAACAATTTGGCTATATGCCCCTCACCTCAAACTCGGTTTTATATAGGCGTACCCCAGTGCTTTGAAAATCTCGTCCTCGGTGTAAACATCCACTCTGCTCCCAGGCTTCATTGAAGTTCCACGCCAGAGGCCGTATTCATTCAGGAGCATGCCTTCATCTTTCGCTTTCTGGCGCATCTCTGTGTTCAAACTCTTGGATCCTGTAAAGTATAACGCCATCGCCCCAAAGTTGTTCCTACCTTCATCATCGACCGTCGGGAATGCAATATCTAGACGGATTGACTGGGCTCCTTTACCAAGACACCGAGCGATACCCATGAACTTTGTGTTCTTGAAGCTGAGTACATCAGTGATAAATCCGGCTGTCTTGAGAGTGTTAATTGCATCCTCGGGAGTAAATACCGTACTGAATAGGACACAGTCCATGTCCCCGGACGTTGGTTCACCACGTCGGTAGGATCCTGCAACGATGAACTCAAAACTATCACCGCCGTATTCCTCGGCAAGGGTGTATTGAATGGCAACACTCAGATTGCGTATGTACTTTCTGCTAATACGCTTGTTTAAGTCATCGAAATGTTTTAACCCAATCTTCTGACTTCGGTTGAGAAGACTGGGATTCTTCTTCAAGTCTGCTATGGACCTGATTCCATTGTCCCACAGCGAATTGGCTTTAGCAGCCCCGATCCCCCACACGTCCATGAGTTGATCCTTTACATCAAGCTCTGCGTTCTTGTGACCCTTCACCGCCATCTCAGCCTTAAGTTCGGTAGCCTTTGGGATCGTACCACCTCCGTCCTCACCTCCACTATCGATAAACTGCTTAATCTTGGTCAGACTAGCTTTCCCTATTCCCTTCTGTTTTCCTAGCTGTGTGAGATCTTTTGTATTGATCTCGCTGGGCCACTTTTTAATAACAGCGATGGTTGTCTGGTATGCCTGTTCTCGATAAGTGTCTTTCGTACGCTTATAGTATTTCTCCAAGACTCGGAGTTCAGAAAGGAGTCCCTGATTCATCTTTATATTACTCAATGCGTTACGGGACATTTTCATTTTCACTAGCAGGTTGCACGGGTTTTGACAGAGTTGTCCTTCCCGGCAATCCCCTTGTCTTTGGTAGGCGTCTTCCAGTCATCATAGTTGTCCGTAAGAAACTGCTCGCTCTCCGCCGGGATATTTATGGTAAGTCCGTTCCACTGGAGAGTCGCTATCGGCTCGAGCTTGAGAGGTAGATCCTCCCACACCACGCAATAATCATAGTTAGACGACTTGGAGGTCTCATTCAGATAATAGAAGTCTATCAACACCCCATTCGAATCGCGGAACTGCGTAATGTCAGCGCGATCGAGATTCACTTCAAACCCAGCATCAGTCATGAGTGCTCGTACCTGATCCGCGTACCTCCTGGGTACGACGATATCAATATCATCATCGCCATCAATAGGATCACCATCTCTGACTAACCCGAGGAGGGTTCCAAATGAGACTGCCCACCTGATATCTGTGCCCTGTAGTTGAGACACTACCGATTGCAACGTACTTTTCAGGAGATACGCGGATAATTGAGGACCATAAGGCTCCGGTTTCCATGCTATGATGATACCAACTGCTCCTAGCAATACGACCACGCCTACGCATACTAAGAATACCGTACGATTTAACATCCTTTATATTATTAGTATGACGAAAGTACGTAAGACTTGCCTGTCGGACAACAATAAAGAGTCTACCAATAAATGCACATCGAGTGGAATATGCTGATCGTGGCATCATTTATAAGCGTTGTGATGCTCATATGGTTCGCGTGTCGAAGTAACAGGCAGGAGAAACATACTCCGGTCACGTATGGAGCTCATGGCCCTCCGAGCCAGGGAACATTTATCCCCCATGTAGTACACATGACACACAGCGACCTGACGAAGATACCGAAGTACGTTCTCGATCGGGTGACGGAACATTGCTCGGACTTAACAGTGGAATACTCAGATGATGCAGCATGTGAGCTGTTCCTCAGGACTCGATTCGGAAGTAGAGCCTTAGAGATATTCAGAGGGTTCGAAGAAGGAGCACATAAGGCTGATTTTTGGCGTTTTTGTAAGCTATACGTCGATGGTGGTGTATATCTCGACATCAAAACAGACTTCCAGTTTCCCTTGTCAGCAGTCTTCGACTTTGCGAGACCTCGTACATGGTACACAGTAGTGGCAGCTGATAGAGTATCGTTGTACAATGGCATCATCGCGACCCCACCTGGGAACCCTGTTATAGGTAACATGGTGGACTACATGTGGAACAACACGAAGCCGTCTAACTACTTCGAGTACATACGCGCCTTTATGTACTACACCGAGACCGCTTGTCAGAAGCCTTGGCTGGGTCCCGGAACACATCATCATGACGACTGGACGTGTGTCCTTTACAAAGAGGGATGTTCCTTCTGCATGCTACGGGACAGTTCATGTGACAGATACGGCATGAAATGCGACATTAGGGATGGTAACAGTCAAGTTTTATTCAGAACCAGGTACAATGACTATCCATGGTAGTACTAAAAGATTCTTCTATAGATAAACTGAAAAACTCACGTAGCATCCTACTAGTTACCTTTTTGATTGGGCTTCTTGTATGGGTCATAATCTGGCAGACCACTGCGAATAAGGCCTCTCTTATGACCAACATCCCAGTAGTCACTCGCACACACCCCCAGACATCAAATGATCGGCGTGATATATGTCTTCTCCTGACAATGTATGCAGAGCCATCCCGCCTCCCTCGCTATCACAAAATCGTAGACCAGTGGTTAAGGAACACAAATCTCGATATATTCGTCATCGACTCATCAGGGAATTTCCGTCATTCCAGCCCTCGTGTAACTGTCGAATCTTTCATTCAGGACAATGGACTCAGCGCCGATGTATCCGTCCGGGAAAGCAACAGCCTCCGACACCTATATGAGCGTCATCATCAAACTCTCAATCAGTACGGACTTATTTGTAAGGTAACAAGCAAGTACTACGTGCCAGAGCTTGCGGATACGCTCTCGATGATACCGCTGAATGCAAAGGTCGTGCTACAATCGAGACAAGACTGCTACGGTCAGAATAGTGAAATATTTGTGGTTAGTCCCACGCTCCTACCTGTGCTAGCCAACGAGATGAAAGATTCGATGGAAACAACTGTCTTGGAACTTGGCCGGAAACACTCTTTGACTGGGACGACGTTCCGACTCCCAACCTTTAACATTCCTGAGAACACTTGGGTTCGAAACGATGGTAGTCTCATGCTATGGCTATGATAAGGCCCTGCTGAGCAGCCTTATCTATTAGTCAGACAAAGGTGTAACGCTTCCCTAACTCCCAACACGTGAGGATACTCTGATTCAAGCTTGGTTGTGTCAAGACAGTTATTTGATCTCTCCGACGCTAGAATCTTAGCCTGATCTAGTGCAGAAAAGTTCTTCCATACGAAGTCTTTGTCTACTAAAGTTCTGTACATCTCAAGTATCTCATCATGTGCAATGACTCCCGGACTTGTCGCGTTATAGGTGCCAACCTTCTTGCACCTCATCATATCAAGGACAATTGGGAGGATGTTAGGTAGTACAGTAATCGAGTTCGGCACACTGCAGATCTCTTCATATGCTGTGATCTTTGTGATGAAGTCCCTTGGATTTGCCTCTGCACCAACCGGCATCCGGACGCGAAGATTGAGTACATCCTTAAAACCTCCCATAAGCTGGTCTGTTACACCCATCACGCTCGAGTACTGACTGCCACTGAAGTTCGGTTTATCGGTCTCCTTAAACCCGGTTTCACTATTACCAACCGGATGGGTAGCATCATACTTAAATATACATCCCGTTCCCAGGCGTGTAAGATGAATGTTCAGACGTTCACATAGCGTTGCAAGGGCGATAGGCGCGTGTAGATTGTCGCAAAGATTCTCTATCAGTTTCCCCGGCTGTTCAAGATAGTCGATAGTCGGATAATCCTTATCATCGACTGTACCGTGTGTCCTCCCAATAGTACATAGAACATGCGTTGGGTTGACTTTATGGACTTCGACCTCCAGACATGATGCATCTTGTGGCCTTGCGCGTCCGAGAATGTACGGGACTCTGTTCTCTTCAAACATTCTAGCAAACTGAGTACCAATCCATCCCTTCCCTCCGTATATGAGGACCTTCATTTACTTTTTGTAAGAAATTGTCCAGTCGATATGCCTAGCAAAGCACAGAAACCTAAATCGATTATCCATCAAACTCCATTTTCTATAATCAAAATGGAGTTGTATCAGATGTTCACATATGCGTGGCACATCGACTCTACGGTTGATGATGCCACGATCTTTCGCGTGTACGGCCTTGATAAAAACGACGAGAATGTCTGTATCCGTGTCTCAGGATTTACACCATACGTTTACCTGGAACTTCCGACAAGAGTCAAGTGGAATCAAGCTCGCGCTCAGATCCTTGGAGATCGTTTAGACAGCATCCTCGGGTTCGATCGACCCATTGAGAAGAAGCTGAGGTTTATGCATAGACTCTACGGAGCTCACATTGATGACAACGGTAAGAGAAAGCTGTTTCCATATCTTCTATGTACATTTTCTACTCTCAAAGGTATTGAAGCCCTCGCATTCAAAGTCAGGTATAATATACAGGTAGGTGGAGGCATCGGCGTCTTGAGGTTGAAGATGCATGAGAAAACTGCCGATCCGATCCTCCAGTTTACGGCATGCCGCAAACTCCCGGCATCTGGGTGGATAGAGTTCTCTGGCAAGCGTATTAAGGAGGCTGATCAACTTACGCTCTGCCATCATGAGTTCAGTGTTCAGTGGACTAACACAAAGCCGTACAACTACGAAAAGCTTGCGAGACCTCTGATCATGGCGTATGATATCGAAGCTAATTCGTCGAATCCTGCGAGAATGCCTAAGTCCTCGGAAGACGGTGATAAGATCTTTCAAGTATCGTGTGTCTTCTGTCGCTATGGTGACACGTCTGATAAATGGGAACCATACTTACTTAGCCTTGGCGATCCAAGTGAGAAGATTGTGAATTCAAGGGGGCATGTCACAATCAAAACATTCAAAACGGAAGCAGAGCTCCTCATTGGCTTCACTAAGCTTGTGAATGAACGGAACCCAAACCTTATGGCAGGATTTAATCTTCTGGGTTTTGATATCCAATACATGATTGAACGTGCACAACACACCTTTTGTTTTTCAGAGTTTGATGTTCAAGGATTCCACAAGTTTGCACATGCTCAGCAGTGCGCGACATCCTGGTCCTCAGCTGCCTTTGCCAATCAGGAGTATGTGTACCTTGACACAGAAGGACGAATCACGATCGATCTTCTTCCGTTGGTGAAGCGTGACTTCGGTAAGCTAGATAACTATAAGTTAGATACCATTGCTAGGCACTTCTTCGGTAAGGACCACGCAAAGGATCCTCTCAACCACAAAGCTATCTTCAAGTGCTACGACATGGGGATGAAGAAGAACTCGGAAGGAAAGTTTGGAAAGAGTGCTCAGGTACACATGGGGATCGTAGGGAAATATTGCTTGATGGACTCTCTTCTCGTGCTGCGATTAATGGACACCCTAGAAACCTGGGTCGGTCTCACTGAAATGGCAACGACTTGTAATATCCAGATGTTTAGAGTTTACACCGAAGGGCAGCAGGTAAGGGTATACGCTCAACTTTACGCCCATTGCATGTTTGACAATACGGTCGTTGAGAAGGATGGGTACATTCCTGGAGAGAACGAGCGGTACACGGGAGCGTATGTTTTCGATCCAGTGCCAGGGGTATACGACGACATTGTACCACTTGACTTCAAGTCTCTGTATCCATCGACGATAATCGCGTATAACATTTGCTATACGACCTTGGTAATCGATGACGATGGCTCCATCCCGGACGAGATGTGTCATGTAATGGAGTGGGAGGATCATCAAAAATGTGAGCATGATCCCCTCATGATTGAGATCGAAAAGCTAAACGACTACATCGACAAGGAGCGCGTAAAGTCGCGAGAAATCAGAGCTGAACGAGACTCACTTAAGGTTGCAGACTTCCTTGAGGATTTGACTGTCATGTGCCCGGAAGAGCGTAAGGAAGCAAGGAAAGCTGCAAGCATGGCCAAGAAGAGCGCTTATAATGCAATGACAATTGAAGCACGGAAGATTGAGCGTGCTTTCGAACCTCAAGCTGAGAAGAGAAAGGAGTTGAAGTCGAGGATTAAGAAGCACTACATGTGTGAGAGGCGAAAGTACAAATGGCTCAAGGAACCAAAAGGCATCCTCCCAACCATCCTTGAGAATTTGTTAGATGCCAGAGCCAGAACGAGGAAAAGGCAGAAGGAAGTCAAGAAGACAATGGGTAATGATCCACAGCAGCAAACGCTTTGGAAAGTACTCGATCAACGACAGCTGTCTCTGAAGGTGTGCTCAAACTCAGTATACGGAGCACTCGGTGTGAGGAGCAGGTCATACCTACCTCTAATCCCGGCAGCGATGTGTACGTGTTACATGGGTAGAGTCAATATCAAACTCGCTGCCAAAATTGTTCAGGAGAAATATGGTGGTCAGATAGTGTATGGAGATACCGATTCCGTACTAGTACATTTTCCGCATTGTAAGACGACACAAGAGACATGGGACTATGGTGAGCATGTGGCAAGGGAAGTCACAAAGATCTATCCAAGACCGCTGGAGTTGGAGTTTGAATACATGATCTACAAGAGGTATTTGATCCTGAAGAAAAAGCAGTATGTATTCTCGATCTCGGACCGGGAAGGAAACATCGAGGAAAAGCTTGGAAAGAAGGGTGTAATCCTTGCCAGGCGTGACAATTGTAACTTCGTCAGAGAGATATACCAATCCACTATTCAGATGGTATTCGATAAAGATGACAGAAACGATATTCTCTACTATGTCATCTCACAGATTAGACGACTTATGATGAGAGGAGTCAAGCTTACTGACTTCATCATCACACAGTCAATCAAGAGCACTGGAGACGGAACCGTCGAACCTTTCATCGATGATGATGGTTTGAGGAAAGGCAAAATGGGCGATTATAACATCACAGCGGACCAGATGCTATCTCTCAATCCTAAGAAGCTAGAAGAGCAGCTGCTGAGAAAAGGTGCTGTGGATGAAGATGACTACTACATGAAATGTATGTCTGCGGCTGTACAACTCGGTGAGAAGCTAAAACGACGTGGACAAAGGGCTGACCCAGGGTCACGGCTAGAGTTTGTCATGACAGAAGGCCCGCCAGGTGCAGATAAGGTGTATGAGAAGATAGAATGTGCAGACTATTACGCGGCACATGCTGGTATCATTAAACTTGACCTTTTCTACTACGCGGAAAAGGTTGCCACACCAGTCGATAAAATGCTCAATATCATTTACGGTAAGGAGAACGAAGAAAGAGAAGTTTTACCCACGATGATTATGGACTGGGGTCGTCCGGTTGAAGTCCGTCCATCAATGTATGACCGGTTCCAGAAGAACATGATCAAAGCTCTGTGTAACCGTTTCAAAGAAGAAAGAAAAGTCATTGAAGAGCTCCAGAGTTACTTCAGACCGAAAATCGTCCTATGATAAATAATTGTCCTACAGAGACAATTGATTTCATTGTTTATTCATGTTGAACAGACAAAGCATGCCCCTTTTCAAAGCCTTCGATCAAAATCTCCGATGTAGGGGTGTTCAGTACACTATTGGTGAGATTACATCTGTTCAAGGAGAGATAAAGATGTGCTACAATGGGATCCATTGTTGTGAGAGCGCCATCGATTGCTTAGCCTATTACCCAAGGTCTTCCCGTTTTTGTCAAGTTAGCGTACATGGGGAAAGCTTTACAGCACAAGAAAAAACAGTCTGTAGAGGCATCAGAGTAGTGAGAGAGATCGTAGGTACTGAGTTAACCGCTCTTCTCACTGGTATCAAGTATAGGTGGTATGATAACGGTCAACTGCGTTTGTCATGTCCGTTCAAGGACGGGATGGAGGATGGTTTATCAAAGCGTTGGCACAGTGATGGGCAATTGTATGAGGAATGTGGTTATAGAAACGGTAAAGTGTGTGGCCCGTACAACCGCTGGTATATGAATGGTCGTGCTGAAGTTGAGACCGAATGGAAAGAAGGGAAGGAAGATGGGAGGTTCAAGTGGTTCGCTGACGACGGGCAACTCATAGAGCTCTGTAGTTACAGGGAAGGTAAGAAAAATGGCCCGCACAAGGTGTGGTGGAGGAACGGCCACCTGCGTAAGGAATCTATCTACAAGGACGATGTGACAGATGGTCCTTCTAAGTTCTGGCACCCAGACGGTCAAACCTATAATTGATTTTATCCGCATGGTAACTTAATCAATCAAAATGACTTACTACAAGGCTTTCGACGAAAATCTTTGTTGCAGAAAACTACAGTTCAATATCGGAGAGACTACATCTGTTGAGGGAGATATAGAGATGTGCAAGAATGGGATCCACTGTTGTAAACATCCCATAGCATGTCGACAATACTATCCACGCAACTCTCGTTTCTGTGAAGTTACACCGGTTGGTAAGATGCTTACGGATGGTAACAAGACTGTCTGTGAAGGAATCACTGTTATCAAAGAGATCACAGGAGAAGACCTCTCCGATCTCCTCAGCGGTTTGTATGAAGAGCGGTTCTGGGACGGTCAACTGTCTCTTGTGGGTACCTACAAGGATGGTAAGCTGGAGGGTCAACGCAAGATATGGTACAAAAACGGCCAATTGGGGAGAGAGTGCACATACAAGGACGGTAAGCGGGATGGTCCATGCAAGGACTGGCACGAAAACGGTCAATTGTGGAAAGAGTTTTCCTGCAAGGATGATAAGCTGGATGGCCTATACAAGGACTGGTACGGAGACGGGCAACTGTGGAGAGAGTGTACCTACAAAGATGGTGAGTTGGAAGGTCTATACAAGTGTTGGTACGGAAATGGTCAACTATTGATAGAGTGCACCTACAAAGATGGTAAAAAGGATGGTACACATAAAGCGTGGCACACCTACAGTGATCAACTGTTTCAAGAGTTTCACTACGAGGACGGTAGGATCAAGAGTATGAAAGAGTGGAACGAGAACGGTCGACCCGTAGTTGACCGCACATACAAGGACAAAGAGGAGATGTGATCTCTATAGAGATGGATTAAGGATAGAACCGCTTATCAAAAACTAAATTGACTTCATTTGAATGCGTTAGTCTATCAATCAAATGACTTTCTACAAAGCTTTTGACAAAGATCTCTGTTGTAGAGGACTACAGTTCAATATCGGAGAGACCACTTCTGTTGATGGGGAGATAAAGATGTGCAAGAACGGGATTCACTGTTGCGACCAGCTTCTTAATTGTGTTTTCTATTATTCAGCAGGACGCGCTCGCTTCTGTGAGGTTACCATAGTGGGAGATTACCTTACAGGAAATGATAAAACTGTCTGTCAGGGCGTCACCGTGGTCAGAGAAATTATAGGTGATGAGTTATCAAGTCTTCTTACAGGCTCGGCTACGTCCCACTGGAATAATGGTCAGCCGTGTGCAGCACACTCTTACGTTGACGGGAAATTGGATGGACTATGCAGAGACTGGCACAGTAACGGGCAACTCTCTATAGAGGCTGACTTCAAGGATGGACTATTAGTCGGCCCACTCAAGCGCTGGTATCCCGACGGTAGTATTAGTGATGAAGAGCATTTTGTTGGTGGTATACAACAAGGACCTCACAAACGTTGGTATCCGAACGGGCAACTAGCAAGCGAAGGTGAGCTAAAGAATGGCGTACGTCACGGACTGTACCAATCCTGGTATATAGATGGACAACTGCATGAGACGTACTCTCACAAGGATGGTAAGAAGGACGGCCGATACCACTCTTGGCATCCGAACGGGCTACCGAAAGAGGTAAGCAACTTCAAGGACGGTACGAAAACTGGCTACTCCACGACTTGGCTTGATAGTGGCCAACTCTTGGAGAAATGCTTCTGGAAAAACGGAGCTGGTACCATAACTTGGCCTAGACTCCATTTTCAACGTTGTTGCTGCTAGCACTGTTAACAAACTACGGCTTTCGACGAAAAATCGCCGTTGTAGAAGACTAGTACCATCCCTATAGGAAGAATCCACAAGCTGGTAACCACTGGTATGGCAAGACTTGTACTGTCCCTGCTTCTCCCCGTCTTTGAGGGGATCCGTAGATATAAATTGATATGTTTCCATCGACTCGGTTGATGGAAACAATGATGTATGTTGACATACATGAATCCTACCATGTGAACGGTAGATTGGGGGTGCGGATGACCTCACGGGACGGTGTGCTAGAGGGTCCGCAGAGATACTGGTACAACACCGGTCAAATGTACGAGGCGTGGACCTGTAAGAATGGTAAGCGGGACGGCCCTTCCAAATCCTGGTATCCAAACGGTCAATTGGCGAGAGAATTTGTCTACAATGATGATAGCCGAGACGGTCCCTACAAGGAATGGGGCGGAAACGGTCAACTAGAACAAGAGCGCACATACAAGGACGGTGAGTTGGACGGTCCATGCAGGTGCTGGTTTAGCGATGGTAAGCCGTTGATAGAAGCTAATTATAAGGACGGCAAGTTGGATGGTCCATATAGGTGTTGGTATGAAAACGGCCAACTGTCAGAATCACACTTTCGTGTAAACGGGAAGATCGAAGGTCCATGTAGAAAGTGGTACGTGAACGGACAAATGTGGTCAGAACGCACCTACAAGGACGGTGTACAGGATGGTCCTTTCAAGTCTTGGTGTATGGATGGTCGAGTATCATATGAGTGTGACTACAAGAACGGTGTTTTAACAGTTAAGGACGCCCTGAATGTAAATTAAATTCATTTGTCCTACTACTCAGAGAACAATGATTACTAGAAAGCTTTCGATAAGAATCGCTGTTGACTGCACCACAAAAGGCGATCTAGAAATAAAGCATAGTCAAACCTGGTTTGATCGCTCCTACTCTGGGAGAACCATCTCCCCTCGTAGGTTCTGACTCATCAAAGACCCTATGAGCTTCCGATCCTCAACATTAGCAAGAAGGTAGTGTATTTTGGCAAACGCAGCCTCCGTTGTCATATCTCGACCATCTAGTATTCCAGCCGCTATGAACCTATCGTTGGCTTCGTACGGCTGATTCATCTGTTCGACCTGTGATACGCTTACCATCACTACACCTTTCTTAGCCAGCATTGTAATCACACCTAGGAAGTCATCATTAGTTGGACCATACCCGAGTCCGTACATCTGGAACACAATAGCGTTCGGCATCTCCTTGGCCATTGTGTTGTTGATATACTTGGCATCGATGCCTGGAAACATTCGCACGACAATAACCTTACTTTTAGGGTTAACTCCTCTTGCGATATACGCGCCGCTAGGAGGACGCAAACACGTTTTCTCCGTCAGCGCTGGATAGTTTGGCGACGAGAAACCTGAGGTGCTCCATGGCACGGCTTTACACCCCCTGATTAGGTTTCCATCAGAAAACACCATAACCTCGGGAATGCGCGTTGAAGACGCTACCTTGATAGCTGGGGCAACCTCTTCATCAACTAGGATTACTGGCTTACCAAGATTCTCCAACATGAACGATAACGCTGATGCCGTATACGCCAAAGTTGATCGTCCCACAACTATGACAAAGGCATCATAGCTCCGATACTTGGAGTCGATCTCTGCTACGAGACCGTTCCACTCACCGGGTTCAAGTTCGCCGGAATTAATGTGAGGTTCAAGGACAACAGAGTCGAAATTACCAAACAAGTTCTTTTGTTTTTCATATGTTTCTAGGAAGCCGTGCTCAAAGTTACCACCCGCCTGGATCACATGTATCCTATTGTTTAAAATAAGTTCTCTCCTGTTCTTCGCCTTTACTAAGCACAGTGTTAGAATGGTCATAGTGATTGCACCAACAGTAAGGGCAATGAGGGTCGTTCGTTCATCACGTCCCAGTGCCATACGTTTATCAATACTTAGAAATTAAAGGTAATGGTAAAAGGATGTACACGGTGGCAAAAGCCACGCTCTCAACGCTTGCAGATTCTTTGTTCAGTAGTAATAGAAACGGAATGGAGTCAAACAAAGAAATCATCTCAAGGTTGAAACTTATCGGACGTCTCCAGAAAGGAGAAAAGATTGACACGAAACGCATTTTTGTACAGCCTGACGGTATGCTCACCAGCGTATCTCGCACCCTCTTCAGCCAAGACAATCGTTCCAACGGACTAACCTTTGTACAGAACACGATCAACCGATCATTTGAAATTCTCACCACCTACGAGCGGTCCGACAATGAATCAGACCGAGCAATGTGTGGGAACATTGTTAGTGACCTGCGTCAGGCCAGAATCGGACTCGGGCACTTAGCATCCACCTACGCGACTGATGTTAAGTTCCGGTGTGATGTTGATACGCTGGTACAGTTTATCAACGCAAGGCTCGTTACACTATCGAGCCGATTCCCCGAGGAACAAGTATTCGAAGAATGTTTTGAGGGGAAAATCGAAAGAACAGTACCGCCCGCGGGAGTTATCGAGGACTTGCGGAATCGGAATTCATAGGTTGGCGGAGATTGCTGTATTGATAAAACCCCCGATCTCCTTCATTGTGCGGTTAACCGTAATAATAGAGCCGGATGTCAGTCCGATACAGACCCCGGTTTCTTTAGATTCTCTGTAATGGGTAATCATGTTTATGTTGATCTTTACTCCGTCTACAGAGATGAATACAGGAAGCATTTTACCATTAACAAGTTTGTTCTTAGATCTAAGCAAATGGTCATAATCAGAAATGGAGAACATGACTTGGGCAGCAAGCTTTGATATTGGATATCGTAACTTCGCCTTCTGTGTGGAAGAATATGATAAGGATGCGGTATCCAGTCTTCCCAAAATACCAAAAGCTGAGAGGTTCAACCCTGATGGAACCCTCACGGACAAATTCGAGGACGTCGTCGTTCCAACATGTCTCAACGGCAAAGTTGTTCTGTTTCGGAACGTCGACCTGACGAAAGGACGGAAGATAGATAGTCTTGATATGGAGTTGTTTCATACCATGACTGATGTACTCGACGAATACCTGGAGTATTGGGAAAAGTGTGAAGCCTTCGTTGTGGAGATGCAAATGTCTTTCCGAGGTGTCTACAATGTAAAAGCTCTCAAACTCGGACAACACTGTCTCTCGTACTTCGCCCTTAAGTTCGGCAGAGAGAAGTACATGATCGAGTATCCCGCCTTTCACAAGACTGAAGTACTAGGCGCTCAGAAGATTCACAAAGGTGTAACGAAGAAAGGTGTAACCACCTACAAGTCCATGGATAAACCAGCCAGGAAGAAATGGAGTGTCGCTAAAGCGTGTGAGATATTAGAGATGCGAGGTGAAGATGATACGTTATCAGGGCTTACGTCTAAGGCAAAACGCGATGACCTAGCCGACACCCTACTACAACTGCTTAGCTGGAAAGTTCTCCATCATGTTGATGGTACGCTCTGATTGAATTGAACAATTTCGCGTCACCACTACTAGAAAGGCAAGTATGTCAATCGCCGAACTATGTGATGATCTCCAAAAGACAGACAATCTAGAAGAACTTCTCCGTGGCGTTCAGCTACCTCTCAGGAACGCATTTCTGTACGCCGCAATACTAGTCGAACCCGGTCATGGGAATACTGCTCTTGCAAACAAAATCAAAGGTGCACTAACGTGTGATGGTATCCCGATAGGACTACAGATTGTTTCATGGAACGTAGATTCACTCCGAGCAGGTATAGTCGACTCTGAGACCGCCTCATGTAAGAAAAAAGATCGGCATATACTATCAGAGTCGCCCATGGGACAACTTATCTCCGAACACGACCCAGACGTTATATGCCTCCAAGAGACTAAAATTGGACCTGAACACGCTGAATGCTTCTCCCCCGAGGGTTACCATACGTCATGGAGTTCATCAACAGGACGTAAAGGCTACTCTGGTGTGTCTGTCTGGTCAAAGGAAGAACCACTCAGAGTCGATACAACTCTCCCAGGCATCTCTGATGAACTTCAAAAAGAAGGTCGGATTCTTACTTTACACTTCCCTGGCTACATCCTCGTTAATACTTATGTACCCAATACGCTGCGAGCAGGATCGAAACCTGCTGGTGGATGGGGAGCCGTACGGGATGGCGGGAAGCACAGTCGAGAAGATAGAGAAGAGGCATATACCCACTACCTAGGAGGCCGGATGGAATGGGACAGGGCGATGTTTAACTACCTGGATACATTAAGAAAAGAGAATCCTAATGTCGTCTGGTGTGGAGATATGAATGTCGCAAGATCCCTCATTGACATCCACAATGGCGTAATGACCGAGAAGAAGTTGGCAGATGCCATTGCCAGCGGTAGTCCACAAAGTAGGATCAAAGACCTTACAGCAAGAATCAAAGATGCCAATGTGATGGCAGTCAACGGTAATCAAGCAGGATTCCGTCTTGAGGAGCGAGCAGGCATTGAATCAATTCTTTCTAACGGGTTCATTGATGTATACAGAGAAGCGTATCCAGCAGAATATGGTTTCACCTTTTGGGATCGAACAAAGAAGGGGTACCGCAAAGCCGGTAATGGATGGAGAATCGACTATTTCATTGTGTCCAACCACATGGACCTGTGTGTTAGGGATATTAAGGTCCTTAAGGATTTAGGAATTGTTGGTGACAAAGTCCCAAGTGACCATGCACCATTGCTGCTCCAATTCTAAATTGGTCTATGAGCGTACCAACACATAGTGAACATTATGGACCCTGTAGACAATACTCCGAAGCTTGTACTCGGTAGTGACCTTATCGAACGGATCACGACATTAGAAGAGAAACTAAAACGTCTCAGGGACGCGTACGACGACCTAGCAGACACTTATTGCGACCTCCACCACGCTGAAATAATGGGTTCTAAATAAAAAGTCTTATTGTCAAGCTTGACAATAAGACTTTTTCGGATTGGATCATGTTGCATCATCAAGATCTATGGCACCTTCATCAGGTGTCTCACAATAGTCAAGAGGTATCACAGATTTGGGATCATAAATTCCGTCTTTCACGGCCACATCTAGTAAGGCATCAAATATTTCTTGGAACTCCTTTGTATGGCCCACATTTGGACAGAGGACATGGGCCAACTCGTGGAGAAGGACGTACACGAGTGTTTGTTCATCGTAGTATTCCCCACCTTTCGTGGAATTCTTCAAACACATATAGACTTTCTCCTTGTTGATGGTGTATGACTTCTCCCCTCGGTAGAAGGTTACCTCGCTCATTACGTCGCGGTCATTTAGCATACTAAGAACTCCCGTGTGGTACTTGTCCTTCCGAAAGAGTGGAGCAACCTTCTTTTTCAACTTTAACAGAAGTGGATCCTTCTGAGCATAGTGTTCGCGGACCTGGCGGACAACGAGCCATACAGCAAGACCGACTACAATGACGACTCCTGTAATTACAAACCATCTCTTGCGGTCCATTTCCATTTATTACTGACCCAGAAAATTTACCAGGTCAGTAATAAATGGCGTTCGTCACAGAGCAACAAGCGAAAATGACTCTCAACCTTGGGCTCCATGTCGTTGTGCTTGCAACCTTCCTTTTCGCAGCCTTCTACGTCTTCCTCGCGAAGATAACAGTAGACTTGATCAACACCCAAGTCACAGACGGTATCGATGATAACGCTGACGGTATGCTCGATCACGTCGCAAAGAAGTTTGGCAAATCTATTAACTGGGATGTAACCGAACAGTGGGCAAAAAACCTGATAAATACGTCTCAAGGTCGCGACCCTGCTGTAACAGAAAGCAATAATCGCCTCTTCGACCGTGCACTCGGTATCCTAATTGGTCTAGTCGTAGCGTGGGTAGCAACAGCGCTCGTCTTCCGATACTGGATGAAGTACGATATCGGTCTATGGTCGCTCCTCGCGGAGAACGCTATCGTCTTCACCCTAATCGGAGCGTTCGAGGCATACTTCATGATGACCGTTGCTACCAAGTACGTTCCCCTCAGTGCCAGCGTCTCGATGACGACCGCTCTAGAGAGACTGAAGAAGAACCTGGACAGTCGTGTCACAGCAATCGTCCCGATCAGCCCGACGCAGGTATCTTACCAGACGCCCTCGCTTGTGCGATCCATGAGACAAGCTTAGCACCTAGTTCCCTCTTGACGACGTACGGATCTGCGGAAGTATACTTACTCCCAACAATAGTCAGGAACCCATATTCCGTGGCTGCAACAAAGCAAACAGCCAGCAACCCATGCTTGATGCTGCTGCTAATCTGTGTGTCATGTCCTAAAAGTGTAAACAGTAGTACGCCAAGCACTACTGTGGCACATGTGATTATCAAAAGGTTCATCGATGTCTTAGTGACGGCCTTGTTGTTCTTGGTAATCCACGCATTGGATTTAGCGGTGCTGTCGACAGCGGACTGTTCTGCCCCATCAATAGCACCATCTAGGACACCGATAATCTCATACCGTCCGCCCGGAGTGTTCTTAATTTCGCTATCTATGACAGGAGTAGCCTCCTTCGAGATATCATCAACAAGGTACTCTATCTGATTCACGAACTCTTCTTGCTCTACACCAACGACGTACGAAAAGTAGAACAGTGTCAGGAACACGGCCGTAAACATGACTTGGACCGCGATGTGAACTCCCTTACCTATTGCGTTTCCCTCATATAACGCCATTTATTGGGTGAATTGAAAAAGATTGCGTTCAATCATAGAGAAGTCAGATAATGACAGAATATCGCACTAGAGGAATCAACGCTCTGACGACCGTGCTAAAGAATCAGAAGAACATTAAAGCGGTTGAAGAAGCAATGTTTGAAGTCACAGGAAACGAGGATGATTACTGTACAGCCTTGTACCAAACTATCAGTGATATCAAGTCCCAAAGTCTCCCACTAAAGGCCTTACTGGCATCCATCAAGGTAGGTGAGGTGTGCTGGAAACACTTTTCGAATGAGGATCGCGCGCTGAGAATGGAGGAAAGAGACACCTTCGTAGTCGACGGTGTCCCAGTTGAAGAGGGCGTTCTCCAGTGTAAGAAATGCAAGAGTTGGCACGTTCATAGCACCTCTGAGAACACAAGGAGCGGAGATGAAGGTGTCACTGTATTTGCACAGTGTGCCGACTGTCCGGCCAGTTGGGTTGAGCGTGGATAGATACAAAACAAACTTTTCTAAGTTTTTCTCACACTGAATAAACATGAAAGCCAACCCATGTAATGCTTGTCTTAAGAAACTTGCGGGAGAGGACAATCTGAATTATCATAGTGTGAGTGACTGCTGCTGGAATACAACAGCCGCCCTAGCCGGTGTAGACTCCAATATAAGCATCAGAGATAGTAAAAACTGTACTGACTGTGTTATCGCCCAAATCCCTACCGTCCTCGGATTTGAAAGATCTACATGTAACCTTACCCCGAAGGTGCCTCCCATCTGGCATCAGGCTCCTCATTTGTTTCCCGACATGTTCAGACGTACCGGCAACGCTCCCGGTTCTCTTAACGAGTGCATACTCGAGTGTCAATCTAATAACCTCCCCGGCGAATGCTGTGACAACTGCAGAACCGACTACCTCTCGATAGAACCATATCAAGACATGCATAACCAATCAGCCGTCGGTGTACCTCAGCACAACAAAGATCGGAAAGCACATCCATGGTTTTTCTGGATCAGCTTTGCACTCGTAGCCATTGCTCTATCCGCCATTCTCGTCTCCGTTATCAGGTCCATTTACTATCCTAAGCACTATCGGAAAGTATAGACAACGAAAAACCCTTACCGCCGTTGGTAAGGGTTTTTATCACAACTCTTTGTTGCGCAGCTCTTGAACACTGCGAACGATCATGTTTACCCATGTTTCCTCCGCCATTCCGTCCGGGCTAACTCCTCGAAATCACCCGTGCGGGATCATCGACGCTGTATATTGGGATAGTCTCTTATCACGGTGCAAACGGGCTTCTTAAGAAGCCCGTTTTTGATAAATCTGTCCTCTAGCCCTTCCTTAATGATCCGGCGTCTGTTACGCGCCGTATTCACGACCACATTTGTCTCGATCATCCTCTCAATGAGGTACTCGATAACAGGGGATGCATCAGAAAATGGTGTCATGACTTCAAATAGTTCTTGCCCTGTTACCTGAACGCCCACATCATCAACGAGGTACTTCAGCATCGCCAGGTCCTGGCAGAACGCCGCCGCGGAGAGTACAGTTGTCCCACCATGCGCAACGTAATGGGATCCGACCTCCGATATGACGGATACGTCTCCTTTCAACTGACTTACCATCGCCTTGATGACGTTGATATTGCCACATTTGACCGCGACAACAAAGTCGCTCTGGTTTGGGGACACTTCGTCAAAGATGTGACGGAGAACGTCCAAGCGACCAAGGTGAATAGCCTTAGTCTTCAACTCCTGCTTGTTGTCCTCATACAGCTTATTCGACACGATCTCATCTGCTGTCCCAGACTCAACAAGATCCAACCACCTTTCCTTAAGAATCATCTGTAAAATATAATCAAAATGCTTAGGAATGTCTCGTTCATCTTCCTGGATTATCTTAACGATCTCCCTCGCGCACATCGTGCGTAGCACGCCATTATATACAACATTGTGTATGCATGGTCGCATGCAATAGCAACCCGCAGCTACAATAAGACTAGAACTCCTATACATAGGCCTATCGAGCGAATCGCATACGGACATGTTTCTAGTTCACATATGAGTGCTTAAGTCATCTTCTATAAGTACATTGATGCCATCACCATATCGATGTCCTTCGACTCAATGAGTTTATCCAGAAGCCCTTGAGACATTTGTAATGGATATTCTAACTTCATCTTAGGATCAAAAGACATCTTGAATCCATCTAATTGTCCAAACTCGTTCTGATGCGTGTTGATGAAGACTACCTTGTTAACTAAGTCTGTTACCGCTTTCTCTACTGTCCTTACACCCTTATCCTCCCGAGAGCTGACCTTTGTGACTAGGTGACCAGCAACATCATCACTAAACAGTATATCACTCGGACCCAACCCAGCATTCATGCACGCTTTCGGTACAACGTAGTCCATAACAATCTTAATCTTGTCACTGAAACTGTAGCCAGGCACTTGGATCATAAAGATGCGGTCTCTTAATGCTGAATCTTCCGGTGGATCATTCATGCTCTTAATGAACCACACGTTCCCAAGATCAATGGTGAAGTCGGACAAATACAAATCACGGAACGCACTGTTTTGTGTGGGATCAGTGATTCCCAACAGAGCCGCAGATATTGCATCGTCCTTAGCCACCTTCTCGTACTCATCCAAGTACATTATCATGTTCTTACACCCTGCTCTCCGTAGACACTTCACTATTTCCCCCGGTCCACTCCCTACGTATGTGAAGTCATGACCTCGGAAAAAGTCTGGCTTGCTCACACCTCCACACGCTATCTGCTCGAGAGGATAGTCCATCACCTCTGACAGTAACAGCGCGATCTGAGTGTTGTGAGTGACGGTGAAGTCACCAAGGAGAAACCTGTGGTTACCTCCAATGGTAAAGCCGTAGTAATCTCCCATACCCACGGGCTTCACTGTGATATTTGTATCAAGTGCATTCTTGCTTTGCACGTACGTCCTTGCTCGTCTCTTGTCACCTATTATCGGTATGGTCTCAAGTCCCACTCCTGTGATAAACACCTGTATGTGCTCCTCACCTTTCTTTTCACACTTTTTTGTAGTCACGCAGAATCCAAGGGATCTTGACATCCTAATTATATCACCTGCCAGCTTAGTCTCTTGTGTGATTGTGTACGCGTTGGTGCGAGGTATGAAGTCCCCATCGGCATCGATAAGGCCTGCGAGGAATCTCAGTCGGACCGACCGTGAGTTAACGATGCATTCTTCAGGGATTCGGAGGTGATTCTTCAACAATGGGCCGGAAAAGGCTGGACCACGGATCCCGTGATCGGCTCCCCGCCAATGCCAACCACCGAGCCAGAGCCCCATCATGTAAGGACATGCCGGGAGGGGACGGTCTGGAAACTCTATACTTACCTTGAACCCCTTCAGGCCTGACCGTACCGATGAAGATAGTGCCATGTAGTCCTTGATGGGGATATCTATGGTATCTCCTCTGACGCACCGTTGCCCGTTGATTAGTAGAGGTCGCGCATGCGATGAGCGAAGTGTGAGGATGTGGCTTGAGTTTACAGTGTAGTCATCACCATTCGCCTGACACACCGTAAACATCTCGTCCCTTCCTCGAATTGTGCTCATAACCGCCCTTGGTAGTGAATCGTCCCCCATGAGAACATTCCCAGAGACTATGTCTTGTACTGGTTTAACACTACCATCGTACATCACGATTGGAGTGTCCAGCGCCAAGCACTTACCAACGCCGGGCGGTCCAATAAGACCAAGATTGCATTTCCTCATCCCAGGATTAAGGATTTTCGCATTCAGGAAGATCAGCAGCTGTTCCTTCACCTTCTCCATACCATAAAGTTCCTTATCCATCTTCTTCGACACTCCCCTCAGGAAATTAGTTAGGTCACTATACATAACTTTCCTCTGGTGATCATGTGGAATCTCCGTTGCCCAAGTCAGCCAATTTCGAAGTTTACCGTATTCATCATCATTGGGACAGAGACTCATAAACTCCGTGTACTTTTGATAAATCGCTTCTTTTGTCTTTTTCGTAGCCTCAAGCTGGAGAATTTTGTATTTCATCTCTGCGCGCGATTTGCAACTAGAGAAGCTGTCAATCTCCTTCTTCATCGCAGAATGTTCAGCTTCTGAATACTTTGTATACTGAGCATACGCTATCTTCATCTCTTGAAACGTATCGTTCACAGTGTCTCGAGCACGGAGCCATAGTTCAGTATTAGGTTCTTCATCCATATAAATCTCATAGAGCTGTACTAGTTTAACTTTATCTTCCAACCGGAGAGGCGTCTTAAGGATCACTGTAATACTCGGTTCTGTCCGTGCGATCTCATTCTTAACAGCCATCAGGGAAGCGTAAACTACAGGATCGGCTTTCTCAAGTTTCTTCTCATTCTCTAACTCATCCTCTGACTCATACTCTGACTCATCCTCTGACTCATCCTCCGACTCATCCTCCGACTCATCCTCCGTGCTACTATCTTCGTCTTTACTAGAGGTTGAAGACATGCTGTGAGATTTAGCTTGGCTACTGGAACGGGTGGCAGCATTGCTGTCAGATTCAACTTTGTTCCTCCTTAGCTTTAGCTTCTTTAAAAAGATGGGTGATGGTGGACCATCGCTTCTCTTCCGTACGGGCATTTATCACACAACTGAGCGTTTTAAGACGAGTATGACTAATACACAACATTCTCCGTCGGTTGGAGAGTATTGCCAAACTGATGCTATCGGTAAGACCCTAAGAGCAATTATGCAGTCTTTGTTAATTGATATTTCTAGTTGCCTTCACACAGGGAGTCGACCTATGGTAATGAAAGCTGATGTTCTCAACACTGACATCCTCGCTAAGCATGTATACCCACACCTTTCAGCACAGGAGATCGAAATTGTTCATCAGGTGAGTGTGGACTTCAGAACGGCCGTCAAGGATGTCAACTACAGCAAGGAATTGTTTTCTCAACACTGGAAGGATGTTAAGGAGATCTACGCTGATGGCAAAACGGAGAAGTATGCCCTCAAAGACGGGAAGAAGGAGGGATACTACAAGTGGTGGTATGAGAACGGCCAACTAAAGACACTGTGCGCCTACAAGAACGGTAAGCTCGATGGACAATACAAGTCTTGGTTCGAGAATGGTCAACCTGATGTAGAGATACTCCACAAGAACGGCGATCTCGATGGTCCATTCAAATCTTGGCACGAGAACGGTCAACTGCGGCGTGAGTGCACCTACAAGGACGGCAAGCTGGAGGGCACATATAAAGCGTGGCACAAGAACGGTCAACTGCTTACAAAATCTACCCACAAGGATGGCAAGTTGGAGGGTCCAGACAAAGCGTGGCACGATAACGGTCAACCGTGGGTAGCGCTCAACTACAAGAGCGGTAAGCTCGATGGCTTGTGCAAGTGGTGGACTAATAACGGTCGACTGTCTGAGGAATGTACATACAAGGATGGAAAGTGTAAGAATAGAAAGTGTAAGTGGTGAGCGAAGAAACACCTATAAGGACGGTGTTAAACCCCTAGCTGGGGTTTTTAATAATTGATATCTCTTATTGTTTTCACATAAGCGATAACAAACCTATGGGAACGAAACCTTTGAAAATCAATGTCCTTGATGTTGACATCCTCGCTAAGCATGTATGCCCACACCTTTCAGCACAGGAGATTGAGCTATTTCACCAGGTGAGTCTGGACTTCAGAGCGACCGTCAAGGATGCAAACTACAGCGAGGAATTGTTTGCGCAGCACTGGAAGGACATCCATACCGAAACTGAGAAGTATACCCTCAAAGATGGGGAGAAGGAAGGTCCATACAAGTCTTGGCACCCAGACGGTCAACTCAAAGAAGAGCATCTCTACAAGAACGGTAAGAAAGATGGTCCATGCAAGTCTTGGTACGATAACGGTCAACTGTGGTACGAGCGCACCTACAAGAGCGGTAAGCTCGATGGCCTGGTTAAGGTACACATATGTCCCGATGGAGGTCAACCATGGGAGTGTACCTACAAGGAGGGTAAGAGGGATGGGTTGTCCAAGAGGAGGTACAGTGGAGGTCAACTCTGGGAGGAGCATACCTTCAAGGATGATAAGCTGAATGGTCGGAGTAAGACATGGTACAAGAACGGTCATCTGTCGAACGAGTCGACCTTCAAGGATGGTGTGTATAATGGTCTGTTTAAGTCATGGTACCATACAGGTCAACCAGAGAACGAGTGTACTTACAAGAACGGCAAGCTGGAGGGCCCATATAAAGCGTGGTACAGGAACGGTCATCTGTCGAACGAGTCGACCTTCAAGGATGATATGCATAATGGTGTGTTCAAGACCTGGTACGATACAGGTCAACCACGGGAGGAGTGTACCTATAAGGATGGTAAGAAGGATGGTCAGAGTAAGTGGTGGTAGTCAGTCCGAGGAGGCCGAGGAGTATGCGCGACCAGCTCATGGACAGCCAACAGGTCGATGCAGATGTGGGTAGTCACGCTTACGACATTGAAGCGGGTTGACGTACACTTCGCGTCACTCGACCGCCTCATATGCTAAGGCTAAACTCTCCAGAGAAATCACTGCGGAGCGGCAATCATGCATGAATAAACATCGTCAGGAAAGTAAAATAAATCCGTGATAATGATGAAAAGAAATGGGAGGCGTGTAATGCTTTAGAAGCCGCCGCGATATCCACGAGAGCGATACGACGAATATATGAGACGTCTCACGAGTGCCTAGAGGGAGGGTATATTCATTCTGATCATATAATAGAGAAACGAGAGAAGAATCTTCTTCTCTCGTTTTCACGAGTTATTCTGACCGACATCTAGCTCTATAGAAGTCCACTGCTTCTTCTGAAGAAATAGTGTCAAAGAGTTGTCGCACTGTGTCAATGTAGTCAGGATCGTCCTTGTCAGTAGAAAGTCTTTTCTTTTGCAGTGCATCGTCTCCTGTCAAGTTGGTTTTGTCCTTGTCGGTCATTGGAAGTGTACATTTTGTCTTAACGATGTCCCGTAATCTCCATCCGACAACCCGGGGTATACTCAACTCTAGAATATTAGCTACCACCTGACTACAGTCGCATCGCATTAATTGGTTTGTCTCTGCGTAGTCTTTCCGGTATTCATTGTCACCAAACACGTCGCAGTACATCTTCCTGAACATAGATATCAGATATGGCATCAGGTTGGAGACAAGACCAACTGTCAATCTTTCCAATCGGCAGTCCATATCCCATCCCCGCCTCGATCTCGTAACACTGTCCAAGAGATAGAAGCTGTACGGATCATCATTGCTCGACTTGGGAATCTCTACATAGACAATGTTGTGGAAACCATACACATTCCCAATATGGCTCTCTATAACGTCCATAATGGGAAGAATAACAGACCCATAGTTAAGGAAATTTTTGTAGAAGGCGCCAGCATCGAACGGAACATACTCCTGTGGAGAACATATGGAAAGATTGAGAGCTACATCGAACTTTTCTACCTCATCAAGATCTAGGTGCTGCGTGTAGTAGTTCCCGTAACGGAGCATCCTAGATTCCAGAGGACTTAACCCTCTCGATACGGTTGTAGAAATCTTACGGGATGTCCATCCCTTTGCGGTGAAAAACTCGGTCAGTATCTGCACGTGTGACTTTAGTATGACTTCATAGTCCTCTAGCGACATACTACCGATGAGGCTACACCGGAGTCTCTTTATGTCAGTCATTCCGTTTGAAAAGTTCTTACCAGTTTTCATGATTTCAAAGAGTCTATCGAAGTCTCTCGTGCATGCTTTGACATCTCCGAACTTAGCACGAAGTGCAGCACGCTCCTTGTTCACCTTCTCGATACGGTCTTGCTTTTCATCCTCTGGCTCTTCTGGGACAAGCTCGACGACAGCTTTCACAGATTTGTAGGTCTTCCGTTTTTGCGGTGGTGATTCTTCTGGAAGCGTGGGGGGTAGTCCACTGGAGAATGCATGTGATTCAAGTTTTTGGATTCGTTCCAGAAGACCCAAATATCCTTCCGGGGTAGGGTCATGCGTACCCTCGAGTTGTTGCACACGGAGGAGAAGGTCGTTATAGGGGTTTCCAGACCATTCTTCTTCCGGAACAGTACACGTTTTATTGTGTTCATCAATGTTTCTGATACCTCGGGTTGTAAAGTTACATCCTCTGCAGACGAAGAGGGTCCGACGATAGTCATGGCAGTAAGCTGCGGACATATGGCGCGTACGCTGACTTTCTCCTCGTAGGGGCGTCCAGCAATACTCACACGGCTTCATCATCTTGTTAGTTTCATCTTGTTGTGTAAACCTAAATCATTTTCATGGTTTAAGAACTTCTCGCGACATCGCCCCCAAAATCGGTAGCCTCGATCTCAAGAGATTCCACATCCACTTGTTGTACCTACGATGCGAGCGCCATGACGCACGGACGTAGAACCGAGCAACGCCTTCCGTGAGGATACACTTCTCTAGTCCATGTACCCTGCTACACCTGGTGATTAATTTATCGACTAAAGGTGTAAGAGTGTCATTGAGAAGAGCATTGTAAGACTGTGATACCAGGGAGAGAATAGGCCAATGCTCTTGACCCGTGAACAGAATAATTCTAGACATCACGTCTGAGTCCAAGTCCTTCATTTATCTTAAGAAGTAAGAATATAGACCAAAGATGGATCCAAAGGATCCTAACAAAAACGAGATTGAGCGTTGTTTATACCACGAATTACCCCAGATCGATGATGAGTTGGAGGGCAATCATATCACCGTCTTCATGAAGAAATATGGGTTGAGCCGTACAAAACTTCTGAAGATCATACGGAGCGTTGAGGGGAGACCACACGGTCCGCTCCGACGGGACATGAATTGAAAAAAAGTCTATACTATCACCATAAGATAAACAACTATGAACACCATCATCAACAATCTAGAGAAAGTTAGCGCAGCCACAGTCAAAAAACGCGCCAAGGATATGCCAATCACAGAACTCCGTGCCTTGAAGAAGGAGTTAGACTCACGCTACGAGAAGGGTGCTACAGGTCTCTCGGACTTCCGCTACGATGAAATAGAGAAGATCCTGATCAAGCGGGACAATATCAACGTTGATAAGGAATTTGGAGCAGGAGGAGAGGACGACGATGAAGAGAAGTTTAAGCTTCCATACTTCATGGGAAGTATGGAGAAAGTCAAACCGAAGGATACAAAGAAGCTAGCAAACTGGATGAAAAAGAATACTACTGATGATGGGTATATGGTGTCAGCGAAGTTGGATGGGATTTCATGTCTTGCTGTTTATCCCGGAGGTGGAGAACCACCTAAGGTGTATACCAGAGGAAGGAAAGGCACACATGGACGTGATATCTCTTGGCTCGTAGGGAAGATGGCGAGCATCCCAACTTCTCTTGATGAAGCCCTGGCTGTCCGCGGTGAACTAGTGATACCCCTGGATATTTATCGAGAGAAATATGCGAAGGAATATGACAATTCAAGGTCCATCGTCCAGGGGCTTATCGGGAGTTACAACAAGGGTGTGAAGGATCTCCGTTTTGTGACATACGAAGTGGTGGACGACGAAGTTGTTCCACCCCCAGTTGACCAGTTTGAGGCTTTGGAGGAGACGGGGTTCGAAGTTGTGCAGCACACCCTGATTGATGATCCTTCTGTGGAGAACTTGACGGAGATTCTTCTAGACTACAATACTGACCCATCATACAGGATTGACGGGATCATCATCCAGTCAAACGTCCCAGTGAACAGGACGAACAAAAAGTTCCCTCCATACGCCTTCGCTTTCAAGATTGATGGGGAGGGAGTGGATGTCGAAGTCAAAGAGGTGATCTGGAACGTAGGAACGTGGAGGACGTTAGATCCCAAAATCCGGTATAAGGAGACCATGATTGGAGGCTTCAAAAATGAGTACGCAACTGCTCATAACGCCCGGAAGATCTTTGATGAGGGGATTGGTCCGGGGGCAATCATTCATATCATCAGGAGCGGAGATGTGATTCCGTACATCTGGGAAACAAAGAAGAAGGGCAAAACATCAGGGATGCCCACGAACTTTGAATGGGCCTGGGACTATGACCACGTAGGTAAGGACGGTGTTCCAAAGAAGATTGTGGGAACGGGGCCAGAGGTCGAAAGACTTGCTTGCATCAAGAGATTACACACATTCTTCAAGAAAATGGAGGTGAACGAGCTCGGTGAGAAGAGGGTTGTGAAGATGTCTGACAACGGGATGAACACCCTGATCAAAATCCTTGGGGCAAGTCTCGCACAGATTATCGAAGCAGTCGAGAGTAAAGCAATAGGAACAAAGATACATAAGAATATTAGAAAGCTTCTCACCAACCCTGATATCCCAGAAATTGTTGGCGCTTCTGGCGTCTTGGGACAACAAATTGGGAGGAAGAGAGCGATTACTCTTGCTGAAAACATCCCAGATATCTTTAAGAAGGCGGCGACGACGAATCTTGAGGACATCAAGGCTGAAATCATGGCAGTTCCTGGTTTTGGAGACGTAGTGGGAGAGACCGTGTCTCAGAACATCTACTGGGCGTCCGTCTTTGCGACAGCTGTGGAGATGCTATCAACAAGAGACGTTTCTTTGATCGACACAGGGCCAGTAGTGACTGGGGACAGGTTTGCAGGTAAGACTTTTGTGGTCACTGGGTTCACATCAAAGTCCTCCCCAGAAGCGAAGGATGTTCTTGACACAATCACCTCAGAAGGAGGGACTTGGACGACTAGCTGGTCCAAGAGCGTCGATGGTCTGATCGCGGGAGGTAAGTCTCTAGAGAAGGGGAGTAGTAAGATAACAAAGGCAGAGAAGGCAGACATCCCTGTGTATGATGTAGGTGAGTTCCTTAAGGAAGCCCCATAGGAGAGGTCATTCGACATTTTCTCCTGGAAATCTGATCTAAGGGCAAGGATCCCGGAAGAAAATGTCAAGTAGGCTACAAGTGTGGGAAGCAATCGAAGAATTCATTGATGATCTCGCCGATGTCTTTGCCGATAAGATAAAGAAGGAGTACCGTTGCCTTGGTAAGTACAAGTATCTCGTATCCCGGATGACTCTCAGTCACAAGGCTGCTATCGATTTACATATTGAGGCTTTCCGAAAGTTTTGTGTCGGTAACCGGGAAGCGCTCAAGTCTAACACTGTCAGAAAACTTACTGATGGGACAATCAAGTTTAGTGATAGTTGTTACATTCCTGTATCGGATATTCTGGCTGAGTCTGACGATGACTTGAAAAAGGCAATCTGGCGACACCTCCATGTTCTCTCTGCACGCACCGATCCAGAAGGTAAGATCAAAGATGCTATCATCAAAGAAAAGTTAGTAGGAGGTGAAGGTAACTTCCTCAAGGACATCTTGACCAAAGCAGAGGCTTGTGTAGACAAAGACAACGATAATCCAATGGCCGCAATTATGAGCATGATGCAGGGAGGTGTCTTCACAGATCTCTTCAACGGTATGACCCAAGGAACAGAGGACGGATCGATGGACCCGAGCAAGTTAGTGAAGGCTGCACAGGGGATCATCTCCACTAACGTAGAAGGAGCAGGAGGAGAAGATCCGATGGCAGCGATGACAACTATGCTTGGGAGTCTAATGGGAGGAGAAGGTGGAGAAGGTGGAGACCTAACAAAAATGTTCAGTGGAGAAGGAGCAGGAGGAGGAGCTCCGCCAAACATCATGAACATGCTCGGCCCTTTAATGTCTCAAATAGGTGGGGGAGCGGGGGGAGGAGAAAACGGTCAAGCACCTGACCTGATGGGAATGCTAGGTCGGATGGGAGGTGGAGGAGGTGGAGGAGGGACAAATATCCAGGATTCAATCGATATCGAAGTTGCTAGGGCCCGGCGAGCTGGTAAGCTTCCTCCGATCGAAGAAGAGTAAACATTAACATAACAAAAACCCTTAGTAATTAAACTAAGGGTTTTTCTAGTACACTTCTTATATATCATCTATGTTGACATCTCCTTCGTTATCACTACAATCTTCAAACATAACGTCCTCGTCATCTTTCTCCTTCGCATCTCCACTCACCTGGAAGGATTGTGGGATTTCACCCAGACAAACTAGGCGAGTCACCTCGTGAGGCTCAAGCTTATCGATAATGTCGACCTTTCCCACCTCGAAATCTCGCTCGGAAACCAAAACTACCGTCTGCTTCCCGATCCAACACCTTTTACGGTCTTTCCCGCGGATGATCCCAAGCGCTTTCCCACCTGAGGCCAATACGAGATCGACCCTACAATCTCCCAGCATCGCCTGCACTTGACCGTAATCCTGTCCAACCTCAGCAATAGGTAGTTCACGTTTCTCACCACCGACGTATCTACTACGCTTCCTTCGTCTTTTCCTATTGACTGGCATGTTTATCTTGTTGAAACAGACGTTTCAACTAAGTCAATTCTTTTATTTCCGTCATTGATAAATGAGCGGATGTTCAGCACCAACCGTCTCACGTCCTCTCCCAAGCCCTCCACCCTGTGGAGCTGGCCGTGACATCAAGTACGGAGTAACTCCACACCATGGGGGTCCATGGCCGAATAAATGCTCTCTTGTTAGGTCTTCTTTTCACGATCTGCACACCAATGGACTCGCCGATCTAGCGACCCCACCTCCCGACGAGTTCTCCTGGCGTACGAAAGCACCTGACCAAATCGAAGACGGACATCGGAACCAGGCTGTTTGCGGGAGTTGCTGGTCCTTTTCTGTTGCCTCTACGCTCGGAGATAGATATGCCCTTGCCAACGGGATCAAATCGCCATACCCTTCTGTAGCATTCTTACTCGCTGGCGTTGGTGGAATGCCACAGCTGGGTGCCAAACCAAACCAAATCTGCTGTTGTGGCGGAGATGTACAAACAGGAGCAGAATGGTTGCAGGACAACTATCTCAAGTTGGAAGATTGTTGGCCCTACTCTTTCATTCAGGAGACAACTCGAACATGTCCTGCAGAGGCTGGAGATAAGGCGCCACCCACGCAGGAATATGTCGCTCCCGACGACCTTTCTAAGGTTCCCGACAACTGCTGCGCTAGTTGCTGTGGAAACAGTGAAGCAAAGCCGAGATTCTCCGTAGCACCTGGTTCCGTCAAAGCACTTAGGGCCCTTAACTCTGACGGAACTGTAGACGTTGCAAGAACAATCCTCGCAATCAAGCAAGATATTCTCCAGAATGGACCCATCTCTACGTCCATTCAAGTCCCAGCTAACTTCATGGACTTCTGGCACAACTCAGTCGTGCCAGGCAAAACCGACGTTTTCGTCCCTCAAGCTCCTTCTGTCGGAGGTCACGCTATCGTCCTGACCGGGTGGGGAGGACCCCCCGGTCAGCAGTGGTGGGAAGTGAGGAATAGCTGGGGACCTCCCGGTTTCATGCGCTTCCTCATGACAACTCCTACAACCCCAGTACAGCTCCGCACTGGAATCGACGCTCCCATCAATATTGGAGCGTCCGGTCAGTCAAGCCCCGGACCCCCGAACTTTGGCGGGGCAGTTTCCTTTCTTCCAGGTGCTCTTACTGCTGGGTACTCTTTCCCGAAAGCTGCCGGAGGTAAACTAACCAAGCCTGGACAAGCTTCCGGGTTTAGTATGGGTGAATCAAAAACCTTCCTCATCGTTGGTATTGCTGTTGTCATCACGATCGGTATTGTTACCCTCATCCTCATGAACAAAAAACCCGGTACTAGTCACCATAAACGGCATTAGTAGCTCCCTAGATTGACTAGTCACTGACTGGGCGCACCTGAACAGCCCCGTCATATTGACGGTGCAAGCACGTGTGTAGAGATAATGCAGTAAAGCTGATCCAGTTTCACAAAAGACCTTCGGTGCCTCCCAATGAGTCATTGCATCTCCCGCTTCTCGCATATTTATGCATGCCGCGGCATTGCCTGGATCCACGTGCAAATATGGTATTTCCATAGCCTGTATTTTCTATAATAGAACATACATGCTTAAATCATGCCACCATCTCCATCTTGATGGGCGGATGATACTTGTAATCGCACAATGAAAAATCCTTAGTTGTCAGACCAGCCAGATCCTCCAGCTGTGTCAAGACAGGCAATTTTACCACCGGCATCGAAAACGGGGTCCTGGTTAACTGTTCTCTCAACGAATTCACATGGCTTTCGTACACGTGTACATCACCCATTTGTATGGTCATGTCTCGTGCAACCTTTCCTGTGATCTCCGCCAGGATGTGGAGGAGAAGCGCAGAAGATGCGATGTTAAACGGAACCCCCAGAGCCAAATCTTGGCTCCTATTATAAACACACATATCCAGGAATTCTCCATCAACGTAGAACTGGGTGACAATCGAGTGACATGGGAACAGAACTCCTTCCTCAGCTTGCGACGGGTTGAACGACGTCATCATGATCCTCCGACTCATCGGATCCGTTTTGATTAAGTTCACGATGTTCGCAAGCTGATCAACGCCAAGCTCCGTAGTATGAGGTCTGCCAGAATTCTCATCGTACTGTGCATTGAACGATCTCCACTGATATCCATACATCGGTCCCATCATACTAGTAGGATAATCAGGTTTGCCTGATTGGTCGAGGAATTCTCGGGATGTGTTACCCTTCCAAATGTTCACGCCTTGCTTCTCCAGCTTGCTCGTGTCGGTGTCTCCACTCAGAAAAAAGAGCAACTCCGCAACAACCCCTCTGAAGAAGGTGCGTCTCGAGGTGACCAGCGGGAACCCATCACGCAAATCGTACTTGAGATGTCGGGAAAACAATGACCTTGTTTCGGCATTCCTTGTCTTTCTCTTGTTCCCAGACGCCAAAACCTCCTTCACTAAGTCCAAGTATTGCTTTTCCGGGTGGGTGTTAGTTTTGTGGCTCATAGTTTCTACGCCAATCTTCCTCGGTTGTGACGTTACTGGACGGTATATCACAACTTTTGCCTGAGCGGACAGGACTTCCTCATGTATTGGGACGAACTGGTGGCGCAACTTTAGCCTATGGAAGTGTCGGTCGCACGAATGAGTCCCTGCAATCTGAGTGAGATGTACTGTGTGGACCAACCTTGGGTATAGGTTCAACACCTGATCATATATTCCCGCGCCTCCAATCACGAAAGTCATAATGCCACTCTCCTCTGTCGCCTTGAGAGCATCTGATAGATTACCACACCATGCGACATCTGCCCTCTGTGAGTACGCATCACAGTTGTGCTCTGTCACAACGTACAGTTTTCGTCCCTTAAGAAGGGGAAGAGTAGAACATGTCTTCCTACCCACGATGACGTTACATCCCATAGTCTTGGTCTGAAAAAGACGAAGATCCTCAGGGCAATCCCATGGAATTTTCCCGTCTCGACCAATCCCACCATCTTCGTCACAGGCCACAATAATGTCTATCATTTTGTTCTTCCGTCCTCTCGTCTAGACAACTGATCAATTTCCGGATATCTATCCAGGAGCTATGATAAAGAGATGAGCGACTACTCAGATGATGACTTCGGAGGAGAGAATGACTTCTCAGGAGAAGATGATGACGAACTTAACATTGATGACGACATTACAGAGACCGAATACGTGACGGCTTACACTGAAGGAGGACCTCAGAGCAGCTATCAGGTAGCACTACAAAGTCTCATGCCCAGCCAAGAGATTGAAGGGATTGGTGGACGAGTCTTTCTGACTCCGGAACAAAAGGTCGCAAGCGAGATAAACAAGTTCGTCTCAGGGATCACTGGCGACCCTGAGCAAACGGACCGGGTCTATGGGCCAATGATGGAGTCGCTTGCCACTGCTTTCCAAAGGGACGAGAACGGACTGAAACTTGGGGCGAAGAATCCGTGGGCCTTAGTTCTTGGCTATCTCACATATGACAAAGGAGATGTCACCGTCCGGAAGTTTAAGGAAATCATCGCTGGTCCGGTCTTTGCCGATGTCCCCGCAGAAGCAGGAGTACAACCTCCCGACGTCCTTAGGTACGCCTTCTTTTGGAAAGGCTTCCGTAAGCGGTTCGGTCAGTGAACTGATCCAACGTAACATTGCGAAAGCTCTCAACCTAGGTTGAGAGCTTTCTTAGCTAGTTGGTCAGGTTCGTCGAACAGTAACCCAGTCTTAAAGAGACATGTGGGCCAGCTCCATCCGCTCGTAACTTCGATGAGACTCTCTAGGTGATCCAGAACTCGTTCCTGGGCTATCGGGCGGTGTTCCGCGGTGTAGATGAAGTTATCGGTGCGAACAAGTACGGCTGCCATGACTTGTTCTTTCCCTCACCGGTCCCTAGAAAAATCAATTGCATTTTACAATTGATTTTTCTAGGGACCAATGAGGGAAAGGTAGTACAACACAATGATAATGAGACGTTGCCCCAAATTCGGATGTATCGCGCGCATCCCACTCGACGAACAGTTTTGTGATGAACACACTCAAGTGCACGCCAGCTTAGTAGCATCTTTAGATGAACGGGAGCGAAACAGGCCCCCGCCCGATCCCCCTGCCCCAAGGTGCCCGTCCATCCGCTGTACAAACACAGTCTCTGTACACCGACCTTACTGCAGGCCGTGTCTCGAGGAACTTGGGTATAGTCTCTGCAGTAAAGGATCGTGCAGCGTGACTGACTCAGAAGGTTATCGCCGTCCAACATGGGTCCCATCATATCACACTCACGATGACGTGTAGAAACAACAATGGAGAAAGCCCCAGCCGCTATGGCTGGGGCTTTCCTAATGAAAGAACGGAGAAGTGTTCGAGCAGAATGGCGGTGACCACTCCTTTGAACTTTGAACTTTGGACTTTGAACGTTGGACTTTGAACCTTGAACCTTGAACCTTGAACCTTGAACCTTGAACCTTGAACTTTGAACTTTGAACTTTGAACTTTGAACTTTGAACTTTGAACTTTGAACTTTGAACTTTGAACTTTGAACTTTGGACTTTGGACTTTGAACTTTGAACTTTGAACTTTGAACTTTGAACTTTGAACGTTGGACTTTGAACTTTGAACGTTGGACTTTGAACTTTGGACTTTGGACTTCTTGAAAACTTTATGGAAATCACGGAACAAAGTTTCATATCCATCTGAGATTTCTGAATCAGGATTTGGATCTCCAGAATTACACAACACACAAACTTTTGCTCACAAGTGAGCATAATTGCCTTGCAGGCTGATCCTGGCTGATTTCAAATAAAAGGTGCTCAATTTTGGGAGCATATGCTCAATTTTGGGAGCACCAATTTAAACACATGCCTCATCCATGGTAGAAATGGCAAAAGTTGTATGTGAATACTGCAACAAGAGTGTTGGAGTCGCTTATCTGCCAAAACACCAGGAGACCGGCGCATGTCTCGCGAAGCGGGGTATACACGCTGCGAACACTTACCCTTGCGAATGGTGTGGTGAAGAGTTCCTGAGGTCGAGCAACATGAAGAGACACGTAGCGAAGTGTAAGCAGCGGTCAAAGGCTCTACACACTTCAACTGAAGATAGACTCCGTCAAGACGTAAGAGAGTTGACAATAGGCTTGGACAAGGTCACTCAGATAAACTCCGATCTGGAGTTGCTGGTTCAAGAGCTAAACCAGCAAATCATTTTGAAGGACAAGGAGATCTCCGTCTTGAAGGCGAATCCTACTGTTGTGAATCAAATGGTGATGAATAACTTCAAGATCAAGGTTGACAAGTTCGTTGTCAACCAGCACGCGAAGGAGCACTTCAAACCATTAACTGACGGCCTGTTGCGAGAGGTGCTTACTCTCGGTCCCGATCCCTTGTATCTGCTGGGAGGAGCAGAAGCAATAGCGCAGCTGTTACTAACCACCTGTTTGGAAGGTAATAACAAGCTTGCTTGCACGGACGTGAGCAGGATCGCTATTCAGTGGAAAGACGTGGATCACAGCATAGTTTCCGACCCTAGGCTGCGAAAGTTGCTTCCGAGGATGGTACGACAGCTTTATCCAGCGTATTACAAGGCATATCGAGATTGTGAGACGTTGTCTCAGGACGAGTTCTTCAAGGTGGGCGACATGCTACGGAGGTTGAATGCGATAATGTTGAAGAAGGATAGTACTTCAAAATTTTACAATGCGATAGCTACCCGTATAGGCAGCGCCAAATGTGATCTGTCGCACATGCTCGAGATGGATGAGATGGATGAGATGGATGAGATGGAGATGGATGATCGTGACGACGATGGTAACACTATAGATTAAAAACAGCCTCACGTCCCAAGTTTCAGGGCTTCCATCATAGCAGCCATGACGTCTGGGGTCATCCCAGCCTTTGCTCGACAGTCCATACAGACATCAAATGTATCGCAAGTTTCACAAGTTTCACATTTGAGATAGATACTGAAGGGGTTGATTGTTTTAAGACATAGATCGCAGTGAACATTAGTGGCGAAGAGGGTTTGGTACCAGTGTAGATCGTGGGAATGCTCTGTGACACGCTCGGGGATGGTTAGATTATTGACTTTACGTCCAACACCACACAGTGGGATACAGAGATCCGTAAAGACGGCATTGTCATCTTCCGTCGCTGGGGCTATGGCAATGCTGAATTCTGATCCGTCAACGAAGCCGGCTGCTTCCAGGGGTACGTCCATGTCCGTGATTTCTGTGCCAGTGAAGAGGAAGTACCGCGAGAACCTCGCATCAAGACCGATACACGTCATGATTTCGTCCATGAGGATTCTCACAGGGGCGGACGATGGGAGAGTTGTCTCGAAGGGTGTAAAGTTGTTGAGTTTGAGGTGAATCATTTGTGTATCTCAGTACAACTTTAGACTAATGAGTTTATGAAAAGTTTTCTTATGTCTGATAAATGTTCTCTATTCTATCAGCAGCGTCTGGATTAGCCGGATTGGGTGTACTCGGTCTCGGAATTGCAATCATGGTCATGGGGAAGGGATGTAAATCAAAGCATATACTGTCTTTCGAGAAAATGAATTACGCCACAATTGGCGGTGGAGCGGGGATCGCTTTGTTCGCAGCCCTAGGGATGTTCGTGATGAAGACCACGCACCCAATGATCGGAGGTATCCTCAATCTCATCTTTGCAGCGGGGGTTGGGTTCCTTTCATACATGCAGTACATGTCTGCAAAGAAGGATCCGGCACCATGCAACAAAGTTATGGATGAAGTCTATGGACTTATGGGCTGTGCAGGTCTTCTGTTAGTTGTGGGGGTAGTCGGTATCATCGCGGGTATGAAGAAGGGAGGTGGAGCGTCAGCGGTTTCTAAGTTTTTCTAAAAACTTTCTCTGGTGTATAACAAATGAACTATGGAATTTCGCATTCGGTGGTGATGACCGCTGTGGGCTGTACGGTTCTCGCGCTTGGTATTGCGACAATGATGAAGGGTAAAGGCTGTAAAACTAGCCATTTCACTGCTATGAGTTGGCTGACCACCATTACGGGTGTGATAGTCGGGTGCTTTGGAGTGCTTGGGTTGATAAAGAAAGGACTTGTACCCCCTACGACACTAGCTTTGTACAACATTGCTATCGGACTTTGGGTGACTCTCTTGGGCTTCGGGCTCTACCAGGCCGCCAAGGCACCCGTAACGCCGGGTGGTGCCTGCTCGAAGGTTAAGGACGAGGCGTATGGGGTCATGGGTGTGGGAGTGGTTGCACTCTTGATTGGAATTGTGATGTTTGTGATGTCGATGAAGAAATGAAGTTGTGTGGCCTGAATGGGCCCTACAACTGTAAACATATTTAACAGCACTTACCAGGACGCTTCCTGATGGTTGTTATTGAAACGCTGTTTGCACTGGTTTTGCTTTTACCGCGCTGGAGGACAACATGAGCCATCTGTGTAAGGAGATCGTCTATTCCAGTATTGGTTTTTGAGCTGGTTGGTTTGGCTATGTGTACCGTACGACCTTGTCCGTCGATGACTGGGAGAGGCGGTATACCTTCACCTGTAAAGAGATCAAGCTTGGTCGGAACGATGATGACATCGGATCCAGGGTCGGATATGGTTATCCATTCTTGGAGGGACGTACACGTTGAGAGATCACTGAGATCATAGAAGATGAGAGCAATGGCGGTATTTCTGCAGAATTGGGGAGTGAATGTTCGGAAGACCTCTTGTCCAGCGGTGTCCCAGATGAGAAAGCGGAATTCATCTGTGCCGTTTGTGTGGTCACAACTAAAGAACTCGCAACCGATAGTTGCGCTTACGTCAAGTACAAACGAATCGTGTTTGGCGCGTGAGGCAAAACTTGTTTTACCAACTGTGCTGTCTCCTAGAAGCACTACCTTTGGCTTGTGAACCATTTTATCACAGGCTGGATATTATTTGATCAGTCGGACTCATCAGGATCGTAGCTATACAGAGAATCATCAGAATCATCATCTTCCATTGCGAACAAGTTCGTTTCGTTATCGTTCCAACTAGGAAGCACCATGTCGTCACCATACGTACTAGCAATAAGCTCTGCAGTCTCGATTGCACATTTGACCAGGTTTCCTGGAACATGAGAGTTGATTTTATAGAAGTCTAGGCGTGTACCAACGCGTGACCTACACCTGATTATATCGTCTAGGACGTCTGCAACCATGCCTGGCATGACATCCTCTACAACAGAATGTACTCTTTCTTCAGCTTCGCGTGTAAGCTTGTCTGTCGTTGTCATAACAATCATCTCCTGGATATATGGAGGACACTGGGCTATTTGTTGTCCAATGTTGTCAAAGCATGCTTTAATGAGGGATGGCATTTGTTGGTCGCACCAACAAGTACCGAATGATCAATTACTTACATGAGGAACAGCCTCCACTGCTTCCTTGAGTGTGAGCGGTTATCACAGTGTTTGGTTTTCTCGCTGCCGGATTGGTATGAGAATATACTGCCTCCGATCCTGGATACTTCCACATCTTTGTAAAATGTCTGAAGTACACAGGGTTGTCCGGTAGTAGGTACTTTTGGTTAGATGTGACTGTGTTCCCGTGGGACCAACAGTTGGCACCGAGCCTTGCGTAGTCGGAGGTGTTCATTTATTGACGTTAGGAAAAGAGTGGAATGGAGAAACTTGATGAGGTTTAAACTTATGTGACGTATAGGTAAAGATGACGGGGTATATTGAGTTTGACAGTTCATATAGAGACCGGGTACGATTTCCAAGCGCGGCTAACTTCGAGATGCCTATCTCACAGACAGGAAGGAAAGGCAAGGCGCAGGCAGTAGATCCAGTGTGTCTGAGTGTTCCACTCTTGGCATGGACATCGAATGCGTTTTCACACACCCCTTCAGCAGCGAGTATCGGTGGGTTGAACATAAGCACTGGGCTGATTGCATCGGCGACTAACGGAACCACTTTAATGGTCGATGCTCCGGCGGCTGGATTATGGCAGGAGGCAGATAACTATTACACAGGGGCGATTTTCCAGGACACCACGCAGGTTGTACGACGACGCATCCTCTACTCTACCTATATGGGAGCGAGCCGCACACGACTAGTACTCGAGTCAGCTCTTCCAGATGCGTTCCTGGTTACTGACGACTGGACCATAGTCGACCCTACCGACCTCAGCACGCTGTCGGCACCTCTCATATACGTTCCACAGGGTCCAACTGCAGAGAACGCATTCTCTGAGGCCATTATGTATAATGAGACTACTAATGAGTACAGGCCCATTAAGGACTACAGCGCCACAAGTCACATAGCTGAACTGGATCTGACTACTTCTGCCGGCGGGACGCTCGTTGGTTGGACAGAGACTGACAACTATACAATCCGTCTTCTACCGCCGAATGTAGTCTCTGTGGTGGCTGCAGCCACTACGTCAACTATCACGCTTACGGCTGCGGCCGCAATTTCTACTATCGATGACTTTTACAACAACGACTTTATAAGGGTGCGAGCGGCAACATACGGAACTTCTGGGGTTACAACGGCTCCCGAGACGGAAACCCGAAGGATAGTTGACTATGATGGGGCTACTCTAACGCTCACTGTGTCACCTCCATTTACTGCGGTCCCTGCCATAGTAGTGTCACCGAGTGTCGAGGTTTTGAGCTTTACCCATGATAACCTTAATCCCTTCATGTATTCAGGAAGCGTAGTGTCGAGTTCAGAGATGGTGAACTACGAGCTGGAACTTTTGAACCTTGTGCTACCGAATAGGACTTTGGATGTCGGATACAATGGAGGGAACATCGCTTTCTATCCGTACGTCTATGTAGAGATCACTAACGTTACAGCTCCAGGGGCCGGTACAAAGAACGTGATCTGGTCAAACAATCCGAACTCGAAGAGAGCTCTGTTCCGGGCTGCAATAGACGATATCGCGAATCCTATCATCTCTTCCTTTATCAAGATCGATGGTGATGGTATGGTACAAACTCTAAAGTTCAAACCGAATGACAATCTCGGGATTAAGGTCTTTCTACCCAACGGAGAGGTTTTCGCGACGACCCTCCCAGAGACGTCAGCACCACAACCCCCAGACCCACGGGGACAGATTAGCGGGGTTCTTCTCTGTCGCAGGCTGTCATAGGATAAATGAAAAGTTGTTAAACCTCTAGGTGTAACAACGATGACTATGTTTGATGAGTGCATCCGAAGTGTATTGTTGTGGCGGATGCGAAGGACAAGAGACAAATTGGGACAGTTACTTAGTACGAATATTCCTGTGGGTGAGATGACGATGGATCACGTTAATGAAGTTGTGACATATTCAGAGAAGCTTGAAAACATGGTGGTCTTCTATGATTCAGTGTTACCACCGGATAGAGATGCGTGTAAAATCTGTGTGATTTGCTAATCATGATCTCTTGTCCATCCGGCGTTGTTGTTTGTCGACTCGTGCCATGGCACGGTTTGCCTGTTTTATCGACCTTTCTGCTCTCTTCATCGCTCTTGCCTCAGCGCTAGTTGGGTTCTTGAGTAGGATATCATCACCCCCGTTACAGCTGCTACAGGATGGACCTCCTCCCCGAGCTCGCGCCTTACTGCGCGATTTGCCACGCCTACTGCGCCTACTACGCGACCTACGCCTACTGCGCGACCTACGCCTACTACGCGACCTACGCCTACTGCGCCTACGCGACCTGCGCCTACTACGCGACCTGTGCCTACTACGCGACCTGTAACTGGAACGTCTGCGCATTCGCTGTGATCTTGACCGTCGTCTTGCCATTTATTAGGGGTAAGACGAAGTTAATTACATGATAGAACACGCGCTACAAGAGCCATCATCCTTACAAGACGGCTTTACGGACTTTCTCTTAATGGCGTTGATGCGATCAATCTGATCACGTGACAAAGAACCATCCTTCTGCCTCTGTGCGAACATAGCATCATTCTTGGCAGTTTGCCGTTGGATCTTCTTTTGCAGACTATGTACTCTTGCTATACTGGAGTCTTGCTGAGCGACTAGCTTAGCTTTACGATTGGCCTTGTACATGGTGAGTTGAGAGTTAGTCATGGTCTTCCCTGTCCGAGCGGCGTACGCGTCTCTGATTTGTCTATCAGTACTAACACCCCCTCGCATTCTAGACTTGCGCCGCTTTGACCTGCGCATAGACTTGCGCCGCTTTGACCTGCGCATAGACTTGCGCCGCTTTGACCTACGCATAGACTTGCGCCGCTTTGACTTGCGCATAGACTTGCGCCGCTTTGACTTGCGCATAGACTTGCGCCGCTTTGACTTGCGCATAGACTTGCGCCGCTTTGACTTACGCATAGACTTGCGTCGACCACCCGCAAGAGGAAGCTTGGTTACGGCGAGTGCAGCAGCTTGTTTCGTTTTCTTTGTTTCCCCCGCTGCTACAAAGGCTTTGAACTGTGGTGGATCTGCGTTTGGATCCTGGTTGAATCCTTTTCGGTACGCTTTCGCGTATTGTGACGTTTTTACAGCTGTGAGACCTCCTCTCAGTCTAGACTTGGATCGACGCTTAACTCTAGACTTGGATCGACGCCTAACTCTAGACTTGGATCTTCTTGACATTTACTAGTATCAAGAAATTAACTTATTGTAGGGTGAGAGGATTTACTTCCGTGTCCGAAGAATACATAATCTGGACCAGAGTCCCGTCAGCCTTTTGAGTGACCTGTGGTCTACCGTTGTTGTCCACAAACGAAGGGACGTTATCCGGACCGGTTGTCATGTGCCAGAGTCCTTCTTGTACATGAGCGAATATCCGTTTGAGCAGTCCTGCGTGCATCGTTAGTTTCGACGGCCTGGGGCGACATGCTTCCACTGGCTCTAAGGAGATAATTATAATGTCTCGGTTCCGGTCCAGTCGAACGTGGATAGGATCTACATCGCCGTCGTCATCCCAATAGACGCTGACCGCAGTATAGTCCCCATGAGGCATGGCACCACCATGGGGTGTCCTCGCAAAACCTTGGTTCGAGATGGTCTCCTGGAGTTTACTTATTTTGTCTGGTATGTAGTCCGGTGACACATTGACGAAGAACTCGTATGGGTCAATCACTTGACTTACAGTCCGTGGAGTTACGACAGAAACGGTCGCGGTATTCATGTGAATTGTTACGTCAACATAAAGGATCTTGTACATGAGTGATCGGTCAGAGTGTCGTTTGGCGTCGCGAAGAGCGTTACAGAAGTCGACATACTTACCTTCCGGTATGCTATCTTGAAGATCATCTAGATGTCCCATGAGTGCTTGAAAGTGTGTATTCATGTTTTGTTGCATCAAAGAAGGCTTGGATCAGGATCAGTTTTATAATCTAGGTCAGCTTTTTTCGTAATACGAGAGCCATACCGAGTAGGTTGTTATGTCCTACGCTAAAAGCTAACTGTGGTTCTGTTCTGATCATGAAGGTATTTATGTCCAGGACATCGACGAGTAGCTTCATTGCTTTGTCAGGCTTTGATGTTAACAGAGGGATGAGGTCACTGCAGTCGTGTGAGTCTGGGTGGTGTATATCATAGTCCCTAATGTCAGCAACAACAGATAGTGCGTTTCCGGTAAGGTGACAGAGGACAGCTCCGTCTATGTACACACACATTTTTTGTATTGAGAAGCCCACATTCATTGATGAATGTGGGCTTTGCAAGCGACTATTTTTTTCGAGTCTGAAGAGTTACATGGAGAGGACGGTCCTGTTGCCACTCCTTGAAGACGGACATAAGATGGCGGGCATAGCTGTGAAACTCATCGCCTACTACCAGTTTGGAGTTAGGTCCCCAGCTTCGCACAGTAAACGTCAATGGATCTTTGGACTCAGCAAGGTATACTTCACGCTCCTTCTGTACAATTTCTAACTCCCGTTGAGACCAGTCTTTCCCTTTCCGGAAGAAAATTGTTACATGTGGGTCTGTAACTTGACAACCATGTATGTCTGCATCCAGAAGGTCGATCGCAAGAGATCGACCCACCTTTACAATACGACCTTGCGTCTCATAGACACAAGTATCGTCGGGAGCGTGCGACTCAGAAGAAGAAGAGGTGTTAACCATTTCTAAGAACGCGGGATCTCCTTAAGCTGAGATTCCATCCGGAAGACTCTAGCGTCCGCTCGTGCTTTCCTGGACTCATGGTCGATCTCCATAGCCCGCATAGCCTTCGTTGACTTGTGCATCAACTCAGCGGTTTCTTCTGAAATAGTGTGTACCATGTCCTCTTCTTCGTACTCGATCTCACGTATGAGTTTCCGTCGGGCATACTGCATATCAGCGACCTCCTCGAGAGTAATGCCTAACCGTTCCGGACACACCTCTTCATGAAGAATCAGATCATCCTCTTCCTGGAAGACAGTGTTACATGCGGAACATTCAAACTCGTCCGCGCTTTCAGACATTTGTTCTTGTGTAAGATGCTATAGATGGCAGACATTCAGACTTTATGCGTTAGTTTAGCATAGAGTCGTCAATGTGTCTGGACAAGCATCACACGCCAGAGGACTAGCTAACTATCACGTTCGACAGTTGGTACTCTTGACTTCAGGCTTCCTGTCTGACAGGGATTTTACTGTTGGAGGCTTATCTTTGCTTAGTGACTTCGTTTTACTTGGAGTCTTCTCGACGGGTTGGGATTTTGTGGTTGTAAGGTGCTTAGATGATCTCATTTGTTGTACATGAAAGTTAGTTTAAATCGGTAATCTAAGCATATAAATGTTGGAAGGTCAAGCGAACAAGGATAATGCGATAAACCTTACGCTCCGCGAAATTAACAGGAAGCTTGAAGGGTTGTCTCGGATCGAGAAGATGATAGACACACTTAATAATAAGCTTGATGTCATTGCCTCGCTTATACCAAACGGTACAAGAAAGTGGTGAGTTAGAATTTCGTTCCGAGAGCCTGGGAGAGGCGTCTAATAGTCCGCTTGTCTGGAACAAGTTTCCCAGATTCGAATCCATTGATATCACTAGCTGGTAGATTCAACTGTCCGGCAAGCTGTTTCTGTGTAAGTCCTTTTGCGATCCTAGCTTGCTGGATCAATACTCTGAGACCGAGAGAGATCTCAACCGGAGGGGGTGGATCATCATTGTCAAGCGGATTCTTCTTTGTGCGTGCTTTTACTCTAACCACAGGCTTCTTAGCCCATCCAGAGTTTTCCCAGTCTTGATGCTCCATTTTGTCGAAGGCTAGGTAGAAAGACTATTTGTTCAATTATGGTACGTACGGTCCCACGTTGATAAGCCCTTAGGTATTATTTGAACTGTCTAAATGTGATGTTTATTCTGGGTCCCATAGATGATCCCTTTTTACCGGTGTGTCTCGGAACCTCATGAGTCAGCTCCTTCTGAAATCTACCACCCATCACAACGGCCGTCTGGTCCTCCATTTCTAAATCCAACAGCTTGACCTTCGACGAATAGCATTTCACTCTAAGGGTTCTGGTCTGACCGAGTGAGATAGAGAAGACTGGCGAGTCTGGTACAAGGGGTCCTTCATTGTCTCGGTGTGCTCCAATGTTATGTAATCCATTTGCATACCAATTAATCATGCATTGGTTGAACTCGCCATACCCTAACGAGTTAGCCCAGTCTAGAAGTGGCTTTACCACTTCTGGGAGCTCACCTGCATCGTGATTGGCACCGCTGAACGCATAATCTCGGATGAAAGACTGTTGCCATCTAGGAGTTCTGACTGTACGGCCCATCATCACAACAATGGCGAACTCTTTCGGGTGTAAACTCCATAGACTGTCGAAGTCCGGTGCGAGATCGCCAGGAACGGAAAGCTGATCAAGCCAGCAGGTTGTAGTGAGACTTAGTCTTGTCATGTTCGATATCTAAGTTATGAAGCTGTTTTTGACTTCAATTCATTGATGAACTCGCGCTTCCTCTGATCAATAATATCAAGGAGTTCATTGATTTTCATGATGAATGGTGGGATGACTGTTGCAAAGCTTGTGATCGTTACCTGTTGAATATGAACAATCGCTTCATCGGCGATGGAGTCTTCGCTTGGAGCTCCCAGCTTTTTTACCCACTCTAACAGAACCGTGAAGTATCCACGCAAGTCGTCGATTCTGATTGCCTCGTTGTCAATCATCTGCTTGATCAGGGCGAGCGGAATATCCTCCTTGATCTTAGCATGAAGGTCGTGTCGGTTCGGGATCAATCCACACATACGCTGCTGGATCTCATCAAGAAGAAGAATCAAATAGCTCCAGTCTCCATCCTTGAACCCGGCTTCCATTCTGTCTTCGAAGGCTTTTACGAAGTTTTTACGTATCATCGCTTCTAGATTCGAAGAGTTCTCCGATAGGTTGTTGTCACACATCTTTTTGACTCGCATTCGGGAGCTTGCAAGACGGATCAAATTATGTTTTAGTTTGATCGTAAGATCTTTGAACTCCTTGACCGAGGTACTGCTTTGCAAAACTGTGAGTCGAGAGATTATATATATCTGACTTTGATAAATGAGCACACCGGTGACACCGCCATTGACACCGGAACAGAGGAGAGAAGCCATTGTGGGGAATATCAAGTCTATCCTCTTCTATGCTCTATCGATGACTGTAGCACTCGCCTTCAACGACATGATCAAATCCATCTTCGACAGCTTTCCGTTTACCCAGCACATTGTCGCTAAGATGACATATGTAGTAGTGATGTTCGGTCTTACGATCCTGGCTGCATACACGCTTGGTGGTCAAATATCGCCCTAGAAACGATTTATAAATTGTTTAACCAAGTCGGTTAAACAAACTATGACTTACTGCAAAGCCTTCGATAGGTCTCTGCTGTAGAGGAGGATTACAAAACTACATTTGACAGATGCGCACGAGGACGGCTATGCGAATGATCTTTGTAGTGAGTGTGCCTTGGTCCATTATAAGCATCACTTAGCGTGATGATCCAACTAGCTATTGGTGAACAGGAGTCATGTTTGGCCAGAGCAGTGCGTCGATCACGTGTATGAGGCCGTTACCAGCTGCTATGTCCTTATGGATGACTTTTACATCGTTATTTATATATGTATGACCCCCGATGTTCGTGATCCAGAGGCGGTTCGGAGCATCTTGTGTTACAAAGTACGACGCAGGGCTTTGTTCAAGCACAGCACCAGACATCCTTCTTCTGAGAGTGGAGGACTGCACTATGTGCCTAGCCGTGGACATATCCATATTAGTCAGCACGCCATCGGGAATTCTAGCTAGAGCTGCGTCTGATGGAACAAAGAGGGTAAAGTCTGCCTGTATGTCGGCATAGGTCCCGCCTAGGCCTGAAAGCTCGAGGATGTGCCTGAATTTTGTCAGGTCTGGATTGTTTCGGATGATACCAGTGAGGGAGTTTGAGCACTGTCCTAGCTTTGGAAGAGACCCGCGAAGGTCGGTAAAGTCAAACATCTGTTGGAAGTCATAGGCCTGTACATACGGTCCGGAGGCGGTCATTTAGGTATGGCAATATTGTTTTTTAGACATCGTTACAAACTAAATCATATAGCTAGGGTTGATCTCACTTTACAGTGACAGAGAAGACACCGCGAGCTTCAACTGACTTGTCTATAACGATTTTTAACACCCCAAGTTCCAGTTTGGTCTGGACACTATCTGGGTTTGTAACGTTGATTGGCATCTTGATACATTGTTGGAACTTCCCATAGGGGACGCCTCCACGGTTGATCTGAGTATCTGGCGCGAAACGTTCACCGCTGATCTGGATTATATCGTTGTTGAAGGTCATGGAGACACCGTCAACAGGTACACCCGGTAGGTCGATGTAGATTACAAGGGTGGTGTCGGTGTCGTTCAGAGAGTACACAGGTTTCCACATGGTGTTTGACGAAAGGCCTGTAGATCTGAGGTAGTTTGATACCATGTCACCGGCCATCTGAAGAGGTTGGTTGTCATGGGACGCATGAGCAGAGGCTGCAATGCTGTTCATGATGAGTTGTGGGAAAGTTGTGTCTGCCATTTTGTGGCTGAACATGGGTCCTTAGATCATGAGATCGGTAAGTTATTGAGTCGATCTATGAGGCTTAGTCCCGAGATTTCTGGTGCAAACTGCGCAGGCGGTGATGAGATAATTGGAGTACTTGGGACCTCGGGACAGACTGGGCTATTCTTTTTCTGATTTACATAGTAGTATGCGGCAGCTCCGGCACCGATAAGAGCAATGATGATGAGAATCATCTTCCAATCAACCGAACCCTCTTTGGCGTGTCTGGGTCTTTGTGATAACTGTGATGTAGGTGCCGGTTGTGGTCTAGCGGGAATTGCTCGTTTCTCTATGGATACCTCACATGTACAGGGTTTGTCGGACTTGAGGGCGAGGAAGAAGTTTTGGTATACGCCTTTGTCGGCAACGATGTTTGCTGATATCGATCCACTTGTACAATGTTTATAGTCAAAGGGTGATCCCACATTGATCGTAGCTTGATCGACAACGACGGCGTAAAAGGGGGCACCATTCGGGCTAGTGGCAGTGAATTTTAGATCGAAATTGGTTAAGTCTTCGTTGAGGTCAACGAGCTGTTGTGTTGGGCCGAGTGTGTGCGTGGTCTTCGTCATTTAAGCTGATATAGAGCCTTTTTTAAGTTGGTGTTCAACCCGATTGATATAGATGAAAGCTTAAACATTGTGATGGTATAGGGTAAGAGAATGGTAGGGGGCAGAAAGGAGATAATGTATCCTGTTTTCCTGAAGTGCTGTCAATACGCTACGGACGCTTTCTGGGAAAATACGTTTGAAGATCTGGCGTATGGTAAGACGCCATACGGTAGTTACATTAGTAAGGGGTTTTTGTGCTGCAGTACAAAGAAAAAGAAGGCTTCATGTAAGATCGAGAAAGACGATCCGAAACAGATGCATGACGAAGTGTATGACATGTTAGTGACAGAGTTGGGCCTTCTTTCGCAAAGAGAGAAGGTCAAGCGTAAGCTTGAGTTTCAAGATCTTGAAGATCAGTTACAAGAATCTTGTCAAGACTGGGCAAAGTTACGGAAAAAGAACGTTAAAAAAGCCCTCATCGAGCGGTTTGTCATTCGCATGAAGGAGAAGAACAATCTCACAATGCAGCAGGCTAGACGTCTGCTCTCAGCCATTACTCTAGCAATAAGCTTCAAAGTTATAACACCAAAGGATATCGACTACAGGGACAACATGATACATAGCATCAACGGAGTTAATGTACAAAACGGAGGAGTAGAAGTTACTGTTGATATATACGGCATCGACGTCACTTATACCCAACAGCCCACTGCTACAAAGAAACTCATGTTTGAATCTTGGGAGAAATACATAAAGGAGTTGAAACGTTACACGAAGAAAAGGACTGCATAATCATGCATGAGCCGCAAGGACTGCGCTCACGGCATCCAAGGCATCCAAATTCGTACGTCTCAAGTCCCAACTGGCCGTGAAGAGGCTATTATCGTTACCCATACGAACGGATCTCCATTCGTGGCAATGTCCTATCTCAGTGGGAGGTAGGGTGAGGCTTGTGCATTTTGATAGATCAAGTTCTGCCGATAGGTACAGACGGTGCCTACTGAGACGCCAGCGCACCGTTGTGCCTGGGACCAGGTACTGTTTATCGCGCTTCAGATGACCTAGTATCATTTGTGGGATACGTAAGGGCGTTTATAACACTTTAGTACTAGGCACCGTTAATGTAAGTGAATTCGACAGAGGCGGAAGGGTTCTCTGATGTTTCTTCCACGTCTAACTCTGGATCGCAGATCTCGACATCTACAACAAGATTCATACTTTCCGGTTGTGGGGTTCTTCCCATATGGTCACTATCGGAATATTGCGGGGGCTCTTTACCGGCGCGTAAGGCCAGTTCCCAATCAATGATCAGATTGAGTTTACATGTAGCCACTGATGTGAGATCGTTGATGAGTGACCAAGGTTTACGTTCGCATGTGAGGCTACAGTCGGGAGCGGTCAGAGTCATGCGCGTCTTTAGGTCATCGGGTGGTTTTCCACCAACATATATGATGGCCCCTACTATACTGTTAGTAGTACCATAACCTCTTAACACCCAGAAGGCGATTAAGAATATCTTTCCGGTTACGGTCCTCATAATGATATCAGCGTGTATGTCAGACCGCAACCCTTCAGGGTTGTTAAGGAGTAACCGCATCTGCGAGCCTCGCGCATCGACGATGCTGTCAGCATGGTTGGACTCCAAATGAGAGTGTACGTCCATGATCTTCCCAGACCATGCACACGACGAAAGAGGACATTTGGTATACTGATACTCACAAACTTTATTGTGCTTACCCATCTCATCATATGACGTCTTCACATTGCACCCTTCATGTGCACATGGGATGTCTGGGACTAGTCTTAGGATATCTTCCGCCATTCTGTTCCGGATACCAGTCTTGGCAATGGGTAGGCGGCATGTCGAACATCTATCTGTACGTTTCATACATACTTTACACACGCAATGACCAGCACTGCACTGAAAAATCTCCGGTCCGATAAAGTTTGAGCATATCGGACAACTGGCTAACCTAAGGATCTCATTCTCAAGATCCATCTTTAGTTAAGGAAGGAATAGTTTTAAGTTGACCCATATGGTAAGGAAAATCCTCTACTGATATTAGTAGAGGATTCTAATTTCTATTAGCACAGGTGGATACCGTCTCTAAGGCGCATCCAAATCAAACCTAGTGCGTTATGTCCCGAACCATCTCCTCGGTCACCAAGTAGTGAGTTGGTCCGGGAGATGTATACGAGGGGTCGTAACCCTGTGTTCCTCAGGAGGTCTTGGAGTTCACTGTGTTGTTCCAGAAGGCTTTGCAGGATTGCTTTCAGTTGTCCAGGATGCTCTTGAAGAGCATCCTTACCACAGCTGTACGTATCGTTTCTGTAGACAAGAGGATATTGAGTGCTACACATTGATAGCCAGTTATCAGTTCCTGCAAAGATGAGAGGTTGTAGAAACTCCATGACAAAATCCTTTTGTGATCGAGTCTGTGGCGATCCCATTTTACGCATTCTCGATGTCATTTCTGGTCTGTCGTTGTGGTACTTAAGCGTAGCCTTGAGCGCCTGCGAACCCGATAGACCCCTTAGTCTAGCCAAGAGACACGCGACGACCACTCCAGCTCGCCCATGTCCACCCTTACAGTGAATGTAAACCTTCTCACCTGGTCCAAGCTTATGTATGGTGTTCATCGCTGCTACAATGAAAGTCGAGAATGAATGAATGTCGGTCGGAGCGGTCCTGTCAATGACTGGATAGTTGACATAATTGTATTTTGTGACGTATGGTGTTATTTTCGACTCATCGGGGCATGTAAGGTCATAAAAATGACGCACTCCAATATCCTCAAGTTCTCTAACGCTGTTTTGTGTTGGGTGACATCCGAAGATGGCACTTTCATAGAAAAACGATGCTCGTTGCATATCCAACTATTCTGTCACTAGCTTTAGGTAAGATCAATTCGAGATCCAGTTAAGGCCTGCATGGAGCTTTAGGCTGGGGGATGGTTCCGTTATACAATCCAAAGTTCGGGAACTTTTTGATCATGTCTGTTGTGCTCATATACGCCATAACTTTCGCAAGACCATCAGTACTGATGGTCTCGTTCAGGCTAATGACTGGACCGCCAGACGCACATGCAGCGCGAGACATGTCTGTTGTTCCACAGCCTCCGATACAAAAGAGTGGGGTCGAGTACCCTCCTGTCACAATGCCAGGCTTACTCCACGAGTGATCATCGAAAGCCACGTCCAGATCTATTTCTCCACATGGCACACTTGTAAACATATCTGCTGAGCAGTCGGTATAGGTTTGTCCCATACAGTAATCAAATGGTACGTCAAGGATCCGAGGCCGACCAGTGCAGTTTGATATCCCCTTCGTAAAAGATAGGCTGAGGTTTGGTGTATACATCTTAGAGACTGCTTGCATGGCTGTGACGATCATTGGGAGATTGGAGACGCCTGCCGAATTAGTCCCAACTCCTTCGTTATCAAAATGAAGTCCAGATATTACCTGAGTCTCTCCCAGGCTCTTGAGGATCTTATTAGCCTGAATGACCTCAGCGTTGTATGCAGAGGTACATGAGTCGTTACATAAACTGGGAGCTTGTGGTCTGGGAGCGGCACAGATACTAGTGCATGAGGACGGTCCACAGCAGGTGGTAGAAACTGGCCAGTCCTTATCGGGTTTCACGGTCAGTTGTATCCAGTATTCGAAGGTATCAAACCCAGGATTATTTTCTCTAACAAGGGCTTTACCAGCCTTTATGAAGGTTGCCAGGTCTGATGTGGTTTTTGATGTGTCAAGCCAGACGAGGACGACAGATGTAAAACGGTTTGGAGGAAACTTTGGGATGGACGTTGTGAGCCCATCGAACCCTAGGTTCTCTGTCGTAAGTATCAGCTTTTTCTCGGAAGGCGTATATGGAGATTGCGATCTCCGGTTCCAGAAGTAGAGTGCACCTGCTATAAGCACTGCTAGAACCACGAAGATAGCGATTGCTTGCATTTACTCAAATCCAAGAATTGATTCTAAAGACATGAAATGCTCAGTGAAACAAAAATGACCTCATCCAACGAAACACCTCTCACAGCATCCACCATGTACACTAATACTGGAACGATCGATCCTGTTGTAACACGCTTTGCGCTCTGTCAGGAGACTTGTGACGAGTTGTCACAGATGGAACCAGAGTTTGGATTCAATGGTTTGGGAAAGGTCGTGTTTCAACGCACGTACAGCAGACCAAAACCAGACGGAACAAATGAAGATTGGGGAGACGTTGTTAGGCGCGTTATCAACGGGGTTATGTCGATCCGCAAGGATCACATGCTCAGAAACTCGTTAAGGTGGGTGGATGAAGAGTGGCAGGAGTATGCCCACGACATGGCTGTTTCGATGTTCAAGATGGAGTGGCTCCCGCCTGGACGTGGCCTTTGGATGATGGGAACCGAATACTGCTACGAGCGTGGGGGGATGTCACTTTACAACTGTGCAGCGACGACGACGTCTGATGACCTCGTGCATGCAGCAGAATGGGCAATGGACTCTCTCATGAATGGTGTTGGTGTCGGTTTTGACACCTCATGGAGAGGCACCGCAGTCATCCCGAACAAGTCAGACTCGATGAACTATGTGGTTGCTGATTCTCGAGAAGGATGGGTTGGTAGTTTGATTGCTCTTCTGTGTTCATATGTGGAAAGTTCAACGTACAAGGCGTGTAAATACCCGGTGTTTGACTACTCCTTGTTGCGGGATGCCGGGTCCCTGATTAAAGGGTTCGGTGGGACAGCATCAGGTTATGAACCCTTGAAGAAGCTACATGTCAGGGTTGAGACTTATCTTGATTGTTTTGTCGAAGGAATGGTTTTTGTCGATGGTAATCCGAAGCCCTATGGTCATACTCGCCTTGTCGCTGACATCTTCAACGCAATTGGGGCATGTGTTGTAGCAGGCAATGTGAGAAGGAGCGCAGAGATCATGTTGGGTGACGTGGATGATGAGACTTTCCTGGATCTGAAGAATTACGAGGCTAACCCAGAGAGAGGGGACATCGCTTGGATGAGCAACAATTCTGTACGTCTGAAGGCGAATGAGAATTTCAAAGACTTCCATGCGATTCCGAAGCTGGCGCAAAGGATTATCGACAACGGTGAGCCAGGGATGATTAACCTCCACAACATCCAGAACTTCGGGCGTACGGGGAAGCCGATGAAGGATGAAGCGACCCTGATAAATCCGTGTGCGGAAATTCCGCTATGTTCTAAAGAAGTGTGCAATTTGTCTGAGGTGTTTCCTCCTCGGTGCGATGGTCCGGCGGAGTTCTTGACCGCTTTACAGTATGGTACCTTTTATTCATCAACAGTGTCACTTCATCGTACACACAGGGTGGAAACCAACCGCATCATTGCAAAAAACAGGAGGATTGGCGTTAGCATTTCTGGTATTGCACAGTGGGCCAGTATGGCCAGTCACCCGATGTGGGGAGATATGAATTACACCGCCATGACTGAATACCTGAGAGATGGGTATAAGGTAGTGGTCGATGCCAACCGGGAGCTAGCTAAGGAGGCGGGTGTTCCTGAGTCCATCCGGAAGACAACAGTTAAGCCATCTGGTAGTATTTCACTACTGGCTGGATGTACGCCAGGGGTACATTACCCTGTCTCGAGGTATGCAATCAGGAGGGTCCGTGTTGGGATTGATTCTCCGGTTGTCCCGGCTCTCAAGGCAGCAGGAGTGCCACACGAGCTCGACACATACTCGGACAACACACTCTGCTTTGAGTTCGCCATTGACCACGGCGATATCCGTCCATGCGAAGAGGTGAGTCCATGGGAGCAGTTTAGCGTCGTAGCCATGCTACAGAGGTGCTACGTCGACAACAGTGTGAGTAGTACAATCTACTTCGATAAGGATAAAGATGGACCGGACGTCGAAAAGATGCTGGCCATGTACATTCCACTTCTCAAGTCAGTGTCGATGCTGCCACATAGCGGTCATGGGTACGCACAGGCTCCATATGAACCGATCACAGAGGAGAGGTACGAGGAGTTGCGGAATGCTTACAAAGATCCGGACTTCTCGACAGTGGCGTTGAGCGAACCCTCCGGAAGTAAGTTCTGCTCAGGAGATAGATGTGAAGTATAGGCAGATAGTCGGACGTGAAGCGTGATTATTGTTAAGAAAAACCCCGACCAGTCACTTGACTGGTCGGGGTTTTTAACGTTATAGGACTGTCGTCGGTACACAATTGCCAAACCGGTTGCGAGTATCGTCTGTGAAACATTTTCTCTCAAACATAGATAAATGTCAGCTTATGCAAACATTTCAAGTTTCGGATCTAACGCTCAGTCCGCTGTCAATGATCCTATCACGTACTGTATGACAAATAATCTAGACTCTAGGTTCATGCACGGGGGACAGTCCGATACACTCGGAACATACTCAAAATCGTGTCAGGCGTATATGGGACAGTACTGTGCGAAAGGGTGGGACGACTTCTGTGAGATTGCTTCCAATAACCAGAACACGTACTGGCCCAACAACGCTCAACCGTGCAACCAGCCTTCGGACACTGCGTGTAAGGGTCTTACAAGTGGTGAATACCTGGTCCATAATACGGCTATGGAGAAGTACTTGGTGAAAATGGGCAACTGCGTTGCTAAGTTTGAGCCTTTTGACCCCACGGTAGCCAGTTCTCCAATGGTGAAGTACTATAGGAACGACGGATGTTCCTATTCGGGTCGGTGTGTTCCCGAGTATGGGGTTGATGCTAAGGAGATTGACAAGGATCCTGTGATGGACAAGATCTTAGCCAGACCAGTAATTGCCTTCGACATTCTTGTTAACATCTATAACAGCATGAAGAGGAAGGGAAATCTTGGTGGGCTCAAAAACACAAAGTTGGGAAGGTACTATTCGATAAACCCGTATTTCAAGAATCTTGGAGGCATCTGAAAGACCAACTTAAAAGATAATAGTGAGTTGAATAAATGTCTGGATTTCGCATCAAAAGTAGTCACCCGTACGTCGACCCAAACCCTGTTGTAGAAGAGCCTGAACCTGAACCTGAGTCTGGTTCATATTTCGACGCTGGGTACTCCCTAGCACCGTCTGTGGCCCCCGTGAAACCTCGCCCGACCACAAATACCATTACAGATGTAAGAACTGGATCAGGAGGAGGTATGGCTATCCGGCAGTGCGTCAATGGCATGTCGGACCTCTATTGAAACTATGGGTTGACAATTATCGCAAGTGGCCATAAGATTGCTCTAGTGATGGCTCTTGATAGAGACGGACGGAACTGGTGATACTCGTAAATCATGGCTAGGATTGCCCCTATAACAGAATAGATAGTCAAGCCATACATATTGTTTATTTCCACAAGATACGTATATATCACTAATAAGTTTACACCGGTCGGTATAAACTTAATACATCGGTGATGCAACGAGCCCAGACATGGTATTAAGACCACATGTGCTTGTCGGACATGCACCTATGTAGTATACAGTCTTATCTGCCTCTCTCGCCATAGGCCCTCCATCTCCATGGCCATGGTACGCTCCGGCCGATGCGAATACTACTCCACCCGGATGGCGTGGTCTTGTGTCGAGATGAGGATTATCACATCCAGAATTGGTCGCAGCCTGGATACCACATCCCCCGTTCTCATTCTCAAGTTGGTTATTCATTCCCTCACGAGTCCCTGCTAGCCAGTAAACACCGAAGCCCATCACAATTATCCACGCTATTCCCAGGATGATGACCTTCATTTACTTCATCCAAAGATAATTTAATACCTAGTAGGTCGTCGGGACTTGGTACTTGAAGAAGTACTTACCAATACACCTCCTTGAACAGAAGTCTACCTTCTCCGTGCTACCGTCTCCCTCTAGCGTTAGCTTGATCGAGCTGTTTCCAGTGCATACGGCACAGAGAGGTTTCGGAACCACCAGACAGAACTCGGGTTGTGTTGATCCCTGTTGTATAGGGTCCGCCCTCGAGTATGCCTCGTTGGTGGGAGGATCTAGGAGTGTACGTCTTCTAGTGTCTCGTTGCATTTAGTAGATGAGCGCTACTTTTTATATATCCATATCACCTAGTTTGTTCCTGGTTAGCTCCTCCTCTTCGCTAAAATATGTGTCTTCGATCTCTCCGCGCTTCATACTGTTATGGAACTCAAGACGACGGATCTCTTTGACACGCTCAGACATGAACTGTTCCATAAAATACTCTCTAGGACGTATGTCCGTGCCTTTCTCAGCAACACTTCTCTCTAGGAGGTACATGAACTCGAGGAACTTTTCGTCGAGTAGCCAGCAATGTATATCCATCCGTTCACACACGTCATAGCACTCTTGCAGTCTGTTTGGTTTCATCCCCCTCCAATTGAAGAGGGCAATGATACGTATTCTCTCGATATTCTTCTGGTCTTTCTCGAGGAACGTGGTATATCCAATAACTTGTCCAACAGCATGCAGGAACGCATCTGCTTTTTTGACCTCGATCACGTATTCAACACCGTCTCCAGGAACTATGATGTCTAGTCTACCAAGATCAAGTAAAACCATTTCTCGCCGACCCCTTAGGAGAAAGGCGAGCCACTCTTGTACATCGGTTTCCAGTACATTAGGCATTTAAGGAAGGTGTATACGTTCTTAGACTAATAGAATAAGCGCTTAACTATATTTCAGTTTTGGAAGACGTCCAGTCGGATACAAGATCCCCATTTTTTATCAAGTCAGATAAATGAGTGAGTTCATTCCTCTTGAACTTGGAATATCATCAGCTTGTTCTGTTGTCCGCAATAATGGGGTGTATGTCCAAGCTGATGTCACCCAGAAGATAAAATGTTGTCTAGATCAGTGTGACAAGCCGCATAGCTTCTGTGTAGGGTGGTGTAATGAACACCGTCCTGGGTCAGTTGAGTGTGTAACAACATGTGGGGAACAGCGTGACATATGCCTTGATACGTGTGAGCTTGTCGATCCTGCTTGGACATCTGGAAATCCTTACACGGAGTGCCTAGTTGGAATAGACTGTGGAAGTATGAGCGTGCGAGAGTGTATTGATAAAAACAGAGTTAAACTTCGAAACTGCTGTCTGGACTGGTGTACACCTACAAGCGATATAGATTGTACTAGCTTTTGCGAATTTGCGGAGTCAGTTGCGGAATCGGTTTCAGCTGGTGACCAACTACCTTCTCCCCTCGTGAGTGTAGGAGAAGCTCCCAACCCAGCGTCGGCAAATCACACCTTTGTATATGCAGGGTTAGCCATCGTTGTAGCATGCGTTATTGTGAGTGTCTGGTATACGACAACCAGGCGAAATTGAAGTTTCCTCGTGTCATCACTGGGATTCTTAGCATTATGGACGAAGTGATCATAAATCGACGCGTACCGATAAGTTCACGCCATCTTCACAAGGGGCTGGAGAGGAAGCTCCTCGAGGAGATAAAGAGGACGACAGACGGGGAGTGTTCGTCAGAGTATGGATACATCATGGAGATACTTAGTCTTGGGGATGTTGGTATTGGTGAGGTTGCACCAGGGACGTTGGAAAACGTCTTCCCCGTATCATTCCTTGCCAGAGTAATCAAACCAAAGTCCGGGAGTGAAGTTGACGGGATTGTCTGGAAGGTGTGCGAAGACGGCATATTTGTGTCGGTGGCAGACAAGTTCAAGGTCATGGTGTCTGAAGATGAGTTTGATGAGCTTGGCTATGGCACACATCCCGATGGTTACGAGAAGGATGGCAACATAATTACAGTCGGATCACTGGTGCGTATTAAGATTGAGCATGTTCGCTACGAGTGTAGTAAACAATTGTTCAGCACGATTGGTACACTTGTTGAGGAGTCTAAAGAGAACGGCCCAGTGGGTAAATGTCAGAGATAGTAGTTCTTAAAGACTTCAAAGATGGTATGATCGAGTTTTTCGACTGCCTCATCGATTGCCTTCCAAAAGTGCAGATCCTCGTGATGATACGATTGTACCTCATAAACACTTGTCCGATCAAGGCCTGCATCGATCACTTCAACCATAATATTAATAAGGATAATGAACTGATGAGGACGATGGTAAAACATAGGAATGAATCGTTCTTTCTTGAGAATGACCCATTTAACCTTGCTTCGAGTATGAAGTCTGGTGCAAATCATCTCAAGGATATATGGAGATCGCCGGATTTGGATGCCGAAGATAAGAAGACTATCTGGGCATGGGTGGACGAGTTCGTTCGGATCGGAGATCGGTATACAAAGTGCGTAGCCGAACAAGGAGTTTAAAGACAAAGGTCTGTGGGTCCAATATGAGTCGTAACGATATAATCAAAGGATACGAAGATCCTGGGGTCACCAATGCCAGCACTGGGCACAAGACCTATAAGACCTTCACTGAGGGACAACGTACTAAGAAGTTTGGGAATACAAATGTCGGTAACCAGTACGCCAGTGTAAGCCAGTACGCTCAAAAGGACGTAGATCGCACTGAATCTTGTCCTGTATGCCGAGAGAAGGTGGTGGAAACGTGTCATTGTGTGTACAGTGACAAGAAGTGTTCGCAAGGTCATGTCTGGTATGTAGATCGAGAAGGGAAGACAATATCAGGGAATCCTCACAAAAAATAAACTTCAAAAGCCCTAACCTAGGTTAGGGCTTTTTCTTATTGTTCCAATGAGGCTACCTCCACGAGTTGTCTTATCAGGTATTCCCACTTCCCACCCTGGCTAGTACTACAGAGGTGTGCCCATCTACTAGCATTAATTGCTTACTGTCCTCCAGAATCTGCATTGGGCGCATCTAGCTTCATCCATCTCCGTTACAAAGCACAAGTGGCATCGCGAACGTCAGGATGACGTGGAGGTAGGTTTAACATTGTCACATACGGCGACAACGCTTTCGAATCGTGTGAGCTATTTGCTTACATGATTAAATAATAGGTTACTTAGCTATCTTCTTCACCCTCCTCACGATCTTCTTTTTGACCGGCTCGGGTTTAGGCTCGGGTTCAGGCTCAGGCTCTGGTTCGGAACCATCACCAGCGCCCTGTCCGACACTACCGTCATCGTCATCGTCATCGTAATCACTATCATCTCCACCCAGAGGAGCGCTAGATGTTGTGTTTGATGAAACCTTGACTTTGGGGTTTGATGTGAGTCTTGTACATTCTTCCTCTGATCCTAGAATGCGGACTCTGCTACTGCCCATCTCCTCAAGAACAGCTTCGAAAAGCTTCACCTGTGGATAAATACCAGTAGGCATGACCGTCAGAGATTCGAAATGTAGAGCAACCTGACACTTGAAATGCGTATCCTTGACGTCGTCTGGATGGAGTTCGACATGATCCTTGTTAAAGAACTGTGTCCTGAACTCATCAGTGGCCGGGTTCCAAGGCACCTTTGTGAATAGCCACGGTCCAGCACCTTCTGCAATCCTCTTTGTAGGTTTTCCGGTCTTAGGATCCTTCTCCTTGGCATAGTACATTGGGGTGAAACTCTGGAGACGCGGCCTCGGATAATCGTCTTCGAGACCGAGTTCCTTAAGGTTTGCCATAATCCAATCAATCGCCGTCGTCATCATCTCGTCCCAACACTTCATCCAAGCAGCCTGTTCAGGTGTCGGATCTGTGAATCCTGTGCCTGTATTGCGGTCCTGAAACGAGATAGGCATCTGCCATTTGAACTTTGTATCATCAGTGAAGTCTGTTGCCTTCTCTAGACCCTTACAGAAGAGGTTAGCGACTGATCTAATGATGAGATCACCCTCAGTACCATCAGACTTAATCGTCTGGATCTTGACCGATTGGAAGGAAAAGCCGGACTTTGTCGTGACGTTCTTGGGTTCTGAAAATGTCATCTTACTGGTTTGATATCCCTTTGTGTCCATCTCTACAAGTTCATTCTTATTTGTGGTTGTCATTGTGGTTTCTTTTCTGGTTGTTGTCGTCTTCTTAAACTAGAAAAGCACTTCATCAATTTCTGATTTTCCGTTTTCTCTAGCAACACAATAGTCTTTTAATACACTTCTTACCCTTTATGACGATGTCTCCCCTCGATAATCCTACCAGACTATCTATCAATGGTGGTATGGTTGACTGTGTGAGAATCTTAAGAACAGCCTGTGCATGGGCTTCCTTAATTTCGCTATCAATATACCGGTTAATAACCTCGACAACGAGATCCTTCTTCTCGATACCAGAAAGGCCGAATGTCGGGTCCTCCACCATCTGCATCATTGCTATAATGATTCCTGTGATGTTTGCGGGGGTGAGTTGTCCATCACCAACAACAGAGACAATTTTGTTATAAAGTTGTACACTTGCTTCGCTCATTTAGTAAAGGACAGCATCATTTGTTTTCGGTGAGATAGTATGCTTGGTAACTTGAATCGCGAGCATACTTATCCCAGATCTCCTTTGGCACACAGCTTTTTGTCAGTGAGGCTTTAGTCACATCTCTCCGTTTCACCGTGTAGTAGTCAGTGTGTAGATGGTCCTCACCTCGCTGGTTCATGATCTTTCCAGATGCGCGCTTATACTTCTCACACTCAGATTCGAGAACAGCTATCTGCTTTTTCGTGTCGTGCCATCGCTCAAGTAGATCGGGGATAATGTCTTCGTTTCTCGCCATTGCTTTTTATGTTGAGTCTAGATAAATGGCAACTATGTCATGTCCAAAGTGTGGCGATAAACCATGTATGTGTTCGAGGCAGTGGTGTCAAGAGCAGCAATGTGGTGTTCCTCCTTTCAACCCACATCACTGTGCTGGTCCATACGCCCTTACCGGGGAAAGTAGGATCGGTGACCGCCCGTGCTGTGCCAACCTCAAGAAGTGTCACGATGAATATAACATCCACCAATGGTGCTCGTCCACTGGCAAATGTCCAGGCGAGTTCAAGCCTGGATACGCATTCCCTCCAGCTCCAGATCCGTTCCGAGAGTACTCTGCTATTATTGTTCCCAAGTCACAGAAGAACCAGACGTGCGAGAACTTCCCACTGAATAAATCAGGCAATCCTCCATCTGGACGGCGCGGTACATACTCCCGAATGGGAGGGTTATAATCGTAAACTTGCTCCTCTTAGTTGTTTTGATACTTAGTAGTTGTCTCAAAACAGTTTGTTGTTACCTTATTCTTCGGGCTTGATGAAGTGACCACGCTCCTTCAGGTATGTCTGTAGGCTGTAGTAGCGCAGAGGCTCACTAGTCTTCTTTGGGTTATATCCTAGCAAGTCCTGAAGCTTCTTATCAGCTCGGATCTTTCGTCGATCAACAGGATCCTGAAGATCGTTCTCGCGGATGTACTGACAAATGAACTTTGTCACATCAACCCGGCTGCGCAACTCAGAAGGCTCCCAACCAGTGAACTTAGTCAACTCAGTAGAAAGTTGAACCGGCTTCAGGAAGCCTGAGTTCTCATTCGGTGCCCGGTTCGAAGGCTTCTTCTGCTTCATGGCTCGTCCAGAGTGATTCTTCAGAGTAACAAGGTCCTTGCGCATGCTCTTAGTCCATTTGATTCCAGGAACTTTGCTTTCACTCTCTCGTTGCTCCTCAATTCTTGCATCAAGCTTTGCGATAAGAGCATCGAACTCAAGCTCGACGGATTCACGCGTTGGAGCTTGACGCTTTTGTGGTGTTGCGACCACTTCGACCTCCTCGATAGGCTCTTCTTTCTTTGCGGCCTTTGGCTTAGCTTTTGGCTTTGCCTCCTTGGAAGCGGTTGTCTTTGCGGACTTACGTGTGGGTGCAGCTTTTGGCATATTGGTTTGTTGCTACTAAATAGCCCGCCTTTAAGTTAGGTTTTTCGAACCTGCAAAACGCGCCACATTTTTCTCTGTTTATGACAAATGGAATCATATGAGATTCCTTCTCTAGGAACATGTATACAGGTGTTCTTCATTATGGGGTTTGCAGGCCTACTATACGAGTCAATGGCATACTCCATCAACTGTAGTAAGGACGGCCAATCAAAGAGATTTACACTAGATGCTATACGAGCACCAAAGAACGATTACTTCCGCTATATTGGCAGTATCAATCCTCTCGCCATTATTCCAGGTTCGACTACTAACGGTCTCATTTATGGAACAGGTAGCATTGGCATGCTCATCTTGAATCACTATTTACCTACTTATGTTCCTCTCTGGGCACGTATGTTAATGTTCGGCTCTTTTGCAGCTGCTCTGGAACTTCTAGTGGGCCTCATATTCAACAAGAAACACGATCAGTGGGACTATCGAGGGAATTTTGGCAATATTGCTGGCCAGACCGACGCTGCCCACTTTGTCCTTTGGGGTCTAGCTGGATCAGCTTTTGTCTTCCTGGCATATCCAAAAATTAAGCCTACAATAGGTAGGATCAACGCTCTAGGCGAGCAGCACACGTGCATAGTCTCAGCACTCCTTGTCGCTGCCGTACTGATCACCATCTCAACTGAGAGGGATTATTCGTCTTCAGACCCGCCACTGGTAATCCGCTTTTTTAACTGGATGGAACCATCATGGCCGAAAGCCAGAACGAAATGCTGAACTAGAGCTATTCTTATTACCCCTAGGAATGATACCTTGATTCATCCTCTTTGAACTCGATCGAGCGTGATAATCAGTCATATGACTGCTGTCTGATCCTCCCTCTGATGATTAGAACAATAAAGGTTTTTGATCAAACTTTGATCGTCTACGGGTACACTCAAACAATGGGAATAAAAGGATTAACAAGATTTCTACGCACGAAGTACCCAGACGTATGGGAGAGAATTCACATCACTGAATACGCATACGAGAAGATCGCAATCGACGTGTCGGTCTATCTTTACAAGTTCAGAGCTCGTAGGGGAGATGCCTGGCTAGGATCATTTATTAACCTCGTTGCGTGCCTCCGCAAAAACCAAATTCATTGTGTCTTTGTCTATGATACTGGCGCTGTTCCGGAGAAACAGAGAACCAAGGACGAGCGTGCCAAGAGCAGAAATAAGACCAAGTGTGATACTGAGTTGATCGAAAACGGCCTACTATCGTTCGAGGCGGAAGGGACCTTCTCCAGTGAGTTGTATGCCAAGCATCAGCAGGTCAAAGGTAACCATTCTCGACCACCCCGTCTTCTTGGTCCGTTACCCAGAGTGGATGATCAGGATGTTTACCGAGATCTTGAACAGGAACTTACAAGGTTGAAAAATATGTTTCCTAAACCCTCTGACTACATCCTAACAAAAGAGTTGTTCGACATCCTCAAAGTTCCATGGATCGACGCTCCAATGGAAGCTGAAACAATGTGTTCGGACTTCTGCAAAGGAGGTATTGTCGGAGGCGTCCTCTCAGAAGACAGTGATGTTATCGCATATGGCTCTCCAGTCTTTCTCCCAGCTCTTGACATTGGGACCGGAGAATGTGATCGGATCCATTACGACCGAGTATTAGAAGCTCTAGATATGACGCCAGAGATGTTCTTGGACTTCTGTATCATGTGTGGTAACGACTACAATCCAAATATCCTACATGTTGGCCCAGTTCAGGCGTTCTCCCTTATCAAAACGTATAAGAGTATCGAAAACATCTCTGATAACACCAAACATGATGTCACTGTTCTTAACCATGTTCGATCCAGGGAACTGTTAACAGTCGATGGAAAGTCAGGTGTTACAGTTCCGTATTGCGCTCAGCCAGATTTTCCAAAATTAAAAGAGTTCATGGACCATCATGGGGTCTCGATGAGCATGGCTACCCTGAAAGAAGCGTTCGCACACAAGAAGATTACGTTCTCAACAGAGTAAAATATATTCGCTTCTAGTAAATGAACTCGCAAAGGGGTCAATACATGTCTGTCCAAAAATTCTATGAAGGTGTTGGAGCAGTTCCTCAGTCAAGCATGATCAACGAACAATATGTACGCCACGATCCTCCCCCTCAACTAAATCCACCAATGAAGGCCGGTTGGGAGAAAGTCGCTCATGACAACACTTCTGATCCGTCTGTGTGGGGCCCTGCCTTTTGGTTTTCTTTGCACAATGGAGCATCAAAGTATCCTCTCCAAGCAAGCCCTATCTGCGCTCAACGGATGAAAGGAGTGATCCTTGGTCTTCCTTATATCCTACCATGCGAGGCATGTTCTGATCATGCGAGAGCATACATCGCACAAAACGAGAGGAACATTGACGACATCTGCAGCGGTCGTGCAAAGCTATTCCGCTTCTTTGTCGATATGCACAATATGGTCAACGCTCGGTTCAACAAACCGCAAGTTAGCCTAGAAAACGCATATGCCATCTACTCTAACCAAACCCCCGTCGAACGGTTTACGTACTCCACATAATTAAGCTATATGCAAACTTGCATATAGCTAATCATCAGACTCAAACGCCTCCTTCATCTGACTATATCCCATGTCAAACATTGCTAGTTTCTGAGGCGATGGCACCTTGAAAGAAAATAGGCTCGTCTTTGCGTAAGATACGCTCACAATCTTACACTTATCTGATGCTTGTGCGATCTTATGTCTGGTCGCTTCCGCCACCGGGATGAAGAGAAGCCGATAGATGTACTCAAGGATATCTGTATCTGGGTCTGGACTCTTGGTAGCCTCAGAACTCGGGTCAACAGAGATCCCGAGAACCTTAGAACCAATTTCATCTCCGACATTAATCGCAAAATTATTTGATATTCCTCCATCGACATAGAGTGAACTTCTGTATTTATAATGCTCAAAGATCAGTGGCAAGTTTGCCGACATGCGTAGAGCTGTAATGCACGGTATTCTGGGATGTGTGTCCGGTCCCAGGTTCACAACTTTTCCTTCCGTCACGTTGTAGGTTACACAGATCAATGTCTTCCCAAGACGCTCTTTAAGGTCCCCAAGAGTTAGGAAATCAGCCACCTTTGACATCGTCATCTTCTCTAACTGCTCTTGTATAGGATGGAACGAAGTCGCTCCGAGACCTTGCATCATCCCAACGATGTTGAAGTTCTGCATCTGTTCCATGATTTGTCTTGTACAGATATACGCAAGTATCTCTGCCGGTGTATACCCGATCGCTAGCAGATAACAGATCATAGCCCCAGATGATGTCCCAATGTATGTTGTTACTTCCCGTAGGCGGTGCTTGTCCATAGCATATTGTAAAGCTCCCAGTGCCACGATCCCTTTTACAGACGCACCTGATACAACAAGGGTGTCGTAGTTGGAGGACACGGGAGGAGGAGTCCTACTCTCGTCTGATTCCATTTTCTCAGTCATGCTTCTCCTTTAAGATGCTGTTGGAAAATGGAATCGTTATCTTGATCGTTCCAGCTAGGATAACCATAGAATGGTGATGGATCGACGCCACCCTCTGTAAGGCACGTACCAACTACACCAAGACAATAGACGTGAAATATTTTGAGGAGTACAAACATCTGGGACTGGAGCTATATGGATGAACCTGATCACATACTTGAGTTAGACGTCCAACACCTTTTTCAACAGTATGATGCAAATCATGGCTAGTACAACGATAGCGATTAAGTAAATCGTCTTATCACTCTCATACAGCTTCGAACAAATTGGACAATTAGGTATATGGTCAGCTATTTCTAAGCACGACGGAGAGTTATTCATCGGTACGACTAGATCAACATGTGGCTGTGACATATCTGGCGCCATCCCCATCCCCATCCCCATATCCCCTCCAGGAAGAGACGACTGTCCTCCTTGACCTCCCCCCATACCAGACTCCGGATAGGAGTGTTGTTGTCCGCCTCTGATATGTCTTGACACTTGACGGGCCTGGTCCGCATCCATATGGTCGGCTCCTGGCATCCCTGAATGCCGATTATAATCTCTTGTAGCATTCTGATATGGTTGAGGTCCCTGTCCGGCTTCGAGATCGGGTAGATCCTCTAGATATGTCACACCGGGTCCAGATCCTCGCTGATATAATGACATTTATCATACTGAACAAATTATATCACACGAACATGACATCCTCGATCTTCACATCCTTTCCATTCACCACAAGCTGATATGATTGATACAAAAACGGGTCTGCCTTTTCTGTTACCAACGCGCTCAGAATAGTATCAAAGTTCCTACTCTCCGAATCCAGATGCTCAGACCGCACCTGCTCCTGATGAGCGGCATCTGCCTTACTAACCTTAAATACCACCTTCGTTCCGGTCTCAAGCAACTTCTTGTACCTCGCAGTCTTTTTCAGAGCTTTGAAGTCTTCGGCCTCCCCGCATAGGGTTACCTTGATCTGGTCATCTGTGTCCGGTAAGACGTAGTTATCGATGTCATCCACACCCATGTACACAATCTTCTTTCTTGGCAATCCAAGGTCTACTTCCTCCCGGACGTACTCCTTGTTCTTGATAGTGAGCACAGCTATGATGTTTTTTTCACTTTCTCCAAAGGCATGCTGCATCGCGGATCCTGGGTAATAAATGTTATCCTGGATGATCTGCCGAGAATGAATATGTCCAGAGACCACGTGAGGGTTCGTTAGAGCCCAATTATCACCCTCGATGGATGTTATAGCTCCCATTTTACAGCCAGCGAATTCCTGGTGAGCGAAGATACAAGAAGCATTTGACCAATCTTCCCCCATTGTATCAAGAGCTTCTACAAAGCGGCCAGGCTCGACATACGGGACGAACACAATCTTCTCCCCTTGGATCTCTACCTGGCATGGTTCTTCAACTATACATATGTTTTCCCACTCCACCATTCCCCGCATCCAGTGGTTTTTTGAAAGGAATTGTCGGTTATTGATTAGGTCATGATTGCCCACCAACACGTAAGTCTTTGCTATCTTCCGCATCCCATCGATAAAGTTGTAAGCTTTGTTCAGAGGTAAGGTATGTAATCGTTCGTGAGTGTGCAAGACATCCCCAAGGCAGACGATGATGTCAGGCTGACGCTCAGTCGCGAGCCTTGTGACAGAACTTACAAAAAGATCTGTCTCTATAGTGTTATCAACCTTGAAGTGAGGATCACCAATAACTAGTGCTGTAACCATTTATCAGCCCTTCCGGACTCATAAATGAGATTCAATTATAGTGCTACGAGAGAGTTCTCTCTTTACCTAGTGCTTCGACAGCGGGCTCTTCGAGATCAGGTAGATCCTCGAGATCATGCTTGTCACTGCTAGGACCCTTACGGCCTTTAAGCATCGGACTCCCGTTAGATGATATGGTGCCAGATCTATCCTGCGTCTGTGTCTGGCCCTTTGCTTCCTCAATCTCACGCCTCTCTTTTTCTAGCTGTTTAATGAGAAAGTTGAGGGCCGGAGCTGGTTGGTTATTCATCACCTCAACTACCTTATCGATATAGACCCGGTTCGTCTGCGGGTTTTCTTTATGCCAAGCGTGACATCCACTGAGGATATGATACTCCTGGGCAGGAAGGTACGGTCCTGTCTGTCCATGGATAAACCTACTCTTGTAGACTTCCAAGAGATTATGTGCGATGGTGTACAACGAGTTTTCGTACTCTGCGAACCGAGGTAGCTTTTCCGGATAAAGATACTCGAGAAGCTTACGGTCGTCACGCTTGGTCCGAAGACATAGGTACTGGAATGGAACACTTGGCTGGTTCCCACGAACTCGGAAGTAGTCGTGGTAATACGTGTTTTGAATCTTGTACTGGACATTCTCAGGCGCAAAGACAATGATGCCCTGAAGTTCACGAGGATCGACTCCATCTACAGCGTCCATCAGTTCTTCGACACAACTGAAAGTACGTTGCGTCGGATATGGAACATGCACATCCTCCGTCATCACGAGTCCACCTTCTACAAAGGTTCCAACATGATAGATGGTAGGTCTCTCAGGAGCCTGACAGACAATCCTGTTGTCCGCATTATGTCGAATCAGAAACATGTACTGTTTTGCAGGATCTAACAATGTCTGGTACCTCTCGAGAACCGAGTTATCGTCTCCTTCTGGGAGTGCTTGCCGAAGAGCATCGTTAACTTCAATCTCCGACTTGAGGCCGGCGAGAAAAGACTCTCCGAACGAGAGTTTCGATGCCCACTTGCTTCTGTGGGCATCCAGCTTGCGATGTGTGCATGTGTACCACTTCCCGCCATGATGAAACATGCGAACCAGAGCTCCCTCGTGGGAGTCATAGAAAGTACATTCAGAAAATATTGGGGTGATAGTCCTACAGAAAGCTTCACGATCTTCATCACTTGGACTGGGTTCAATTGGATACGGAAACGCCTTCAAAACAAGAGTGTCACCATCGAACACTACACCCCGACACTCCCGCTCCAGCCCAGCATCTGAGGGGTTTCCTCGAGTATTACAATAAAGCCGCAGACCAGCTTCGACGTCACAATCCGTTTCTCGGATCTTGTCAGCCTTCACAAGTATATCAATAGTCTCTTTTGTCAGCTCAGATCCATCAAGAAATGCTTGGTTGACTTCTTCAACCTGTTGAGCTAGGGCCTCATCGGCTGCCTTGTCTACCACTGACTTAGGCTCGGTACGCTTAGTTACATTCGGACGACGTGTTGGCATGTTTGAGTTTACATTCTGACTCTAGATGTTTAGATCAATAAAAACTATTCTTGACGATTATAAATGGTAAGACGTAGATCAAGATCTCTCAAACGTAGTCGTCGTCCTCGTGGATGGGGAGCTGCGGCTCCTCGTAGCATGTATGAGCGACGGTCTCTTGCTGCGAGATGTGGAGCTAAGAAATGTTTCCTCCGTCCAAGCAATCTCGGCTACCCTGTCTGTTCATACCGCGGCAACTGTAAGGTGTCATGCAGTGGACTGTCGGCTGCACGTTACCGTGCAGGTCAAATGGGCAACTCATCCATTATGGCAAAGGCCAACCGACGATCTTGTTCTGGTTCTCGTAGACGTAGACGCTCTGGTTCTCGGAGACGTAGACGCTCTGGTTCTCGGAGACGTAGACGCTCTGGTTCTCGGAGACGTAGACGCTCTGGTTCTCGGAGACGTAGACGCTCTGGTTCTCGCAGACGCAGACGCTCTGGTTCTCGCAGACGTAGACGCTCTGGTTCTCGCAGACGTCGTAATAGTAAGTATGGAGGAAACAAGGGGGATATTCGACGTTCAAACCGTCGGGCCTACCTTTAGCGTACGAACAACAACACCCGAGAACTTTGACCGTACATCTCTTCCTTTCAAAAGCTAGTAGCGAGATCGCTACTAGCTTTTCTCTGTAAGGGCTATTTAAACGAGCCGACGCAGCATGTTAAAATGTCTAAGAAACAACATGTGAGGGTTGTCAAGGTTCCTCTAACACGGGATCAGATACCCTTAGACAGGACCCCTGCATTCCCAAGCATGCCTAGCCTATACCTAGAACTGTTCGAGAATACCAACAAGATCAAACAGCATTTGGTTAATAAGGACTATGTCCCATTACCATCCTCTCCAGATGAGGGCCCCCCTCGTAGACCGAAAGACTATAGAAAGGAAACTCCCGAATCGGACAATGGCAGTTTCCAGGATCGGCTCGATAATCTCTTGAGAGACAAACCTGACACCGAAGAGAGAAATAACCGATACCACGATAGGGACGAAGACCATGATAGGGATGAAGACCGTAGCAGGGATGAAGACCGTAGCAGGGACGAAGATCGTGGCAGGGATGAAGATCGTGGTAGGGATGAAGATCGTGGTAGGGACAGAGATCATGATGAGAGGAGCAGGGACAGAGATCGTGATGACGGGAGTAGAGGACGCTCAGAAGACTCGTCCGATGATGATCTCTACTCTCGCTTAAACCTCCTCCTCAAGAAAGACAGGGACAGTGATAGTGATGGGAGCGTTGCTGAAAGGTCTCCTAGGTCTGAGGACAAGTATACCCCTCAGCATCACAGGTCTGAGGACAAGTATAGCCGACACCGAGATCGTAGAGGGCATAGTGTTGACCGCCGGACTGCACCTTCTTTGGCAGATCTCCGCGACAAGGGAGGATATGTGCCAAGACATGACATACCAGCACTCGACAGAAACACGATGAATCCAGAAGAGGAGGAAGATTCCAAACGTGAGCTCATGTTTAGTTTTGATCTCATGAAAAAGAAGTACAAAAGTGCTGTCATCCCAGAGTTCAGCGTCCACTCTGACTATAGGACAATGAAGAAAAGCTATGAAGGTACGCTCCGAATGCTCTCATTGGATGAGTCTGTCAAGACGTATAAGACGTATCTAGGTCTTGGATTCATGGCCTGTGAGTACGTGTTCGGAAGCCTCCTCGGGTTCGACATGGAGGGGTTTACACAACAGCAGCTGCTCTCGATGAGTTCGTATGAATGCCTCCTCATTGAACTTGGAGAGAAGTCTTATGTGCCTGCCGGATCCAAGTGGCCCGTTGAGCTCCGACTGCTGTTCCTGATCATCATCAACGCAGCCTTCTTCGTTCTATCACGCATGTTCATGAAGAAGACAGGTGCAAACTTACTTGGTATGATGAACAGTATGAATACCAATCCTACAGAAGAAGCACCTCATGGACGGAAACGGACTATGCGCGGACCGAGGACCACGCTAGAAGAAGTTCCAGACTTGGATGCTAATAGCTCATAATAGAAAAAACCGTTTTGTCTCATTAGGTAGATAAAACGAACTAAAAAAATCTCATACCTCGATAAATGGCAGGACATACGCTCAAAGAACTCAAAGGTATGAGCATCTCAGAACTCAAGAAAGTTGCCAAGAGTGCTGGACTATCGGACATCGGTTCTTATAAAAAGGAAGACAAGGGAGAGCTTGCCAAAGCTGTCTCTAAAATACTGAAGGCATGCGGATCATCGCGCCGTAACTCTTCGAAGAAGCGCTCTCGTCGTAAGAGGAGCTCTCGCAAGAAGTCCTCTCGGCGTAGGAGCAAGAAGAGGAGCTCACGTAAGAAGCCCTCTCGGCGTAGGAGCAAGAAGAGAAGCTCACGTAAGAAGTCCTCTCGGCGTAGGAGCAGTAAAAAGAGCGTTCGTCGGTCCGCAAAGAAATCTCCCAGTCCTAGTAAGAGTGGATCTCCGTCTGGGAAGTACACGACAAAAGGATTAAGAGAAGTTTCAACGATGACTGCTCTTCAGAAGATCGCTGTGGGACTGGGTGTACCAAAACCAAAATCTTACAAGAAAGATGCAAAAGATGACCTTATCAAAGAGATTATGAAATATCAGAAGAAGGGAAAGGTTAGTCCATCACGGAGTCGCTCGAGCAGCCCTGTCAAGTCCTCTTCCGGGATTCCAGATCCCCTTCCTACAACTCTGTCTGGGTTCAAAAAACTTACTGTCCCAGTCCTCAAGAAGATTGCAGCTTCTCAGGGTATCCCCATCGCGGCGAAGGCAAAGAAGGACGATGTGATTGCTGGGATTATGGGTGGTCGATCAGACGATGATGATGATGAACCAATTGTTAAGGTCGCAGTCGAGGTTGAAGATGATGAAGATGATGATGATGATGAACCAATTGTTAAGACACAGAAGAAGGTGGAGGTCGAAGAAGATAGTGAAAACGAATACGAGCCTAGATCGTGTCAAGGTGGATCAGAAGATGATCTCAAGAAGATGAGTCCAACTCAACTCAAAGCCATACTGACAGAAGCTGGGGTTACCAAGGGTGTGCCAGTTACGAAGGCCGGAAAGATTGAATACCTATGTGCACTCAAAAATAATGGAACTAGATGCGACCCTGAGAATAGGGTTTGGTGCGACGGTGATCTTGTTTGTGACTCAAGCAACTCTCCCGGTGTATGTCTATCTCCGGACGTTGCTACAGCCCATGGTTCGAACCTTACCTCATGGGAGTATGAAGGTAAGACTATTCTTGGGACATCAAAAGCAATCACTGCACTCAAGAAAAACCTGGGTGCGAAGAACACGGGGGTAGATAAGAAACTACCCGTGAGTGATAAAGCTTTTTCTGTGGCTCAGTACCTCAAGAAGATACAAGATGGTAATCCAGCCGAGATCGGAGACATGGCTGAGGCAATGACTGAAGTCTTCAAGTGTCTTGGTTTGCCAGCCGATCAGTAAGAATTTAAAACCAAATTTGGTTTCAAATTACATCATTCCTTGAAGGAAGTAGTAGATAGCATCGTCATTCAAGTATTCTCCAATTGGACAAGCACTCTCCGCGATGAACGCGGAAGCTCTCTGACGAAATTCCGTCGCGGTGTCACAGTCATATGATATCTTCGTTTCCACATCGTCTTCTGGCGTGCCAGGGTCTGGTCCATAGACCTCCTCGACCTCATGGTAACACGCAGCTCGTGCCTTAATCAAGTCCCCTTTACGTCCCATTTAGTCTGAGTCTTCTTCTTCATAAACCAGGTTCTTGTCAATATAGCCTGAAGAACACTCATACATCATTCGAGAGAATGCATTGAAGGTTTCATTGTCCCAAGTAACTCTATTCGTGGGGTATCGTTTTTCGATGATCTCGATGTAGGCTCCATAGAGGTGAATAAGTTCTGGAAGATAGGCGGCATGCCAAACTCTACGACTAGGATTGGTGGGTGTACGATGTGGAATCCTGTTCTCATGCCCCTGCCTCCAAAAAACGCATCCATCATCTGATTGCCCATTAATCTGTCTTGATAACATTTTCTAGTTATCAGCATTTTTTTAAGCTCGGATCAGCATCTGTCATCTGTTCTTCATTAAGCGTAGCCAGTTGGAGGAGCTCTGGAAGAAGTTCTTTATCAGTGATGTCTGGGTCCAACTCATCCCCGAAGGATAGCTTAGGCACATCCTCATTAACCATCTCAAGAGGAGTGCGCTGAACGGGAACCTGCTGAATGGGAACCTGCTGAATGGGAACCTGCTGAATGGGAACCTGCTGAACGGGAACCTGCTGAACGGGAACCTGCTGAACGGGAACCTGCTGTTGAACGGGAACCTGCTGAACGGGAACCTGCTGTTGAACGGGAACCTGCTGAACGGGAACCTGCTGAACGGGAACCTGCTGCTTCGGAACCACGGGAGTGCTTGGCCGTTGTTGAAGAGCATTTACTGCGTCAATGAGTTGTCTAATCGTGGCTTCGTGCTTTCCCAACATCTCATCCTGTTCACCTATCCTCTGAGCCATGTTCTCCATGTGCTCAAGCATACCCTTACACTTGTTGTTGAAATAGAACCCGAGTCCCACAATTACGACAATCTCAGCAGCAATGTGGAGCATCTGCTTGTTCTCAAGTAGTTTCGACATTTTCTCGCTCCCCACATCGTTTTAAGCTAACTTTCCGGGAAAGTAGTATCCTTATCTAAAAACCAAGCTATGGCAACCAAATGGCATTTGTAGTGCGAACGCCCTGTACAAGACCTCGTCCAAAGGCAAAAAACCACCCTCAACCAGCAGACATATTGTCCGAACCCTTGTCTCACCAACCACAAGGATTTACGATGCCCGAACAACTTCTCCCTAACAATCCCAGACCTCACGCGCCAGAGTTCCATCCCGTGTTGGACACAGTCTTATCATCGTCGGTAGTGGACATTCAGACCTTACAAGGGCCACAAGGCCAAGACGGTCAAGACGGTCGAGACGGTCAAGACGGTCGAGACGGGTTGCAAGGGCTACCTGGTTTTGTAGGACCACAAGGTCCTGTCGGTCTACAAGGTCCTATCGGAATACAAGGTCCCATGGGGAAACAGTCGCCAACTGTCGTCACATGGCAAGGCATCCAACAAATTAGCGGTATGGACGAATTCGCTTTCATCGGTCAAATCCCTTACGACCCGAGTAGGTATACCCTACAGCATATTGATGTCGTTGTAGAAGGAGGTGAATATGAACTCGAAGTCCATAGTAATAACGTCAAGATCGGATCAACTAGTTGCGACATCGAGTCACCATTCACGACTATCTCGACCTTCGACCATATCCCATCAAAGGCCGTCCTGACTGTTAAGATCGTATCCATGAGCGAGACTCCTCTTCTCGTCACCTCTGTTACATTCACTCTTTGAGTATTCATGTTTTGATTACCGTTCCTGTATCAAAACATCCTTATGTCTGGTTAAGGGCACTAATGCAGCACAGTCTTTGTTCCAATCAACTCCGACTCTGTCATGCTATGTCCGAGAAGAGCTAACGCATCATAAACGTCATCGACCATGATAGTCTTCGTTTGCCTTTCGGAATTCACAACCAGCATTGCTATTGCTACTTCTCCCAACTTCGCTTCAATGAGGTCTCTAACTGTGTCGTAACACTTACTGGACATACTTTTTACTCCAGCCTTGCGTGCAATGCGTCCAATAGATGGTTCTGTGATATCCTTCATTTGAAGCTATATGGCCGATGCTTTAAGTCAATCCAGCCTCATCCATGTATTGAACGGCTTAAAAGCACGATAGATGGTCAAGAAAGTAGATGGAAGTCCCACAGAACTCACCGCCGCGTCAGCAGCGTAAGAAGCGCAATCGCCTTTTCGAGACATATATCCCGAAGTTACTAAAAAAGGTATCTGGTGGTAGCGGAATCCTCTCAAATTCTCGTCAGCAGTTAAACTCCGCTCTGTGTATCATAGCCCAAAAAATCTCTGATAAGGCCAGGTCCCTCACGATGCTTGCGAAAAAGAGAACCCTCTTTGTTCGAGAAGTCGAGAATGCTCTCAGGATCCTCCTACCTGAAGGGATGGCCTCTAACGCGGTGAGTGAGTGTACGTCCGCCGTTGCACGATACAATAGATGTACAACACATGATGGTAGCAGTAGGCAAGCCAAATGTGGTATCATCTTTCCCCCTTCTGTCACCGAGAAGTTCCTCCGTGCGACGGACCCTGTCAGAGGATTTGATTATTCCAACATCATGGTTAGTCGAGATGCTCCTATTGGGCTTGCCGCAGCACTAGAGTACATCGCATCCATCATGCTTCAGAACGCTTCTGCACGCGTCACAAAGGACAAACGAGTTCGCATCACCATTCGAGACATGGAAATGAGTCTAAGACAAGACAGTGATATGGACCTTCTCTTCAGAGGGTTAGGGATTACTTTTATATCTGGAGGTGTCGTTCCCTTTATCCACGAATCCCTTATGACAAAGAAAAGTAAGAGGCGGAAGGCCCCGACCAGCGATGCGACAAAAAAGGCACACCGGTTCAGACCCGGAACTGTTTCTATCAGAGGTATCAAGAAACTCCAGCAGACCTTTAACTGCCTAACGTTTGCAAAGGCCCCGTTTGAAAAGTGTGTTCGCTCCGTAATCGCTAGTCGTACTGACAGAGACGCTCCTACTGTAAAGATCAGTACCCACGTTTTCACCGTCCTACAGCATTTCATTGAGCAATACATCATCGATATCATGAGAGACGCAAACTTCGCCGCCATTCACGCTAGAAGAAGGAAACTCATGCCTGTCGACATTACCTTCGTCGATGCACTCCGCCGTGGTGTCATCAACCCCTATCAGCTTTCACCAACCGGGGTCCTAGGTGAAGAGGATGGTGAGGATGGTGAGGATGGTGAGGAGGGTGAGGAGGGTGAGGAATGTGAGGAGGGTGAGGAGTGTGAGGAGGGTGAGGAAGGTGAGGATGATGATGAGGAGGATGATGAGGATGAGGATGAGGCTGAGGATGAAGGTGAAGAGGGGGAGAAGAAGTTGTAGCTACTGGTTAGTCTTATACCTACTACATACGCCAAGTATGTAATAGATGCTTAAACACTGTGTATTTCATCAAAAATGAGCACACCCCCACAGAAGGCATTATCACCCACTAAGAAATTGGTGGAAGTAGAAACCCGGTCAGGACATGCAAGCCCTGAGCCATCTCACAATATGGATGGAACTTACGCCATCCTTCAAGAAATGAATGAAAGAAAGTGTCAAAGCATGCTCACTTTCATCCGCACTGAGGGTAACATGAAAGCCCTTCAAGCTCTTCAAGATCAACTTGAACCAATTGATTGGGAGCTCATGGAAAACTCAAGCACGTTCGATCTCGAGCTTGAATACCTCGTATCCGCCGTTACTGCCAAGGAGATGAGCAAGGTAGACCTCAATCCCATCTTCCACAGGAAGTTTGATGGAACGCTCAAATGTATCGACTTCGGCTTCAGACGGAGCGATAAAAACAGAAAAAAGATTGGGAAGGTGTTCGACCTCCTTGGTAACAGCGGGATCGAAGAGTTCATCAGCGACGAAGACATTGATCCAGAGGACCTCGAGAACAACCCTTCAGAGTCGGACTCGTGGTCTGGATCAATGTCAGAATCAGAAAGCGATGAGTCCGATTCTGAAGAAACTCCTCGAGGTCGGACCGGACGTGTTCCTCCATCACTAACCACGAACACTACTGAACGTCCCCGGTTCGCCAACAAAGCTCAGCGGAACCGAAGGAACTAGGAAGGGACTATAACCCCAATACCTCCATACTCTCCAACATCCCATGGCTTATCACCAACCGACATCACCGTTTTGTAACCTCGGTCACGGATGTTCTTCCTAGCACTCTTTTTAGGATGCCACATGTCATCACACTCCTGATCTCTGAAGTACGCTGTGTTGTAACCGGTTATCCCATAACGAGATAACTCAGCATGTGTCTCTTTTATGTTGCTCTTTGTCCCAACTCGATTGGTGACAATGAACAACACTAGACCTATACGGCTTGCCAGGTCATACAAACTCTTAATAGGACCTATCAGTCCTCCAGAAGACTTGATTAACGTATCATCAATGTCGAAGATAATAGCTCCGTTTTCTGGTATCCTTGTTTGCCGTAATTTGTTCATAGCTGAGTCTGCCACAGCTCTTATCATGTTTAGTTGTACAAACATAATTATCTCATTTTTCAGACTCAGGTGAGGCACATGGTCTTCTTATCATCAGGATCTTGAGCATGTTACGGGCGCATCTCCCGCAAGTCTGACTCATCCAGTTACACTCAGCTCCACACTCACAACACTTGCCAATCGGTTCGACTTCCTCACTCGGGTTCATTTCTGTTACGTCAAGAGATTAAGAGCATCTGATCACTTTCCGCTTATCAGAACTAAAACGACTAACAAAACCAAAACGAACACCCCCACTACTATCCCCAATCCCCACGGTGGAATTTTGTTAACCGGCTGCGCTACTGTTGTCATTGAACTATCTCTCTCAACCACATTGAGTACAGACGTCGGAGGAAACCCTCGACTATAGAGCTCATCACACAGTACGACGCAATCACGTAAGCGTACCGCAGGTCTCTTACTAACACCGAACAAGTCTTCGTTCTCTCCATCTATCCACGGGAGACATCTTCCACTCACGCACTTAAACTTTGTGTCATTCATCGTGCTGGCCTCCATCCCAACTGACTCTGGTGTCATCACGTATATGGGCGACCCTCCCGACGCCTTACCCCATTCCTCATAATCGGTTGGAGGCTCTTTCTCAAAACTCGGAACCAGCGAGTCACCCTTTTTGTGCAAGTATAACGGAACCGTGTTAGGTACAGGCTGTGGATACGCCATAAACATCGTACAACCTCCCCATCCCCCGTTGTCATCCCCAAGATCGAAGATGTCGTACACTAGCTTTACATCCACTGTCGTGTACGGAGCACTGTCCGCCCTCTCTGCGCAATATAATTGCATCCCGTACGGAATCGGTCGCACCAGCGGCGATACCGCGTAAAACGATCCATACAACGCTCCTCCATACAACGGCTTAATATCACACACTAACTCCCCATCGTCCTGAGTCACAGACGGTGGTCCCAAGTAAGCAGTCGCATTGTCACCGTAAGATATACAATATGGCAAAATCGCTACCGCACCATCATCCATTTATCCTTGGAGGAAAAGACTTAATTGATCATCGGAGCCCGATAGTAGACTAACTGCCAGTAAACTCATGTTATCTGAAGACTCTTCCTTCGAAGAACTCGTCGTTACACTGCTCGAACAACGGGTCAAGCGTGTGGAATCGACAGAAAACATCTGCTACATCAGTCGAAGCTATGCGGGTGTTCGATGCGTGTACCAAGCCGGTAGTGCTGCAGAAGCAGTCCTATGCTATCTTCGACACATGGATCCTCTGTGGTGGAGTGGTTATGTGGTGGGCATTATGACCGACACGATGGGCCTAGATGATGAAGCCAGAACACGGGTTGTCGACACGGAGGGGTCCGCCTTCTCGTGTCTTCGCGAAATGAATGAAAAAGATGCTGATGAATTCATCTACTTTCTTATCGAGGCATACACTGGAGAAGAACTAGGAGAGCAAAATGACTTCGACTGGCTTGATAGAGTTGAATTAATTAAGCCCTCAACCTAGTTGGTTGAGGGCTTTTTATTTCGTACTTCTAACAGCTGTATAGTTGTCCCGTCTCATCGGCGAGTAGTGCGTTAGCACCGGCATTGTGAGCATATTCTGCCATGAGGGACGGGCAGAAGTCATGACGCCTGTCCTCTAGATGTTCCGCGACAAAACACAGCTTACCGATGTCCGACGAGAGCGCATAGAGTGGCTGTCATAGACCTGCATCACTAAGGCATTTCGCCTCATAGTAAGAATATCCGTGGATGCACAACACATTCCCCGTTGACGTAATACTGGGATAGCAGTTCGAGGACTGTTCTAGAGTCTTCTTGAACAACGTCGTCACTGCATCTTTCTTGTAAGGGTCAAACCCCTTCTCGGGATGGTCTGTTCTGATTACACGAAACTGTTCTGGGACGTTCTGATCCAGGGTGAACTCAAATCCCTTTTTCGATGTGAATGATGTCATGACTTATCATCCTCCATAAGCCTAAGCACAGTAATCAATTTTATTTTTATATCATCAGCCCGTGTACGGGATAGGGAGGGCATCATACTTCATAGCCCAGTTTTCGGAGTTCTCTCTCTAACACGGCCTTGATATCCGGCAACTTAACCGTGTAAGGTATCACTATCAGGTTGATACCGTTCTCTCTACACATACTCGCCTTCATGTGATCACGATACTTTTGATTCGTGAAAGCATCCTTATTCCTGTGGAAATACGGCACGTATTCGTAATGCTGCCGTCCGCTATATTCTATAGCCAATCGCATGTCCGCTTGGAAGCAATCAAGTTCCAAGTTAAAACTACCCCCGGTCACCGGATTCCGAAGGAAGTCTGGGCGAGCCTTGTCAAACGGTTTCCTGAACAGATACTGTAACACTCTTCGACATTCCAACTCTCCTTTAGAATCTGTCGATGGTCTTGGTCCAGGCTGTTCAGGTCGTTTCGTCCCCTTACTGACAGGTTCACTTGGCATATAGAACGACGTTGCCCACGTGCCCTTACATCCGCTAACCTTCCGATATAGAGCATAGACTATGATGAATGTCAAGCATACTCCCAAGACTATCTCAAATCCGTGATCTACCCAGAACTGCTTGATATTGGAAAAACTAACCATTTATTTAGGCCGTCTTTTTCTTTTTGGAGATCATATAGTTCACCGTCACCAGCGCAACCCATATCCCTATTGACAATGACAGCGCCAAATTCTTGTTCAACTGTGTGTAAATAGCCATCAAGTAGAACGCCATAATCGCTGCTGCTAGTATCAACGTGTTGAAGAAGTAATTGTGACTATATGTCACAGAGTCCTGCCTCGTTACGAGGTACATCACAATCAAACCTGTCGGTAGACCTCCTAAAATAGCAGCAAGACCCGGGTTATCTGTGTTTGATGAGAGATACTTGACACCTGCGACCACCGCTCCTCCGACGAAGAAGGAAAACACCAATGATCCAACGTTCTTCATTTGTTATCGCTCAGAAATTTTTCACATCTATAACCGTGTCTCCATGTTGAGAAATGAGCACGTTTGATATCGCACCTAGATTTACGCCTGTGCCTAACCAGGAGATCGTTACTGGCTCACATAAGCATCCTTTCACCTGGGTCACAGCAGATTTTGCAATGATGTGACATCTGTGCAGCCAGCATCTACGGAGGTGACCAATTCTTGCACTGTAACGTCTGTGCGACCAAGTCACTTGAGTTGGATGAACCATCGCCCTTTGAGGAATTCTCCGGAAACGCTGGTGATGGAGAGGGAGATGGTGATGGAGAGGGAGAGGGAGAGGGAGAGATACTGGATAGCTATGATCTATGCGAGGAATGTTCACGCCAGGTCGCTGATAATAAGGAACGCTATGCCCAGATGCGCGGCCTTAAAAAGAAACTCGGCTCTTTGTGTTAATTTTTCTCAGCACTCCTGATCTTCTTCTTCAACGTGACCAACTTCTTCTTTTCAATGAATCTCTCGAAGTCCCTCACCTGACTACTCGACCTCCGTGCTTTCGCGGCCAAGACAACCGCGTCTAACTTCGGCTTAGCTAGCTTCCTGAAATCCCACTTATCCAGAAACTTGGTGAAGTTAGACCTGTACTTCAACGCCTTCAAGGTCCCGCATGACGTACCCTTCTTCAGGAGGTACTTCTGTGGTAACTCCTTCGCTAACCCCTTGCCAAATGCCCCCTTCCATGGTGTTATTTGATACCAAATCGTCTTGCTCGGACAACATGACAGACAGTCTGAGACACTCTGATCACCTGTGAGTAAAATATCAGGCACGCTCGCCTTAATCAACCTTAGCATCTCCGAAATCGGCAATGGGAATGTGTCACACCTTATCGTTAGCAACTTACCATTCTCTTTCCCTCTATGCATTGCGGTACGTTTACCATCCTTCCCTACGTAATCTACTTCGGAAAAGTACGGTTTAACCTTGTTGATGATGTTTTTCCTGAAGTGTTCTAAATCGTCACATACCCATGATGGAACCACAACATCGAATTTGTTGTGCCCGTTATACTTGGCTGCCACCATCTGTATGAATGAGTACAAACAACGCTCATGACTCTGAGACGCGTCTGTGATGTACGCCACAGCATAGGGAGCCTTTAGACCTGCCGGCTTACCTGGTTTCACTACAACATCGGAAAGGAAAATCCCGTATGTATCCTTACCGATCCCTGTCGGGAAGTCTGTCGGCTCATCGTGATTGTATTCTGAGAAGAAAAATGTGTTGAACTGGTTTGCGTTTCTAACAAGCTTCTGCACGTCCTTCAGACTGGCATCGTAGTTAGTTGGCACAGGAGCAATGAACACCAAGTCCGCAGATGGAATAGCTCGTACTGGCGTGAGTAGCGCGAACCGCCGACACTCGATATTACTCACCTTAGACTTCAGCTCAACAATGTCTTTCGGATTAATGCCCATCTTCTGAAACCCTGCGCTATGGGTTGTCACGAACGTCACTCTACATCCGTACCATGAGCGCAGGTATGCGGCTAATTTCACCGCGAAGATAATATCCCCAAAGCCGTAGCATGGAGCAGTCAATATTAAGACGTTCATACCCTCTCCACACTTCTTGGAACATCTAGTCCCAAGTTCGTAGTAAGCCTCCCACACAGCATCTTTGATGTTGTCACCACTTCGTAGACTCAGAATGTACTCTTCTGCTTCGTCGATGACCATATCATAGGACATCCTTACCATTTATCTCTAGTCGAAAAAGGACTTTTCACACAATTTAGGTTCATCCTCTTCACCAATGAAGAGGATGAATGACATGATGAGTTTGACTACTTATAAGGGTCCATTGTTAGACGGGTAAATCTCATTTCCTCTCTGTCATCCTCGAATTTCCTTACATATGTTTTAAACTGCTTGGGTGTGAGGGAAGCGGCTGCACTCTCAATGGCTGCCGCGGTGTCCTTAAAACTCTCTTTCAGGGCAATAGCGTATTGTTGCCAGTTCGCTGATAACTTGGCATAGACTGCACCCCTAATTGCCCTTGTCTCGGCCATAGTTGTACCTGGTGTTAACGCATCGATTTCTGCCATGAAGCCGTCATAATCGTCCCATGTCTGTGCGAATAACCGCCGTGTTGTCGCGAAGCTTTCGTCAACCCGCAATCTTGCGTCGACCTGCCTCATGTTCTGAGCAGTGTTGTAAATCCTGGTACCTACATCGGGATCAATAAAAATACGTTGTAAGTGATCCGCAAACTGGTCACTCATCTTCCTTGACCTCGGACTACCAACGCCTCCCCGCAAGCCTCTCATACGTCTCCTACTGCGTGAGCGTCTCCTGCTGCGTGAGCGTCTCCTACGTGAACGCCTAGTCCGTGAGCGTCTCCTACTGCGTGAACGCCTCCTGCTACCGACTCTTAGTGTCATTTGTGATTAGCAAGGATAATATTTTCTCTATCTACCTTCTTCCTTTTGAGTTTGTTCAGTCGCTCCAGGACTGTGCAAGTCAATTATAGAAATTACCTATCTCTAAGAATAAAGGATGACCTCATTCACTGAAACATTCAAAGAGCCTTGTGACGCCTACTACAAGATCTTCACTGACCAGAAAGATCAGGCCTACAAATACAAACAGCTCTCTCCTTTTGAGTTCAAGAATAATCTCATCAGGGCAGCTACAAAAGGCGTTGGCGCTACCAAAGTTCTCAATGCTGGACGCGGTAATCCGAACTTTCTTGCTACAATGCCAAGGTACGCCTTCAGTCTCCTTGTGCACATCTGTACCGTCATTGCAGAAGAAGATGGCACTGAACCCGGTCTTGGGATTATCCCATTCCAGCGTGGTATTGCTGATCGGTTCGACAAGCTTCTTAACGCAGCCAAAGGCCTACCCGAAGGAAAGTTCCTCAAGGAGGGGATTAAGAAGATGCGTGTCATCTCCGGAATGGGCCGTGATCCCTTCATGTACGACCTTATCATCTCTACTCTTGGTTGCTACTACCCAGACCCTTCAAGAATCCAAAAGTTTGCGGAACCGGTTTTGGCTGAGTTCATGGACAAGACCGTCTACAGACCCACAAAGCACCTCAAAGGAAAAGTTAGTATCTTTCCAACTGAGGGAGCGTCTGCCGCCATCATCTACATCTTCAACTCCCTCAAGTATAATGGGCTTGTGGTTGAGGGTGACAAAATTGGCATACTCACGCCAATCTTCTCTCCGTATCTGGAGTTTCCGACGCTGCAGAACTACGACCTCGTACAGCTCTGCATCCAGGCGGACGAGAAGAACAACTGGGAGATCCCTGATTCGGAGCTAGAAAAGATTGGAGACTCGGGTATGAAAGCACTTTTCATTGTTAACCCAACCAACCCATCTTCGATGTCTCTCTCCAACAGGGTCACAAAGAAAGTTGCACAGATTGTCAAGAAGAGTAATCCAAATCTTATCATTATTGGAGACAATGTCTACGCTCCGTTTGTTGGGGAGTTTAACTCGTTCTTCAACGTTCTACCAAGGAACACCATCGGTGTCTACTCTTTCTCCAAGTACTTTGGAGTGACCGGATGGCGCTTGGGTTCAATCATAATGCACAATAACAATATCATTGATTCTCGACTGCTCAAGGATGCTCCCGACTCTGTGAACGACAGATACAAAATGGTTTCTCTCCGTCCACAGTCTATCAAGTTCATTGATAGACTCCTGATTGACTCGCGAGAGGTGGCAGAAGCGCATACTGCTGGTTTAGGGACCCCAATGCAAACGTTTATGTGTATTTGCGCCGTCCATGATATGCTAGATACCGGTAGAGAGTACAATGACAGACTCAAGGCACTGTTACTTGAGAGGATGAATGAGCTCCTTGGACCTCTCGATTACAAGATAGATGAGACCGGACTTAATTCCAACTACTATGTTATTATTGACATTTGTACAGCGGCCAACAACCTCGTCGGTGGACAAGATTTCGGAGACTACATCTACAAGCATCGTGACCCGCTAGAGTTCCTACTCAAGCTCGCCAGAAATTATGGAATTGTTTTACTACCTGCTGTTGGGTTTGGAGGACCATTCTGGGGGGTTAGGGTGTCTCTAGCCAACTTGGCTACCGAGGACTACAGCAAAATCGGTATTGGTTTGAGAAATCTGATTGACGATTATTACATCAAGTACAAGAAGTGGGAGAAGACGAACGATCATCGAGCTTTAAACTGATAGTCCTCTACGACCTTCGCAATTTGAGATCAACAAGCACATCTCCACACATAGTACCAAAAGGAGAAGGGAACTGCTTCCTAATTAGAACTAACAAAAGCCCCGTCCATGTTGGACGGGGCTTCTTAATCAGTCTGTAAAAACAGTGTTGTTCGTAATGCGCATTACCACGTCCTCAACACTTCTATGCGCTAATTCCGCCGCAGCCTCCTCGCGGGTTAGACTAGTATGTGTGATCACTATGTCTTCATCAAGCGGTTCTGGCGGCTCGTCTATGGACGTGCGACAGACAGGACAGTCAGGTTTATACTTAACCCATTCACTTAAACAATTCACATGAAACGTATGATTACACAAGGGTGCTGATACGGAGTCCTCAGGTTCAAAGTCTGACAAACATATAGAGCAGGTCGTACACAATCTCTTTTGATCACTGTACATTTCAACGGGAAGGTCTAGATGTACTTCAGCATCTCTTTCGAGACCTTCGTCTTCAAGACTTCTGCGTATTGCGATTGATAGACTCCCGTCATCATCCACAATCAGGTCGGCCTCAACCATACTGTCTACCATACGGAATAGCTCGTCGATCTGATTGTTGACGCTAGGAATAACAAATGAGCCATGACCCATGAGTATAGAAGCCATATTACTCATCTTTATCTTATTGTCGTAATAGGTAAATCAATTTGGAGTATGAGTGACCTCGATTTTAATTATCTTGCCTTTGACTAAATGAGTGCAGCAGACATTGCAAAACAGCAAGGTTCGCCCGCGGGATACTCTTCAATGCGACCTACAAAAGCAAAGGGTAGTAAGTATGGAGGAACGAAGCCTATATCTAGCTATAAGGCCAGAAAGCACCGTACACCTCAACGCACTTTCAACCAGCAGAAATATGCCGGTACTATTCCTCTCTCGATGTACCAACCTCGACGTAGGCGCAGCTCTAAGCGTAAAGGTCGTAGGTCCCGATCCAAGAAGCGTAGCTCGAAGAAGCGCAACTCGAAGAGTAAAGGCCGTAGGTCCCGATCCAAGAGACGTAGCTCGAGGCGGAAGAGGCGCAGCTCGAAGAGTAGAGGTCGTAGGTCCCGATCCAAGAGACGTAGCTCAAGGCGGAAGAGGCGCAGCTCGAAGAGTAGAGGTCGTAGGTCCCGATCCAAGAGACGTAGCTCAAGGCGGAAGAGACGAAGCTCGAAGAGACGAAGCTCGAAGAGTAGAGGTCGTAGGTCCCGATCCAAGAGACGTAGCTCAAGGCGGAAGAGGCGCAGCTCGAAGAGGAGGAGGAGAAGTTCGAAGAGGATGAAGCGCAGCTCAAGGAGGAAAAGGCGTAGCTCCAGGAAGCGTAGTTCGAAGAGGCGCAGCTCAAGGCGGAAGAGACGAAGCTCGAAGAGGAGGAGGAGAAGTTCGAAGAGGAAGAGGCGTAGCTCCAGGAAGCGTAGTTCGAAGAGGATGAAGCGCAGCTCAAGGAGGAAGAGGCGTAGCTCCAGGAAGCGTAGCTCAAGGCGGAAAAGGCGCAGTTCTCGCAAAAAGAAGCGCAGCTTAAAAAAAAAGTAGCTGAACCGGTTGGGATGACTTATAATGAGTTTGTGAAGGAGACGTTGGCTAAATGGTGGAGAGACCACCCAGACGGAGAGAAACCTCCAGGCGGGGTCATGGGATACGTCAGAATGCAGTGGCAGAACCGCGCATAAAGTTTTAACGCATTGTTGTGTTAAAACTAACCGAGTGTTTTAGTATAATCCACTATACGACCATGAGAGAGCCTGAAAGCAGTGTCTCAATATGTCATCCTGATCGCATTTTCTCTCGGGGGTTTTGATGATGTTAAAGTCATCTTTTTCACACGGATGATTGTGTTTCATGAGGAGCTGATACAGAACACATTGGGTGCTCACGAAGGACTTTCTGTCTAGGTCTTTGTAGTCTTCATCATATACGGCTGTTAGTTGATTGAACTCATCCATCAGCACTTCTTCCAGGTGGGAAATATCATCAGGTTTAGTTCCTGTGAGTGCTGCGTGGATGAGATGGATGTTCTCATAGTGCTTGTTGTATCCAAGCTCGGCTAGGAAGTCTCGAAGGAGGAGCTTTGTCAGTTGGCTAAACCTGACTTCCCTTGGATCGTCACGAGAGCCCCTGAGCACACCGTGAATCTCGAGATGTTTCGTAACGTCTGTATAGACTTTCTGTGGGATTGTACTATTTTGTTTACCCTGGTACTGGAGGATCGAGTCTTTGAAGTGGACGCGCCTATCATAGACATACTTCTGTGAGGGGTTTACTCTACCGATATCGCTCCATGATGGAGTGTTCCTCATTACGGTTTGTTGCGAGAAGCAGGATTGACACGTATAGACATTCTCATCTATCACCTCGAAGTGCTTCTTGTTATCACACATGTTGCAGACAACACGTTGAAGAGGAGCACGAGAGGATATCGGAACTTCTACCTCAATGTACTCTCGGGCTATTTCCAGGTACTCACGGATGATAGTTCTTTTCTTTTCAGCATGTTCATCCTCTACCACCTGTTTCTTCATAAAGGAACGTTTGATTGGAGTGTTCAGGATGGTCCCATAAGAGGAGATGAGCTCATGAGTTTTACTGTTGTAGAAATCTCGACTGACGTTGTGCTCGATATCATCAATGCGTTTAGCAAGGCTATCATAAGCCTCTTTCATCATGTTGTTGACATGAGGCTTCAAACCTTGCGCTGAGATTGAGTTTTCAAGCTCTTGTAGCCGGTCTCTATAGTCAGGAAGCTTTTCTTTATCGTCCATGAACCTCTTGCGTATTTTAGCGTGGATGCCCAAAATATCTACTTCTTCCATAGCTTCTTTCGTCGGTCTGTGAGCTATTTAAGTGGTATTCAATAGATTACCTTCCGACGAAAAACCTCAGTTGGTTTCAACTGAGGTTTTGTTTCAGATATAACTATATCTATACCATTCCGGTAGTGTGAAGTAGAAAATGATGCTGATAGTTTGTGAGTTCAGACGGTCTCCTACCGTCTCTTCAAAAGTTTGCATTAGCTCCGCTTCATGTCTTGGTACACGTCCAGCCGCTGCCAAGTTAGATGCCATTGACTCTAAGCCATCTTGCTTCCTATCGTTATCTGATTGTCTAGCTCCCGAGACCCATTCCAGAGCATGCTCGCAATACCTAGGGGGTCTCAGCTTCTCCATTCTACACACACCGCATTCGCTCTTACCTGAGTAGCGAAGATGTTCGCGACAGAACCTTGGGAACATGGATCCTTCTCTCCTGTTAGAGACCTTCCTGAAGTCAGGATCATAGTCGTCTGGATAACTCATATTCTCAATATGTAACCAAATGATGTTCGATTCGTTCATTTTCATCACCCTGAGTAGAATATGCTGTTGGTTTTACCATGGTGTGATTTCAGTTTGGCTAAAATGGGTTGTATTATCTGACGAGAGCACATGTCGTCAGAAATGGTACAGGAAATTTGTGTTGAAGAAATTCCAAGGCGTGGTTCGAGCTTAGAATTTGGATGTCTCCGAGAGGGGTTAGGAACTGAGGATTACGGTTTTTTCGAATGATTTATTTCTTGCTCCCTAATAAACATGTCGATCTGTACAAGCAATGTGACCTCAGGGTTCATCGATCTAGCCACCTTTGACGAGATTGAGAAGTATCTCTATGGTGGCCCTGATGCCACCGCGTATTTCGTCCGCGAAACTCGCAAGTCTACGTGGTTTACAACCGTGCCCGTGGTGCTCTCTCGCTCGGCCGGAACTCCCGAGTTCAATCAGCAGTTCTCCTTCAGCATCTCTCGTGCCGGTGATTACTTGATCGCAACATGGCTGCGACTGGCGACACCAGCTGTGACTTTGCTAGCGACCAACCAGTACACTGCCCTTGGTGGTGCCAACGCCGGAACTCTCCGATGGACCAGGAACTTTATGCACAACATCATCTCTGAGTGTTGCATTACGTTTAACGATCTAGTGGCTGCCCGGTTTGATAACTACCATCTCGATTTCTGGACTGCCTTCACTGTGCCTGCCGGAAAGCGTAACGGTTACAACAACATGATTGGAAATTTTGATGACATGACTGGTCCTCATGGAGTTGGTGACGCAATCCCTTCGTTCACTCTTAATTTGCCTCTACCCTTCTTCTACAGCCGTGACAGTGGAGTCGCTTTGCCGACTGCTGCCCTGCCGTACAATGAGATGAGGATCCAATTTTCCTTCAGGAACTGGAGTGATCTGTTGATCCTAGAGAACGGAGGAAACCCTGGAGTTACCGACACCAGGACTGCCCCAACCGTTGGAGCGACCTCGGACATCGCTACTACTCCAGTGCTGGGAACCACCAATGTATGGGCGAACTACGCGATTGTGTCGAACGATGAGCGTAAGCGAATGGCATGCGCTCCACGTGACATTCTGATTGAGCAAGTCCAGACTGCACCGCGTCAGACATTTGCTCCAGCCACGAACACCACACCACAGTATGATATTAGGTTTTCGCATGCCATCAAGGTGTTGTTCTTCGCTGTGCGAAACACCACGTCGGGAGTCGAATGGTCGAACTACACATCTGCATCTCCTCTACCAGGACTTACCGCGGTCAACTTCGCGCCTTCGGGAGCGACTGATCCTATCCTGCAGACTTCGCTGGTGTACGAGAACACGAACCGTCTCGGACAGATGGGATCTGACTACTTCTCACTGGTCAACCCATATTACCACGCACCTGTGATCCCACTTGAGACTGGGTACCACATGTACTCATACTCTCTGGACTTCATCTGCCTTGACCCCATGGGTTCAACTAACTACGGTAAGTTGACCAACGTGTCGATGAACCCAGAGGCGAGTGCAGGAGCTGCTCTCGGTGCAGCAGGAGGACAGGCATTTGCAACCGGGCAATCATTTGCACAGTCCTTCGAGTTCATTGTCACTTGTGTGAACAACAATATCATTCGTGTGTCTGGTGGTGCCCTTGGTTTCCCAGTTCTGTAAACGGACCTTCACACCATGCTATACATTCTTATTCCTTTGGAGTAAAAATAATCAATCTAACAGAAGGTTGCCTTCTGTTAAATGTACAAGCTTACAACAGAATGTCATCACAACTATGGTGGAGTCGTCCGATACCACACAATTAGTATCGACTTCAACGGGGCTACGGTCCGTTTGAAACCGCGCGCTTATTTAGAGGTTGTAGGTGATGAGTCGAATGGTGGGCTGTGGGGATCGGAGGAGAACCTAACCGATGTCTCTCTTCGCTGGACTCCTGCCACTATCCAGGTGTCAGTCGGGAGTTACCTCGATCTTACATTACCTCGCGACATCTCCTTTTCCCCGATGGAGTTAATTGAGGCGTTTCAGGATTAGGCGTCTCGGTAAGTAGTACGTACCTTCATGAGCCAATTGATGGATAGATCTGGACAAATTGTATGAACAATCGGTGTACAAGGATGCGAAAATTTTCTGGGGAACATGAGAGGAGATAGTTTCCTTTGTCAATTCGGGAGCGGGTCAACCCTAGCATGTCTCACTACAAGATCTTATTTTAGTCATACTAGATTACGTCTAGTATGATTTATCAGTTGTCTGAACACAATCTAGACTATGCTAAACAACAGCAGCCAGAAGAATTCGAAGGTCGTCTTACCTTTCCGTTCTTCCACTCCAGTTCTGACATCAACTGTCCGTTTCCGTACCACATCCGACGCGGTCCGTTCAGCTTACCGTTTTTGTAGCTACACTCTAACACCAGCTGACCGTTTCTGTCCCACCGTGTACACAGTCCATCCAACTTCCCATTTATGTAGCTACACTCTTGACATACCCGGCCGTTATCATACCAGGACTTGCATGGTCCACCAAGAATACCCTTTTCGAAAGTTGATACAAACCACGTCTGACCGTTTTCGTACGATCCCGTAGATGGACCGTCCATTAACCCATCCTTGAAGTTATATAACCCCGACTGACCATGAACATCTCGGATTTTGTATTGACCTGAAAGCAGAGAAGTCAGTTCTTTTCCAACTATCTCTCTGACTACAGTAAGAGAGCCGGAAACCGTCTTATTCCCGTCACTAAACCGTTCTCCCATCGGGCGGACCTCACAGAAACGAGAGGTTGGTGGGTAGTAGTCTAGACACGCTAGAGCCTCTCTACAGCAGTGGATCCCGTTATTACACATCTCTATCTTACCTTTGACAGACGTGGTCTGTCCGATGGAGAACTGTAGTCCCCTGCAACAGAGATCCTTGTCGAAAGCTTTGTAGAAGGTCATAGTTTGAATACAGACTGGACATTTCGTCCGACAATCAATTCCGAAACAGAGGAATGGACGTCCATTCCTCTAATATAAATCCAGCGTATCAGTTACCCGTATGGAGTCACCGGAGTAAGTGCACATCTCCCACAATTCACCATTTTTATAACGACACTTAGACATAGTTTTTAACTTACCGTTGACATAGGAATACTTCTTCAGCATCTCTTCTCCATACCAGCAACTATGTGTACCACTGAGAAGAGATGCTAGCTCACTTCCAACGATCTCTTTAACTACAGTGACTCCTTCACAGAAAGTCTTGTTTCCTTCCGTAAGTGTATCACCTTCTGGCATGACCTCGCAGAAACGAGAGGCTTGTGAGGAGTACTGAAGACATGCTAAAGCCTCATTCCAGCAGCAGAGAAGGGTTTCACACATCTTAGTCTGTCCGATGGAGAACTGTAGTCCTCTACAACAGAGATTCTCGTCGAAAGCTTTGTAGTACGTCATTTGATTGATTAATTAACTCATTCAAATGAATCAATTCACTATGCCACGGTCCTGACCTTGCACTTCTTACCCTCCTCGTAGAAGTGCTCCCCTATAGCGTACTGGAGACCCTGACATGTCATGTCGGGGTCAAAAGCCTTGTAGTAAGTCATGTTTCAGACTAACCTAGTAAGTATACGAGTTTAATCACTTTTATATCTCACTCAAAGGTCTCACGGTTTGAGAAGTACATTCTACCTATCCATAATCCGAAGTACGTATCGCTCCTTTGCAGGATGGGTGTGGCATATTCTACCATATCCCTAAATTCTGTGAGTGAGAACTCACGACCATACTCATCCTGGATGATTTCGTAACCTGGTGTTGACAGAGCGTCCCACACGTCGGTTTCCGTGAGTGGCACATCCCGTGAAGAACGCAGGGGACCGCCGTTATGTGTCCACTCTATGTATGGTCTAACGATGGCCCATCGTGGGTCCTTCGTGTATTCCCAGACTAAGAAGAGATCGAAGTTGAAGGTAAATGGCCAACCACCGCTTTGCTTACCGATATGACGTTCAGTCTCATCCCCTTCGGTGCAACTGTAGAAATTCGTTCCCATTTTATGATGATAGACTGGAAACATGAACTATGATCAGTTTTACTCTAAATTGATGTGGGTTTGGAAACATGGTTAGAATTATAAACATGACTTACTACAAAGCTTTTGACCCGGATATGTCATGTCAGGGTCTCCAGTACGCTATAGGGGAGACGACGACTGTGGAGGGTGAGTTGAAGATGGGCGAGAACGGGATTCACTGCTGTGAAAACATCTTGTCGTGTCTACGCTATTATCCGCGAGTCGGCATTCCCTTCATGGGAATGATGCCACCTGACAAGTCACACAGCCGCTTTTGTGAAGTTCGATCGCTTGGTAAGTCTATTACGGAAGGTGACGAGACTGTTTGTGAGACGATACTTGTCCTCAGGGAGATAGTCGGTGAAGAGTTGATCGAAGCGTTGACTGGGGTGCTCAAATGGGAAAAGGGTGATGGTAGAGTGGTAACTCGTAGATACGTTGATGGATGGATCTGTGGCTTGAACTGTACACATTACAAAAACGGAGAGCTAGCGGAAGAGAGTTACTACTCAAAAGGTTATCGGCACGGATCAGCTAAGTCATGGTATGAGAATGGCCAAATATGGGAACTCGGTACGTATAAGAACGGCGTATGTGAAGGACTGTTTGAGGAATGGCATGACAACGGTCAAATGAGCAGACGAAGAACATTCGCGAACGATCTTGAGGACGGCGAGTACAAGGTATGGCATAGCAACGGACAACTTTGGGCGAGTGGAACGTATGCGAAGGGTAATGAAGGCGATGGAGAGCACAACCTGTGGTACGCCACAGGTCAGCAACATGAAAGTAGATACTACATCGACGGTTGCTGTGAAGAATTCAAACGATGGAAAGTTGATGGAAGTCTGGAGACGGTCGTAAGTAATGTATCACCGCCGGACGCTGATGGGAAGAGAATCTCTTTAGGTAGGACGGTCCATCGTTAAAAAAGCCCTAGGTATCCTAGGGCTTTTTACGTTAATTTTATAAGTTTTTCTACGCCAATGAGGGACACAAGACGCAAACTGACTTGTCTAGACGTGGCGGCGTCCATGGATGCGACTATTTTCATATCGGTACCGAGATTCTCCATGATCTCGATGAGAAAGGATTCTTCATCCTCAACATACAGATGAAGATTGTTGAACGTGTAGTTGATAACGTTCTGTCCTGATACGATTATCATCTCCTCAAGATTCTTGGCAGTAGACGAGTCATCCTCATCACAGTTAACCTGGATGGGATATACACCTCTGAGAATATCAAAGACAATCTCACGCACAGCTTTGACTCCGCCTTCATTGATAAGGGTCTCGAATTCAAGTGTCATGTTTCTATCATTCCTGAATACTCCAGCCAGATTTATCAATTTAGTACTGGGCTAGTTGCACGTTCATCTTCTGAACTGGGTGTGAGCTGGAACGGACTTGGGCTATCGGAGACGAGTGAAGCGGCAACCGGGGATGTTGTGGGAAATTCAGCAGCGTTTGGTGTATCGCCTGTCCATATTTCCCACCCCACAAGAACTGTCATCATCACTGCACATGCTGGAATGACCTTAGCGATGGTCTTAATCATTGTTGTCATTTTAGAAGTCTTCGAGTAGAGTAAGCCACTCATGATAATGAGGATCAAGCCACCACCAGCAATAACGGGGTAGACTTGCTTGACAGTCACGACTTCCTGACCTTTGGAACTAATCCTACATAAACCGAGTGCTAAGAGAGTGAAGGTCAGCACAACAATCATCCCTTTTGTCAGATTGGTAGCACTCCTTGAGTCGGTATCTGCTTCCCCTTTAAGGAGATAGAACATCCTAACGCAACCAACAATTGCTATTATGGCGAGCAATGTCAACCAGAAGTACGGAGATAACATCATTTGCGGCGGGAGGTTGAGCTTATAAACCCTTTTCTACACGTAGATAAATGACGAAGAATAAGAATATGATCCTGTGGGTCGTCGGAAGTATTGCTGTGATCGCACTGGGTGTGATCACATACGTATTGCTCAAACCTAACGGGTCCAGTTCAACTAGTCCGCAACCCACACCAGGCGGGGGACCCAGTCCGCAACCCACACCCGGCGGGGGAAGCGTACCTCCCGTAGATTCGGGGAGCTGGTTATCTGAACATAACAAGTATAGGACAAAAGGTTGGGACGGTCAAGGATCTCCTACAGCGCTCCAGTGGAACGCTGAGCTCGCATCTTTAGCCTCTCAAACTGCGGCATCCATTTCGGCATCGGGGGCTATAGAAGAAGGGAAAGAAGTAACCAGCGCTCTCTGCGGTCCGGGCCCACAATGTGGTAAGAACATCGAGTTTACTGCTAATCCTGGCTCACAGGCCGTTGAGAACTGGTATAATGAGTGTAGTGCCTATCATTCGAAGAATCCCCCGGTGTTGAGCGATCAGACTGGGCACTACGCACAGCTAATGTGGAAAACGGCGTCTAAAGTCGGTTGCGGTGTATCGGGCCAAGTGGCGGTATGTTTATATGATCAAGAAGTACTTAGTAATGAATTGACCGGTAACGTCCCAGCCGGTAGCAACGACTGTTAACTAACCAGTAAAGGCCTATCTCTTCTAGGTTATCTACCGTATCTAGAGTCAGCAGAGGTGTATGTACGGTTTTTTCCTTGTCTGTTTCCCTTTCCCTCCTCTTTTCCAGTACGTCCGACACGCCGAAATCTCTCACCCTTCCCGCGATGACCATCTTGCCGTTCGCGATGACCATCTTGCCGTTCGTCCTGGCGGGGTGGATCTGATCGAACCGTGTCCTTAACGAACATACACTCAGAAGCAAACGCATGTCCTACAGTGTTAGCGTACGATGTATATCCATTGCTAGATGGGTTGTGAGTCCTAAACAGAAGTGGGTCAGTAATCATTCCCTCTTCTCTGTGTTGTTCACATCTGGTGACATCCGCGCCACTGACTCCAAACATTGGGATATGCTTGCAAAACTCAAAGTCACACTCAGTCATTTCAGTTAATGATGTGATCTTTTAGAACTAGGTTAGACAGGCATTATTTCAGAACTTTTGTTAGTTTTCATACCAGGGCCTCCCAACTTATTGTCCTTGCAAGCCTACTCTGGCATCAACTGTCCGTTGGCGTACCACGCCTTCCACGTATCCGGCTTTCCATCCGTATGGAAGGCCTCGTAATGCAGTTGACCGTTATCATACCACGCCTTGTGTGTACCCTCCAGCTTCCCATCCTTGAAGGTGCAATCTTCCCACGGTTGACCGTTCTTGTACCACGTCTTGAACGGACCCTCCTTCTTTCCATCTTCATAGAAAGACTCTAGCCCCAGTTGACCGTTTGGGTACCACTCAGTATCCGGACCCTCCAACTTACCGTTCTTATAGGTGCACTCTCGATCCAGTTGACCGTTTAGGTACCACGTCTTGAACGGACCCTCCTTCTTTCCATCTTCATAGAAAGACTCTAGCCCCAGTTGACCGTTTGGGTACCACTCCTTGCACGTCCCTTCTATTTCCCCATCCTTGTAGGTGCACTCATCCATCAACTGTTTGTTCGGATACCATTTCTTACAGAGGCCTTCCGGTTTACCATCCAGGGTAGACGACTCTTCCTTCAACTGACCGTCGTCATACCTAACCTCTTTAAAATCCCAATGCTGTGACAACAACCGCTTTCCATCGACTGGATCCTTGATCATCTCCCTAAGACTTCTGCTTACCTTATGGACTCTCTCAATGTCCCTTCCTGACAGATGGTGGAGCACATCTGTCATAACTAAGTCGGTAGATAAATCGTTAATTAAGCATACTGCCATATTTTGATAAGTGAGGGCAAGATATTTTCATGTTCAATTTATCACTTTCCACTAGATATGACGCTTTTTCTTCGCGCGATAAAACACGGCCTCGCCGACCTCCTGATCACAGACTAGGCACCTACTCACGTATTCGGCGGTGTGCATCCCAGAGTAGTAGTACCTTTCACGCTCAACTGATTCGTGGCTACATGCTACAGCAAGTTGTATCTTAACATCTCCACATGTATCCTCAAGATCCTTGATAAGGCTTCGTAGTATTCGGATCTTCTCCTCAGAATCATATAGCTTTTGTTTCAGCTCTGTGACTCGCTCCTGACACCTACTATCCTCTGACATGTTTTATTTATGACAATGAGCTTAATGATACTTATCAATTAAAATCTAACTATTGTCTTCATTATTCGTCTAAAGGATACATATGGTCTTGTAAATGAGCACAAACGAAAAGGTTCGGACATTGGTTAATAAAGTCGCCGCAACTCTTGAGGCTGGTATCTCCCGCATTGTCGATCAGGAGGTGAAAGCTGCCGTCAGGCAGACCATCGCTGACCAGAAGAACAATGCAAAGAAATCAAGTGGAAAGGGAACAGGTAAGCCAAGAGCTGTTCCAACCAAACGCGGCAAGAAGACGGGATATCCCTCTGATAGTGAGGGTAGCACCGATTCCGACTAGAAAGAGGTTTAAAACAATCATAGCTAATGTAAAAATGGGTAAATCAGTTATGTCACTACGTTTGAAGGGTTATCCTGAGCATTGGCTCCATGAAGCATCGGGTCTTGTTCTCCATGGGCCAAGAAACAAGAGACTTGCAGTTGGTAGATGGGAAGATGGGGACCTTGTGGATTTCGATGACATGGCTTTCGACCTCTGTATTGAACATAAGGTAAAATATGACCCAAAATTAGTCGAAGGTAGCGAGGATGAGGATGAGGCTGAAGTTGAGGTCAAGGCTGAAGTTGAGGTCAAGGCTGAAGGTGAAGGTGAGGACGAAGGTGAGGACGAAGGTGAGGGCGAAGGTGAGGGCGAAGGTGAAGATGAAGGTGAGGATGAAGGTGAGGATGAAGGTGAGGATGAAGGTGAGGATGAAGGTGAGGATGAAGGTGAGGATGAAGATGAGGACGAAGGTGAAGATGAAGGTGACGATGCGGGTGAGGGTGAGGGTGAGGGTGAGGGTGAGGGTGAGGGTGAGGGTGAGGGTGAGGGTGAGGAAGAGTCATCGGTTAAAACAGACGCTGAATCGGATAAGCGCTTTATTAAAGGTCTTCAACGTCACCAGGAAGACACAGCTGTACAGATAGCCGATATTGTCTCAAAAGCTGGATGCCTTATGGAAGACATGATGGCCAGTTTCAAATCAGCTATCGATCCTTCTCTGGTTCGTGAAACTGTATCCAAGAAGTGGAATGAGTCAGAGCAAGCAATCCAATCCCACCTGAGTCTCAAGGATTCTAGGATCTTGTCTTTGGAGAAGGAGTTGACTTCAAAAGAAAATGAATTGGTCAAGACGAAGAAGGACCTTGATGAACTCAAGAAAAAGTTCGCGGGTATGAAGAAGTTCATGTCTATGTAGAAAGTTATATGTGGCGGTCGCCACACATATCTATATCTCTTATGAAGACCGTTGAGAAGATAAGAGAGCTCTTCAAATAATTATAGACCATCCCTCTTACCGTCCTTGTAGGTGACCGTTTTAGTACCAACTCTTACATACTTGTAGGTGCGCTCTTGTTCCGGTCGACCGCTTTCGTACCAACTCTTACATACTTGTAGGTGCACTCATGACCCGGTTTACCGTTCACTCACCAGCTCTTACATCCTTCTTACCGTCCTTGTAGGTGCACTCTTCCCACGGTTGACCGCCCACACACCACACCTTGTGTAGACCATCCTTCTTACCGTCCTTGTAGGTGCACTCTCCTAGTGGTTGACCCTCTTCGTACCAGCTCTTATATTGGCCATCCTTCTTACCGTCCTTGTAGGTGCACTCTTCCGACAGCCGACCGTTATCACACCAGGACTTGTATTGACCGTCCTCCGCACCGTCCTTGAAGGAAGACTCAACCTCCAGCTGTCCGTTCCAGTGCCACTTCTTATATGGGCCATCCAGCTTACTATTCTTGTAGGTGCATTCTTCCCGCATCTGACCGTTCTCGTACCACTGCTTGCATAGACCATCCCGCCCATCATCCTTGTAGGTGCACTCTTCCCACAGTTGACCGTTTATGTACCAGTCCCTATATAGGCCATCCAGCTTACCATCCTTGTAACTGCATTCTCTCCACGGTTGGCCGCTCTTGTACCACTCCTTGTAGTGGCCATCCTTCTTACCGTCCTTGTAGGTGAACTCCTCACACAGCTGACCGTTCTTGTACCAACTCTTACCGTCCTTGTAGGTGTGCTCGATCCACAGTTGACCGTTTGAGTACCAATACTTGTATAGACCATCCAGCTTACCATCCTTGTAGGTGCACTCTCGTAGTAGTTGGCCGTTTGCGTGCCAACTCTTATGCGGGCCACTAAGGAGGCTAGAGAGCTCTTCTCCTACAATCTCTCTGACCACAGTAATTCCTCTGCAAACAGTCTTGTTTCCTTCCGTAATCGTTTCACCAGAGGATACCACCTCACAAAAGCGAGAAGTGTCCCGCTCGTAGTACTGAAGACATGAAAGAGCCTGCTTACAACAGTGAATCCCGTTCACACACATCTTTATATCTCCTTCAACGGATGTAGTCTCTCCGATGGCGAATTGCAGTTTTCTACAGCAGAGATCTTCGTCGAAAGCTTTATAGAAGGTCATAGTTTGTTTGACCAAGTTTGTTAAACAAATAAAATCAATTACACACTTTATTATCCTTGAAGGTGCACTCGTCCCACGGTTGACCGTTTTCGTACCAGTCCTTATATGGGCCATCGAGCTTACCGTCCTTATAAGTGCGCTCTTGTTCCAGTCGACCGCTTTCGTACCAACTCTTACATACTTGTAGGTGCACTCATGACCCGGTTGACCGTTCACTTACCAGTTTTTACATCCTTCTTACCTCCAACCGATCGTTATCACACCAGGACTTGTATTGACCGTCCTTCACACCGTCCTTGAAGGAACACTCCATCCACAGTTGACCGTTCTCGTTCCAGCTCTTATATAGACCGTCCAGCTTACCGTCCTTATAGGTGCACTCTTCCGACAGTCGACCGTCTGCGTACCACTCTTTGGACGACCCATCCTGCTTATCATCCTTGAAGGAGCACCCTTCCCACAGTTGGCCGTTTGTGTACCACTTCTTATATGGTCCATCCAGCTTACCATCCTTGTAGGTGCACTCATTCCACAGCTGACCGTTTTCGTGCCAGATCTTGTATTGGCCCTCCTTCGCACCGTCCTTGTATGTGAACTCTATCTGCAGTTGACCGTTTTCGTGCCACTCCTTGTATAGGCCATTCTTCCTACCGTCCTTGTATGTGTACTCTATCCGCGGTTGACCGTTATCGTACCAGGACTTATACGGGCCTGTAAGGAGAGTCGAGAGTTCTTCTCCTGTAAGCTCTCTAACCACGGTAATGCTTCTGCAAACAGTCTTGTTTCCTTCAGTAATCATTTCACCAGAAGGTACCACCTCACAAAAGCGAGAGTCATCCCGTCTATAGTACTGAAGACATGAAAGAGCCTGCTTACAACAGTGAATCCCGTTCACACACATCTTTATATCTCCTTCAACGAACGTAGTCTCTCCGATCGTGTACTGGAGTTTCCTGCAACAGAGATCTTTGTCAAAGGCTTTGTAGAAGGTCATAGTTTGTTTGACCAAGTTTGTCAAACATATAAAATCAATTATACGCTTTACCATCCTTGAACATACATTCCGCCCACAGTTGACCGTTGCTGCACCATTCCTTGTATAGACCATTGGGCTTATCATCCTTGTAGGTATACTCTCTATGCAGTTGCCCGTCTGCGTACCACTCCTTGTGTGGGCCATCCAGCTTATCATCCTTGCAGGAAAACTCTTTCCACAGTTGACCGTTCTTGTGCCACATCGTGTGCAGGCCATCCCGCTTACCGTCCTTGTATGTGCCCTCTCCCCGCAGCTGACCGTTTTTGTGCCAATACTTGTATTGACCCTCTTTCTTACCGTCCTTGTGTGTGCACTCGTACGACAGTTGCCCGTTATCGTACCAGCACTTATACGGGCCTGTAAGGAGAGCGGAGAGCTCTTCGCCTACAATCTCTCTGACCACAGTAATTCCTCTGCAAACAGTCTTATTCCCTTCCGTAATCGTTTCACCAGAGGATATCACCTCACAAAAGCGAGAAGTGTCCCGCTCGTAGTACTGAAGACATGACAGAGCCTGCTTACAACAGTGGATACCGTTCTTGCACATCTCTATCTCTCCTTCAACGGACGTAGTCTCTCCGATCGTGTACTGCAGTTTCCTGCAACAGAGATCTTTGTCGAAAGCTTTGTAGAAAGTCATAGTTTGTTTGACCAAGTTTGTCAGACAAATAAAATCAATTACACCTGTTCACCGTCCTTGTAGGAACACTCTATTATCAGTTGCCCGTCTCGGTTCCACCTCTTGCATGGACCATCCAGCTTGCCATCTTTGTAGGTGCAATCTTTCCACGGTTTACCGTTATAATTCCACCTCTTGCATGGACCATCCAGCTCACCGTCCTTATAGGTACCCTCCAGCCACAGTTGACCGTTCTCGTTCCAGCTCTTATATAGACCGTCCTTCTTACCGTCCTTGTAGGTGCACTCTCGTAGTAGTTGACCGTTTGCGTGCCAACTCTTATACGGACCACTAAGAAGATCAGAGAGCTCTTCTCCTACAATCTCTCTAACCACAGTAATACTTTTACAAACAGTCTTATCCCCATCAGTAATCATTTCACCAGAGGGTACCACCTCGCAAAAGCGAGACACTTCTCGCGTGTAGTATCGAAGACAATCCATAGCCTGCTTACAACAGTGGATACCGTTCTTACACATCTCTATATCTCCTTCAACGGACATGGTCTCTCCGATAGAGAATTGCAGTCCTCTGCAGCAGAGATCTTTGTTGAAGGCTTTGTAGTAAGTCATAGTTTGTTTGATCAAGTTAATCAAGCAAATAAAATCAATTATACATTTTACCATCCTTGAATGTCCACTCATCCTGCAGTCGACCGTTTGCGTACCACTCCTTGCATAGACCATCCATCTTACCATCCTTGTAGGTACACTCATGCGCAAGCTGACCGTTCTCGTACCACTGCTTGTCTGTACCCTCCTTTTTACCATCCTTGTAGGTACACTCATGCGCAAGCTGACCGTTCCTCCACCAGCCTTTGCATTGCCCTGTAAGGAGAGCGGAGAGCTCTTCTCCTACAATCTCTCTAACCACAGTAATGCTTCTACAAACAGTCTTATTTCCCTTAGTAATCATTTCACCAGAGGGTACCACCTCACAAAAGAGAGAATCATCCGGATCGTAATATTGAAGACATGAAAGAGCCTCCTTACAACAGTGAATACCGTTCTTACACATCTCTATCTCTCCTTCAACGGACGTAGTCTCTCCAATAGAGAATTGCAGTCCTCTGCAGCAGAGATCTTTGTTGAAGGCTTTGTAGAAAGTCATAGTTTGTTTGATCAAGTTGGTCAAGCAAATAAAATCAATTACACACCTTATCGTCCTTGTAGGCGTACTCGTGTTCCAGTTGACCGTTTTTCGTACCACGTCTTGCATAGGCCATCCAGCGTAATGGAGAATTGCAGTTTCCTACAACAGAGATCTTTACCGAAAGCTTTGTAGAAGGTCATAGTTTGTTTGATCAAGTTGGTCAAACAAATAAAATCAGTTTATCACTTACCCTCCGTGTGGATATACTCGTATAGTAGTTGACTATGCAAAGCCTTGAATTTGGACGGATCCATCGAGGCCAGTCGAACCTACGAACTGACTTGATACATCAGCGCCCGCAATGGTAGTATCTGCGTTTCCAGACGAAGCGTGGATAAGTGCTGCTGTAGCCTGCGCGGTGTCATTACCCCAGCCTGCAACGACGTTAAGAGCACCCTGTTGTAGGTCGATGTGAGGATGTACAGATGGTCGGAACCATTCTGCGGCACATGGTACAATCGGCAGGTCCCCACGGATCATGTCTCCGAGACTCCTGAGGCGACTGTTCCTATTTGCATAGATGTATCGGTCATACACAATGGGTTGGACAGTCTGTCCCATAGCGTCAACAACTGTCATATCGCCAACAGGAACGGTCGATTCAGCCGGTGCTTCACCATGCTGGGAGTGAGCCTTTTGGATCATTTCGTCATAGTTGCCAGCAGCGTAATCGGCTGGTGGGGGTGGATTCCCGAAAGTCATTGGATCTTGTACTCCTCCGCGCCCACAGTCAGCAACTCCGGACCCACAGCCTTGCTGACCACATGTCATGTTCTCCTGTGAAAAGCCCTCTTGTGTGTTACCAGCATGCGCAGCAAACGTTAGAGGATGACAAGGTACGCCTTGATGTTTCTTCTCTGGCATGTTGTATCGGATGTTGGCACCGTAGCTTTCCATCCCGGAGAATCGTGGGGCTAAGGTTGCTTGGAAATTGGGGATCGAGACAAAGTCACCCTTTTGGGCGGCGTTGTGGTCCTTTGCGATGATCTTGTCAACTTTCCAGGTCCTAAACCCGGTGTTAAGTCCCTCGAAACCTTCTTGTGTGTTCTTCTTGTTCATGTGGCAAAAGGCGGCCGATGCGACAATCAAACCGACTAGTGTCGTAAGCAAAACTTCTCCGTTCATAGTGTTTATTACTCGTCAGGAAGTTATTTTTTCGAATTATCGACTGTTTGGATGAGCTCTTTGTACAACTTGATATACATTTCAGCATCGTCACAGTCTCGGTCATCGAGCTCCTGTGTGAGTGTTTCAAGGTCTTGTGTGTACACTCGTGAGATCACAGAGTGCAAAGTAGGTTGCGTTGCTGTGTTATTGAGCATGTTCACCCCCGAGACTCTCAGCAACTCAGAGAAGTTCGACCTGTAGTACTTCCTGTGTTCATCGTTTAACTTGTATACTCCGTTGTTGACCAGGATGAGCTGGATCATCTCCTTGTAGTCAGATAAATCTACATCCTCGGATGAGTCATGCAATTCATCCAACTCTAAGACCTTGGAAGGTTGAAGGAATGTTTCCTCTGTGTAGGGGGCCGGTATCAGACTTGGGAACTTTGGCGGAAGATATCGTACGCTGGTGACTGGACTTTCCGCGATGGCTTTTCCGTACCAGTCTTGTAAGTAGGCTGCTGATTCCTCGAAGGCCTTGTTAAAGGGTTCGGCATCTAGTTTGTTTCTCTTTGAGAACGAGATCATGTTGTTTCTGACCGAGAGTAGACTGTCGTATAATGTCTGTGCGACGTAGTAGACAAAAAAGAGGTTTGTCGGCATTGGGATGGTGCAGAGCTGGAGACGCCTGAATACATCTAGATAACTTTTGGCTTGGTCGTTTACAGTTGGGGACAGAATGTAGTCAAAGACTTGTCGGGAGTTATCTCGGTCCATAGCCGCGTTGTACATCTTTACAGTTGTGACCGGGAACTTGTAGTTGAGTTTTTGAATATGATTGAGTAAGTCTAACGGTCCTAGCTTCTCGAGATCACCCTTACTAGATCCGGTTAGGTTTTGATAACGAGCCTCTTCTACCATCCGATGCTCTAATTCATGCACATTGAGACCATGGTTTGGACCGATGATGAATTCAGAGAGACGAAAGAGTGATGTGAGATCCTGAGCTGGCAGACGGAAGGAGTTTCTTCTATCGTTGTTCCGCTTTAATATATCGGCAACGGAGCGCGCTACTATAGACATAGGGTCCTGTACAGTACTTGTTCTATACATGTTGATAAGCCCGTGGTGTTGTTGCTTATGAATGACATGTGCTTTTCCGTAATCAATGATTATAGGGACGAGCCGGGTATCGACCCTGTAGATTGTACCGTCCTCGAGGAGGTAGTCAAAGGAAACGGGAGTACTCCTTGATTGTAGCATCACGTTCCATGGCAGAAGGTCCCAATGTACGAACCCACAGCGGTTCTGAGCGACCTCCAGAGCTAGACAGATCTGTAATAGAATCATTAGGAATTCGTGGAAATCAAAGCTTGGTCCATTGATATACGATCCCAGGCTTTCACCTGGGACATACTCGGTGATCACATTGTACGTACTGTCCTCGACGAATGACCCATATATATAGACGAAGTTGGGGATACTCCTGAGTAGATTGTTAGTCTCCTTCATGGCGATGTATGTCTCATGAATGTGCTCTCGTGTCTTGTAAGGATCTTTTGTCGACTTCACAGCGAAGGCAGCCCCTGCTAGGGAATAACCTCGGACAACACCAAGCTTGTTGGTGAAAATAGTGCTCAATGGTGAAGCTAGACTTGTGAACGCCTCAGACGCGATGACCATGTTGACTACCCATTGGAGACCACGAAGCGATCCGTATGTTCGTCCTCCCCGCGGGACCGTCGTGATTGATGATAGGTCCCGATCGGTCTCAGGGAACCAGGGCTTACTGATAGCTGCCTGTTCTTCTGACAGCTGTGCGGTAAGAGGTGTCACGACGTTGTAGAGGTACACACCGATCTCTGTTTTAAGGTCGACAAGAGTTTTCTGCATGTAGTCTAGAATTCCATCCTTCTGTAAGTATGTGTTGAAGAAGGATAAGGCATTAGCTGCAATCTCCTCACACTCCTTATCATGCTCCCGGCACCATATAACCTTCTCAACGAGGTCTGACATGTCGTGAAGAACCGGTACATAGTGGACGTATGGTTCAAGCATGGTGGTGAACCATATTCTCCATGGAGATCCGACTAGCATGATGGTTGACCCCATGCTCATTTCGTATGATAAACGAAAGGCGGAGACGTGACCGTCTACATTTATTATATACTTGTACGTTGATTGTTCTTCAGGTGACAATCTACCTACAGTACTGAACGGGAGATTCGCTGGTTCTATAGTTTGAAGATATGGTTCCCCCGACACCTTTCTTGGTCTTAGGTTGAACGAGGTGATGCCGGCGTCAAGCATCGGAACCCCGTCGGGTCCAGGCGGGGTAACGGATGCGATATAGGCGAGCTTCAGACGCGGATTTGTGTCGATTGTTACACCACATCCCGTTGTACCACCCCTGAAGACAGCAGTAGGTTTCTTATCATGCCATGGCATCGAGAAGTTACCATCGTACCTCTTGCATGGTGGGAACCACTTGCCCGCTTTGCTCTGTACCCGAGCCCAGTCCTCATGCGTCGGAGCAAGAACATCAGCATATTTGTCTGTCTTTGACATAGATAAGATGGGAAGGTATCTGTCATATGAATGAGAAAGAAGCGGTTGGGACGGTCCAAATATGGCGTCATATGGTTCTGTACCGTCTATAGTAAGAAGAGGAAAGTCGCGCCTGTTCATAAAGAACTCTATATCAGGGAGTTCCCGTTCGTTGCACAGCGTCTCTAGCATATTCTTTACATTGAGCACATTGCTGTCACCTTCGTTTATCGGATTTTCAAACCTGACGATGCAGTTGTTTGCATACCAGGCTGAAGTGTCTGTACTGATTTTATCTCTCTTGAAAGGATACTCGAACACGCCAGCCTTCTTCCTCTCGATATTCGTCAAGTTGTTCACATACTGAAGGAAGGCCATTACATCCCTGTGTTTTACAGGGTCAGCTTTAATCCTATCACCCCACTCGTTACGGAACCTATTCTTTGAAAAGGGTAAAAAGACCTTGAGCTTGCCGCCAGCGATCTTGACAAAAATGCCCTTCTTAAACTTGTGGAATATATAGTCGAACGTGGTTTGACATGCTGTGGCTGGTGGTGACTTGTAGCCCTCCCATTCATCGAGATTCCACCCTTCAAACAACTTACTAGTGGTAATATGTTCAAGGCAAACATCTCCATTAGTTTGGTCTCTAAATTGTTCGAACTGATCAGCGTCACCGGCATGGAACACAGACTGACGAAATTCCCTATACCTTGGGTTTGTGATGGTGCGGGCGTTAAACTCGTCCCACGTTTCTGTTCCCTGTTTTCTCTTCCTCGCTTCCGTATATGCAACACAAGATTCCTGACTGTCCAAGAACGCAGGTGGATCATGAAGTAACGCTGTGGTAGTCATTTATAGTCTCACTTAAATTTTAAGCACTGGTGCTTAAAATTCAATTTCCCTACATCTTTCGAATACGGACCTTGTAACTTTCGACCTCGTCTCCTCTTTGAGCTTCATGCAATCGCTCTAGGAGACCCTCAGGATCACGAACGCCTTCATCGCGGAGCACACTCATCGCGTCAGACTCCTTGTCCTTCACGCTTTTCCGTGCTCGTGTATTCTTACTTACTAAACGGATTTCCTTTCCTCTGAATTTCCCCCCAGGGAGACCGTTTGATTTAAAGTAGTTAGCGATGAATGCCTCGGCAGCTGCCTTCTGCTTTCTTAGTCCTCGAAGAGTTGTATTCAATCTCTTGATCTCAATATCAAGGGAATCCACCTCTGTTATATATCCGACAATCGATGCCATGCTTTTTACTGTCAAGCAAGATCTTTAGGCGACTATTTTTCCTCAGTTGTGATAAAGAGAATGGTCGTTCAATATCCGATCAAACGCTGGGATCCAGTTCAGTTCTCGAGCTCGAAACTCGCCATCTTTCCAATGATCTACATCGAGCCCGATGCTGAGTTCATATCGTACATCCGCAAGAACAACTATAAAATAACCGTAGGGATTGAAGGTACTGGAAAAAGCTACGACGGCAGAAAGCTACGGGGGACTGTGGATAGGAGCTCAGTTACACCCTCATGTCGGCCTAATTACTACGTTAAGACAGGATTGTATGTCATCACTCTTGAAGCACCGTGGGAAGGGTACCCACTACCGACGTCCCTCGGTCGGATTGAGCTTCTGGACATGGACGGACTCCCCGCCGGAAGTCCGCAACAGCCCCCTCCCATAAAGGATACTCCACCCACTAAAGCGGGTGCTCCTGCGGTATCCCCGACTCATTCGCCAACCCATAAGGGTCTCAATCTACCTTGGATTCTTGGGATCCTAGGAGGGATTGGAGCTATCCTGATCACACTTATCTTGCTAAGTAACAGAAAATCATCCCATGGATAAATGCTCGCTCAGCTCACGCTCTTGATTGCTCTGTTCTTGACAATCAAGTCTGCCTGGATGATAGCCATGTTCATAAGGCTAAGGATGGCGTCCAGACAATATGATGCGCCGGGAAAGTTTGAATCTGCTTGTCATATGACGGTGAAATTCGTCAACACCGGATTCTGGATGGGAGTTCTTGCATACATTGTCTCGTTTATCGTCTTGATAACCTCTTCCATGCTTGTTTACAGACACTATTCGAATTCAGTTCGTTGACCCAAAGTAAGCTGGTGTATCCGAACTGGTTGAACTCTTCCCATCCCGCCAGTCATTCCTATTACCTTTGTCATATTCTCGTCTGACAAAGTCTCGACTATGACAAGGTCAGTGACTTCCGTCATCAGGCATCTACTACTGGGTGTAACAACCGTGACGTTGCTAAAGCAGCGCACGGTCTCTTGCATTAGGGCGACGTAACTCTTACTTGAAGCCGCCACTAGGTAATTCCCAGATGGATCGGACTGTATAATGCCGGTAACAACGTTTATCATCGATCTGGTCCTCATAGCTTTGGAAGAAGTCCCATTGTCAATATATAGCAGCTTGCTCCTAGTAACCTCGGATCGACATACTGGACATCCATCGTTGTCCTTGAGCCATGTGAGGAGGCACGCTCCGCAAAAGATGTTTTGACATCCCGGCTCTAGAACAGGCTCAATCAATGTTTCGAGGCAAATGTTACAAAGTCCGGTTAGTCTTTCCTCAAACTTAACATCTAACTCTTCCTTCTCTTTGTCAGAGAGATGGTGTCTCTTCTTCATAGTTTCTACAATATCTGACGTACATTCTCCTCCTAGATACTGGATAGCGCTACGAATGTCTCCCTCTTCGACAAGAGATGAGACGTAGTTAGTACACGTTGGCTGGTAATATAAATGCTCAAATCTCTCTGGACGCATATGAATGGACTCATGAAAGGCCGCAATTGGAGTCTTGATGGTCACGGGTTTTACTGTTTCTTCGAACATGGTCCAGTCCCCCCGGGTTCTAACTAACTTAGCCATGCAGGACTGTCCGCAACTTTGATGCACCTTCCCGATCTTTGAGATATCCGAAGCAACGAGCCACCAAAAACCAGCCTCTGGTTTAATCATGCGGGGTACTGTCACTTCGTCCGATTCATCGAAAATGAATCGTTTCCACGCATACTTCCTGTAGGCTTTGAGAACTTTGTTGAATCCATTGTCCTGCACCAAAACTACGTCATACCCGTTGAGTTCTTCCTTCACCGGCTTCTTTGGGTCAATGTAGATATACCTAAGGCTCGCGCGGTTCAGTGCTACTTCCCACATCTTCCGCCTACGTGCGCTCACTAATACAAGTGTACAATCCAAAGCAACAAACTTTGTGACTATGTGGGTGACCATTAGCCCATCCGCACTTTCCACCACGTCCTCATTAGTGTACGGAATATCTGAATTCCACATCATCCCACCTCGCAATATCACAGCGATCATCGTATCAATCTTTCCACTGTCAGCAGGATCTCCAAAGATCCCTATTCGCGTCTCCACGAATCCTACAGCTGTTTCAACCTCCTTGTCTACCTCAAGTTTTTCAATGCCGTAAGCACTAGCTCGTTGGTGAGGAAACAGGTCAAAGTTGAGATCATCCGGTGTGGTTATCATAAACGGGTGGCTCATTTTATGATACTCTTTACTTCTGCTTAGAACCTGTTTCTAACCGTAGACAAACGTAGCACGTCCCCCCACCGCAGTACACGAGATATTAACGTGATGTTTTCCTTGTAAAAAATGAACTGCTTGGACTCTTTGAAGTTTCGAACCCAGCTGTCAAAAGCTATTATGTTCAGTTCGACTATTATATAGTACATCTTCAGGTACGGACTCATCTCCTTGATATACATATCTAGCTCATCAAGGTCAAGAACCTTGTGCTTTGGCGATGCCCTTATGGGAATATTGAGAATGGAACTTGGAACCTCCGCTGGAACATGTACATCGAACACGCGTGATAACGTCTTCTTATCAAGATCAGGATTTAGGTGTGCTGTCTCCAGAGCTTTTAAGACGGTATCAACATGAGCGATGTTATGCTCAGCGTTATAGTTCTTAAGTATGGACGCGCACATAAGAGGAACAATACAACCTCCCGATGTGCATTGTTGGGAGATAGCCAGAGCCCTATATAGCTTCTTGGCACACGCGAGTTTTGGAACTTGTATGGGAACATGCATTGTCCTTGATTCCTTCACGAAACCCTTAACTGTGTACCTGCTTGTAACCCAGTTAAGGAACTCCTTCGGCGTATGACTTGCAACTCCATTGAAAGTGACCTCACGGCAAAACTGGTTCGTTGCGTTTGTTACATGAGTGATGTCCGAGACGATGTCGTATGGATCATTCACACCATAGAACTGGAAAAGCTTAGCTATTCGACGCTGGGTACCACCTTTTGCCGCATTCAGGGATGATACGAGGAACTTGTACATATCGTTCCCAGGAACAGTGAAACTTATCATGCCGTGGTTCGGATGTTCGTGGGACCCAACGCATCGACCGCCTACATTAGCACATGCATGGCCAAAGTCAATGACCACGGGGGAGAGTCCAGCCTCAACACAATAGGTATCGTTGTCCATCGGTACTACATACCCGTGAGTGTCCCTAGTCAAGACGTTCTCGCTATGAAGGTCGAAATGCGTGAATGATACACGTTGTTGCGCTATCTCAAGAGTAAGAAGTAACTGGGCGAACATGGACAACCATTTTTCGAAGTTAATCTGTTCCTTGAATAGTAATTCCCTAATGCTTTTTCCTGGCACATGTTCATACATCGTATACACCTTCTTCTCATGTGCGAATGCCCCAAGGGTGTACAGCACCGTTGGTATTACGTCTCGCAGAGAATTGAGAGCTGATACTCCGAGGACGTACTCCCGCATAGCGTCACGGTACCTCGACGCCTTCTGTGGTGTCTTCACTACAATAGTAACTCTTCTGTTTAACACTTTCATGGTGTATGCGAATCCCTCCCGGCTTCTCCCACCAAGCTTATGAAGACCTGGGAGAGCTTGGGATAGACCATGCACACCATACTGAGGTATCTTGGCTTGTGTGAGCAATGCGGACTTTATCGCCTTCGACACCTCTGCCATGTCCGATCCGTTCTGGTGGCCCTCACGAAGCACAAACTCGACATCAGGATTAGAGGCGCACTTCGATGTTGATGGATCGGAAAGCTCCATCAACGTACGCAGTATAAAATCCTGCTGTGCACGCTCCATTTCTTATACATAGAAGAATTACGGCCATCGGCTTTCAAACTGTTGTGATACTGCTCGTCCAAGATGAGCCTGTTGAGTCATTGGAGCTTCTCGGACGTTCTGCATCCGACCGTGCATGGGAAGGTGGGGCTGCGCGTTATAACCGCCCGGACTAATTTTCGGCGCTAGGCGGTAATCCCTAGAACCGTGGTCAAATCCTCCTTGAGATACATGGCTAGCCTCCCAAGTGGCCAGTGGCATATTCCGCTGAAAGCTGATCACATTCTCGTGTTTGATTGGCTTATATATGTCTTGCCCCCTATTTGTTTCTGCCTGATATTCGGGAAGAGATCGTTCAAGATGGATGGGTTGATGATGGAGATTATTCTTCTCATATCCACTCAGCGGAGCGTCCCGACTTGTTGTCTGAATGTTACGTACAGGAAGATCGGAGAGATCAACGAGATCTGTGATGGATGTTACATTACTCCGAGATGACTGATTGGTGTTTGCAGCATGTACATTACTGTCTTGTATATACCTCTCTGGGTTAAACTGCGAATTATCAACATACCTGTTCTCGCTGGCGTTAGGATTAGCATAAGCGTGGAGAGGAACATCTCGGGTTTCTTTTGTTGGTTCCTGTACGTACTGAGTTGTGATATCTGATGTTCTGAATCCAGCCTCAGCAGACGTTTTGATGGGATTCTGGATAGCGTACTTAGCTTCATATGGCTCAACAAGCGGCGTCTCGATTCTAAACACTGCTGTTGGTCTAACGGACCCTTTAAGAGTCTCGTTCTTAACTTCGCGGAAGTTCTTATCTGTTCCACATACTCGGACTTTCCTGGAGAAATCTGGGAAGTCCGGGTTTGAGAAGGCCGTTGTCCACACCCTTGACTGACGAGACTGAGGTTGCAACTGCTCCTGAGTAAGCACAGGAGGACGGAATGCTCCATCTCGAATGACTCTATACGGCAAGAATGCTTGAGATCTACCTCCGGCAGTAAGACCACCAGACCGCTCACCTCCATTGTTCCCTTCGTTACTGTACGATACCGAGACCATGGGGTTAACTCCCGTTGCATATTGTCTGATACCCTCACAGGCTCTATTACCGGACTCGTCACGCATAGCGGTAATATCCGAGGTTTCCCCAACTTTATCAATCCTCCGTGTATGTACCCACTTTGGAGGATCCCTAAGTATGTTCATGTCTGTACCGTATGCCTCGGTGCTGGGAAGTGTCACCTTCCCGTAGTTCGTTATTCCAGAGTAACTGAATACCATAGTTTATCTAGCGCAGGTTTTTTATATACCCTGAATAAATGTCTAGTTCTCAGATGGCACAAGACAGGATATGTGTTGAGAAGTTGCTTCCACACCACGAAAAGCAGCTGGCACGGATGAAAGCCTCCAGTAACTCTCAGTACCATTACGATCGACTGAGGGCAGCGTTCCAGACAGACAAGCTATGGCCTGAGGGGACTACAATCAGGTACGGCTTCTTAGGAACAGGAAACCAAATTCCCAGAACTTCGACCGCTGACTTGGAAGATGCCAGGACTCACGGAGGCGTAGTGCTTAAACTTGATCCTCTCCAGAAAAAACTTGAAGGTGTGCCGGTCACAGATGCGATCAGAAGAATTGTCAAAGAGCGCGTACAACCGCTAGTCGGTCTCAAGTTTGTCTATGTGGATAATCCACAGCACGCGAATGTCAGAATCAGCTTCGATCCAGACGGAGGGGCCTGGTCATTAGTTGGTACAGATTGCCTACATGTAAAAAGTAAACCAACTATGAACTTAGGATGGTACGATGTTGGAACAGTTCTTCATGAGTTTGGTCACGTGCTCGGTATGGTTCACGAGCATCAGAACCCAAAGGGAGATGATGGACACCCTAACCCCATTGACTGGAACGACTCAAAGGTATACGCCTGGGCTTCACAAACCCAGGGTTGGGATAAGCAAACTACTGAGAAGAACATCCTCTCGAAGTATGCTAACAATCAAATCAATGGGTCAGAATTCGACCCACTGTCCATCATGTTATACTTTTTTCCAAAAAGTCTTACTTTGGACAACGAAGGAACACACCAGAACTTACGTTTGTCTGGGGCTGACGCCCTCTGGATCAACAAAATGTACCCACGATCCTCTGAAACTCCTCAGGTCTTCTACCAAAAGACATATGGAGAACCACTGGCAACAGCCTTGGCCGAAGGAGTAGCTGCTCAGAAGAGTTCCACGGGCGTTAGCAAGAGAACTATGATCATTCTTGTCAGTATTGTACTCGGTCTTATCATGACTGGAGCATTCGCATGGTGGTTCATGAAGCGGTACAGGAGGAAGATATGGGAACTAACTAAAAAGTAGTGATGTAGAAGTAACTATAGGCTTCTAGAGCGATGTATGAAGCTATAAAGCATTCAAGTATCATTTGTTCTAAGTATTTAGAACAAATGTACAAGCTGATCATTTAATCTTGATGGGATATAAAATGGTAAGCCGTTCCCTAATCATCTGGTCACTCGTCTCGGTCGGATTATCTTTTATCTGGATCCTTCTCGCATATTTTGGCCTTGTCCGGTACGCTAAAATGCATCTCTATAGTCCGAGCAGTTTCGTGGAGGCTTACAAGGCTTTACCGATGGCTGCCGACGACACCAAAGTCGTTGTCAACTTCACAACCACGGTTACAAAGTCCAAGGACCTGAAACCCTTTATAAACTCAATCCTTGACCAGACAGTGAAGGTCGACCAGATAACTCTAACTGCTCCCCCGTCTGTAATAGCCGCTGTCCCGGCAAGCCTTAAGGACTATGTTGCTCCCATCCCTACAGGCAAAGACTATGGACATGGCAACTGTCTTATTCCTTCGCTCCTCCGAGAAAACGAACGTGACACCATGGTGATCTTCCTCAGACCTGACTATGTTTACAACAAGGACTTAGTTGAAAATCTAGCGGAGAAGTCAAAGGAAATGCCAGATAAAGCAATTAAGACGCCATGTGGGAGAGCCACCCTTGTCAAACCAAGATTCTTTGGTGTTGATGTCACTGACACCGATGACGAGTTTTGTACAGACTGGATGAAAGATAAGTTAAACGTCCCAATGGTCATTCTGGAAGGATCCGAGATCTATGGATCATGTTTTTCCATCTAAGCTTACAGAAGCTCATGTAAATGAGCTTCCAGGAACAAGTGTATGATCTGCTGTTCAACGGTCCGCCGCTCACAGCAGATCAGATCGTGACGACCATAACCGACCCTCCTACAAACGCCATCCGCCGTCTCTGGTTCAAAGTCCCTGGTATCCGTGTGTATAAGAAAGACCATGATCCGGGGATTTACTTCATGCCCAACAAAGCCAGCGACCCGAAGAGATATACGATGCTCTACAATAAATATCACAGATAATCCTTAGAAAACATTTTTGGACTTGGCACATCATGCACCTCCGCTTCACAGTTTTGCCTCGGTTACTGACAATCCCACCCGAATTTTTTTCGCCATGTATATAAATGATAAGGAAGCGCACAAGCATGCCAGTGAAGCCACGTGGTAGGAGACGATCACGTAGCAGGAGACGCTCACGTGCGAGACGCTCACGCGGGAGACGCTCACGTAGCAGGAGACGCTCAAGAGGTTTGCGGGGTGGTATGAGAAACATGAGGGACCAGTTTGCAACGCATCTGCAAGTAATGGATATCGACCCAGATATAGGTGGTCGCATTTACGACGCAGGGATGCTTCCCAAGGTGATCAAGGGTAATCTTTACGAGATAAAAAATCTCATCGAGAAAATGACGCACATTTTTAGAACTGCAGTCATTGAACAGGATAGATTATATTGGCAGGAAAGTGTGGGTGGATTGCGTTCGAAGGAAAATGTGGATCAGTTCGAGGTCGCATGGAAAACGTATATGTTACGCATTGATGATCTTATCGGCTCTACTAGGAGCGCAATCGGTGTTCTAAGGGATGATGGTACTGATAAAAAGGTACTCCGGCGCTATAAAGAACAACTCAACGATCTCATTAAGTCCCGTAACGCTAATATTCCAAGACGCCCGCGGCTGAACGAGCCGCTTAGCTCTGGGGTGACATGGGGGCACTCACGTCACCCCGGATTGTTGCCAGGGCTTCGAAGGTACCCTGATCGTTGGTGAGAACGCTCCACAGAGTTAAGTTACATGTTTCTTGATCAGTCATCTTTCCCGTTAGCCAATATAGTTATGATTATTTCTTTTGCCTTGTGGGGACGTCATTGTGATACTTCTTCACTCAGCCATCCTACGGCCTGGGAGAAAAAGCATCTCCAGACTTTTAAAAGTTAATCCCGTCATAATACAAATGAGTTTTAAAGTGTACTTCGCACCACCGCTCAACTTCCCAGAAGCCTCAAGCGGGTCGGGTGTCGATTTCACACTGCTTCCCGTATTAGCATCAGCTGCTACGGATGATGAACTATTGATATATGACGTATCAGAAGCGACCAACAAAAAGATCCTGGTCGAGAATCTCACATTTTCGTTATCAAGCCTACTAGCATCAATTGACACAATAGGAGTCGTCGCTGGGGATATGATATACGGAGCGTCATCAACTAACTTCACCAAGGTGGCGACACAGACTTATGGTCGCTCGTTACTGGGGGCTAGTAGCATACTCTCCGGACGATCGCTGCTCGGTCTAACTCTCGGGACTGACGTTCAGGCACAAAACACCACTCTCCAGTCCCTGGCTGATATTGGTGCATCCTCCACAGCCAATGATCTCTTTTACTACGTTGACAGCACCACCATGGCCAACATCACGCTGACAGCCTACACGCGGGACACACTTCTGACCATAGCCAATGCAGCTGCGCTAGCGACGAATATTGGAGCACTAACGCTATCTGGATCAGCCGTCGATAACAGAATGGTCAAGTTTGACGGTACGGGAGGGGCAATCCAAGGGACGGGGATATCGATAGACGACTCCGATAACATGACATCAGTGAACGACATAACGATAACAGGGTCCATTAACAGCGTCAGTGCGGCAATGCTAGCCGAGTACGCCAACCTAGGTGCGGCAACGGTGGATGCTACCCAATGGGGATATGTTGGTGGGGCCGATCAGCAAGTCGCGACTACTGATAACGTTACGTTCAACTCAGTTGTCTCGACGACCACAGTAAACGCTGCAGGGGGATCGATGACTGGAGCTGTTAATATGAACTCAAACAAGATAACCAACTTGGGCGCTCCCACACTTGCTGGTGACGCCGCGACTAAGACTTACGTCGATTCGGTGGCTGGCGGGGCTCACGCCTCTAGAAGCGGCGGATGTTGCCACAACCACGGCTCTGACCGGCTACACTGGAAACACGATCGTATACGGAGGTGGCCTCCCAACGATCGACGGTGTCACTCTCTCGGGAACAGAACGCGTTGTTGTCAAGGACCAGTCGACAATCTTGCAGAATGGAGTATACTCTCGTACGAGTTCAACCACACTGACGAGGGTGTCAGGATTCGATACGGGAGACGCTGTTACTAAGGACACCTCCATATTAGTACTGCAAGGTACGACTCTGGCCGCTACAGCGTGGGCGGTGAATCCAGCAGTGGCAACTGTGGGAACAAATGATGTGACATGGGTCCAGTTTGCGTCGAGCATAGCTGCTGGATCCGGACTGACTCTATCAGGAGGCGCTTATAATGTTAACACAATAGGAACTACGGGTAACATCTATATCAACGGAAGTAACCAAGTGGACGTCAACGGGGCACTATCGATTGTGAATGGTGGTACAAATACAACCGCCTTTAGCGATACAAACTACCTGGTTGAGTATGATGGTACCGGTCTTGCAACAACAGTTCCGACAAGCTCTGTTCTCACTACAACCAACTCACAAACCGTAACAAATAAAATCATTAATTCATCCACGAACACAGTCTCCGCTGATGCGTTATGGGATAAGACTGGTACAGCCGTTGTTATAAACAACGCTCCGACGGTGCTTGATCAAGTCCTAAAACTTACAAATCTATCTCCTCTGCAAGCACAGTGGGAGGCGGAAAGCACCGACATCAATGGCACGACAGCCGAGACAACGCCAGACAATGCCGATGAGATACTCATATATGACAACACGGCAAGCGCAAACCGAAAGATGACCCGGGCAAATTTCCTTACTGGTATTACTGCTGCATTGCCCACAGGTATAATTATTGTTGCCGCCGCCAACGGAGATTACACAACGATCACCGCCGGTTTAGCGGCTGCTTCTTCCGGAGACACAGTGTTGGTGTACCCAGGTCTGTATGCTGAGAGCGTCACCATTCCTGACGGTGTAAGACTACTCGGTTTTCCAGCCGCGCTACAGGTGCGGATCACTGGAGCTGACACCACCTCCACGCGCGTGACATTCGCGGGAGGAGGAACTCTAAGAGAAATTACTGTCGTAGGTCCGTCAGCCGGTAGCAACCCCATCGTTGATACATCCGCGTCGACTGTTACTCAGCTATGTATTATGTACGTCACTGTACTGCTTGGCGGTGGAGGCACCAACACTGGAGCTGGGTTCGCTATAAACGGAGCTGGCACAGGTGTGTTTCTTACGGTGTTCCACAACGGGGGTGCTATTGGAGGGCCTTTCATCTCACACACTTCTGGAAGCGTGATCGGGAATAATCCAATTGTGAACGCGGGGTCGTGCACGGCTGTGATCTCATCGGCATCGTCGGGGTCTTGCCAGCTACAGGGAGTCCAGCTTAATGCTGCAACTTCTTATTCATGCACTGATATCTTCAACGTTTCAGGAACAGGGGACTTTGAGATTGATAGTCTTGTGGTCCCGGATGATTCTCCCGCGATAAATGGTCTCCATATCACTGGGGACGGGGTAAACGTATCCGTATCGAGTTGCCACTTTCATACGACATCAGGTGGGTTCGACGTTCTTGTCGACGGAGGGCTCACTGGATCATTGTCCGAGGTGACGCTGGTTGCATGTGAGTTTCAGAGGGAGAAGGTGATGTACCCCTCAGGGTATAAAAATGGATGTAAAGCCTTTAATGCGTCAGGGGCAGACAAAGGTATTGAAGAAGATCCGTCCTATGTCGTCGATGGTGAACTGGCGGTCGGCACGTCCGATCACCCAAGTGAGTTTTCAGCTGGAGAAGGTGACTCGACAGTTACTAACATGTTTGTATTCTCCTTCAATCCAGCGGGATCGGTATTTACCGATAACACCGCTGCGGCTAAGAGTAGAGTTGAATCAACGTTCCCCCTGTTTGCGGACGTAGCTAGTGGTAACATAGCGTACATAGGAAACCTTGATCGGAAATTTGGTAGTGTTAAGGTTGATCAGACAGTTGCAATTGTAGGATCCAGTTACGTCACCGAGTACTGGAACGGTGCGTGGACTGCGTTTAACGCAATGGCAACCTCGGCTGTCAGTCCATATGAACAGCGAGCGAACAACTTATTCACTACGACAAGCTCAGAACATATCCGAATGGACACCGGTATAGAAACTGACTGGATTACAACGACAGTTAACTCACAGGCAGCTTACTGGATACGAGTACGACTGACCGAGGGCATCACGACGAGCCCGACCTTGCAACGAGCTAAACTTGGTACAAACCATACGGAAATCAATAAGGACGGCTTCGTGGAATACTTCGGTAATTCGGAACCAGAGCATGATCTAACGATTGGTACTAACTACCAATCCGTGGGAAGCGTGTCTACAGCCACTCTTGATGTTAGCGCCTCTATTTCATCTCTTACCCTGCCCGTGTCGAGCCTAGATGCTTTCCAAAATAGCGGTTTTGCATACAAGTTCTCTATCCCCAACGGAACAGACACGTCCCGACCATTGACAGTCGAGGTTGAATGGGTACCGTCCACCTTGCTTAACGGCAATGTCGAGTTGACGGCCACCGTGTGTGTGGGGATAGGGACCGGATCAACCATAAATTCTGGATCATACCCAGAAGAAATGCAAAGTTCTATCATACCTGTGCCACTTTTCGCAGATGGAGTTGTGATAACAACAACGTTCACGTTTGATATAAGTTCGGACATGACCGGAGACACAACTATTCTACAGATATCAAGAGACGCCATGAGTGGGAACGACACATATTTTGGGAGCGTGTTCGTGCTGAACACAATAGTTAAGAGTATCCGCTGGAGACCGTAGAGTTAGCCTCACCTCGTAACACGAAAAAACCTACTGTAATCTGACAGTAGGTTTTTCTAATACAATTATATATCTAAGTTGATTCGCAGTATGAATCCCAGACGGGATCCAATGCAAATTTATGGGTCTCACTAGCCAATTCTTTGGCGTCATCGAACAGGATCTCCTTTGAACGTTCGATGTTTTGGATTAAGCTCTTCCTAAGAACCTGATAACTTTCCTCACGTTTACCCTGTGGCTGTGAACTCCCGGCCTCATGTCGATCATCAAGAGAATAGAGAGTCATAGAAGTTGTAATGATACGGACATCATTCTCAAGCATCCTGTTGTACATAAACCCTGTGAGCGCTTTCACCTGTGAAAGCTTCGTCCGATCGGACAGTCGTCCTATCCTTCCGAAACTATCGAATGTGGTCATGGCCCTGAATATCTTGTTACAGGCTCTAAGGGTCTTGTCAATGTCACGATCAGAAAGAGTCTCTTGACAGGCTACAATTGCGTTTAAAAGAACCGAGAGAGCCTCACTGAATCCGGGCAATTCTTCTGGAGTATATTCAGGGAAATCGTACTCAGGGATAATAGGGGGAGCGTTGTTGTTTACCATCTTTGGTAGTAGAAGTTCAGATATGTAAGCTCATCAATTCTCAAATATCGATACATTGTGTCCGAACTTTGCACTTCTTAATGTTACCATACTTGGAGACGAAACAGTACGCATCTTTGGTGTCATACGTGTATACGCACGTTTGCCGCGCGCTGTTCCTGATCAAGTCTTTTGGATCTACTTGATCTAGCAGCTCATCGCTGGAAGAGCAGACCACATCGTAATCAACGATCGGTAGCAAAACGATACCTTCCCACTCCTTTCTCTTTCCTGAGAGATCAATCTTGAACTCGTCAGGACAGTAGGCTTTCAGAGGAGACGATCTGTCACAGATAAGATTCGAGAGGGGGTTCGGTATCAACGGGGCGCTTTTTGGTGGTAATACACAGAGCAGCTGTTGAAATGGTGTACTGGGGACCGTTCTCGGATACGTAGGCGGAACAAATGTATCGATGTGTTGAGCGAGGATGTGAGCCGGAGGAGCGTAGTGATACGGGTACATCCATTTCCAGCTTGGGACTCCCCTGAGGTAGTATGATAGAACCCATTGCATCCCCTCTAGGTACTGGTGTGACACCTCTTCAAGATCCACTCCACTCGGGAATGCCATCTCACAGAACTTTTTGCGGTACATGGTAATATCAACGCTCAGACTAGGCTCATGTGTCCGATGTGTTACAATGGGGTCTGCGCACTTCTCAAGCAGTGGATCTGGAAAGTAAGAAGCCTTCCGGGTCAACTTCTTGTCTAGCAGCTCTTTCTCATAGTGTCCTATCGTGGCCATGAAGATGCCCAACGGTTTATTCTGAATATCAACACTTTCTGGGGACGTGCGCGTGATATGTCCATAGGAGCTACACACCTCTCGGTATACTTCTATGATCACGTCAACACCGTCCTCAATGATCTCTATCGATGGAATATGAGGAAGGAAGTCGTTGCCCACCATGAAGCACAAAAAGATGAAATCATTCACAGCCCAGGACGGGATAAATTCATGCTGGTCTGACTCCCATTGTACGATTGATGCAAGTTTATCATGTGACCTCCCAATATCAAGGCAGAAGTACTCGTTCTGGTCATCGTATGGATCTTCCCTAAGAATATACATCTCCGGAAGATGTGTCCCCAGAGCAAGCATGATGAGATCTGCATCACAACCATTGATGCAAAAGCTTTCTTCTGAGTCACCATAGAAGCGAATATAGTTCAGGGCTTTATGTTCTCCTTCCCCATGAGCTCGATCGGATGAAAATACTACCTCTAACTTCTTCCACTGCGGATCCGAAGTCACGCTCTTCCGGATAAACCGATCGATATAGGTACTTAGCTTATCCATAAATTCAGTACCTGGCGTTATGCAGTTTGAGTCAAAGGCACAGTCATCACTGGCCTCCATAGCACTCTTGTAGCGTCTCTTTCGCTGCTGGTTCTGTTTGGCAAGAGGAGCTGGTCCATCAATGCAGATGATCAGGCGCTTCCGTGGTTGTACAACTGTAAGGAGTTTGACTATCTGTGCACATATGTCTTCGAAGATGATAATGTGTGTTTTGTGATGACTGATCTTCGGTGCGACTCGGTCTCCAAGTAGGCGGGGTGGACGCGCATAACTCCCATATTTATATGCCTTCTGGGCAGCCGTGTGTATCGGTCCATTCAAATCCAGGAGCAAGTTGTCTACGTACACTTCGAGGTCTGGAAGAGACACATTGCGCTTGACGCTCTTCGTCTGTGTGCGAAAGTTGTCCCTCCAAAACTTGAAAAACAAAGGTATACCCATTCTATCTTTGGTTTAACCAACAAGTTCTTAGATGACGATGTTGTTCTCAATAATTATGTATTGTTGAGAATCTAGTTTGGGCTTACAACAGCCTTGGTCGACGCAGTGTTGGTTTTGGTCGTTCTACCGCCTCTTCTACTTCTTCCTCGATCTCAAGACCAGAATGCTCCGCAATCTGAAGCACGACACTACGCAACCACTTTACTTCGGCCTGCGTCTTCTCTAGGGTCAGAAGTAGCTGTCTTGATTGTTGACCCCCACTGTTAGAAGAGGAGTACTCAGACGTGTAGTTGTTCTCCTGGGAATCAACCGGTTTCGTGTACTGAAGACTCTTACCAGCGGATTGCCAGGCTTTAACCTTATCCAATCGCGAAGTTGGATAGATGTAACCCTCAAAGCGATCTCCAGTATCTTTGTCCGTAAGACATCCGTTCTTTTTACCTCCCAGGGATAGTAGTGAGTCTTCGTGTCTACCTCTCTGATCGATGACGACGAAAGACTTGGCTGAGTATGTTTTGATGGTGAGATCAGTGAAGGCTGGCATGTTTGTCAATGTTAGAATGTAGAATGAGACTGATCAATTTCTCATCTGTGGCGTTTGTGCTTATATACCCACACGCCACCAACGATAAGGGCCATTACGAGAGCAGCAATCGCTATAATGAGAATGTGCCCCTTTGTCGAACTCCAATAGCCTGAGGACGATGATGATACGGGGGATGGACTTGGCTGTCCACCTCCTCCTCCTGGTTGACCACCTCCTCCTGGTTGACCACCTCCTCCTCCTAGTTGACCACCTCCTCCTGGTTGTCCACCTCCCGTACATTGTTGACATCCGGAAACTCCTCCAGGGAACTTCGGTGCATCAGAACCATCAGGATTTGTTCCGCCTACGGCCATACAATGTCCTGGTCCAGATGGGTTCCATCCATAGTCGGAAGGAAGACCTTGACTCTTCTCCATTGCCGTGACACACCCGCTATTACACTGTGCTGCCGAGAAGCCCATCCCAGACCCGTCATCACAGCTAGATCCACCTCCTCCACCTCCTCCACCCGGCTGTGGGTCAGAACCCGGTGGACAATGGTTGTTCATGACATCACGAAGACCATCAATACAGCTTTGGTCGCCCTGACATCCCGCTTGAGTACAAGCACTCAGAAACTGATAATCGTTCATATTGCCCTCTTTGGCGATCGTATGTCCGCCACAATGCGATGCTGTGAAGCCGTTCTCACTCGCACACTTCTGCCATGACGCCTCTGTAGCAGCATTGCCACCTCCTGCCGGTTGGTGACCTCCTTGCGCCGCTGCACATGGCGCGGTACAGTTATCAGATTCAGTACCAGGACATGACATCGCAAGATTTGTTGCACATATCGACCTACATGCTGCATTGGTTACAGTCTTGAGGTCGATACCTTTCATCATCTCATCGTGGGTGCAATCCTTGTATGTTCCACCAGTGTGGAGTTGCATATTGGAACCTTTCTGTGCACATCGACATTCCAACTCCATTTTATTGATAAAAGATATAAGTTCTTATCGGATAAGTAAAATGCCGAGCTGCAAAGTCTGTAAGAAGAAGATTTCTTCTTTGATGAAGGAAGCATCAACCTGTCGATGTAAGAAATTGTACTGTGGGCTGCACATGACCACGCATGACTGCAGCTTTGATTATCAACAATGCGCAAAGGAGCAGCTTGCTGTCAGTATCGTGTCAGCGATTCCAGACCGTCTGAGACAGCGGGTCTGAATTAGGAAAGCCCTTGGTCATATGACCAAGGGCTTTTTATATTTAAAATTCTACAAAGGTTGGTGCCACTTGTCTACTCGTCCTATTGTCTGGCCGTATCTCTTTCACCTTGTCCGCCAGGATCGGCTTACGACTTAACGGTTTTGTTGGCCGCTCTCTAACAAGTGGTGCCACGATCTCATCCTCTGTATGATCAGGGACGGTGCCTTCAGACTCGTCTTCAGGTTCATCGGGAAGCTTAGATGGGTCTATCATGATCGAGACTTTGCCTGTCCCGATCTGGGCCATCCGACCACATATGGTAGAGGCAGAGACTCCTCGGGTCGGTTCATTCTCTCCACGAACAGCAGCGTTATTGAAGTTGGTCATTGACTCCTCAAAACTAGCTTTTCCTATAGGTCCCGACTCTTCATCCCTAAGCGTATATCTGGAGATGGAAGCAATTGATCCACCGTGAGTCATCCGATCGACGAGGAGCGCCGGATGGCAGTGGTTAATCCCCTCCATAATATGACCGAACTCTTCAACAAGGAATTGTCTCGCTGCCTCGATCCCAAGGGTCTTATAGATGTCCCACACATTGTTTGACATCGTCCGTTCTTCATCGATGTTCGGGTGTGCCATTAACCCCTGCAGATTACTTCCATCGGTTTCTGCGACCCACTCAGTCTCCGTCTTGTTATAGAAGATGCTAGTGATGTCCTTAATTCCAGTTATGATAAACTTCTTTAGGATTGGAATAACAACTTCTTCCAGGTAGATCAATGGTGCTTCTTCTGTCCCAGCATAGAACGCCCTACTTAGAGGGAGCTCGACACCTTCCGTGTCGAAATATATGTCGATACGTCCTATGCTTGGTGGGGAGAAGACAACAGCTGCGTCTCCATATTCGTTCATCACCGCGTCCGCAATGTCGGGCATTGACAGTCTGTACTCATAGAGCTTATCAGCGTCTACTGTGATTTCTATACAATCTGTATAACGGTGACCTGTTTCCGACTCTAGTGTCCCGAACCTGTCACCATAGATGATAAAATACTGTTTATACCAATCGGATGGTTCCTTCTTGACTGTTGCGACCATCTCGAGACTTATGTCATTGAACGTTAGACAGACAACGGTATGACCAAGAGACTCGCGAAGGTCCTTCAGATCACCTGTAGCATCATGCTTGAAGTAGATCCTTGACGACTCCGTTTTTGGATTGGCTGTTGCCGAGAGAAGCTCCTTACATCTCGGTACACCGACAACCATTGTCTTCTCTGTCAACCCTGCTCGGTGAAAGCTGTCGAGTGTTCTCTGTGTCTGATCTTGTCCGATACTCTGCGCGCACACAACTCCAACACACTCTCCAGCCTCAACCTGACTCCGTTGATGTGCATCCTCCATCCTTTCTTTTAGCTTTGGAATGATGCTTGGGTGTACCTCGACGGAACGTAGCTGTTTCCGCATTCGCTCTTGGACTGCTTCGGCTATAGACTTAGCTGTTTCTGAGGGGATCATGGGGTTCGGCTTGACGAAGTCAACGAGATCATTGATCTCTTCCAGAGTTAGCGCTCTTTTAGCATCCATGTCTTGCTTTGTCCTGTATAGTAGACCAGACTTTTCAAATCTGTAAATCCACTATCTAAAGCGATGTCTCCTCACCAAAAAATGTCGTACGCAAAATTCAAGTCTCTCGGAGAGCAAGATTTCCCAGGTAAAGATCAACAACCATCCTACAACCCCCAAGGTCCTCCCCCACAACAACCCCCACAACAACCTCAAAACAATGCCTCCACGATCAAGGTTTCAAGTCTCGAACACAAGAACGCAATGATTAGAGGTAATAGGTTCGTTGTAGTCGATGTATATGCTGACTGGTGTGGCCCGTGCCTTCAGATAGGCCCAGCATTTGATGCCCTTGCGGCCAAGTACAGCCGACCTGGACACTGTGCTCTCGTGAAGGAGAACGTGGATGACGGGTTCGACCCGACTATCACGGGCGTGCCTGCTTTTGACTTCTTCGTGGGTGGTGAACAGGTCCACCGCATGGTAGGAGCAGACATTGAAGGAGTCGAAGCAAAATTGCTTGAGCTCTTCGCGAAATGATCTAAATGGACCCGTGTGTTATGAAAATGCCCGATGAGAGACATAGACTTACTCGCTCACTCAGGCTGCGCAAGTATGAGTCAGTCTACGAGTCCTGTATGAAAACCTCACCTAGAAAAGGTAAAACAAAACGTAAACCAGCGGTATCAGAACCGGAGAAGACCAGGAAGGACAAGCCTAGTAAGGAGAAGGAGAAGGCTAAGTCTAGTAAGGAGAAGGATAAGTCTAGTAAGGAGAAGGATAAGCCTAGTAAGGAGAAGGACAAGCCTAGTAAGGAGAAGGACAGGCCTAGTAAGGCCCAGTCTAGCAAGGCCCAGTCTAGCAAGGATAAGTCTAGCAAGGCCCAGTCTAGCAAGGGTAAGCCCAGTAAGGATAAGCCCCCCACTGAGTACCAGCAGTTCGTCAAAGATCAGAGCAAGAAGGAGGACTATAAAGGAATGACACCACCCAATAGAATGCGAGAGATAGCCAAGGCGTGGCGCAGCAGACCCTAGTTATTTTAATACGGCTAGCGTATTAAGAGACTTAAGATCCACCAACCACAGGAAAAATGCCAGAGATCACAATGCTCAATTTCCTTGACGATGACGATGGAGCAGAACCGATAGAGATGGATGACAAGAATCTTGCAAAGGTCGTTATGGATCTATCGCTTAGTCAAGACACGAGGATTGATGCACTCGAGCGTTACTGTGAGACGAACGGAGACGATGCCGTTGAGCTATTCAGCAACTTTACTGGTATGTACCAGTTTAGCGGTATCAGTATACTCCAGAAATTTCTCTATCATATATGCACTCACGGGAGAATGTCCCCGTTCCTGCGCCTAGAAGCGGCCCAGAGTCTTCTCTCCTATGAGGAAGACACATTTTACGAAGAAGAAGACGAAGAGATTGAAGACGCAAATGCCGTCGAGCGAAACAAGGAACGGCTTGTGCTTGGTTATAAGGCGCTCGACCATGTTTGTTACGACCTCACAGACCCGACCCCAAGGCGAGTGGAAGCCGTCTGTACGCTTATGGAGTCTCCCGCTCATAAAATCGTCGCAAACGCATACTTCAGAGAACTTGTCAATGATCAGAACCTAGACTGTGATTACAGATATAAGATCATCCTGTCTCTTGAGCTCAAAGATAAGATTCCCGACCGTGAGTTCTTTACCAGGAAGGCGTGTCTTGAGTTTCTCTTCACGGAAGAGAACAAGACTCCAACCCGGATCTTGGCTGCACAGAACTTGATGGAACTAGGCGGTCTCGAAGACTCAAAGATCGATAAGATTTGTGATATTATCTTACTCTTTGCTCAGGACAAGTCACTTCATAATGATCTACGAGCCGATGCCACAGATCTTCTTCTTGGTCTTTCGCCAGATAAGATGCAGGAAGCTGCTTGGAAAGTCCTCAGCGAGCTCGCTAGCGCCTATGGTCACGTCCGGTCAGTCTTCGACAATGCTCAGAACGTCCACACGTCTGAGATCGACAAGGCCCTCACAGAAGGTCTCAAGGAACTTGCTGAGATACCGCTCATGGAAGTTAATAAGCTCCCAATCACGTTTGAGTTCGTCCGCTCCAAAGTCATGGAACTTGTTAATGTCGAACAGATCTCCGACCTCGAGGATGGACGTTGCAGAGCATGTGGAAAAGAAGATGTTGCTGAAACCTGCTGTACAGCGTGCGAAGAGAACTGGAAGTGCGTTGTATCGCTCAATAGGATTATTATGGACAGAAGAAGGTACTCATCTCTGAACTTCACTCTTGTCCATATCCTGTTGCGGGTCTGGTCGTTCATCGACTGTAATGAGTACAAGGAGACTTTAGAACGCCGCCTGATTGAAGAGCTTTGCGACATGTGCGGTACCTGTTCCACTGGATTCGCAACCCGTCTTGTCAATGTAATGTCAGGGTTCGGTGGATTTAACATGAGGGTGTCATGGGAAGACCAGATCACAAGCAACTTTGTGGGGCGTTTGAACGCCTTCGCCAGACGCATCACGGATCCTGACTCCATATTTAGAACAGAGAAGCTTAATGAAGTTATCGAACTCTGGCTTACCCAACACCCGTCTGAAAAGGAGAAACTAAACACATATATCCAGTTTGAAGCTGAGCGGGAGCGTAAAGCTATTGAGGCCAGCGAGCACCTTGCGGACGCAAACCGGGCTAAGTCGAATGAAGTCACGCGCCTACGTAAACTACAAGATGAAGGCAAGGCGACTGATGAAGAAATAGATGCCGTTAGGTTGACTCCTGCCGATTGTGTAACCAACGAAGCTGATGGGAAGATGTCTATCAAAGACCTCATGCAGAAGATGATTGATGAGTTCAAGAGTGGAGATGGTGCCGACGAGAGGATCGACACTTGCATAGAAGAGTTCGCGGAAAATGTACTAAATGAAATGACAATCGTCACTTCAGACTGGGGTGGGCGCCCACACTTCTTATTGTTCTTTGGCTCCGTAATGCTCAGGATTCGAGAGGAGATGTATCAAGAGTTCTGTGAACATATGGATGACTGTGACTTCGATCTCTACATGCGCAAAGCATTTATCGTATTTGAAGGTGCAACCTAGTCGAACGCCATCCACCACTTCTTTTTCGGAAAGACCTCATCTATTTCCGGCAGAATCTCCTTTCCCATAAAGGAATCCCCCAGCCGTGGCTCCTATCAGTCCGTACGGGATACCGGGCTTGGAGAATTATAAAATTGAAAAGATAGGGCAACTTGTAGGGAGAATGGCGGATCATGTCAGTCTATAGTGAGCTCACACACGATCAGCAGATGGAGATGGCCATTATGGCATCAATGGAACAGGTGCAGGTAGAAGAGCAACGCGCCGCATGCCTTTCTCTCCAGGAGTCAAAGCCGGAGGACTGGGTGATCCCCTCAACGAGCAAGACACTGGCGGCGTTCGGCGTTGTACAGTTTTGGAATCAGGACCCGTGTTCGGCAGTACTCCGCACAACCTCCAATCTACTTCGAGATGTTGATGAGACAGTAACAGCCGTCATCCTCGATAGGCGCGTCGGATATTGGCCGAGCGTTTGGTAAGTTTAATGATCCTAGCCGATCCCCAGCCTTAAGGCTGGGGGTCGTTTTATTTTTCGACAAGGACCCAATCGTCGAGGGCATCTAATGGGTACTTCTCAACTGGGAGCATCCAATAGTACATGTCCTGTACCCGTTTCATGGTCGTCCATGCGCTGTTCAACTTGTTTGACATGGTGTACATGGTGTAAGCGCTGTAACCGTACCAGGCGTAAGAGAGTATCATACTTTTATTCACTCTCTGATAAAGATGGACCCAACTGCATATACACCAATCATCAACGATATCAACATCATACACGTTCGTGATCAAATTGCCGCGAAGATCGCTGGTGTCAGATCAAATGGGACCTATGGACCATTTAGACCCACCATGGAGCAAGGCAGCGCAGTGCTAACCGACTATGACACATTCCCATACCCCAGGTGGTGGAGAGGAATCCCAAGCTCAAGTGTACCAGTCATTGCCGAGCGTGAAGCCGGGTGGCGTCCAAGGCATGATACCTGTTACGGTATCACCCCGGTACCGCAACCCGTAACAGACTACCAGTACCCAGACAACTGTTTTCAAGCCGCGGCTAAAACTATCTATCCGTGTCGACCACGTCTTAATCAGGTCGTTGATACGAATCAGCAGCTACAAACAGTGTTGAACACTGACTGTATCATTAAATATCGTTAGTTAGATTTTAACCGGTATATTACCAGTTAAAATCCTATTGTTGATCATCTCGGATCCAACCCAATTACTTTGAGGTCAGCTCGTCATAGAGTTCAGCTTTGAGGGTAAGTTATGTCGTCTAGTTTCCTCCTCATCCTCCTTTGAGTCCTGTGAATCTGTTCTCCCTGAACCCAGCGCCAAAACTAGGATGAGCTCTGCTCATGCTGCCACTAGTGCCGAATGAGGCGGCGGTACTAAAGGGACCAGAGTCGGGTACGCTATAAGAAGCCGGACTGTCATCCGTGTTGCTGCCACCGCTTGATAGACCGGAACGACGCGCATGCTTCGCCTCCTTGAGAGCTGCCTGTGCCTCCTTCTGCTCCTCAATGGCTCGCGCTATAGCCTGCTCATTCTCGTCCTCCCTCGCGGCTAGGACCTTTTCCTTTGCGTCGGCAACCTCTTGCTTGAGTCTGGCTTGTTCTGCTTTAGCAGCTGCTGCCTCATTTGAGGCAGCTACTGCTGCCGAATCCACCTTTGGCTTACTTGCGCCTTTACCGACTCCGGAATACGCCTTGTACCCGATAAGGCCAAGTGCTCCAAGGCCAACACCACCAGAGAGAGCCATTAACATTAGTGTCCACTTCTTCGTCTGAGCACAGTTGTCTCCAAGTTCCGTACGCAGCATTACTGACAACACAAACACTACAATACCGATAGCTGCCGCTGCGAACATAAAGATAGTGCCCTCTCGATCGTCTGCGTCACACTTACACCTATAGTGACATGTCATATAGGCCAATGCACATGTAAAGAGGATAACACCCATCACCATGATTCCGCGGTTAAGCTTGCGCGCCTTCGGGGTACCACAACTGTTCTTATCAAGTTCACCTGCCATTATCATGCTAGTAATGAAAAGCATCATCCCAACGATAAATACCGCAACCATGAAATAGTTAGTATGAGATGCCATTTATTGACTCCCATGAAATTTTTTTACTTTGATCAGCTCCAAAACGCAGAATCCATGGACTCTGGTGCTTCAACTGTTTTTCCCCTAGAAAGGTACCATGACAACCCTACCATGAAAATCAAACCTCCAGATCCTCCGAGCAACCCCCAAACTATCTTCGAGCTGTTACCGACATCACAACTCCCCCTCAACTTGATCTTAATTCCAATAGACAGGCCCAGGATCACGACCGACAAGATAAAAAAGATTATAAGCATCTTCTTGAATGATGGCCTTCTCTCGTCATTACTACCGAGGCAAATCGCAAGTGTCAGACATACCGAGGCAAATACTGCCCCAATCTGCCCTAAAGCTCTATTGAAGCTTAACAGGAGGGGATCGCAATTAGTTCCCTTGTCAAGTTCCCTAGCAAGCATCTCTGACGCGACGAAGATACCGAGACCGAACATGAACATAATTAGTAACTCAATACTTGGCATTTGTAGTTACACAAGGTTTTTCGGATTTTAAATGATCACTCAACATCGGGTTGATTGATATACTGCATTGCCGAGACTCTAAGTAATTTCTCATTGTACTATAAATATGGACTTCCGTATAAACGATACTACAACTGAACCGAGCGCGCTTGTTGGAGTATCTGGAACCCCTATTTGGGCAGCAAGCAGTATCGTCGAATACCCGTTGCCATCATTATCAATCACCCCACAGGACCAAGAAACATTGCAATTCAACTCTACTCTTGGTATGTGGGAGTACGTCGCCGGTGGCGGGGGTGGCGGCACCGGCGCTTTCATCAACTCAGGAACTACGACCATAGCGAACGCCGCGGCGCCGGACTACAACGCAGGTACAAACGATTTCCTCTTTGGGTCACAGGCTATCGCTACCGATACCGAGCGAATATTATTCGATAAAGCTAACGCAGCGTTCAGGGTTGGATCAACTAGTGCTGGTCAATGGGGTACTCGGGGTACCGGAAGCGTGGCAATGGGTACAGATTGCACAGCAAGTGGAGACAATAGTCTTGCACTTGGTAATGGCTCAACTACTGCTTTCGCTAACTCGTTTGTATGGTCTGACGGTACTCCCCGGACCGCAACAGCTGTGAACCAGGTGGTGTTCGGAGCGGCCAATGGATTTGATATCGTCGGTCCTACGCTGATCACTGGGACTCTGGGAGCAGGAGTATCGACTCTAGGATCGGGTTCAACCTTTGGTACACTGGCAGTCGGAAGTGGAAGTATAACAGACACATCGGGAGCGATTAGCTTCGGAGACGAGAACTTAACAACGACAGGAACCATCCAAGGGTCGGACGTTTCAGCAACGTCGACCATGACAACTAACAAGTTACGTGTTTTACCGACCGTCGGTGCAGGTGTGACAGAGATAACTACCGCAAATACGGCCGCGACACTAAATATAGATCTACCCGCCGCGGCACCATTGGCGCCAGGGCAAGTGCTCCTTACAGGGGCAACTTTTGCAGGTATAAACACCCTAGAATGGGGTACACCAGCATCTGACGCGGCTTTTATCAACTCGGGCACCACAACCATAGCTAATAGTGCGGCGCCAGACTATAACGCAGGTGCTAACGATTTCCTTTTCGGATCTCAGGCTATTGCTACCGATACTGAAAGACTACTATTTGATAAAGCTAATGCTGCGTTCAGGGTCGGATCGACCAGTGCCGGTCAGTGGGGTACACGAGGAGTTGGCAGTGCAGGAATGGGTGTCGATTGTACAGCAAGTGCTGCTGGTAGTTTTGCATTCGGCAATGGTTCAACGGCTGGCTTCACAAACTCATTCGTGTGGTCTGATAGCACTCCCAGAACCGCAACGGCTGTGAATCAGGTATTGTTTGGAGCAGCTAACGGATTTGATATTGTCGGTCCTACGTTGATCACAGGAACTCTCGGAGCAGGAGTATCGACCTTGGGGTCTGGTTCAACCTTTGGTACACTAGCAGTTGGAAGCGGAAGTATAACGGACACATCAGGAGCAATCAGCTTTGGAGATGAGAATCTTCTGACAACGGGAACTCTCGGAGCAGGAGTATCGACTCTAGGATCTGGTTCGACCTTCGGGACGTTGACGGTTGGAAGCGGAAGCGTTACAGACACATCAGGAGCGATAAGCTTTGGAGATGATAACTTGACAACGACCGGTACTATCGGAGGGGGGTCTGGAGCCACCTTTGGTACGCTGACAGTTGGGAGCGGAAGTATTACAGACACATCAGGAGCGATCAGCTTTGGAGATGATAACTTGGTGACCACAGGAACTCTTGGAGCAGGAGTAGCGACTTTAGGGGCGGGTTCGACCTTCGGTACATTAACAATTGGAAGTGGAAATATAACAGACTCATTAGGCACAATTAGCTTTGATAATGAGAATCTTGTAACAACGGGTCTTCTCGTTGCGGCGTCCGGAGGAACCTTGGGTACAATGACAATTGGGAGCGGAAGTATAACAGACTTATCAGGCTCAATCAGCTTTGGGAACGATAATCTCCAGACGATCGGATCGATTCAAGGTGCTAATATCACGGCTACGGCGGCTGTGACGGCTGACGAGTTCCGCATTCTCCCAACCACCGGTATAGGTGTAACCGAAATAACTACTGCGGACACTGCGTTGACACTTAAAATAGATCTACCTGCTGCGCCACCGTCAGCAGCGGGGCAAGTTCTACTTACAGGGGCAACTTTTGCAGGTGTAAACACCCTAGAATGGGGTACACCAGCATCTGACGCGGCTTTTATCAACTCAGGAACTACGACCATAACCAACAGCGCAGCGCCAGACTATAACGCGGGTGCAAACGATTTCCTCTTCGGTGCACAGGCCATTGCTACCGATACCGAAAGACTACTATTTGATAAAGCTAATGCTGCGTTCAGGGTTGGATCAACCAGTGCCGGTCAGTGGGGTACTAGAGGGAGTGGTAGTGTAGGAATGGGCGTAGATTGTACAGCAAGTGCTGCTGGTAGTTTTGCATTCGGCAATGGTTCAACGGCTGGTTTCGCAAACTCATTCGTGTGGTCTGATAGCACTCCTCGGACCGCAACGGCTGTGAATCAGGTATTGTTTGGAGCAGCCAACGGATTTGATATTGTTGGTCCTACGTTGATCACAGGAACTCTCGGAGCAGGGGTAGCGACCCTAGGGTCGGGGTCAACCTTTGGCACCCTGACAGTCGGAAGCGGAAGCATAACGGACTCATCAGGAGCGATCAGCTTTGGAAATGAGAATCTTCTAACGACTGGAACTTTGGGAGCAGGGGTAGCGACTCTAGGATCAGGTTCGGCCTTCGGTACGCTAACGGTTGGAAGCGGAAGCATAACAGACTCATCTGGTACGATCAGCTTTGGAGATGATAACTTAACAACAACGGGTACCATCGGGTCGGGGTCCGGAGCCACCTTTGGTACACTGACAATCGGGAGCGGAAGTATAGTAGACTCGTCTGGTGCGATCAGCTTTGGAGACGATAACTTGTCGACAACA
>JAJFFX010000037.1 GCA_021776455.1 Hyphococcus sp. | reverse complement strand
AACCGGAACAATAAGGACGACGAGAGGGCGCCGCCGAATTCGTTAAATTATTCCTTGTCATGGCCTTTCATCTCGTGCTCGCCATGGTCTTTCATTTTTCCCTTATGCTCTTTCATTTTCTCTTTGTGCTCTTCCATTTTGGCGGCGTGAGCGGCTTTGGCTTCCTCAAGTGTGAAAACCCCATCATCGCCAGCCATTTTGGCGAATTTTTCTTTGGCCTTCGCCATTTTATAAGCGAGAAATTCAGCTTCCGTCACCGAGCCGTCGCCATCGGCGTCAACTTCGGCAAAATGACTTTCGACCATTTTGTCCATATCCATATCCATATGGTCTTTGCCTTTATCAGGGCTGGCAAATGCACTGACGGCCGCGAAAAGGCTGGCGCCGGCGATGAGGGCGATCGTGCTGGTTTTCATGAGAGTCTCCTTGGTTGTTTAAAATTCTGTAGGCGCGGCAAAGTCCGCCCTATATTTAACGCGATACCATGTAATACGCGCGAGAAACACATATGCCTCGGAGAAGCGCGGTTAAGGATTGGTAACAACGGCGCCTTTTCGCCGTGCGTTCGGCAATGACGTCGCGTTTCATCACACCGAAACTGTGCAGTGTCTTGCTTTAAATGTTCACCTACTCACTCGGGTTCGCAAAACTCAATAAGCAGCTGGGTTTGCATTCCATATATTCAACTGGCATTTCCAATCATCATCGGATTGTTTGGCCCACACCTTCGCCCATTTACTTGCACCATGTACTAAATCGCCATCGGCTCCGGTAAATGTTGCGCGACAAACACCTGTCGTCCAGGCCATATTGCCTGAGGAGGATATTCGAGCGGAGAGTTGTCGACAGTCTAAAGAAAAATTCCGGTCGCTGAATAATTGAATATAATACCGACGAATTTTGTCCTCAGTATCGAGCACTGCGCTGTCAGGCGGCAAGAACAATACATCTTTGGCCAAAAATGAGCTCCAGCGATCGATGTCTTTCGCGTTCGTTGCGTCAACCCAGGAGTAATAGGCTTCTTCAATTGCTATTTCGGCCGATGTCTCTGCAAGCGCGAAACTGGACAATAAATACGCAAACAACGCCGCCAAAAGAACGTGTCTCATATGCGCACCCTCTATTTTTCAGAATCATCCATGCATAATAGCACGAAGATACTCCGATAAAGTCGATACTCAGACTATGCAACTCACTCCAAGCGCAAGAGCATTCTCTCTTTCGGTCTATCCCCCCTAAATCAGCCCCGCCAAAGGCGAGGATGGATCGGCATACCGCTTCTTCGCCATACGTCCGGCGAGATAGGCCTCGCGCCCGGCGATGACGGCGTGCTTCATCGCTGACGCCATCAAGATCGGGTCTTTGGCTTCGGCGATTGCCGTATTCATCAACACTCCGTCGCAGCCAAGCTCCATTGCAACGGCGGCATCCGACGCGGTGCCGACGCCGGCGTCAACAATGACGGGCACGGAGGATTGCTCAACGATAAGGCGGATATTGACCGGGTTGATAATCCCGAGGCCGGAGCCAATCAGCGAGCCGAGCGGCATAATTGCACAACAGCCGGCGTCTTCAAGCTTCCTGGCATAGACCGGATCGTCGGAACAATAGACCATCACCTCAAAGCCATCTTTGATAAGCAGCTTTGCCGCGCTTAAAGTCTCTTCCATATCCGGATAAAGCGTTTTCTGGTCGGCCAACACTTCGAGCTTAACCAGGTTCCAGTCGCCCGCCTCGCGCGCCAACCGCAGTGTGCGGATCGCGTCTTCGGCGGTAAAGCACCCCGCCGTGTTGGGCAGGTAAATATATTTCTCCGGGTCGAGATAATCGACCAGCAGCGGCTTGTCCTTGTCGGTGAGATTGACGCGCCGCACCGCGACCGTCACCATTTCCGCGCCGGCCGCCTCAGCGGCCTCGGCATTTTGCCTATAGGTCTCGTATTTCCCAGTGCCGATAATCAGGCGGGAAGATAGTTTTCGTCCGGCGACTTCCAAAATCTCAGCCATCACTCACCCTCCGCCAACAAACTGCACAATCTCGATCCTGTCGCCGTCAGCCAGCGCGGTCTCATCATAGCGCGACTTCGGCACGATTTCGAGATTGCGCTCGACGGCGATTTTCATTGGCTCCAGCGCCAGCGCCGCGAGCAGCCCGGCGACGCTGATCACGCCCTCAAATCGCTTTTCTTCGCCGTTGACGGTAATATCCATGTGCGTTCAGACTGTTCCCATATTGCGGCGCGCCCGAAACGGCGCCTATACATTTGCCGATAAGCTCGGAGCCAAAAACAATGGCCTGTAAATCTTTTGCGGCCTATAGCTGACGTCTTGTATTTAGGCGCTCTGCAGCTCGCAAGAAAGCGACGACATAAAGTTTATGACGGCAAAGACAGTTTTTATCCTCAACGGCCCCAATCTCAACCTGTTGGGCGCGCGCGAACCAGCGATATATGGGCGTGATACGCTTGGCGATATTGAGGCTGCCGCGACGGCGAAGGCTGGCGCGCTTGGGCTTTCGGTTGATTTTCGCCAGTCGAACAATGAGGGAACACTGATTGACTGGGTGCAGGAGGCGGACGCCAAGTCAGCTGGGCTGATTATCAACCCCGGCGGCTATACGCATACGTCGGTGGCGCTGCTGGACGCGCTTGGCGCGGCGTCGATCCCCAAGGTTGAGCTGCATCTATCCAATATTCACGCCCGCGAGGCTTTCCGGCGGCAATCGATAACCGCCGCCGCCTCAGATGGCGTGATTATGGGATTTGGCGCGGCGGGCTATCCAATAGCTCTTGAAGCGCTTAAAAATTTAATCGATAACCCCGCGCTGAAATAAGGTCGCGCCCCGGATCCTGGGGAACAAAAAGAACGGAAAACGCATGGTGGGGAAAAACGGGAAAGACGGTCACAAGCTGGAAACAGCCTGGATTCGCGAGCTGGCCGGGATTTTAGAAGAAACCGGACTGACGGAAATCGAAATTGAGAAAGACGCCGTGCGGCTGCGGGTATCGCGCCAGGGCGGCGCAGCGATTGTCGCCAGCGCCGCACCCGCCGTCGCGCCCGCGCCAAGTGCTGCGCCCGCCGCGGCGACCGATCATGCCGGTGCGGTAAAATCGCCGATGGTCGGCACCGCCTATCTTTCTCCTTCGCCGGACGCTGCACCCTTCATTACCGAAGGCGCGAAAGTGTCCGAGGGGCAAACGATTATGATTATCGAGGCGATGAAAACCATGAACCCGATCGCCGCGCCGCGCGCCGGCACGGTCTCCAAAATTATCATCACCGACGCGCAGGCTGTCGAGTTTGACGATCCACTCTGCATTATTGAGTAACATGGGCGCGTCTTTTGGCGTGCCGGTCAACGGATAAAATATGTTCAAAAAGGTCCTGATCGCCAATCGCGGAGAGATCGCTCTGCGCATCCACCGGGCGTGCAAGGAGATGGGCGTTGCCACGGTCGCCGTCCACTCAACGGCTGACACCAGCGCGATGCATGTGCGCCTCGCCGATGAAAGTGTGTGTGTCGGCCCGCCGGCGCCAAAAGACAGCTACCTCAATATTCCGGCGATCATATCCGCCGCTGAAATCACCGGCGCCGACGCCATCCATCCCGGTTACGGGTTTCTGTCGGAAAACGCCCGCTTTGCAGAAATTGTCGAAGCCCACAACATCACATTTATTGGTCCAAAGGCAGACCATATCCGGGTGATGGGCGATAAGATCGCTGCTAAAACCGCGGTTGGGACCGTCGGCATTCCGTTGGTGCCCGGCTCTGACGGCGAAATTCGTTCGCTTGCCGAAGCGCGCGCGGCGGCGCAGGAGATTGGCTATCCGGTGCTCGTCAAAGCCGCTTCCGGCGGCGGCGGGCGCGGCATGAAACTGGCCCGGACCGCCGCCGATATCGACGAGGCGATCACCACCGCCAAGGCCGAATCGAAAGCCGCCTTTGGCGACGATGCGGTCTATCTTGAAAAATACCTCACCACGCCCCGACATATTGAAGTCCAGATCATCGCTGACAGCCATGGCAATGTCGTACAGCTCGGCGAGCGCGACTGCTCGCTACAGCGCCGCCACCAGAAGGTGCTCGAAGAAGCGCTCTGTCCCGTCCTCACCGATGAGACGCGCGCGAAAATCGGCGAGACCGTCAGGAGGGCGATCGAAAAGCTCGGCTATCTCGGCGTCGGCACGATTGAATTTCTTTATGAGAACGACGAATTTTATTTTATCGAAATGAACACAAGGCTTCAGGTCGAGCATCCTATTACCGAGCAAGTCACCGATATCGACCTAGTGCGTGAACAGATCAGAGTCGCGGCGGGCGCCGCGCTGAGTTTCACGCAAAACGATGTGAAATTTAAAGGCCATGCCATCGAATGCCGGATTAACGCCGAAAATCCCAAAACCTTCCGCCCGTCGCCAGGTGAGATAACCCATTTTCATGCGCCCGGCGGGCCCGGGGTGCGGTTCGATTCTGCGATCTACACTGGCTACCGGATCCCGCCCTATTATGATTCCATGATTGGCAAGCTGATCGTTTGGGCCGACAGCCGCGAGCTTTGTATCGCACGCCTCAAACGCGCGCTCGCGGAGATGGCGTTTTCCGGGGTGGAAACCACCATACCGTTGTTTATCGATCTCGTTGACGACCCGGAGTTTTGTCGCGGCGAATACAATATTCACTGGCTTGAAGAATGGCTGGCGAAAAAAGAGTGGGCTGAATAGCTTAACTCAATGGCTGGCGTCTACTCCGTGTCAAGAAATAGCTCAGGGCGATGCTGCGCCATCGCCAAGCGAAGTTCGTCGCTGCTGACGGAGGTTAAATACGTTTGCAGCGGCACGGGCTTTCCCCGCGCCGGTTCAGCCGGGTAAAGCAACACCGTCTTATTGATCATGGCGACCGAGCCGATGTCGCCCCAGGCAATTGCGCGCCGTCCGATAGGCGTTACTGAGGCGACGCCGATATCATCCATAGTAATGGCTGCACGCGAAGAAACCACATTCAATACATTCGCGAACCCAATAAATACCATTGCAACGCCGCCAATGATGAGAAGCCCGCCCCAGAACCATGCCGGGCGACGCTCTATCTCCAGCCAGTCGAGCCCTGTGCCATCCAGAATAGAAAAATACAGGTCAGCCCCAGCAAGGATCATGAGGATGGCGAAGACGAACGCAAACACGGAAAACGCTGCAGCTTTCCATCGCGAATAGGTCACAACAAAACCTGTCGGCGTCAGCGTAATTGGCATCGCACCACTCTTTGAGGCTCAAGCAATTTTAATGGTTAACAACCATAGTAAAGCGCCGTCACAAGCGCAAACGAAGCTGCGCATCAATTGCGCGCCACACCCAAACCGGGTGATACTCCCACCCATGTCCCGCGATTCTGCCAATTCTTTATCGACCGACGAGCTTTTGAAGGCCTATACGCTCGGCTATTTCCCGATGGCGCGATCGCGCACTGATGACGGCGTCGTCTGGATTTTGCCGGATGAACGCGGAGTTTTGCCACTCGACGGCGCCGCCGCGCCGCGCCGCTTGATGCGGTTTTTAAAATCCTCGCCCTTTGAAATCCGCATCAACACCGCTTTCCTGGAAGTAATCTCCGCCTGCGCCGAGGCGACGCCGTCGCGACCGGACACCTGGATTAACGACGCCATCATTGAGACCTACACGGAGCTTCATTTTATGGGCCGCGCGCATTCGGTTGAATGCTGGCGGGAAGGCAAACTCGCGGGCGGACTTTACGGAGTGGAGATGGGCGCGGCGTTCTGCGGCGAGAGCATGTTCACGCGGGAGACCGACGCCAGCAAGATCGCGTTTGTCTATCTGATCGCGCGGCTAAAGCTTGGCGGGTTTGACTTCATCGATGCACAGTTCACCAACGAACATCTTGAGCAGTTCGGGCTCGTCGGCGTTCCCGACAGCGTCTATCAGCGCATGCTCGCAAAGGCGCTCTCATCGCAAGCCGATTTTTTCGCCGCGCCCGATCAGCTATCGGCGAGCCGCGTCGTGCAGCTGATCACCCAGACATCATAGACCGGGTGTTCCAGCGCATTGAGCGCCGGCGAGGATGCGAACATCCAGCCGCGAAAGATGTTAACCCCTTCCGCTTGCGGGCCTTCAAGGACTTCCGGCGCAGGCGTATCCGGTGACAACCGTTCCGGCGGCGGCAGACGCTCCTCATCGACCTCGACGCCGTCATCAATACTTTCAACCGCTAATACATCAAACTCGGTGGTTTCGATTTCTTCCTCAATCACTTCCGGGATCGATATTTTAAGACCGCTTTGACGTGAGCCAAACTCGGTATCGAAAACTTCGAGGAACGCCGTTGTCTCGGGGAATTCCTCCGGCGGACGCTGGTCGCAATAGCGCGGCTGGATTTCGAGCGGACCAAAGCGGGCAATCTGATTCATTTCGATTTCAATGTCGGTGTAGCGCGCCGTGATCTTGTCGAGTGCACGCAAGGTCACCGATACGGGCACGCGTTTTTCCGCATCGATAACGCCGGCAAACGGATCGTCCGCATTACGCGACAACAGGTCCAATTCGCTCGGCCCGTTCTCGTCTGGCGACGCTGGCTCTTGCGCAACGGCAAGGGCCGCAGAGAGGCCGACGGCGCCCGCCGCCATCAATAAGGACGAAACTAAACGCATTACATATCTCCCAGCGGGTCAGGCTCGCTGTTGCCGGATTTGTTATTGTTCGTCTGGCTGGTGAATGCCTGCACGGCGAGGTTTAATAAGTCCACCGAGCCTCGGGTGATGGTGATCTTGTCGCCCTCGCGCAGCATTTCCTCAGATGCGCCAGGCTCAATCGCCACATAAGCGCCGCCCAAAACGCCGTCGGAAGAAATCTTCGCAATCGAATCCTCCGGGATCGGAATATTACGGCTAATCGTCATGCCGATATTGACCTCATAGGTGGCGAGGTCGATGTCATGGTTGGTCACTTTACCGACCCTGACGCCGGCGATGCGCACTTCCGAGCCGACCGTGATCCCGTCGACCCGTCCGAAAACTGCGTCAATACGATATTTGTCGGCGCCAAAATCTTTGCCGCTGACGCCATAGGCGTAGCCAAAGAATAAAATCGCCGCCGCGATCACGATGAGACCGACAATGGTTTCAAAAATTCCAGCACGCGTCATGCTCTACTCCCTGCCCGCCCTCAGGCTTTTTCCGGCGTCCATGCTTCATAGTCATCATCAACGCCAGCCGCGCCGCCGTCCCGCACTAGGCTGCCGGGCGGATGATAGGCCAGCGGCGTGCCCGTCATGTTGGGCCGATGATCCTTCTCGAAGGCGCGCCGCGTCAAGGGCGCCTCGCTTGGCGGCTGGTCAAATGTATGATGCAGCCAACCATGCCAGTCCGGCGTCACCCGCGAGGCCTCGGCTATGCCGTGGTAAATCACCCAGCGTCGTGGATGCTTACCCTGCCCGCCGGGCAAGCTGGGATGCTTTTCCTCAAAATAGCGATTGCCCTGTTCGTCCTCGCCCACCAGCCGCGCACGCCTTCGCCATAGGGTGAAGGAAGAGCCGATTGTGGTCGAATTCCACCAGGTAAACAGCCTTACAAACATGCCTTAAAATCCAGATTACCCGCCAATATTGGCGCCGTGTTGCGGCGCGAATATGGCGCGCGCCGCCGGGTCCGGCAATAGCGGTTATGACGCGGCAATTTTCCAGCGGATTTGAAGGAAAATGGTAGGCTGGAGCCCCGCCGCATACTATATGTATGGGCCGCTTAGCGAGTCGTTTATCATGCGTATTGATCGCCGATTTTCAAAGGATTGGAGCGCGCCCTATGGCGCGGTCGCGTTCCGGCGCGCGGATTCGGAGATTCGCTCATTTGGCGGCGAGACCATCTTCGAAATGCGCGATATCGAGGTTCCAAAGGGATGGAGCCAGACCGCGGTCGATATTCTCGCCCAGAAATATTTCCGCAAGGCCGGCGTCCCGGCGGCGACCAAAAAGGTTCGCGAAAAAGGCGTGCCGGCGTTTTTGCAGCGCTCAATGCCGGATGTTGCGGCGCTGGCGAAGCTGCCCGCCGACCAGCGTTTCGGCAAGGAAACTTCAGCCAAGCAAGTGTTCGACCGTATGGCCGGCGCCTGGGCCTATTGGGGCTGGAAGGGCGGCTACTTCGAGGACGAGAACGCCGCCAAAGCCTATGTCGACGAAATGCGCGCCATGCTCGCCGCGCAGATCGGCGCGCCGAACTCTCCGCAATGGTTCAACACCGGGTTGCATTGCGCCTATGGCATCGACGGCGCCGGCCAGGGGCATTACTTCGTCGACCACGCCTCAGGCGCGCTCACCCAATCCGACAGCGCTTATGAACACCCGCAACCGCATGCCTGTTTCATCCAGTCGGTCGACGACAATCTCGCCGGCGATGGCGGGGTTATGGATTTGTGGAAGCGCGAGGCGTTGTTGTTCAAATACGGCTCCGGAACCGGCACCAACTTTTCCAATATCCGCGGCGCTGGCGAGCCGCTTTCCAGTGGCGGCAAAAGCTCCGGCTTGATGAGCTTTTTAAAAGTCGGCGACGCCGCCGCCGGCGCGGTCAAATCCGGCGGCACGACGCGGCGCGCCGCCAAGATGGTGATCGTCGACGCCGACCATCCCGACATTGAAGAGTTCATTCGCTGGAAAGCGCGCGAGGAAGAAAAAGTCGCAGCGCTCGTCGCCGGCTCGCGCACCATGGCTAAATATCTACCGCAAGTTCTCGATGCCTGTTGGGCGGCCCCGGAAAATGACAACACTGACGATGATGATGACGCGAAACGGTTCGACCCGAAACACAATAGCGCCCTGAAACAGGCGGTGCGCGAGGCGAAACGAGCATTCATTCCTGACGCTTCGATCAAGCGCGTCATTGACTATGGCCGCCAGGGCTATCGGAAAATTGAAATCGACGTCTACGACCTCGACTGGGATTCCTCCGGCTACCGCACCGTTTCCGGTCAGAACTCCAATAATTCCGTGCGCATCACCGACACCTTTCTAAAGGCGGTCTCTGACAATGACGATTGGGCGCTAAAACCGCGGGTTGAGGGCTCCACGGCGAAATCTGTCAAGGCGCGCGCGCTGTGGGAGGAGATCAGCGCAACCGCCTGGGCCTGCGCCGATCCGGGCATTCAGTTCCATGACACCATCAACGCCTGGCACACCTGCCCAGAAGGCGGCGATATTCGCGCTTCCAATCCGTGCTCGGAATATATGTTCCTTGACGACACCGCCTGCAACCTCGCCTCTTTGAACCTGATCAAGTTCAAAACCGATAAGGGTTTTGGCGCTGACGGCTTTGAACATGCCTGCCGGCTGTGGACGCTGACGCTCGAAATTTCGGTGATGATGGCGCAATACCCATCAGCGAAAATTGCACAACAATCATACGATTACCGCACTCTCGGTCTCGGCTTCGCCAATCTCGGCGGATTGTTGATGTCCTCTGGAATTGCCTATGACAGCGACGAGGGCCGGGCGATCGCCGGCGGCGTCAGCGCCTTGATGACGGGCGCCGCCTATCGCGCCTCGGCGGAAATCGCGGCCACGGTCGGCCCGTTCGCCAAGTTTAAAGATAATCGCGAGCCACACTTGCGAGTGCTGCGCAACCACCGCCGCGCGGCGGTTGGGACGGCGCTTGGCGGAGGGTTTGAAGGGCTGGGCGCGGCGCCAATGCCGTTCGATGCGGAGCTTTGTCCGTGGACAGACCTTGGCGAGCGAGCGCAAACGGTGTGGAACGAGGCCTATGAGCTTAGCGCCATAAACGGGCTGCGCAATGCGCAAGTGTCAGTCGTTGCGCCTACCGGCACGATTGGCCTGGTGATGGATTGCGACACGACCGGCGTTGAGCCGGACTATGCGCTGGTAAAATTTAAAAAACTCGCCGGCGGCGGCAATCTTAAAATCATCAATCAGTGCGTGCCCGCCGCATTGGCCGCGCTCGGCTATGCGCGCGGCGAGATTGACGACATCATCGCCTATGCGCTGGGCCGCGGCACGCTGGCGGATGCGCCGGGCGTCAATCTTGCGGAGTTGCGCAATGAAGGATTTGAAGACCGCCACATCAAGGCGCTGGAAGAGCGGCTGAAGACCGCCTTCGACATGACTTACGCGTTCACGCCGCAGGCGCTGGGCGAAGATTTCTGCATCAATATTCTCGGCATGCACGAAACCCAGCTTGGCGCGACCGGCTATGAAGTGTTGCGCGATCTCGGCTTTGCTGACGAGGAAATTCATCAGGCGAATTTATATTGTTGCGGGGCGATGACGGTTGAGGGCGCGCCGCATCTGAAAGAGGCTGACTACGCCGTTTTTGATTGCGCTAATCCTTGCGGGCGGATTGGCGAACGCGCGCTCGACGTCGATGCGCATCTGACGATGATGGCCGCGGTGCAACCCTTTATCTCCGGGGCGATTTCCAAAACCGTCAACCTGCCGGCAAGCGCGGCCATCAGCGACTGCGCGCGCGCCTATATGCTCGCCTGGCAGCTGGGGCTTAAATCCATCGCGCTGTACCGCGACGGATCGAAACTTTCCCAACCCCTGGCGTCAATGCTGCTGGCTGCCGACGGCGATGATGATGAAGATTTCGCCGAAACTGTCGCCGCCGCGCCAGCCGCAGAAAAATCCCGTATCGTTGCTGAACGGATCATTGAGCGCATCGTTGAACGTACGCCCGGACGACGGCGATTGCCGGACCGGCGCAAGGGCTATATCCAAAAAGCCATTGTCGGCGGCCATAAGGTTTATCTCCACACCGGCGAATTCGACGATGGCGAAATCGGCGAAATCTTCATCGATATGCATAAGGAAGGCGCGGCTTTCCGTAGCCTGATGAATAATTTCGCCATCGCCATCTCACTGGGGCTGCAATATGGCGTGCCGCTGGATGAATATGTCGACGCCTATGTCTTCACCCGGTTCGATCCGTCCGGGCCGGTCAAGGGCAATGACCAGATCAAGCATGCAACCTCGGTCCTCGATTATATTTTCCGCGAGCTGGCGATCTCCTATCTCGGACGCGGCGACCTGGCGCATGTAAACCCGGACGATTCCGCTATCGATGCGATTGGCCACGGGGTCTCTCATGAAAAAACCCAGGAGGACGCCGCCCGGCTGATCTCTAAAGGTTTCAGCCGCTCCACCGTGACCGATAATCTGGTGATTTTACGCGGCGGCGACTTTGACCGGCTGCGAGAAAACGCCAATCAAAGCGGGGGCGGGCTCGGCAACGACCCGCAAGACGTTGAGCCGGAGGAAATTGAAACCATCTCCGAAGGGCGCGCAGAAAGCCCGCCGGAAATCGAGGAGCAAGTCGCCAGACTTGCCGATGCGGTCAACCAAAAGGCGCCGCGCGGCGTCCTGGCGACGCCCGGTCGCGCCATTGAGGAGGCCCGCATCAAAGGCTATGAGGGCGATGCCTGTCCCGATTGCGGACAATTTACGCTGGTGCGCAACGGCGCCTGTCTCAAATGCGAAAGCTGCGGCGCCTCGACCGGATGCTCTTAATCATCCGTTAACGGTGTTTTTATCGCCCACCAAGGAATTGCGCCGCATGACAAATAAATTTTTCAACCATCCTTAATCGATCCTTGACGTCCCCGAACGACACTGCTTGATGAAAATCAGGCGGGAGATCCTCCGGCGATGAAGTTTGTCGCGCTCATTATCGTTTTTATGATCTTAGTTTTATCTCTGGTGACGAGTATCGTGCCCGGGTCAAGCGGCTATGGAAACAAAAATCCGGTCGCGGTAATTGGCGAAGAAATTGCCAAGCCGCTTGCCAGGGTCGATATGATCGGACCCGAGATCAGCAATGCGCTCGACCGGGTCGATGTCAAAATACCCCCCTTCCCCGGCGCTAAAAAACCGCAACTAGGCGAGGACAAATCACTCGGCGATCATTCCGGAGTAGATTATTCCAACAAGGACTTACCGCGCGCTAATTTTGCAGGCTCGCTTATCTCCGCAACGCAGTTCGAAAGCACGCTCCTTGACAGCGCCGTGTTTGAAGGGGCGAGCGGGGTTGATATCAATTTCAGGCAGGCGCGGATGGAAAAATCCGACCTTACCGCGGCGATGCTGGCGGGCAGTGATTTTACCGGCGCGGAATTGCGTGAGGCCATTGCCCGGGCGGGCGATTTTGAGGCCGCAATTTTTACTGGCGGCGATCTTTCCTTTGCAAGCTTTTCCGGCGCAAACTTGCACGAAGCCAGCCTAAAAGATGTCTACGCCGCTGGCGCAGTATTCGTTGACGCCAATCTCAGCAGTGCTGACCTCACCGACGCCGATCTGACAGGCGCGCGGTTTGAAGGCGCCAATCTTAAAAATGTGCGTTTCGGTGGCGCTAATTTGAAGCTGGCGAAACTATCCGGCGCAAGGCTGCATGGTGCAGATCTTTCCGGCGTCCTTAATCTGACTGCAGAGCAATTGATGGACGCCTGCGCCAATGGCGACACCAAACTCCCCGAAGACCTCGCTGCGCCGCGCTGCTAGGGCATGCGCGCGCGCCACAGGTCCGGCCTAGCTAAGTGCGCTTGTCGCCGTCCAGAATGTCTTCAAAACCCCGCGTCGGATCGAGCCCCTGCAAGGCTGAAAGCGCAAACGTCGACAGGCGCGACGACGCCCCAAGGGCGGTATAGGCGCGTAGTGGCGAGATCGCTGGCTCAGATACTCTTGCCCGCGATGACACCGCTGGCGGCGGCGCTAGTTCTGCCGACCGCGCCGGTAGACGTTCTGCGTTGCTCTCCAGCTTTATAGCTTCCATGGCGAAAAAGCTTTTGGGCGCACTCGGACCATATGTCATACCTTGGTCTACAGAGGCGGTGCGGCTTGGCGTCGATGACGTTTTCACGTCATCTGTCTCGCTGGCGCCGCTCATCGACGATGCGATGGAGCTAACCACTTCACCTACTGTTTTTGCGCGCGCACCATCATAAAAGACCGCACGGTTCGCCGCCGCCGCTGTCGGCAACAGATCGGCAGCCTCAAGCGAGGCCGACGCGCTCAGTAGCTTCGCCGCGCCTGCGGGCCCTAAGAAATGCGCTGTATAAAGGTCCGCATTCGAGGTCGCTCGCCCAAGCCGGTTTTCCAAAATGGACTGATTTTGATTGGCCAACTCGCCTGCAAGCGTCGCGGATGTGTTCGCATCAAACCGCAATGCGAGAATTTCCTCGCGCCGCGCCGTGCTCGACACGTTGAAACGACCATCGGACCCGCGCTGAATATCGCCGGCCTGATCGCCAAGCCCGTGGCGCGCGCCATATTGTTTAACAGCGCCAAGCCAAGTCTGGTCGATAAACTGAAACAGCCCGGCCGCGCTTGATGTCTTGGCTTTTGCCGCTGGATTAAGGCTGGATTCGCGTTCCGCCACCAGTTTTAAAAAATCAACTCCGGCGCCCGTCGCCTCGCTCGCACGTTTCAGCGCAATCGATATTTTATTCGGCGTGACAGTGGAAAGGCTATCATTGACATACATGGCGTGTTCCTTCTTCGGCCACGAATTTGAACCATTAATGTCAAGAAAGCGCTAACCATGTTCACGCGCCGCTACGCCACAATCAAAGCGTTCCGGCCGAAAGGGTTGAAGATGCGTTAACGGCGATGCGCCGGCAGCGTCCCCACCCAGGATCTCACGCGCCAGCGCCATCGCACAAGCCGGCGCCAGCAATATGCCGTTGCGGTAATGACCAAGCGCGAGGAACACCCCGTCCGGGCCGCGCAGATCTCGCCCCAAAATCGGCGCGCCATCGGGTGTCGCCGGACGCAGGCCCGACCAGCGTTCGGTTTCCGGCCAATCATGAACGGCGGGAACGACATCTGCGGCGCTGGCCCTCAATCTACGGATCGACGCGTCGTCAACGCTGGCGTCGCGCCGACCGGCGATTTCGGTCGCACCTATGATCACGCGGCCTTCGGCTTTCGGACAGAGATAAGGTAGCGCCGGCTGCGCCGGGCAACGTATGACGTGACGAAACTCGTTATCGCCCCTATCGACAGCGAACGCCTCGCCTTTGACCGGTGTGATCGGCGGCGGCGGCAGGCCGGCGATCAGCTGCGTCGCGGCCGCGCCGCTCGCCAGCACAACAAGCTTCACGCCAAGCCGCTCACCATTCGAGAGCGTCAACTGGCGGGTGTCTTTGGAACAATCGACGTGTTCAACGCGCTCGTAAAAAAGCACCCCGGCGTTTTTGCGAAAAGTTGTGCGCAGCGCGATCAGCACTTTGCGCGGGTCAACCTGAGCGTCGCCCGGCGCGTATAGCGCGGCGACAACCCGGTCCGACAGAGCCGGCTCCAACCGTCGCGCCGCGCCGCCGTCCAGAAACGATGCGCCACTGCCGCGTGCGCGTAGCTGATCGCCACTTATTTTCAACGCCGTCGCCTGAGGCTCATCAAACGCAACCGCGAGAATGCCATCATCACGATAGTCGAGCGACAGGCCCGTTTCCTCTTCCAGCGTCGCGGCAAATACCGGCCAGGCGGCAAGGCTTTGCGCGCCCAATGTATAAAGCGCCTCCGCTAGGCTCGCTTCGCCGGAGGCAGTCTCAAACGAAGCCGCCAGCATGCCGGCGGCTGCATCCGTCGCCGGTGGCGTCTCCTGGCCCGCATCGATCACCGCAACGCTGAGCTGATGGCCTGTTAGCGCGCGCGCAATCGACAAACCAATCACGCCGCCGCCGATAATCGCTATATCAAAATTCGTTGCACTCACTTTAGTCTTTCCAGCAACACTTGTTGCGCTAAACTCTGCCGCCTCTGTCAATAATTCAACCGCTGCGGCGCCGTTCAAGAGTTTTTTTTATGGCGGGCTGTTCCTCCCCGGCCTCGCGCATCAACAATGGCAGCGCCATCAGCCGGGTCTTTTCTTTTGAGCCTGACGAAGAGCCAAAAAAATAATTGACTACCGCCGCGGTCATGGTCGCCAACGCGCCCAGCATGATTGAAAATTCGGTCTCAGCGCCAGCCGGTATCTTGCGCATGACCATGACGCCCAGCACAGTAAAAAATCCAAGGATGATCAACGCACCGAGCGCCGATGGCGTCCAGTCGCTCATTTCGATTTGCCGCTCGCGCGCATTGGCGCGGTCGCCAGCGTCAATATGGCGGCCCTCAAGGCTCGCCTCACGCAAGGCAATTTCAAAGTCCTGTTCGGCTTTTTTTAGCGCAACGAGGTGTTGCGGCGAGGCCTTCGCAAGCATCTCGCTCAACACCTCTTCATCGCCGTCCGGCGCACCGAAAATCGCTTTTGAAATCTGCGCGACCGCCGCGCCGGCGAGCGGACCGCCCAGCGCTTGTGCAAGGCTCGGCGCGGCGCCAGCAATGGCGCGTTTAATTTTTCCGCGCACCCCGCTATTAGTTTTGGCCATGGACTTTCTCCAGTATGCAAATTGAAGTTCATGTGGAAAACTATTTTGCGGGCGCCATGGCGCCCGTGAATGAAGCAAGCGAAATTCATCAGATTAAATTTTGCGAAAGAACGGCGAAAAATTGAAAACCCGCCTGCACGCGGCGCATACACTGGCATTTACAAAAAAGTGGCGGCGCGAAAGGGCGATGCAGAAAACAACCCGCGATAGAAAATTGTCACGCCGCACGCACCATCGCCCAATGTCATAGTACGGACGCCGATTAAAAACTCTTTATTTTTGAAGCGAAGGCAAGTTGCGGGCGATCTCCAACGCGCAATTGACCGCATGCGCCCTATTATGGAGAAAATTCAATTTGCATTTACAATCGGATCAATCCACGGTTGCGCAACAGTGATTCGCCGCCCGTTAAAAGGGCGCTGAGGCAGAAGCGGTCAGTTTTATTATGGTTTTCATTGTGGCGGCGCTCGTCCTCGCCGTCTCTTTCTGGATTCTGGGTAAGTCCAAAGCCTTGGAGGCTATGGCGCGTGCGCCGGCTTTGATGCTGGCCGCCGGGGCTGGCATCTCGATTGTCTACCGCATCGCTGGCGGGCCGTTTGCGCCGTCTGAATGGGCCGCTACCGGGGCGGACGCCCTGCTTGCGGCGCTTGTCTTTGTCGCCGCCGCACAATTTCGCCTGTCACGGCTGGCAAATGCCTGTCCGGCGTCGTTTCGACTGACCCTTGGCGGAGCGCCGCTTTTTCTGGTGGTTTGCGGGCTGGCAGCGTTCATATTAGTACCGCATCTGACGCTGGGCGCGGCGTTTCTGGTCGCCGGCGCGTTAACGCTCAATGGCGCAGCCTTTGACCGGCGCGCGGTTGCTGATGCGCCCGCACCCTCGGTCATCAAGGCGGCTGTGCGGCTCGAAAGCGCAGCCATCTTGGCGCTCGGCCTACCGGTGGCGCTATTGCTGGAGGCGGCCGCCACGGCAGCGCCCGTCGGGATGCCGCCAGTGACGCCGGTTTATGAATTTGCCATCTCCGCCTTTAAGGCGTTCGCGCTGGGCGGCGGCCTGGGCGTTGCCGCCGCTGTCGTCGGCAACCGGCTGAAAAACCCTAAACAAAAGGCGCCCATCGCCATCGCTGCGGGCGCGCTTGCGGCTGTCACCGCGGCGCTAATCGGCGCCCATCCGGTTATCGCTGCCGGCGCCGCCGGGCTCTTATGGGGGGAACAGACCACCGCGCTAATCACCACAAGAGTGCGCCTGCGGCGGGTAGTTGAACGGCTCGCAGCGCCGGCGGCCTATTTCGCTTTCGGCCTCCTGCTAGCCCCGCGCCTTCTTCAGGCCGACCTCCTGACCATCGTCTTCGCGCTCGCGGCAGTAACGATAATGCGCGCCGGTCCGCGCCTCGTTGCGCTGAAAAAGACCGCGCTCGCAAAAGAGAGTCAGGTGTTCCTCGCCTGGTTCGGCGGCGCGCCTGGCGCCGCATCGGCCTTGTTTTTAATCTCCCTATTCGACGCCGCCTCAATCGTCGCCCAGGATGCAGCGCTCACGGTTGGCGCCCTCGCCATCACCTTCGGCATCATCGCCGCAAGGCTAACCTCGCGCCCACTGTTAAAATCACTTCTGAAACAAACCGCGGCGGCGAAAAAACGCGCACTGTTTGCAGCATAAGCCTGCCGGGCTGACCTGCATCCTCACCCTCGCGGCAATCTTCGCGACAGGGCGGCGATATCCTCGCGTAAGGCTTTGAGGTCCGCGCTGATGCTTTCCTGACTGGCGACGAGGTCGTCGATCAACGGATCGGCGTCTTCTTCCACCACGCGCACGACAATGCCAACGAAGAGATTGAGCATGGTGAAGGTTGCGATCATCACGAAGGTGAGAAAAAACACCCAGGAGCGCGCATGGGTCTCTGCGACTGTGGCGGCGATGTCGGGCCAGCCTTCCAGCGTCATCACCTGAAACAATGTGTACATAGCGGTGAAAACATCGCCAAAGAGGTCCGGGTGGTCCGGGCCATAGAGACTGGCGGCGATAACCGCAAAAACATAAACGATCAGCGCCAGCACCACCCCGACCGAGGTGATGCCGGGAATGGAATCGAGAAACGCCGAGACCACCAGGCGCATCCGCGGGATCACCGTGATCACCCGCAAGACCCGCAGCACCCGGAAGGCGCGCAGCGCCGCCAGCCCGCTGGTCGCGGCCAGGAGTGAAATCACCACAATCACAAAGTCAAAAACATTCCAGCCATTGCGGATATACGCGCTGCGCTCGGCCAGTATCCGTAAGATAATTTCTCCAACAAAAGCGTAAATGATCACCCGGTCGGTGAGCATTAACATATCGCCGAAACGGTCTTTGATCCCGGGGAAGGTCTCCGCCCCCAGGATCACCGCATTAACGGTAATCAAGGTCAGAACGACGATCTGAAAGACGCCGCTTTCAACCAGTTTTTCGATTTTTCCGCGCCATGCGCTCATATTTTTCGTCGCTTTCAGGTCCGATGCGCCAGGCTAGGGGGATTCTTCAGCAATAAGAACGCCGCTCTTACCGCTGCCGCGCCAAACATTGCCAAAAAAATACTATTGCCGCTGGTGAAGAATATTGCGCAATCAATTGGCGGGCCGGCGAAAATCCGCTATGCGGGAGCCTTATCACTACCGGAGTGGGGCTTGAGCGACCAAAGCGACGATATGAACGCGCTAGAGGCCGATGCGGAGGACGCCGCAGAGGCGAGCCCGCGCATGCGCTTTCAAGGCATTGTCGAGGCTGAAAAGGCCGCGGCCATAACCAACGGCGACGTCCAGGCCATCGAGCCGATTGTCCACAATGAGCGCCGCTGGAACGCGATGAGCCGGCAGATATCGCAAGTCTCGCGCCTGACTGCATTATTCGTGTTCTTTTCCTTCATTGTCGGCACGCCGCTCGGCAATTATTTTGCTCACCTTCAACTCAACGGATCGGCCGCCGGATGGAGCCCACTCGCGGCCTTCGGATTTGAAACAGTGCTGTTTGCCTTCGTGGTGCCAGTGTTGGTGTTGTTGATCGGCTATGCGCTCTCACGCATGGCGACGATGCTCAACGCGGCAGAATCGATCGCCGCGGCTGCACAGCAGATGACCACGCCGGACGTAACGGCGGCGCGCAACGCCGACACGGTCGGCGCCGTTGTGCAAAGTCACATAGAAGCACTCAATGAAGGGCTCGACGGCGCCTTGTCGCGCCTAGCCAGCGTTGAATCGATGATCCGCGATCATGTTGCGGCAATCGAACTTGCCGGCGATGCGATTGAACAAAAAGCCACCGGCGCGGTTGAGCGCGTCGCCGATGAACGCGCACGCCTGATGGACCTGACCGAAAGCCTGAATGCGCATGCTGACTCTTTTGCCGCTGCGATAGCCGAACGCGCAAAGGCGAGCATCGAGGCGTTGAATACCGCTGACACAATCTCAGGCCGGGCCGAGCGCGAGTTCGACGAACGGCTGACCGGGCTTGAGGCCGCCGCCGAGCGCGCGCTCACCAGCTTTGAATCGCTGCGCGACGCCTTGCGCGACACCGACGACACCATGCGCCAGTCGGCGGGCGCGATTGAAACCGCGGCCAGCGACACGCTGCAAGCGACCGCGCAGGCAAAAGCCGCCGCTGACGCTGCCGCAGACTCAGCTGCACGCAACGCCGCCAATGTCGCAGCATCCGCAAACCAGGCCTCTGCGCGAGCCAAGCAGGCCGCCGACGAGGCCATTCAAACCGCAACTGACGAAGCCGAGCGCGCCGCCGCATCGGCTGTTGAAGCGGCCGCCGAGGAGACCGCTAAAATTCAGGACGCCGCCGCCAAAACTATTGGCGATATGTCGGAAGCGACCAAGGAAGCCGTCGAAGCCGCGCGCGCCGACGCAAGCGAGGCGACCAAGGCCGCCGAGGAAGTCGCCGAGGCGGCGCGCAAAACCAGCGAGGCGGTCAAGGCGGCGACGAGCGATGTTACCGCCGCCAGCGAAGAGGCGCGCAAAACTTCTGAGCAAGCAGCCAAACTATCCGAGGCCGCAACAGCTCAGATCGAAGAGCGTAACCAGGCGCTTGCCGAAGCGCGTGCTGCGCTTGAAAAAGAAAACGCACGGCTTGAGACGCTGATTGGCGAGCAACGCAACCGCGCCGACCGTCTGGCCGACGCCATCGCTGCACAGACCGAACGGTTGAGCGAACTCGCCGAAACCCAATTGCGCGAACAAGAATCCGTTGCTGCTCGTACAGAAGCCGAAGGGAAAGCACGCGCCGATAAACAAGCACAAGAACGCGAGGCGCAAGAAAAGGCCGCTGCTGAAGAAGCAGTAGCTGCAAAACGGGAAGCCAAACGCCAAGTTGAGGCTGAAGCCGAAGCCCAGCAAGCAGCAGAAGCCCTGGCGCAGGCAGAAGCGCAAGCAGCCCATGATGCCACCGAAAAAGCAGCGCAAGAAGGGCGCATGGCCGCAGAGAACAAAGCTGCGAAGACGGCGCCGGAGCTGACGCTGACAGCAAAGGACAAAAAAGACAGGCCGGCAAAAGAAAAACCATCCCAAAAAGCCAACGGCGCCGCCCGGCTGGAAGAGCTCGCCCGCGACATTGCCGAACGCCGTCCGCGGCGCGGCGCACGCCGGCGCCAGGAACCGCCAGTTGAGGGCAGCTTGAACACAGACGAGCTGGAAAAAGACCCCAAGCGTTCAAAAGGCGATGTCTCGTGGCGCGAAATCCTTGACGCCGCCGACGACGCAGAACCGCTGGAGCTTGGGCCGGTCTCACGAAAAACTCCAGCCCTGGCGCGCGACGAAGCCGCCAACGCAATCCGCATCATTTCCGGCCTGCAGGAATTTACCTATGAGCTGGAAACCCGGCTCTATGGCGATCCGCCGCCGGCGCTACAGGAGCGCTATGATCGCGGCGACCGCAACGTCTTTGCAAACCGGCTCTTGCGACTCAACGAGGCCGATGTAAAACGCCGCATACGGAATGAATCTGCGCGCGACCAGAAATTTGAGAGCGGGGTTCACAGTTTTCTTCAGAGTTTTGAAAAACTGCTCGAGGATGCAACCACATCAGAGACTGCCGATGAAGAGCTTGAAGAATATTTAAGCTCGCCGCTGGGGCGGGTTTATCTCCTGATTGGCGCAACCGTCGGGTATTTTGCCTGAGCCGATCAGCCCTGCGAAACCGCCGACGCCTCGCCCTCGTCAAGCACCCAATTGACAATCCCGGCAATGGCCCTGGAAAATGCGCTGTCAAACGCGGCGATCACATCATCGGCGCGCTCGCTCGGCGTCGGCGCTGACACATCAAACAGCTTCGCGGCGTAAATTTTTCCCTTGCCGTCGGTCAGGCGGGCATAGATCGATACGCTTGTCGCCCGGCCATCGCTCATATTCAACTGAATGGCGCGAAAGTCGGTCTGTAGGACATAATCACCTATCGGAATTGCATTGCGGTCGCCGACGGCAATGATTCGGCCGGAATTTTCTAAACTTTGCACCAGCGCCGTTTGAAAAAGCCGGGGCGCGCGGTCGGCCCATTCTGCGCCCGCGAAATATTGAATTTTTCCAGGCGCTGTCGAGACGGCTATTCTGGTCGTGTCATAAACCCGCGTAGTGCGCGGCTCCTCGACCACCAGCGACCAGTCCACGGGCGCGCCGGCGAACTGATCGGCGTTCACCGCCGAAATATGATAGCGTGGTTTTGGCGGGCTGGTTTCCGGCAATAACGAGACGCAGCCGGAAGCGAAAAAGGCGAGCCCAAAGACAACTGAGCGGACAATCTGTTTCATCATTCTTCCTCCGCGCCATATTCCGGCACACTCTCGCCCAACAGATAGGCTTGGGGGTCGCGATCTATTTCGCGCAGAATATAATCAAGCGTGCGCATGAGACGGCGCGCCTCGGCCATAGCGGGCGCCACTTGCGCTAACCCCTGATCGGTAAACACGCGTAGCGAAGCGCGATTTTCTTCAACCACGGCTCGGAGATCGGCAACCAGCGCCTGCGATTCCTTTAACACTGCATCCGCGTCACGCATCGCGACGGGGGCGTCATCTTCGAGTAATGTCTGCAAGCTGGTCGCGGCGTCGTTGAGCTTGCCCGACGCTTCAGCAAGGTTGGCCGTCACCGTAGCGGCGTCGCCGATCATTGCGTTAATATGGTCATCATTGTCGGCAATGACGCCGGTCAGGGTTTCAATATGAGCGATGATGTCTGCAATGCCGGCGATATTTTCATCCGATAAAAGACGGTTCGCCTGGGTCAGAACATCGCCGGAGCCTTCCAGAAATGCCGCAAAGCCGGACGTGTCCGCTTTGATCTTCGGCGTCTTGTCCTCAGTGACATCTTTCAACAGCGCCGCATTCCTGGTGCCGCCAACCAGCTGGATAATCGCCAGCCCGGTAAAACCGACCAGTTCAAGCTCTGCTTTCGTGTCGGTCTTAACCGGCGTATCCTTATCTACGCGCACCCGCGCAATCACAGTCGATGGATCATCCGGATCGATATTCAACGTGTCCACTTCGCCTTTTTGGATGCCGTTAAATCGCACCGGCGCGCCGACCGACAGACCGGAGACGCGTTCGGTAAAGATGATGTCGTATTCGTCATATTCCCGCTGCGTCTGCCCCAGCCAGAGAATGAACAAAAATCCCGCCGCCACCACGCTCAATACAACAGCGCCGATCAGTACGTAATGAGCCCGTGTTTCCATACCAACTTACCCCCGGACCCCAAACACTTCAGCCAGTCTTAGCCGACAAGGCAGCGCGCCCGCGCGGGCCGGAGAAATATTCATGGATCCACGGATGATCAGTGCCGCGAACCTCATCCAGCGGCCCGCACGCAATGACATGGTGCTCGGCAAGCACCGCAACCCGGTCGCAGGCGGCATGTAAGGTATCGAGATCATGAGTTACCATAAACACCGTTAACCCTAATGATTCCTTGAGATTAACGATCAAATCGTCGAATTTGGCGGCCCCAATAGGGTCGAGGCCGGCGGTCGGCTCATCCAGAAAAACCAGCTCCGGGTCAAGCGCCAGCGCGCGCGCGAGGCCAGCGCGCTTTTTCATGCCGCCGGAAAGCTCCGATGGGTATTTGGCGCCCGCTTCCGCCGGCAAACCAACCATCGAGATTTTGAGCGCCGCCATGTCTCTGGCCAGCGCGCCTTCAATATCCAGATGCTCGCGCACGGGCGCCATAATGTTTTGCGCGACCGTTAATGATGAAAACAGCGCCCCGCCCTGAAACAAGACCCCCCAGCGACGCTCAACCGACAGTCGCTCCTCATCGTCAGCTTCATAAAAATTGTGCCCAAAGACGTTGATGGTCCCGGCGCTCGGGCGCTTCAGACCGATAATGGCGCGCATCAAAACTGACTTACCCGCGCCCGAACCGCCGACGACGCCGAGGATTTCGCGCTTATGAACGTCGAGATCGAGATTGTCATGGATGACCACATCACCAAACTGAGTCCGCACGCCGCGCAGCTCAATGACGTTTTTCGCATTGTCGTTTCCGGTGTTCAAAAGTCTATCTCCAGATAGAACAGCGCGAAGAAGGCGTCGATAACGATGACCAGAAACAGCGCCTGAACAACGGAAAGCGTCGTACGCTGACCAAGAGATTCCGCACTGCCTTCAACTTCCATGCCTTGAAAGCACCCGATAATCGCGATCACAAAGGCGAAGAATGGCGCCTTAATAAGCCCCGCCCAGAAATGATCGAGAGAAATGGTCTCACCAAACCGCGACAGAAACAACGCAATCGAAATATCCATCGCAAAGGCTGCAACCAAAGCGCCGCCGACCAGTCCGAGAATACCGGCGATAAAGGCAATAGCCGGCAACATCAGCACCAACGCAAACACCCGCGGCAGAACCAGAACCTCCATCGGGTCCAGCCCCAGAACCCGCATCGCATCGATTTCTTCACGGATTTTCATCGAGCCAATTTGCGCGGTAAAGGCGCTGCCCGAGCGTCCGGCAATCAAAATCGCGGTGAGCAACACGCCAAACTCGCGCAACACCGAAATACCCACCAATTCGACGGTAAAGATATCAGCATTGAAGAGACGCAGGATTTTTGCACCCATAAACGCCACCACCGCGCCGATCAGAAACGACATCAAGCCGACAATCGGAATGGCGTTCAACCCCGCCTCTTCCATATGGTGGACGGTCGACGTCCAGCGGAAATGCGAGGGGCGTGTGAAGACGCGCCAGGTCGCGGCCAGCGCTTCACCGATAAAACTCAACAATTGCGTGGCTGCTACGTAAGTTTCGGCAACGCCTTGCCCAAGCCGGTCGAGCATCGCGCCGAAAGCATTAGGATGATACGGCGTCACATGGCACGGCGCGAGGTGGTCCTTGACCTGGTCCATCAGCGCTGCATGGGCGGGGCTCGCGCCAACCACACGCGATATCCGGGTGCGGTCGCCGCAGGCACGCAAGGTCCGCTGCAGGACCATGGCGCCCGCAGTATCGAGGCGATCAACACCGGCCATATCAATAACCAGCTCGCGCCCCATCGTGTCGTCGGCAAAGTCGCGCAGCCGCGGATCAACCTGCTTTAAAAAGCGCGCACGCCAATCTCCAGCCGCGACCATTTTCATGACGCCCTGGTCAATATCGATGTCGAAATATGCCGCCGAATCCGCCATAGTAAATTCTTTCTAAACACGCCGCCCCTCACGGCGCGGCGCTTGCAGTGCCATCATGGCGTAAAGGGTGTTAAAATGATCCTGAAATTACGCTGATGGTTACCATATTGGAGCACCGACAGGGTGATTTGTACTAAAATGTGTCGTTTCAGGAGCCGGTGTTGACCTCCAACCATATGTTTCGCGGGCCATTTCAATGGCTTTCAGCCCTGCCGTTGCTGGTGGTGACCGGCATTTTGACGGTGATGGCGTTGATGACCCTGACCAGCGCACAGTCGCCGGAGGCGCATTCGCGTGAGGTCTTATTCGATTATTTCCAGCGGATGTCGCCGGCTGAGTATGACGCATCGGAGAAATTCCACCTGGTGCTCATCGACCGGGAAAGCGTTGAGGCGGTGGGCCCGTGGCCGTGGCCGCGGACTGTTCTGGCCAGTCTTGTCGATGCGACCGCCGGGGCCGGGGCTCGCGGCGTCATCCTCACCGAGCCGGTTGATAAGCCTGACCCTTTGTCGCCTGAGATCATTGGCCGGTTCTGGCTTGAAGGCGCCAGCGACGATGCGCTGGCTGAACAGCTGTCACGACTGCCGCGCACCGATGCGGTGCTGGCCAAGGCATTCGCTAAAACCAGCGGCGCGGTTGCGGTCTCCTTAACGCCGCCGGGCAATCCGAACCATCCTGCGGCCGCGCAGCGCACTGACGCCAAGGGCGCCGGCTGGCTGAACATTGCCAATAGCGGCGTTGATTATATCGCCCTGCCCGGCGCACGCTATTTGTACAGCTTAAACGCAGAGCTTTCGCGTGCTGCGCAACCCGCCGTCGCCGCGCTCGCCCACGACCCCGACGGCGTCTTCCGCCGGACGCCTTTATTGTGGTCGCTTGACGGTAAGCCAGCGCCGTCGATTGCGCTGAAAGCCGCCCAACTCGCGCTTGGCGACGACGCCATTACCGCAGAGGTCAATGTCAATTCGGCCAATGCGCAAGGGCGGATTTTGAAAACCATCCGTCATTCAGGCGGCAGCTTTGCGATTACGCCGCAATCTGCGGTGCGGCTTTACCTGCCCAAACGCCTCAACATTCCGACAACCTCGGCGGCAAGACTGCTCGCCGGGTCCGGCTCTAACAGCCAGCTCTCGGACACGGTTGTTTTGATCGGGCTTGACGGCGATCTCGGCGAGACCATCCGCACACCGCGCGGCGAAATGCCGTTGGTTGAGCTGCACGCGCTCGCCGCTGCACAAATTGCCGCCGCCGCCATGCCCAAGCGTCCCGGCTGGACCGGATATCTCGAAGCGCTAGGGGTAATGGTGTTCGGCGCCGCTGCCATTATGATCGCGCAACGCATGCAATTCTGGCAGGCCGTGGGGTTTGCTGCGGCTGTCTCCATCGTCTTGGTCCTGATGGCTTATTCCGCGTTCTCTGTGGGTAATCTCCTGGTCAACCCATTGGCGCCTTCGCTTGCGCTTTTTGTCGGCGCGCTATCGGTCGCTGGCGGCAAGTCCATCGGCGGGGTTCTGCGCGACGATTCTGTGCGCGGATCATTTCACGATACACTGCCGGAACTGGCGATGAAAAAATTGCGCGAGGAAGGCGGCGGAGACATTCTTGAGGGCGTCAATCGTGAAATCACGGTTCTTGCCTGCGAGTTGCGTTTTCCCGATGAAGACCTTCACGGCATGGAAAATATGCCTGACGAAGTTACCAAGCTGATGGCCGCCGCCAGCCTCGATTTGCGCCAGACCATAATCGACACCGGCGGCGTCGCCGATCAGGCCGAAGGCGGGCGCATCTTCGCCTTTTACAACACCCCCACCGAGCTTGCCGATCACGTACAGGCCGGCTGCGCCGCCGCTTTGCGGATGATTGAGAGTATGGACAAGATCAACACCGATCTTGAGGCCTCAAGCATGACGCGCGGGATGCAGCTGCATCTGGCGATCGGCGTCGCCACGGGGCCATGTTTTGCCGGGCCCATGGGCCATGGCCGCAACAACCGCTATTCGGCCATGGGCCCAGCTGTCGACCGCGCTGCATTTTTGCGTAATCAGTCGGAATATTACGGTCCGGCGATGATCTGTGATGAACCGGTCTACAAACAGACCCACCATCTGTTCGCCTATCTTGAGCTCGATAAAATCCGCACCCGAAATTCGGAGCGGCCGTTTTGTATTTTCGCCCTGATCGGTAATCCGTTTATCAAATCCTCAAAAGGGTTTCGCGATCTTGACGAGGCCCACCGCGAAATGCTGATCGCCTATCGCTCCGGCAAGGCGGAACGCGCACGCGAACTGCTCGACAAGACCAAGAAATCACCCGGCGCAAAAATCGCGCTGTTTGATATTTACGAAGAGCGGGTCCGCAAATTGTCAGAGGAAGGCGCACCCGAAGATTGGGATGGGGCGTACGAGGCCGGAGCCTGAAGCCGCGTCAGCTACGCAAATATTGGCTTGCCGTCCCAGCGCCGCGCGACAATCAACGCCGCCATAGTCGCTCCAACCCCCATCGCCGCCATGATCAGATAAGCGCTCGCCGGGCTATATCCGTTCCATACAAACCCTGCAATGACGGTCGCGACCCCGGTGATCGCGCCGACACCCGTCGCTGACATCAACGTCATGCCGGTATTGACCAAACGATGTGGCACGGCGCGATCGAGAAATTCTACGCTGCCGAGATATGCCGCTGCAAAGGTCAATGCGTGCAATATCTGTACAAGGAACAAGGCCCACAACGCCGGCTCCAGCGCCGTTATCGTCCAGCGCACCGCCGCCGCGCCGCCGCCGAGCGCCAGAAGGCCAGCCGGTGAGAACCGCCGGGCGACGCCGCGCGCGCGGGTCAGGACAAACACCTCCGCGACAACGCCGGTCGCCCATAACAGGCCAATGGTCTGGTCGGAATAGCCGATCTCTGTCCAGCGTAAATATGAAAACGCATAATAGACCGCATGCGCACCTTGCGTCAGGCCGGCGGACAACAACACCGCCACAAAAACCGGGCTGGCAAGCAGCGCCGGCGCCTCACGCCAGGAGACCGGCTTGGCGCCGCCGCGCCCGCCCGCGCCTTGTGGCAGACAGAGCGACACCACAAAAGCAAAGCCTGCCGCCGCCGCCATCACCCAAACGCTCGCCTCAATACCGAAACGCGTAAACACAGCGCCAGCGAGAATGGTTGTGGTCAGAAAAAACACCGACCCCGCCGCCCGGGTCTGGCCGTAATGCAAATAACCGTTGCGATCAGCGCGCAACACCGCGCTGTCCGACAGCGGCACCAGCACGCCAAACGTCCACAAAACAATCAGCGCCGCCACGGTAATCAGGACTTTTCCGGGCGCCAAAATCAGCCCCGCCGCACCCAGCGCAAAGACAAATGAAAAGATGCGCAGTGCTCGCCGCTCGTCTGCTTGATGATCCGCCCAGAAAGCAATGAACGGGCCCAACACCAGCCGCGCGATCAGGGCAACGCCAGTAAGCAGCCCTATCTCAGCGGCGGAAAATCCGTTGAGATGCAGCCAGCCGGCAAAGAACGGTAGCTGTACGCCGAGCAGAACAAATTGCCCGCCATAAAAAAGCGCATAAAGCGGACCAGCGCGCTGCTTGGAAAAACCCCTCGGCATGGCCGGGGTCTATAGCAAAATGGATTCAATCAGAAACGGATTCTGCGCGCACTTTAGCGAATGGTGCGATCCGGCGAGGCATAGGTTGCGCTGCGGTCCTCGTCTATCTGGTCAGCCAGAACATCAGCGGTCTTGCCGAGGGTTTTCACCGCCAGACGAAAATCATCACGCAGCGCGTCGAGCGCCTCATCGCTGACCGCATAGCCACGCTTTTTGAGCTCCTTGCCGGCATCAGTATATATATGGCGGTGCTCGCGCAGGGTCTGGATGGCGGTTTCAATCATCGCAATATCGTTCATCGAATGGCGCGACGCATGCAACGCTTTGCGCGCCGTCTGATCGAGCCGGGCGGCGGCGGCGAGATTTAGCCGCGCATCATGGCTCAACCGGACAAAGCCGGCGCCGGACGCATCGAGCTCTTGCAGATAGACCTCAACTGCGTCGGCGCGCGAGACCCGGTCACTGCCGCCAACGCCGGTCATCCGCACGATAAGAGAGGCTGGTTGTGGTTTTGGCCAGGGCGCAGTGTCAACGGCTTTTGCTGCATCCGCGAGCATGTCTCGTTGCGCTGCCGGATATTTAAACTGTGATATTGAATTTGCCGGGCGGACGGCGCAACCGCCCGCCAAAAGCAACACTAATGCAGCGACGCCGCATCTTACCCGCCAACCCCGTATCACTATGCCCCTACTCCGAACAAATACTTGTCGCGCGTCCCCACACGCTCTAGTTCCTTACCCGAACCAACACAAAAAGTCAGCAAGTAAATGCCAGATCGCCTCAGTTTATTTCCGCCAATAGAGCCATTTGACGCCGGAATGCTCCACGTTTCGGAGCTTCATAAAATTTATTACGAGGTTTCAGGTAAGGCCGACGGCAAGCCGGTTGTGGTTTGCCATGGCGGGCCCGGGGGCGGATCGACACCGTCGATGCGGCGCTATTTTGACCCGGAACGATACAAGATCATCGTTTTCGACCAACGCGGTTGCGGCAAGTCGAGGCCCCATGCGGAGCTGAAAGACAACGACACCTGGGCGCTTGTCGATGATATGGAGGCGCTGCGCGGTCATCTTGGCGTTGACCGATGGCAGGTGTTTGGCGGTTCCTGGGGCTCGACTTTGGCGCTTGCCTATAGCGAGACTCATCCCGAGCGGGTCACGGAACTGGTCCTACGCGGTATCTTCACCCTACGCCGTGATGAGCTGTTGTGGTTTTACCAGGAAGGCGCGAGCTGGCTTTATCCAGACCTGTGGGCGGATTACTTGGCGCCGATCCCTAAAGCCGAACACGGCGATTTGATTGCCGCCTATTACAAGCGCCTCACCGGCGATGACGCCGACGCGCAGTTGCGCGCCGCGCGAGCATGGAGCCTGTGGGAAGGCGGCACGGTCAGCTTCCACCCCTCACAAGAGCGTATGCAGAGTTTTACTAATGAAGCCTTCGCACTCGCCTTCGCGCGGATCGAATGTCATTATTTTTACAATGCCGGCTTCTTTGAGCGTGACGACCAGATTATCGCCAATATTGACCGTGTACGGCATATCCCTGGCGTCATCGTCCAGGGCCGCTATGATGTCGTCACACCAATGAAAACCGCCTTTGACCTCGCACACGCTTGGCCAGAAGCGGACTTGCAAATCATAGCAGACGCCGGGCACGCCGCCAGCGAGCCCGGCATTATCGATGCACTCGTCCGGGCGACGAATAATTTTGCCCGGCGCTGAGGCGCCTTAACCAATCATCGGCGCGATGATGATCGAATAAACAATCACGATAAAGATGCCGGTCGGACAGACATAGCGGATCAGGAACCGCCAGCGCTGGAACCAGACTTCTGATTTGAAGCCGATGGCTTCGCGCGCCGTCGATGTGGAGACAATCCAGCCGGCAAACACGGCGGTGATAAATCCGGCGACTGGCAAGATGATGTCGGTGGTGGCGCTTAAGAAATCGAGCAGCACCATGCCCTCAAACAGGGCCATGCCGCCAAGCGGTTGCCAGGTGTTCCAGAAGGTCGTCTGGTCCTCTCCATTGGCGCCGACCGTCGGCACTTGCGAAAGCGCATTCACTATGCCGATGGCGAAGATTACCAGTCCAATGATCGCCGCCGCCTTAAACCGATGATCGCCTTTCGATTGTTCGTCGACCCATTTCGTGGACGTCTCCAGCAGCGCAATGGACGACGTAATCGCCGCAAAGAAAGCCAGTAAAAAGAACAAAAGACCAAATACGCCGCCGCCGGGCATGCCGTAAAAGGCCAGCGGCAGGGTCTGGAACATCAAGGTCGGGCCGCCGCCAGCGTCCAACCCCATAGCGAAGACAATCGGGAAAATCGCCAAGCCTGCAATAACGCCGACGGCGGTGTCGGTAAGCGCAATCACTCCGGCCGCTTTAGGAAGATTTTGCTCCGACGTCATATAGGCGCCGTAAGTCGCCATCAGCGCGGAACCGAGGCCAATCGAGAAAAACGCCTGGCCAAGCGCGGCGGAAATCACCGAGCCGTTTTTGACGCCCGCCCACAGATCATCAAGCCGCACACCGAGGAGGAAATCTACCCCCTTGGGCGCGTCGCCTTCAACCAGCGCGAAGCCGAATAGAACCAGCAACAAAACAAAGAACGCCGGCATCAAAATTGTTACCGCCTGCTCGATCCCGCCCTTAACGCCGCGCGCCACAATCGCCACCGTTCCAACCATGAAAATCCCGTGATAAATAATCATCCGGGCCGGATCGCTTAAGAGGTCGGTTAGCTTGGCGCTAACCTCCGCTTTGGTCTGGCCGGCAAAGGCGCCAGCTTTCAACCCGCCAAGCCCGTCGCTTGCAATCGCGGAAACGAGGTCGCCGCCGATCATCACCACATAGGCAAGCACCCAGCCGGCAATCACCGAATAAAATGTCAGGATGATGAACGACCCGATCATGCCGAACCAGGATTGTAGCGACCATAGAGTGGAGCGCCCCTCTGCCTTGGCGATTTTAACGACGCTGCCTACCGCCGACAGGCCGCCGCGCCGGCCAATGAATAATTCGGCAACCAATACCGGAAGGCCGATCAGCACGACGCAGATGACGTAGAAGACAACAAACGCGCCGCCGCCATTCTCTCCCGCGACATAGGGAAACCGCCATAAATTCCCGAGCCCAACCGCCGAGCCGATCGCGGCCAATATAAACGCCGCCCGCGACGACCATTTTACGCCTTCTCCGGCTGTTCCCTGCATTTGATTAACCCCTGATTGACCATATCGTTGGCTTTTGGTGTGTCATGAAACTCCTTTTTAGACAAATTTTTACTATTATTGGCAAAAGTCGTCAGAACAGACGGCAAAATTCTGCGCAACTGGCGAATGAACAGCTCGTCTCGTTTCGCTTAGCAAGGGTGGCCCCAGGTTGACAGATTCAGCAAATAACGAAGTTGAACACCTCCAGGCCGATCAGATTAACAGCCTGATCTCGGCCGCCGGCGTCGATGGCACGCGGGAAATCATGGACACATTTTGGCGTTCGACAACAGATTTGCTGGCGGCGCTAGCCTCCCAGATCAGCGAGCAATCCTTATCTATCGCCGCCGGGACCGCACACGCCATCAAAGGCTCGGCGGCAAATGTCGGCGCCGTGAGCCTCGCCCAGACAGCGTCCGATATCGAAGTTGCTTGCAAATCTGGCGCGGGCGACGACGCTAAAAACCTGTTGGGTCCCGCGGACGAAAATTTCAAAGCCGTGCGCCAATGCTTTGAAGACCTTCTCACCAAGGTCTGACCGCCAAACTACAATAAATCCGACGACCGCAAGACGTCCTGATCGCGATGCACATGCGCGCTCATCACCAGGCCGAAGCCGGCCATGATTGTCAACATTACCGTGCCGCCATAAGAGACCAACGGCAAGGGCACGCCGACAACGGGCGCCAGCCCCATCACCATGCCGGTGTTAATCAATACGTAAAGCGCGAACGTCGCCACCACACCGATCACTGCAAGTCGGGCAAAATGCGACTTCGCCGACATCGCAATCGACAGGCCGGTCAAGATCACCGCGAGATATAAAATCAACAACCCAACGGCGCCGACAAAGCCAAACTCTTCGCCAAAAATCGTAAAGATGAAATCGGTCTGCATTTCCGGCAGGAATTTCAGCTGGCTTTGGGTGCCGTTCATAAACCCCTTTCCGTCCAACCCACCGGAACCGAGTGCAATCTTTGACTGCAACAGATGATAGCCCTGCCCGAGCGGGTCGCGATCCGGATTGAGGAAGGTGAGAATGCGCTCGACCTGATAGGTCTTTAAAAACTCAAAGCGGTAGGCGCTATAGCCTGCCGCCACCGCGCTGGCGACGCCGATCATACCGATCCGCCACGACAGGCCGGCGACAAAGACAATGATGATCCCGGTCGCCGCCAACAAAAGCGCGGTGCCTAGATCAGGTTGAATGAATACCAACCCAACCGGAGCGCCGATCATCAGCGCCGGCGGGATCAGGTATAAAATATGCGAGACCTGCTCGGCGCGCAGCCCATGGTAATAGCGCGCAAGCGCCATCACCAGACCAATTTTCATCGCCTCAGACGGTTGAAACTGCATGCCGCCAAACTCAATCCAGCGGCGCGCGCCCATATTGACCTCGCCGATAAACGGCGTTGCCGCGAGCGCAAGAAGCGCTGCAAAATAAATCGGATAAGATAGCGCCATCCAGTGCCGGATCGCGACCATGCCGATCACAATGAGGACGGACAGGGCGATCAGATAACGAAGCCCGTGACGCATCGACCACGGACGCCAATTGCCTTCGGCGACAGAATAAAGCGTAATTACGCCCACGCCGGCGATCATCGTCAGTAGAATGATTAATGGCCAGTGAAGCTGTGCAAGCCGTTCACGCACGCCGCGCTGGCGGCCAGGAAGAATGAGCGAGGACATATCGCCTAGCCCTCCCGCTTGGCGGTTGCGCGCTGAACAAGATTGCGCGGGTCAATCGGCTGGCGCGATGCCGGGTCTTTGGCCGCCACCGCACGCATGATCTCGCGGGCCTTAGGGCCGGCCGCGCGGGCGCCGCCAATCCCGTGCTCAATGACAACAGAACAAGCGTAACGCGGGTTTTCATACGGCATATAACACACAAACAAAGCATGATCGCGCCGTTCCCATGGCAAATCTTCCGGCTTGGCAAGACCTTTGGCGCGGTCTTCCGCGGTAATCCGGTAGACTTGGCTGGTCCCGGTTTTGCCCGCCAATTGCCAATTCGGATCTTCCAGACGTGAGCGCGCAGCGGTGCCATACTCATTGGTCACCGCATTCATGCCGGCGCGCACCACATTCAGATAATCATGATCGACGTCGATCAGCGGCGACGTTGGTTCGGGCAGCACAAGATCGCCAACCGCGCGGACCAGACGCGGGCGCACCGCCCTGCCCGAGGCGATCCGCGCGGCCATCACGCAAAGCTGCAACGGCGTCGAGGTGACATAGCCCTGGCCGATAATCACCGACAACGTTTCCCCCTGGAACCAGGGCTGGTTTTCCGGCTGGCCGGCGAAATATTGCCGCTTCCATTCGCGGTCCGGGACAATGCCTTTTTTCTGGCCTGGAACACCCAGCTCATAGGTCTGACCAAGGCCGAATTTGCGCGCGGCATCGGCGAGGACATCGACCTCAAGCTTCTTGGCAATCTCGTAGAAATAAATGTCGCAGGAATGCTTGATCGCGCCCTTCATATCGACGGTCCCGTGACCGCCTCGTTTCCAGCAATGGAAAAACCGGTTGCCGTACCAGATTTTACCGCGACAATGGGCGGTTTGCGATGGCTTGACGCCTGCCGCTTGCGCAGCGATCGCGCTGATCACCTTGAACGTGGAGCCAGGCGGGTAGACGCCAGAAAGCGGTTTGTTCAAAAGCGGTTTATACGGACTTTCTGTCAGTTCCTTCCATATTTTAGCGTCGATGCCGATATTAAAGTCATTGGGATTGAACGCCGGCGTCGATGCGAGCACCAATATATCGCCGGTCACCGTATCCATAACGACGGCGGCCGCGCTTTCACCCTCAAGCTCCTTCATGGCCGCCTGCTGGAGTTCCGCATCGATAGTGAGCGTCAGGGTTTTACCCTGCACCGGCGGCGTCGCCTCGTCAGTCAACTCTTCGATAACCCGGCCATGGGCGTTGATTTTGACATTCATCTTGCCGGCCTGGCCGCGCAATTCCTTCTCATAGGTGCGCTCAAGGCCATCACGGCCAACTTTAAAGCCTGGCTGGCGAAGCAGCGTGCGGTCGTCATTGTCCTCTTGCGCTGCGAGGTCTCGATCGGTCACCGGGCCGACATAACCGATCACAAAGGCAGACGCCTCGCTAAGCGGATAGTCTCGGGTCTCGCCGACATCCGGCAGAACGCCGGCCAGATGCGGCAACTCAAAATTCACACGGGAAAAGTCAGACCATGAAAGGTTGTTTTTAATTTCCACCGGTGTAAATGCGCCACGGCGGCGTATTTCCCGAATGATACGTGCGCGCTTTTCATCAGTAACAGGAATATATTTTGAAATCTTGTCGAGGGTCGCATCGATATCCCGGGACTGCTCGGGAACTAAGAGAATGCGGAAATTCTTCCGGTTGGATGCGAGTGCATTGCCGAAACGGTCAATAATTTCACCGCGCAGCGGCGTCAGCACCCGGCGGTTGAATTGGTTGTCTTGCGCAAGGTCTTTGTATTTATCGAAATCGGCGATCTGCAACTGATAGAGCCGGCCAGCGACGCCGACGAACAAAAGGCTAACGCTGCCGCCAAACAAAAAAGTTCGCCGGGAGACGATTTCCTGGCGTTCGGGATCATGGGTGTTGATCACCGGCATTTACGCCTCCACCAAGATGCGGCGGTGAAACTCGCCAAAGGCGATGCCAAATAGCGGGTAGATCAAAACTGTCGTCGCCATCTGGGCCAATAGCCCGCCGACAGGCAGGAGAACGCCGGACATCAAACTCATCACCAGCCACAGCATCAGGCTCGCGCTCGCTGCGGCTAGTGCAAAACCAAGCCAGACAACCTTTTGCTCGCGGCCTAGAAAATATGAACGCTGCGACATCACCACAAACTGGGTAACCAAATATACCGCCGCCCACAGCCCAAGCGGTCCGCCCGTGAGCAGGTCTTGCAATATCCCGATTAGGAACACGCTCACCGACGGCATGTAGGCCGGGGCGTAGATCGACCAGAAAAACACCACCACCAGCGGGATGATCGGCGTCGGCGCCGCGCCCTCGAACAACCGCATGGGAAGCGCCAGAAAGATCACGCCAAGCAGCCCCAACAGCAGTGGCGCAACTGTCTTCAACAGGCTCAACAGATGTTCTGCGCGATAGCCCATCTTTATCCTTCGCTCACGGTAGCGGCGACTTCTTCGTCTGCGCTCGGCGTCTCGCCAACTTCCGGAAACTCGTAATTAATGATGCGCACCAGCCGCGTACGGGCGTAATTCGCATAAAGATCAACGACGATGTCGTCGCCATGCCCACCGTCAATGACGCCGACCGGCAGGCCGCGCGGCATCACTCCGCCAGCGCCGGAGGTTAAAACCCGCAGGCCTTGCGCAATTTCAACATCATCGACCCCCTCGGTGATGGCGATCGCCGGCTTGCCTCTGGTGTTGCCAACCAGTAGCCCCTCGACGGCAGCCCCTTCGACAAAGACTGGAATTCGGCTTTGCACATCGGTCAGGAGGAGAACGCGCGATGCGCGCGCGCCGGTATCGACGATGCGGCCGATCAGCCCGCGATTGTCGACAACGGCGTAACCGGCTTCGATATTTTGGGCGCGGCCGGCATTGACAATCATCGAACGGGCGAAGGCGTCGTTGGTCTCGCCAATCACATACGCATCGATCGGCTGTGCGGCGGGCGGCGCCCGATAGGTTTGCAGACCGTCATAGGCGCCAACAATCTTGCGCAGCTCCAGCGCTTCATTCATCCACTGACGCAGCTCCGCGTTTTCCTCGCGCAGCGCTTTGTTCTGCTCCAGCACATTGAAATAGTCGGAGATATTGCCCGCGATATCGTTGAAATAGGCGACCGGGCCGGAGAAAATTTCCAGCACTGGCGCGGTCGCGTCAAGAACGCCCTCGCGCGCCTTTTTGAAAACCGAGGCCTGCGCGGAATAAAGACTTGATAGCAACAAAAGGATCGAAACCAGGATCAACAAGATCAATACGAAACGTGAGTTGGCTCTACGCCCTAACCCTTCGCGTCCGTCCTGCCCTAAAAGTTCCATGCCTCACTATACCGCGTCGTCACGAGATTGCCCCGAGGTCGCCGCCCCTAGATCGCAGATGTCAGAACGCCGCGCATCGCCTTGGTGTTTTCCAACGCCGCGCCCGTGCCAAGCGCGACGCAGGACAACGGATCATCAGCGACCGATACCGGCAGCCCGGTTTCATCGCGCAACACCTGATCAAGATTTTTTAATAGCGCCCCGCCGCCAGTCAACATAATTCCGGTATCAACAATGTCCGCAGCCAGTTCCGGCGGCGTCGCCTCAAGCGCGACTTTGACCGCTTCAATGATCTGACTCACCGGTTCGGCCAGCGCTTCAGCGACCTGCGCCTCTCCAATGCGGACTTCCTTCGGCACGCCGTGCATCAAATCGCGGCCCTTGATCTGGATCGTCGCACCGGAACCTTCGGTCGGGATCATCGCCGAGCCGACTTCTTTTTTGATCCGCTCCGCCGAGGCCTCGCCGATCAGTAGATTATACATGCGGCGTATATAGCCAATAATTGCCTCGTCCATCTTATCGCCGCCAACGCGCACCGAACGTGAATAGACAATGCCGCCCAGCGACAGGACTGCAACTTCGGTGGTGCCGCCGCCAATATCGACGACCATCGAACCGGTCGGGTCGGTGACCGGCAGGCCGGCGCCAATCGCCGCCGCCATCGGCTCTTCGATCAGCTCCACCTTTCGCGCTCCGGCTGAGAGCGCTGATTCTTGAATAGCCCGGCGTTCAACCGCAGTGGCGCCCGACGGCACGCAAACCACAATCCGCGGGCTGGCAAAGGAGCGGCGGTTATGAACTTTACGGATAAAGTGTTTGATCATCGCTTCGGCGACTTCAAAATCAGCGATCACACCGTCGCGCATCGGCCGGATCGCTTCGATCTCGCCGGGCGTGCGGCCGAGCATCTCTTTCGCCTCAACGCCAACGGCGCGAACCAGCTTGCGCGCAGCGCGGGTCTCGATCGCGACGACCGAGGGCTCGTTCAAAACAATGCCGCGGCCTTTCACGTAAACAAGAGTGTTGGCGGTGCCGAGGTCGATGGCCATGTCTGCGGAAAGCATGCCGAACAAGGTGGAGAGCATGAGTAAAATCCTATTCGCCGAAAGTTGAGTTTCTATCGGCGTATTATTTATCGTTAATGCGTTCCTAAATCGTCAACAAAGCTAGGCAAAACGGCGGTTCTGGAGACCTTATGGAAGTCTTCGACGTTATTCGTTAACAGGATTCTCAACAAGTCGACGTGAAACTTGATGATGCCCGCTCACAACTATGCATTCTCGCTGGCGCGCATACGCCGGTAAAGCCACCGGACAAACAGTAAAAATCCGAGCCAGGCGGCAATGATCGCTGCGACAACCGCAAAATCATGCGGCTCGCGGCTCGAGAAGAAATCGACCAGGCCGATGATCCCGTCTTTAAGTTCGCTTGTATCCGGGGCAAAAACGGCAAGCAGCGCAACCAGCAAAATCTTCGGAATGATGCCAAGTCCGGTCCCCGCCCAGAATTTCCACAACGGGATATGCGCCGCCCCCGCCGCCGCATTAACGACGATAAACGGCGCCGACGGCACCACCCGGATCAGCCCGCTGGCGAGAATGCCGTGATTGGATAGGAAATTCATGGTGCGCTGCACCCGCTCTCCAGCCCGGCGGCGCAGCCAGCGGCCGCCGAGAAAATGCCCGAGACCAAAGGTCAAGGTCGCGCTCACCATCGTTGCAATCCACGAATAGCCCGCCCCGACCTGCGGTCCGAAGACGATAATCGTCGCCGTAATCAGTAAAATCTGGGGAAAAGCAGTCAGCGCCAGAAACACGAAAACCGAAATCACCCCGACAACGGCCCAAGGCGATTGCGACGTCGTCATCAATATTCGGCTAAGCTGGTCGTCCTGATCGAGATTGAGCCATTGCTGCCCAAAAGCCAGCGTGAAGAACACAAAAATCAAAAGCGACAGGGAGACCGCGAGCGAGGTTATCGCTTTGGCGTCCATAGAATTGAGGAACCGTGCAATCGCGCGCACAAACTCAAACATACGTTACCAGTTTCCGATCCGGACATGGCGCATCCATGAGGCGCCATACGCTTCTTCGGCGCGAGGCTTCGCCCCGACGCGCAACACCTCCTGGACCGTATACAGGGCCCCCGCCCGGTCCCTCCCCATCGATGTGATTTCATAACGCGAAGCCGCCGCCAATGCAATATCACGGGGTAATGATTGTAATCCTGACAGGCGACATTAGGATTGATTTGGGGAAATTTGCCAGTGTTATGGCAAATCGGGGAATGGAGAGTATCATGCGTGCGACACTGATTTTCTGGATCATTATTTTTGCCTTCGGCGTTCTCATTGGGGAGCGTTATGGGCTTCCGGGCTGGGCGTCTTCTTTGTCCGACCGGGGCTTTGCAACCGTCGAGGGCCTGATCGGCCATGTTGGCGAGCCCATTCCAGCCGCTGAGGATGGCGACGCACCGCCGGACGCGGCAGAGGCTAGTCCTGCACCGCAAACGCCACCACCAACAACAAGAGCCGACCAGGATGAAGCCGGTTCAAACGCGACTTTGCGCATCAACGACGCCGGCTTACAGATCATCAAGGACAGCGAGGGCCTGCGCCTTGAAGCCTATAATCTCGGCGGGCAATGGCTCATCGGCTATGGCCATTCGCGCACTGCGCGCGCTGGAATGAAGGTTTCCGAAGCCCAGGCTGAGGCTTTGCTGCGAGAGGACGTTAAAGACGCCGAAGACGGGGTCAGGAATGCGGTCACCGTGCCGGTTAATCGAAACCAGTTCTCCGCCATGGTCTCGCTCGCCTATAATCTCGGCGTGGGCGGGTTTGGCCGGTCCACTGTTCTGGCGGCGCTGAATGCCGGCGATTACAATGGCGCGGCCGACGCGTTTTTAAATCACAACAAGGCCGGCGGGAAAGCAAACGAGCATCTGACGCAGCGCCGCGAAAAAGAACGGGCGTTGTTTCTTAAATGAGGGATTGGGGATTGGCAGGTCGCTCTTTTCCTAATCCCCAAAACCTAATCCCTCTTCCCTAAGCGGCCATCCCTCCATTTGATGGCGCAGCCAGGTCATCTGCCGTTTGGCTAGACGTCTTGTGTTTTGTTGCAAGGCGCTGAGCGCATCCTCGCGGGACAGGGCGCCGCTGAGATAGACGGCGATTTCCGGCACGCCGAGGGTTTTCATGACCGGCAATTGCGGATCGAGGCGGCGGGCTATGAGCGCTTCAACTTCTTCGACGCCGCCTTGCGCAAACATCGCTTCCGCACGCTGATCACACTGCGCGTAAAGCTTATCGCGCGGCGGCGCGAGGATTGCTTTTTGCGGCTCGACGGTCACCAGCGGCGTGCGCGGCTGGGATTGGAAATGTGTGAGCGGCTTGCCGGTCGCTTCAAAGACTTCCCAGGCGCGCATCAAACGCTGGGCGTCGCCTTCGGGTAAATGCGCCATGCCAGGGTCGCGAGCGATAACCTCGTCACGGAATGCGGCCGCGCCCAACGCCTCGCGCCGCGCGCGCGCGGCTGCGCGAACCGCCGACGGCGTTTCCGGAATCGGCGACAGGCCTTCCAAAAGCGCCTTAAAATAGAGCCCCGTGCCGCCGACAACGATGGCGGCTTTGCCGCTGGAATGAATCGCGGCGATCTCATCCGCCGCCATCCGCGCCCAGCGCCCGGCCGAGCACCGCTCAGAGGGGTCGAGGACGCCGTAGAGCCGGTGCGGGACGCGGGTCTCATCGTCCTCGCTGGGGCGCGCGGTGATGATGCGTAACCCCTGATAGACCTGCATCGCATCGGCATTGACGATGACGCCGCCGGTTTGCGCGCCAAACGCCAGCGCGGCGGCGGACTTGCCGCTGGCGGTGGGCCCTGCGATAAAGTATAGCTGCGCTTCATTCATGGGAGTCATCCGTACCCGAATGGCCTATGTCCTGTCCATCATTGCAAACCCCGTCAATCCGGTGATCGATGCTGATCTCAAGGCGCGTGTCGCCGGGCTCGCTGCGAATACTGGCGTCATTGACCTTGCCGCTGGCGCCGCCTGCGACTTTTACATCGCCGAGCGCGATGATGCGATGCTGGAGGCGGCGCGCGACATGCTGGCGGAATGGCCGGTCGATATCAATATCATCGACCGCACACACCGCCGCAAGAAGCTACTGGTTGCGGATATGGATTCAACGATTATTGAGCAGGAATGTATCGACGAAATCGCTGAATTTGCCGGCCGGCGCACGGAGATATCGGCGATTACCGAACGCGCCATGCGCGGCGATCTGAGCTTTGAGGCGGCGCTGATCGAGCGGGTGGCGATGCTTAAAGGGCTTGATGTCTCGGTGCTTGAGGAAACCTACGCCAAGCACATAACGCTCACGCCGGGCGCACGCACTCTCGTTCAGACGATGAATAAATTCGGCGCTGTCACCGCGCTTGTCTCCGGCGGGTTTACGTTCTTTACAGAGCGCATCGCATTAGCGGCTGGCTTCAAATCCGCGCAGGCCAATGCGCTGCTGGTCGAAGACGGTGTCCTTACCGGCAAGGTTCGCCAACCCATTCTCGGACGCGCCGCCAAGCAAAACGCGCTGTTGCGGCTGGCTGGACAAAACCACCTCAGGATGGAAGAAACCCTCGCCGTCGGCGACGGCGCCAATGATCTGTCGATGCTGGAGCGCGCCGGGCTCGGCGTTGCGTTCCGCGCCAAGCCGGCGGTCGCCGAAGCGGCCGCGGCGCGCATACAGCATGGCGTCCTGACGGCGCTGTTATATTTGCAAGGCGTCGCACGGGCCGATTTTGTCGATTGATTGAGCTTTAAGGCCTTAGCGATTCATAAAAT
>JAJFFX010000036.1 GCA_021776455.1 Hyphococcus sp. | reverse complement strand
CGGCGTCTTCAACAATCGCTTCGATTACCAGACCGGCGCCGGCCAGCGCGTCAACATCCAAAGTCCAGTGAACGCGGGAGATAATTGCATTGGCCTCCACCGCATCAATCTTGCCACGTTTCAACAGCGCGCTCGCGCCTTCTTCTAAACTCGCGCGCCCGCGCGCTAGCGCTTCCTCATCACGATCAAGCACCATAACATCATGACCAGCCTGCGCCGCCACCTGTGCGATACCCGCACCCATGGCGCCTGCGCCGCACACGCCGATCCTGGTTTCGGGGTTAATCATTGGGCTGTCATTTTGTTGCTTCAACTCGCGACATTGGCAAACGCCATATCTGTCGCGCTTTCCCATTGTTTCAACAATGCGTCATTTGGCGTATGGCGCAACCCAAATTTGCGCAACATTTCAAATCGCGGCGATACGGCAGCGCCAAAACTCACCGCCACGCGCGGGCGCCAGTAATCGATAGCTTTGACAATAGATCCCTTCGCGCCACTCGCCATCAGTTTCTTCAGACCCTCCTCTCCAAGCTCCGTATGACGCATCTCGCGCACCAGAATTTCCGCAAATGCCTCCGCTAGCGGCTGGTATGAACACTGCGATAGTTCTTTAAGCTGGATAATTGTGGCATAGCCCATTAGCACATTCATGGTTACCGCATCGTTCCAGTCGGCGATTGGATGATGAAAAACATTAAGCCGCATATCACCGTCAAGACGGCTACCGCCAAGGTCCTCATCGCGGGCAACACGGCTGTTCCAGGGATGAATATTTTGATAGCGATCAATGTTAGAACCAAATTCGCCCATGATTTTGAGAATGCGTTCAGCGTGATCAAATTTTTCAAGTACAATGCGCGATGCGGCTATACGCTCAGTGATGCCCGGCCCGTCATTGATGATATCGGCAAAACCGGCCGCGCCCGCCAATTCGGAATCTACGAAACTCGCCATAATCCGTAATAGTTCAGCGCGATACCGTGGCGGCGCATTGTCCGGCGCGGTAAGTTTGCCGCCCTTTTCGAGATAGTCCTCTATTGAATCTTCATACGGCAACACTCTTCTCCGCCTATTGATCGTAGTCGACAACAAGCTTGTCGCTTAAAGGATAACATTGACAGGTTAGGACATAACCGCGCTCAACCTCATAGTCTTCAAGCGCATAATTGGCTTGCATCTCGGCCTCGCCTTCGATGACCTTCGCTCGGCAGGTCGAGCAGACGCCGGCCCTGCAGGCAAAAGGCGCATCAAGCTCGGCATTGAGCGCCGCCTCCAGCACTGATTGGTCCTGCTTTGCGATATCAACTTCACGGCGGACGCCGTCCATAATAATCGTCGCCTTGCAGACGGCCGCGGCAGCTCCCGGACTGGAGGCTGCGCGCGCTTTCGCCTTGCCGGGTTGCGCGGATGCAAAAAGTTCAAACTTTATTTTCGACGCATCCATACCACCTGCTTTTAGCGCATCGGCTACGATCAGCATCATCGGTTCAGGCCCGCAGATAAACGCAAAATCCGCCGCCTCGACATTGACCCAACGGCCAAAAAGCGCATCGCATTTCTCTCGCGTCAAAAGACCACTGAAAAGGTCAATGTCGGTTTCGCTTTCGAGAATGTGGATCACATTGAAGCGGCCCATATGGAGGTTTTTAAGATCTTCCAGCTCTTCTTTAAACATGATCGATGTCGCCGACCGGTTGCCATAAACCAAAGTGAAGGTTGATTGCGGCTCTGCATTGAGAACGGTTTTAATGATGCTGATCAACGGCGTGATGCCGCTGCCGCCGGCAAAACCCAGATAATGTCGGGCTACGCCCGGCTTCAGCGGGGCGTGAAAATTGCCCATCGGCTTCATCGCATCGAGCGTGTCGCCAATTTTCAGTTCGTCATTAGCGAAGGAAGAAAACCAACCGCCATCAACTTTTTTAATGCCGACCCGTAAGATCCCGTCGGCGATCCCGGAACACACCGAATAAGACCGGCGCATTTCCTCTCCATCGAATTTGCGCCGGAAAGTCAGGTACTGGCCCTGAATGAAGTTGAACGCATCGCGTGCATCTGCCTGTGGTTCCAGTGTGACAATCACGCTGTCGCGCGTTTCACGGTGGATTTCGCTTACCCGAAGGGGATAAAATTGCGCCATATTTAGATGTTCCGTGTCTTTAAAAACTTTTAAAGTAGTCAAAGGGTTCCAAGCAATCCTTACACCGATAATGTGCCTTACAAGGAGTTGAGCCGAACTGGCTGATACATTCGGTGTTGCCAGAATCGCAACGCGGGCAGTGGATCGTCGTCCCTGCCCTTAGCGCGCCAGCACATGCAGCGCCTTTTTCCGGGGGGGCGATGCCATAGGCTTTGAGTTTTTCACACGCACCGGGTGTGATCCAGTCGGTCGTCCAGGCGGGTGACAATTTCGTCTCAATGCGCACATCCTCAACGCCGTGGCGGCGGATCGCCTGTTCGATATCGATAGCAATTACGGTCGTCGCCGGGCACCCGGAATAGGTCGGCGTTATGGTAACGATAATGCTACTCTCATTGCGGGCAACATCGCGGACAATCCCCAGCTCCACCACCGAGACAACCGGAATTTCCGGGTCCGGCACATCTTCAAGCCAACTCCAGATATCTTTTATCGAAGGATTTATTGCCAGCGTCGCCATGCGATCACCATTGTGCTCCGGGGTGGCTGCGCTGAAGGATTTGCATGTCCGCGAGCATAGCCCCGAGGGCTTCAGAGTGTAGACCGGACTTTCCGCCTTTATGCATGAATGTGGCTTCTGGGATAGTCAGCGTCGCTTCATCGAAAATCTTGCTTGTATAATTTTTGTACTGTTCTTCGATTGCACTGAAACCTCGTCCGATAACCGCCTCATCAATTGCGTCCGTCGCATAGAGTTCCCCGGTATAGCGCCACAATCCGTCAAGCGCGGCTTGCATGCGGTTGTGGCTTTCATCGCTACCGTCGCCGAGGCGGATGACCAAACCGGTTGAGCGGTCAAGATGGTAGGCGGCTTCCTTGACAGATTTTTCTGCGACCTCTGCGACACGTACATTTGCCGAGCCCGCCAGCGCCTTCAACATTGGGTGGTGCCAAGCATCGAACAGGAACTGACGCATCAGGGTCTGGCCGAAATCGCCATTTGGCTGTTCGACCAGTAGACAATTGCGAAACGCTCGTGCATCGCGCAGAAAAGCGAGGTCATCAGCGTTGCGCCCTTTGCCTTCAACCTCTCCGGCAAACCCGAGCCACATCCGCGTCTGGCCAATCAGGTCGAGCGCGACATTGGCAAGCGCGATATCTTCTTCGAGCACCGGCGCATGTCCGCACCACGCCGAAACGTTCTGTCCAAGGATAAGACAATTGTCGCCCATGCGTAGCGCGAATTCATAGATCGGATTGCCAGTCATTACATGCGCCCAACGTCATCGGGAATGTCAAAAAATGTCGGATGGCGGTAGACTTTCGAATTTGCTGGCTCGAACAAAGGCCCCTTTTCACTCGGCGCCGATGCGGTGATGTCGCCGGCCATTACCACCCAGATAGAAACGCCTTCATTGCGCCGCGTATAAACATCGCGCGCATTGTTGATCGCCATTTCAGCGTCCGGCGCATGCAGACTACCGACATGGCGATGGGCCATGCCGTGTTGTCCGCGGATAAACACTTCCCAAAGCGGCCATTCGTTACTCATATCATCCTCATGCGCAGCGTTTTGACATCCAGAGTTTTAAATTTGTTAGACGCTCCCAACCAAAAGCTTCGTCCGATGGTCCGTCCTTATTCAGACGGTCAAGGCGGACAAGCGCTTCGTCCATCGTCGGAATGTGGCCGGGTTCAACGCGCCACATAACAAAATGCATCTGCTTCATTTTCGGAAACCACTCGCCGCGCCGATCATAAATGCGTTTATGCGCGGTGTTGAAAACGAAATGTTCTAGATCCTCAACAGTTTCCCAAACCGTCAGATTGGCGACCATCTGCGGATCATCCATCACTGGCAAGTCGGTGGCGTTGCCGCTTTCGTCTTTCAACCGCCAGACAAAACCAGGACTGCGCTCGGCAATGGCGTTAACGCGATCAAGATTATCCATGAAACCGGCCATGCGCGGATCGTCGAGATCATATTGCGCGCGGGCGATATTCAACTCAGCTATATGTTGCATCCAATCTCTCCTATTCCGCCGCAACATTACGAGTTTGCTTTTTTTGAGCGTGCGCCATTAATCCGTCGCGGAACCAGGCGCCATCGCTCCACGCTTTGCGGCGAGCGGCCATGCGATCCGCGTTGCAAGGGCCGTTTCCCGCAACCACTTCGAAAAATTCTGCCCAATCGACCTCGCCAAAATCGTGGCCGCCCTTCTCCTCATTCCATTTGAGGTCAGGGTCGGGAACGGTAAGGCTCAGATACTTCGCCTGTGGAACGGTCTGATCGACAAATTTCTGACGTAACTCATCATTGGTGTCTTGTTTTATCTTCCACGCCATCGACTGCGCAGAATGCACAGATTGCGCATCAGACGGTCCAAACATCATCAATGATGGCCACCACCAGCGGTCCAGTGCATCTTGCGCCATCTCTTTTTGAGCCTGCGTCCCATCGCAGAGCTTCATCATAATATCGTAGCCCTGACGCTGATGGAAACTCTCTTCCTTACAGACGCGAATCATTGCGCGCGAATAGGGTCCAAAAGAACATCGCTGCAAGGGCACTTGGTTCATGATCGCCGCGCCATCGACAAGCCAGCCAATCGCTCCAATATCAGCCCAGGTCAGCGTCGGATAATTGAAGATCGAGGAATATTTCGCCTTGCCCGACAGTAATTGCTCCGTCATCTGATCGCGCGATATGCCAAGCGTTTCCGCCGCGCAGTAAAGATAAAGCCCGTGGCCCGCCTCGTCCTGCACCTTAGCTATCAAAATTGCTTTGCGTTCCAACGTCGGCGCGCGGGTGATCCAGTTTCCCTCCGGAAGTTGTCCGACAATTTCCGAATGTGCGTGTTGTGAAATCTGACGGATCAGCGTTTTGCGATAGCCATCCGGCATCCGGTCCTTGGGCTCAATCTTGATGTCGGCATTGACCTTTTCCTGAAAGGCCCGCTCAAGCGGCTCCATCTCATCGAGAGATTTGACGCCCTTGCCGGTAGATTTTACTTCCTGTGCGTACAAAAAACCCTCCAAAAACAGGTGAATGTAAGCATGATCAAACAGTTAAACTTACACTCTAAAATAGCGCCGACACCGGTTATATAGAATTAACCGACCGAACGGTCAACTAATTCTCTAACCCGTATATTCTTCTTTTTCGTCACCACGTCCAACGGTATGTCTTTTGAGCCGCGATCTCTTCACAATACCAGAACGTGGCCCCCTGTCGCATATCTTCAAGATGCGTGATCGCGCACGGCGCGCGCTCGCCAGTCAGCACACATGCAAATTTAAGATATCGGAGCCCCAAGGACATGAAATTTAAGTATACTATTCTCTACGTCAAAAATGTAGAAGAAACCCTCGCCTTTTTCTGTAACGCATTTGGCCTCAAACAAAAAATGTTGCACGAAAGCGGCGACTATGGCGAGTTGGAGACTGGCTCAACGATACTTTCATTCTCGTCGCTCGAGCTAATGGCAAGCCTCGGCAAATCTCCAGCACCCGCCAATTCCGATAAGCCCACTTTCGAAATTGCTTTTGAGACAGACGATGTCCCCGCAGGCGTTGCGAAAGCATTGGCTGCAGGCGCGACGCTGGTGCAGAAACCTGAAGATATGCCGTGGGGCCAAACTACGGCCTATGTGGCCGATAATAATGGCTATCTGATCGAAATTTGTACGCCCGTTAGCGGTTAACCGTATCCGCGTTCGTTCAGTTGAACGAACGGTTCGCAACCACGACGTAGCTTTGAAGGGCTGATATTCAGCCATCGCTTGAATTCTCGGCTCATATGCGGCTGATCTGCATAGCCGTGCATAAGGGCAATTTCGGCCAGAGAGAGCGGCTGTGGAATTGGTTCAAGCACGCTCCGCGCCGTCTGCCTGACGCGCGCCAGCAACATCCAATATGATGGCGGCCGGCCAGTTTCTCTAAGTAAAAGCCTTTGCAAGTTTCTCTGGCTTACCCCTAGCTCAATCGCTGCGCACGCAACCGACGCCATATCGCAAGCAAGACAATCAAGCGCCTCAACCACAGAGCATGACAGAAAGGAAAAGCTGTTTATCCGGTCACAGAAATCTTCATCTTCATATTGCTGGCTTTGAACCGACGCCAACAAGCGCTCTCCATCTATTCGAGCACCAGGCTTCAAACGATACCCCTTCATAACAACACCTGATCGCGTTGATACTGTATAAGTATGATCCGCTAGTGGAGAGATAAACCAATGCGGCTTTCCTTTCGGCGACCGTCGCATAATGAGGTCGCGACATCCGTCCGGTATGACGATGGCGGCTGTGTCTACCTCGGACGTTGAGCACCATTGAGCGAGGAGAGTCTGGGTCATTCGCTTCTGTTAAACACGCTCGATAATGCAGGCAATCCCCTGCCCGACGCCGATGCACATGGCGCAAAGCGCGTAACGTCCACCGGTGCGGTGCAACTCCTCGGTTGCGGTTAACACCAGCCGAGCGCCAGACATGCCGAGCGGATGGCCAAGTGCAATCGCGCCGCCATTGGGGTTTACATGGCGCGCGTCATCAGCAAGGCCAAGGTCGCGCATCGATGCTAGCGCTTGTGCGGCGAACGCCTCATTAAGCTCGATCACATCAATATCGCCGATTGACAGACCGGCTTTGGCCAGCACCGCCTTTGCAGCCGGCGCCGGACCAAACCCCATGATGCGCGGCGCCAAACCGACAACAGCACCGGCGACAAAACGCGCCCGCGGCGCCAGGTCATATTTTTTCACCGCCGCCTCAGAGGCGACAATCATCGCCGCCGCGCCGTCATTGACGCCCGACGCATTGCCGGCGGTGATGACGCCGTCTTTCTTAACAAACGGGCGAAGCTTTGCGAGCGCCTCAAGGCTGGTCTCGCGCGGATGCTCATCCCGGTCGATAATTTTCGGGTCACCCTTGCGTTGCGGGATCGCAACCGGCGTAATTTCCACCGCTAGTCGGCTTGAGCCTTGCGCAATGGCCGTTCGTTGCTGACTGCGCAGGGCAAACGCATCCTGGTCTGCACGCGACACGCCAAAATCCTCGGCGACATTTTCCGCCGTTTCCGGCATGGAATCAATCCCGTACTGAGCTTTCAGAAACGGATTGACGAAGCGCCAGCCGAGGGTGGTGTCGAAGATTTCCGCCTTGCGAGAGAAGGCCGCTTCCGCCTTGCCCATCACAAATGGTGCGCGCGACATCGATTCGGCGCCGCCAGCGATAACGAGATTGGCCTCCCCTGCCTTAATCGACCGCGCCGCAATCGTCACCGCATCCATGCCCGATCCGCATAGGCGGTTGACGGTCGTTCCTGGCACACGCTCTCCCAGCCCCGCCAGCAAGGCCGCCATCCGCGCGACATTGCGATTGTCCTCGCCAGCCTGATTGGCGCATCCCATGATGAGATCGTCTATCGCTTCCCAGTCGATCTTTGGATTGCGTTCTTTCAGCGCGCGCAACGGGACAGCCGCAAGATCGTCCGCGCGCACCGCCGCTAGGGCTCCGCCATAGCGCCCGATCGGCGTTCTGATTGCATCACAAATATAGGCGTCCGCCATTTGTCCGTTCCTCTATTTCAACACCGGTCATCAGACGCGTACCCAAATAATTGACCGACCGGACATTCGATTATATGAACGCTACAAATGATGCAACGCAATTCAAAACCGGCGAGGGAGGCCCATTCGGGCGAGAATGCATATGGCCTATGAGACCATCCTGTTTTCAATAGAAGACGCCGCCGCACGGCTCACTTTAAACCGCCCGGACAGGCTTAACAGTTTTACCGTTCAGATGCATGACGAGTTTCGCGATGCACTTGATCGCATAGATGCCGACAAGTCGGTTCGGGTTTTACTTATCACCGGCTCGGGACGCGGATTTTGCGCCGGCCAGGATCTTTCTGACCGGGCCGTTGCGCCGGGCAGCGATGGCGTCGATCTCGGCGCATCGCTGGAGGAGCGCTACAACCCATTAATCCGCCGGCTGACCAGTTTGGAAATGCCGGTGATTTGTGCAGTGAACGGTGTTGCTGCGGGAGCGGGAGCCAACATCGCCTTTGCAGCTGATATTGTTCTCGCGGCAAAAAGCGCCAAGTTCATCCAGTCCTTTGCCAATATCGGCCTTGTTCCCGATAGCGGCGGCACATGGGTTTTACCACGCCTTGCAGGGCAAGCCCGCGCCCTCGGCCTCGCCCTCACCGGCGACCCATTGCCTGCCGAGAAAGCCGAACAATGGGGCCTGATATGGAAAGCCGTTGATGATGACAAACTCGCCGAGGAAGCAAGCGCGTTGGTAACAAAATTTGCCGCCGCGCCAACTCGCGGTCTTGCCGCCGCCAAACAAGCAATCCGATCAACCTGGTCACGCTCACTCAATCAACAACTCGACCTTGAACGCGACCTGCAACGCAAGCTCGGCAAAACCGAAGACTACCGCGAGGGCGTCGACGCATTCATGAATAAGCGCAAACCCGCCTTCAAAGGCCAGTAAATTCAAATCATATTGGAGACAGTGATGTCAGCGCCGATCTTAAAGAATTTTGTCGCCGGAAAATGGGTCGAAGGCATGGGCGGACTGGTCGAGATTGCCTCGGCCGTGACCGGCGAAACGGTTGCACAAACGAGCTCAGCCGGTCTCGACTTCAAGGCGATGCTAGACCATGCACGCACTGTCGGCGGGCCGGCTTTGCGCAAACTAACCTTTCATGACCGCGCCTATATTTTAAAAGACCTCGGCAAAGCAATCATGGAATGCAAGGAAGAACTTTATAAGTTGAACTTCCAAACCGGCGCGACACGCAAGGATGGCTGGATCGACATCGAAGGCGGCGCCGGGACATTATTTGCAATGTCGTCGACAGGCAGGCGGCATTTGCCCGACGACAAAATTTTCATGGATGGGCCGGCGGAGCAAATTTCGCGCGAAGGCAGCTTTATGGGCCAACATATTTATACGCCGCGCCATGGCGTCGCCGTTCACATCAATGCCTTTAACTTTCCGGTCTGGGGCATGCTCGAAAAACTTGCCCCAACATTGCTCGCCGGCGTTCCGGCGATTGTTAAACCGGCCACGAACACCGCCTATCTTGCCGAAGCGGCGTTGCGCATCATGGTCGAAACCGGACGGCTTCCCGATGGCGCAGTCCAGCTTATTGTCGGATCGGTTGGCGATCTGTTCGATCATCTAACTGGACAGGATACCGTCTCCTTTACCGGCTCGGCGCAAACCGCCAGCAAACTTAAAAACCATCCCCGCATCACCAGCCAGAGTGTACGCTTTGTCGCGGAACAGGATTCCCTCAACGCGTCGGTGCTCGGTCCGGACGCGACGCCCGACACGCCGGAATTTGATCTCTTCATTAAAGAGGTCGTCCGTGAGATGACGGTTAAGGCCGGCCAAAAATGCACCGCGATCCGCCGCGCGATCGTGCCGATGGACCTTCTTGGCGCCGCTGAAGACGCCTTGAAGGCCCGCCTTGCAAAAATCACCGTCGGCGACCCGGCGAACGACGACGTGCGGATGGGCGCGCTTGTCAGTCAGGCCCAGCGTGATGATGTTCGCGACAAAATTGCCATTTTGGCAAACGAGTCCGAGATAGTTTTCGGCGACCCGCATAAAGTCGAAGTGATCGGCGGCGACATTAACCGCGGCGCATTTATATCGCCAGTGCTGCTACGCTGTGATAACCCTCAAAGCGCTGTTAACGTGCACGAAGTTGAAGCCTTCGGACCAGTATCGACATTAATGCCCTATAACGACCTTGATGACGCAATCGCACTTTGTAATCGCGGCGAAGGCTCGCTGGTGATGTCGTTATTTACCCATGATGGACAGATTGCGCGCGACTTTGCGCTCGGCGCCGGCGCCTATCACGGCCGTATTGCAATCATCAACCGCGACAGTGCTAAAGAATCCACAGGACACGGCTCCCCCCTCCCAGTCCTCGTTCATGGCGGACCCGGACGCGCCGGCGGCGGCGAAGAACTCGGTGGCGTGCGCGGCGTCAAACATTATATGCAGCGCACCGCGATACAGGGCTCTCCCGCAATCATCACAGGCGTCACCAATAGCTGGATGAAGGGCGCGGAAACCGACGCCAGCGCGCCGCACCCGTTCCGGTTAAAGTTTGGCGACCTTAACATCGGAAAAACCATTGAGACCAAGCCCCGCACGATCACGCTCGATGACATCGAACATTTTGCGGAATTTACCGGTGATAATTTCTACGCCCATATGGATGACGAGGCCGCGAAGGCAAATCCGTTCTTTCCGGGGCGGGTCGCTCACGGGTATCTCATCTTGTCCTTTGCCGCCGGGCTTTTTGTTGATCCCGCGCCGGGGCCGGTTCTCGCCAATTACGGGCTCGATGAGCTACGCTTCCTCACCCCTGTCCCAGCGGGCGATACAATTAAAGTGCGCCTCACTGCAAAGTCCAAAAAGAAACGTAATGACGAATATGGCGAGGTCAGATGGGATGTTCTTGTCACCAATCAGGATGACGAAGCAGTGGCGAGCTATGACCTCCTAACAATGAATGCAATTTAGGCCCACACGAATGCCGCAGGCTAATTACAAACTGCTGCTTGATGCTGGCGAGCGCCTTGACAGTAATGCGCTTGAAATGTTGCAGCTTGACCGACTGCAATGGTCGCTCGCGCATGCCTTTGAAAATAATAAGGCGTATACAAAACTTTTGAATGAAGCTGGCGTTCGTCCCGATGAGGTGAAGACCCTCAGCGATCTGGCGAAATTTCCTTTCACTACAAAAGACGATTTGCGCGCCGCCTATCCGTTTGGATTCTTTGCCTGTCCAAGAGAGGATGTCGTCCGTATCCATGCATCCTCCGGCACTACCGGCAAACCGACCGTTGTCGGCTATACCAAGCAAGACATCACAACATGGGCCGATCTCGTCGCACGTTCTATCCGCGCAGCAGGCGGGCGACCGGGCATGAAAGTCCATGTCGCCTATGGCTATGGCCTGTTTACCGGCGGGCTCGGCGCACATTACGGCGCTGAGGCGCTAGGCTGCACCGTCATCCCGATGTCCGGCGGTCAAACTGAAAAGCAGGTTCAGTTGATTTGCGACTTTGAACCGGAAATCATCATGGCGACACCGAGTTATATGTTGGCGATCCTCGATGAATTCCGCCGGCAGAATATTGATCCGCGCGCATCAGCGCTCAAAATCGGCATATTCGGCGCCGAGCCCTGGACCAACGAGATGCGCGCGGAAATCGAAGGAGCCTTTGCCATCGATGCGGTCGATATCTATGGCTTGTCGGAAGTCATCGGTCCCGGCGTCGCCAATGAATGCATCGAAACCAAAGACGGCCCCACCATATGGGAAGATCATTTCTACCCGGAGATTATTGATCCCAAAACTGGCGGAGTATTACCGAGTGGCGACTTTGGCGAACTGGTTTTTACCTCACTCACCAAACACGCAATGCCGATTATCCGCTATCGAACTGGTGATTTAACGCGGCTTCTTCCCGGAACGGCGCGAACTATGCGGCGGATTGAACGTATTTCCGGGCGCAGTGACGACATGTTGATCATCCGCGGCGTCAATGTCTTTCCATCGCAGATCGAGGAGTTGATTTTAAAAACCCCTGGCCTCGCGCCACACTATGTTCTTGAAGTCAGACGACCGGAACGGCTGGATATGTTAACCGTCAAGGTCGAGGCGCGGGCGCATGAAACTGACGAGCGCCGGCAAGACACCGCCCAAACGCTGACCGCCCGGATTAAAACTCATATCGGCGTGTCGGTTCACGTCGATATCACCGACCCGAACAGCATCGAACGTTCCACCGGCAAGGCCAAGCGCGTGATTGACATGCGCAGCACTATTCTCCCGACGCAACAGTAGCGAGCAGGCACATGGCCAGACAACAAGCCGCAGATTACGATCAAAAACGCGCGCTCATTACCAAAGAAGCCGCAAAACTCTTCGCCAGCAATGGATTTGACGGCGCCTCGATCCTCGATCTTGCGACTGCCTGCAACACATCAAAATCGCTCATCTATCATTATTATGCGTCCAAGGAAGAAATTTTATTCGACGTTATGAATGCTCATATGGAGTTACTGCTGGGGGTTGTGCATGAGCTTGAGGCAGAAGATGGATCGCCGGCGGCATTATTCCGGCAATTATCGCGCGGGTTGATGCGGCAATATACAGGCGCTGCCGACAGTCAAAAAGTCTTACTGTACGAGTTGGGTAAGTTGTCGACGCCTGAAAAAAAGGAAATCGTCGGCAAGCAGCGCCAGATCATCGACTTTGCCGAGAATCTTCTAATGCGTGCGGCGCCGGCGGCGGAACAAGATCATGGCCAGCTAAGAGCCCACGTGATGCTGTTCTTCGGCATGCTCAACTGGACCCCCAACTGGTTTAAGCAATCCGGCGCCGCCAGCCGCGACGACATCGCGAATATGGCGGCGGAAAAGACGTTGGCAACACTTGTTTAGGGAACACCGGCCAACTCTTACGCCGCGATATGCGCCTTATCCGCCGCTAAGTTGTCTCGCTAAAGGGGAGTTCATTTTAAAATTTTATAGTAAGCGTGTAAGCAATCGGGTTATCAACTGCCCAGCGTTCAGGGCTATCGAAATCATGAGAAGTAAATGAAAAATTGGACCATCGGAATCGTTGGCTTAGGTGCGGCCGCAAAATCCATCCATTTGCCTGCGATTAGAAAAATCGATCGCCTAAAAGTTATTGGCGGCGCTGACGCAGCTGTCGAGAAGGATGCTTTTCCCTTTCCAGTATTTGATTCGCTTAATGATCTCTTAGCATCACTGTCGCCGGACATCATCGCAATCATCACGCCGCCAGATTCTCATTTTAGTTTGATATGCGATAGCTTGAAAGCGGGCGCCCATGTCTTTTGCGAAAAGCCATTCGTCGCTTCACTCAAGGAAGGCCAGCACGTCATTGAACTTTCTAAGGCCTGTGAGCGCGCCGTTGTCGTCAATAATGAGTTCCGTTTTATGAATGTTCACAGCGTGGCGCAACAGCAGATCAATTCTCCACAATTCGGCTCTCTGCTATTTATCTCTATGCACCAGACTTTTTTTGTAACAGAGCAAACAGAAGCCGGCTGGCGAGGGCAGAGCGACAAACGCACATGTTTCGAATTCGGCACGCATGCGCTCGATCTTTGCCGGTTCTTTTTCGGTGAAGAACCGATTTCTATCTCCGCGCGCATGCCCAAACCTGGTAAGCCCGAGGGCGCTGATTATTTAAACCTGATTCAGCTTGAGTTCAGTGGCGACCGGGTTGCGCAAATTATCCTCGACCGCCTATCGCGCGGACCACACCGCTATCTTGATATCCGGCTGGACGGAACACAAGGCTGCATAGAATCCAAGCTCGGTGGTTTGGCGGAGTTGGCGATTGGCGTTAAGGGCGGAACCCGCAAACCATTCATGCGCATGGAGATGAGCCCCAGCGCATCAGCGCGCATTTACCAAGCTGGGAAAGAAAAGTCGCTCACAACCGACCCCATCGACCTTTTTCCAAATGCTACCGCAACTTTACTTGACGAGATGCTAATCGCGCTGGAGACTGACGCCGAACCACCCTGCAGCGCCGCCGACAACCTCCATACGCTGGCGATGATGCTGGCGGCCTATGAGTCAGCCAAACAAGGCGGGGCCGCGATCGACCTCAGAACATTTACCACAAATAACCAAGGCGCCTAAAATGGACTCCAGTGATGATTTCAAGGTACGTGATGCTGAAAGCTACAACAGCGTTGTTGAAAATTTCGACCAACTAACGGACAGCTATTCAACCTATGTCGTTGATAGACTGCTCGATCGGCTCGGTTCTACACCCGGCGCCAGGCTACTGGATATCGGTTGCGGTACTGGCATCGTCTCACTTCGCGCTGCCAGCCGCTTTGGCGCGAGCACCAAAGTTACGGGAATTGATTTATCAGACGGAATGTTAAAAACGGCTCGGCGTAAAGCAGAGAAGCTTGGATTGGCGGGACATGCAGAGTTTATCAAAGGCGACGCTGAAAAATTAAGCTTGCCTGATGAAAGCGCCGATTGCGCAGTTTCGCTTTACGCATTTCGACATTTTCCAAATCCGGAAAAAGCAATGCAGGAATTGCTTCGGGTGCTTAAATCAGGCGGCCTTGTGTAATCGCCGCAGGGAGCGCACCGGGACTATTTTCGGTCGCCGGTGCGCGAGCGGCAATGGCTATGCCGATACGCATACTCTCGGAAAAAATTGGAAGGCGGAGAACAGCATGCGGCATCTGGAAGGGCTTGTACAATTGCATCTTCCAGAATCCGATAAGAGCACAACCGCATCGTGGACTGAGCACCATCACGGATTTTCTGGCTCATTACAGTCACTCCCAAGCCAAGCAGGGTTTCACCTTCAATCAACTGAGTGGAAGGGCGCGAAATATGAAATCGACTCGATTGATGAATTTTGGAACTTACAAGCAACATTTTCGAGTGTGGCGCGAAAGAAAATTGCAGCCGCGAGCGCTAGCGATGTCTTAAAGTTAAAAAACATCTTTTATGACGACTGCCGCAAGGTAAAAAATGACGGGGGCGCGTTGGTATACGAAGTCGGCGCTGCGATCATCGTCGCTAAAAATAAATCCGACCGCTTTATTGCTTCGCCCGACGTTGTGAAAAACCTCGGGCCTGAAAAATCGCAACGACGCACAATGTTAGTACGAGCAATGCGATGTAGATAATCCCCCGGTCTTCAATAAGCTGGTACACAAGACCGTGCAAAAATATTACTACGAAAAGCGGGTAGCTTAGTCTCTGAACAGTCTTCCATCGTGGCGGGCCAAGTTTTTGAATAGCCGTATCATTTGAAATCGCCAAAAGCACAACAATCATCATCGCCGCGATCACACCAAGATAGTTTGTCAGGCCGAACACATCTATGCGTAGGCCAGCCGCATGAGCCGATTGCGCCGGATAGATAAAATACAGCCAGAAGCGCCCGTTAAAATGCACACTGAGGCCGGCAATGACATGGGCGATAGCGAAAAGGGCTGACCAAATACCGAAATCTCGGCGCAGCCTGTTCGACAGACCAACCGCGCCGCCGGACAGCAGTTTTATAGGGCCAACCATCAGCGCCCCCGCAACATATAGAAATGATGCGTAGGCAGTGGTGAAGCTTAAAAATTGTTGCGGGCTTCGAGACCCAATCGCCAGAGCGAGCGCAGCGCCAAGGGCAAGCCCGCCAGCCAAATAGGGCCAGTGCCGGGCGGTTACAGACACAATACGAAACACGCGCGCGACCCCGTTTGTTATTATTCCAGATTAATTTCACTCTCTGGGGAGTGGGTGATAGTGAAATCGTTTCGCGATTGGCGTCAATATTGCTATGGGCTAGGTGGTTAATTTAATTATAAGCGCGGGCTATTTCGGCTAAACATGACGGCCAGGCAGGATCACCGGCGGCCAAATGTGGGCCGGCGCCGATAAATGCAGCCCATTTCGGATGTGGATTTCCAGATATGGCACAAGATGCGAATCACCCTCAACCGTTGTCCCAACAATGGCGCCCGGCATCGGAACGTTGATGATTTGGTGTTGCCCATCTTGCCATGGTGAACTTGTTTCCAACGCTATGCTGCTTGAATGCGGGCCATGCGCCCGGCAATTTCCTGTCGTTTGTGAAGTTCCCGATTTACGGCTCGAAGCGCCAACATGGATTGACTATGAGACGGACCGCAGCCGGGCCTTAATTATTGATGAGCTAGCCTCAGCAAAAGGCGTCGAAACAGCGATTTATGATGTATTCCGCCATTCACGAAAATTTTCTCATGAAAAGTCAACTTACAGAGTCAAGCAAGTTTATGCCAGTATTGAAAGGTGTACGGACCAACTACAAACTTGGCTAGCTGCAACAGTGCAACTCGGCCCCATAGTAGACCTTGGGTGCGGTCCAGGCCAGATGTCTGCGGCCGCCGCCGGCCAAGACCGACAAATTGCCGGAATTGATGTTTCAATTGAGTGGCTAACAATCGCTAAACATCTCATTCGCGCATATGGCGGTGAACCACAGCTGGCGGCGGGGCTCGCTGAAGCGCTTCCCATCAAATCAAATTCGCTTGGCGCGCTAGTCTCTCTCGATGTGATCGAGCATGTCGGGGGCCAGCAGGCTTATGCAAATGAGATCGCGCGCGTTCTGGGGCCGAATGGACGGTTTGCAATCACCACCCCGAACCGATTCAGCCTATCACCAGAGCCGCATGTCGGTGTTTGGGGCGTCGGGTATCTTCCAGTTCCGTGGCAAGCGCCATGGGTCAAGCTGGCCTCCGGCAGTCAATATGAATATACGCGGCTTCTCAGCGTGAAAGAAACGACCCGTATTTTTAACGACGCATCTATGACGGATTTTGAGGTCATTTTTCCTCCAATTGCTGACGAGGAGATAGCAATCTTCTCTCCGCTGAGGACAAAGTTAGCTCATCGCTATAATCAAATCATCCGTAACAAGTTTATGAAATTACTGGCCCCATATTTTGGAGCCTATTATCGCGTGCTGGGCAGCACTGCCAAGATAGAGACGACACCATGAAGAGTAGTTTACGAAAATACCAAGACCATGATTACCAGTGATGTTCAATAAGGACCAACAGTCAGGGCCATATTTATGGCCATCGCGTTTGCGTGCATATTTTAGCGCAAAGCCAGACCTATTTGCCGTCTTGCAGGGCGCCAGTACGATCTTTTTTGTGCTCATCGCCGGCGCCGGTTTGGGCTATTTCGCGCTCGTTCTGATAGCGCGCAGCATCGGCGCGGAACAATATGGCGTTTACGCATTTTTGTTTTCGCTAGTGACGGTTCTCAGCCTGATTACAGCACTTGGTTTACCCTATGCGGGGGTCCGGTATTTTGCTCAATATAAGGAAGAAGAAGATCATGAAAGGCTGAGAGGTTTTTTTGATTTCGGACGGTTATTAGTCTTGTGTTCCGGCTTGATTGTAGCCGCCATTGCCAGCGCTATCATCATTGCTTTGGATATTCATCCAAAACAAACAAGCGTCGCAACCACGCTGATCGCCTTTTCTGCTATTCCGATCCTTGGTTTAACCAGCTTTTACATCGCCGCCGCACGAGCATTTTTTTGGCCGCTTTTAACAGAGGCGCCGGTACGCATCGTCAGGCCGCTGGTGCTGATTATTGGCGTCGGTGGGCTGGTGTTGGCCGGGTATCAGCCCACAAGTCTTGAGACGATGATTATCGCGGTTGCCGGGACTTTGATCGGATTGTGTATTCTTCATTTCTATGTAGGGCCGCGGTTGTCCAGGACATTTGGCGACGCATCGCCCCGGCGGGAGCCCCGCAGTTGGCTGGGCGTGTCGTTGCCAATGCTCGTGCCCAGTGCGTTTGCGATTATGCTTGTTGAATTGGATGTTATATTCGTAGGCTTGTTTTTAGGCCCTGAAACCACGGCCGTTTACCAGGCGGCGGCGCGAACCAGCATTTTGGTCAGTTTCTTTTTTGGCTCGGTCATATCACTTGGCGCGCCACGAATCGCAGCGCTTTATGCATCGGGACGAATGCCAGAACTGCAATCACTTTCACGTTCTATAACACAGTGGATTTTCTGGCCTACGCTCGCATTCTCCATATTTCTCCTCGCGACAGGAAAATGGATTTTGTCACTATTTGGCGACGATTTCACATCTGGCTACGCAATACTCAGTATACTTATATTTTCAGCTGTTTTTAATGCGGCAACGGGGCCTGTGACTATTTTGCTAACCATGACCGGACATCAAAATATTTGTGCTCGGGTGTTCGTGATCAGTCTTGTTTGCAATATCTTTCTTCATATCACTCTTATCCCCATGTTTGGCGTGACTGGCGCTGCAACTGCTGTCTTAAGCACTATTGTAATATCGCGAACATGGCTATTGTTGGAAGTGAATTCACGGTTGGATATTTATCCATCCATGCTTGGGAAATGGAAGCGCTCCAAAGAAAAAACTGTGCGGCCTATGTGAGCAGAAGCATTCGTTAAAGGTGTTGATTATCGCAACCCGGTTTTTATCCTCGGCATGCCCCGCTCGGGAACGACGACTCTTTTCCATATGTTGCGTGAGAGCAATCAATTCGCTGCATTAGCAACCGAGGGTCATGATCTTTGGCGCAGTTTTCATCATCCACGCTGGTCGGGTTGGAACTCCGACATTGTCACCCGTCAAGACACCCTTCCCTGGGAGCGGCGCTTTGCTTGCGCCTTTATGCGCGCCCGGGCCGCCTATCATCCTACCGCGGCGCGATTCGTTGAAAAGACGCCAGAAAATTCACTACGGATTGCCTATTTACATTGCATGTTTCCCGACGCGACGTTTGTTGTTCTCCAACGCAATCCAGGGGATGTGCTCAATTCTCTCATCAATGGCTGGCGTCATCCGGAAGGGCGGTTTCGTTCCTACTTCACGCCAAAGAGGCTGAATATTCCTGATTATCCATGGTCGCATCAATGGTGCTTCGCATTAATTCCCGATTGGCGAAACTTGAGCCACAGCACAATCCCAGAGATTGCATTGGCGCAATGGATTGCGATGTCCGAGCACCTGGTTGCGGGACGAAAGATCGTAAATCAGGACAATTGGATTGAAATTAGTTTTGAAGCGTTGATCGAAAATTCGGACGAGACGATGAATGCTCTATGTCAGCGTCTCAATATTCCACACGATACCATGCTCAACACGCGCTGGAAAGAAATTCTAGGTGCGCCTAAAAATAGCCTGTCGAAGCCCGGCATCGATAAATGGCGCCGAGAAAACGAACCAGACATTCTTCCCCTACTCCCGAAAATTAAAGCCCTCGCGGCCAAGTGTGGCTATGATATTTCTGGCGACGGAAATGGCGTTAAAATTATGGCGAATAATCGATCTTGATAGACGTTCTTGATCTGCGTTGTAGCCAGACGCTTGTCATGCTTTGTATTTGTATCAACATAATCTCGCACACACGGTTTTGTTTCGCGGCGATAAAAACCGCGTTAAATGTCTCGCATCATGGAGACGGCGTTGTCGCTGGCGTTTGATTCGTAGACAGCCTGGGCGATTTCAATAGAGCGAAATCCATCTTCGGCAGTGGCAATACAGCCTGCAGGTTTTCCTTCGCACAGGTTCATGAAATCCACCAGCTCCTCGCAAAGAGTGCGCACCGCCGTTGATTGCCACCCGCGTAATTTTTCCTCAATGATCAACGGAAGGTAGTAATTCGTCTTCCGTTTTGTCCGCCCGCCCGGTTTTTCCATCGTGATGATCGTTGATTGCATCGGCGCATAATAAGCACGCGCCATACCCATGGAGCCATACGCCTCGAGATAAAAATGATAGCCTTTCCACTCGCTCCAACTGGCGTGGAGACTGCCAACAACGCCGCTTTCACTCGATAGCAACGCGAAACCATTATCCTCCACCCGATCAAGCGCCCAAATATCGTCAACGGTTTTCCCGTACACTTTGTCAACCGGCCCCATAATATGGTGGACGAGGTCAATCATGTGGATGCCATTATCGAACAGTGCGCCGCCGCCCATAACGTCTTTTGAATACATCCACGCTGATTTAAATTCTGAAAGGCCAGTATGTCCGGCAAAGCCGCGCACATAACTCAATTTTCCTATTTCACCAGATGTAACGGCATGACGTAGCGCTTTTACCGCCGGAAAATAGCGATGATTAAAACCTACCGTTAGTACACGGTTTAATTCTCTCGATGTCTCGAGCATGGTGCGGCATGAAGCCAGCGAGTTCGCCATCGGTTTTTCCACCAGTACGTGTTTGCCGGCATTCATCGCCGCCACGGCAATCTCTGCATGCGTGTCGGGCGGCGTTGAGACAATTACCGCATCGATAGCAGGCGACGATGTCAGCGCGGCAAGCGTAGCAAATACCGGGGCGTCGCCAGCCAACACCACGGCTTTGCTCGCATCGATGTCAAACACCCCGCCCAGTTGCGCGCCTGGCGCCGCTTCGATGGCGCCTTTGCGCAATGCTGCAATCGCTCCTGCGCCGACCAATGCAAATCTCATTTGAATTTCCTCGTTATACGGTTCATTTTGGCTGCGACTTTTTATGGGCGACAAGTTCAAACGCTGGTCCAACAAGCACTAGGAGTTGCTTTGCACCCGGGATGGTTCGGAGCTTATTATAGATCGCTATCAGGCGTCCGCGCATCTTGTCGTCATTTTCCTTCTCCGGCGCAGCGACATTCAATGGAGCCGTGGATTTAATTTCAAATCCGGCCCGTCTGAATAGGCGTGCAGTCCCATAAGGACTGGTCAGTCGGGCGTATCGCAACGTATCAAGTCCTGTTCTCATCGTGATGTAACGGCGCCGCAAAAATCTGGGCAGAAACCCAACGCCCCACAATCCCGCCAACGGATAGGGCGCCATTGTGTACCGATTGACGCCGGAGACAAATATCATCCCATTATCCCCGACCATACCGGCAATGGCGGCCGCCGCCGGTTCCGGGTCGGCGATATGCTCCATGAGGTCGACAGCGGTGGCCGCATCAAAGGACTGCCCAGCAATAGGCGACGCTGCAATATCAGCACAAACGAGTTCAACGTCAGCGCCCTCCTCCTCCAAGCGCTTGGCGCAAATGACCAGCCAGCGAAGCGCTATGTCGACGCCGACAACGCGACGTCCATTGCGCGCAGCGGCGACCAAAATCCCGCCGGTTCCACATCCAATATCAACAATCGTTGACTGCGGAGACAGCGAAAGCGCACTCAAGACAAGATCCCCGCGCGCTGGACCATTTTCGATATAGGCCCGAAAGCGTGTTTCCTGCTTTCCGGGAACGTCGTAAGTAATGCGGTAATACTCGCCGATAAGCTCCCTGAATGTATGGGTTTGCCCAAAGGCATAAAGATGCGCTGCTTTTGCACGCTCGTCACGAAGCGACAAATAGCGGTCGGGATGAAGGCGAAAATCTGGGATGCCAAACAGAATTGGATATTCCTTTTGGCAGGCGACGCACTGATATGACTGGGCGTTTTTGGCCACGCGCATTTTACAGGCGGGACAAATATATTCGCCGCGAACACGGCGGGTGCAGTTTTGTTGGGCGATGCTCATTCTATTCAATTTCCGCCAACGCCGTTCCTTGACCGGCAATATATCCGACAATTTCTCCCGCCGCCCAGATCACTGTAAAGAGCCCCAGATATGGCAGCGCTTTCAAAAATTCACCGCCCAGACGATTCTTTCGAACGACATTGCCGCGCATGCGCCAAAGCAATAACGGCGGCAACGCCACAGACATCACTGCCGCCGCCATCCGGTTCACGCCTTGCCCCCTGGAATAGCGTATGCCCGCATAATAACGTGAATACACAAAGCGCTGGCGGCAGAAGAGACCCAATGAAAATTTCTTGCAGTGATAGAGTTTGATCGCGTTTGATGAGAAGAATTTCAGGCCTCGCTCGCGCATAACCGGATGCAGGGTGGTTTCCCAAAAGCCTTTTTTCAATACGCTGTCATCGATATTTTCAAACGCCATTCTTCGATAAGCGACATTCATTCCCGGCACATCCAAAACAATGCCGCTCGGGGCGGGCGCAATCGATCCAGAATATTCACAAAGGAACGTCGCCCAATCAAGAGCCGTCTCATAAACGCCGTTCTCGACGCAGCCGCCAACTGCAACGACATCATCGGGGGCCGCCAACAGAGCGATATGGAATTCCTCAAGCCAGTTCTCGCTCGGAACACAATGGTCTTCAGTTACAATAATATATTTTCCGGTCGCAATGTTCAAAGCATCGGTGCGCATCGCTGGCAAAGTCGCTTTTGCATCACACGCGACGAGATCCACTTCGGGGTAATCTGTAACAATTAAATCTGTGACCGCATCATTCAGGCGATCAGCAAGAACGACCTGATAAGAATGACCTCCCGCCTGCCGGCGCAACGCAGCCAAGGCTTCAAGTACCCGGTCATGATCTTCTGTACTCACGCGCCCGATCAAAATAGAAAAATCAAAATTCGTCATGCAAATATTTCCATCTCTATTAAGTTGTCCGGAGGTCGCCAGCGCTGTCGCTGTGTCGCCAAAATACTAGATCCATCTTACTACACCGTTCGGTTCGGGCGAAACACGGCGTCTGCATAGCCACAACATTCCCCCCAACACCAACTCGCTAGAAACACTGAGAGCCATGGCAGCGCCCGCAATAAGTCGGACCTTAATGCAGGCATCCTGATAATCTTGTAGGTGAGTTTTGCGCCAAAAATAAAGAAGGAAAGAGGCGATAGCATGAGCATAATTACGCGCTTTGCAAAGGGCTGTTCTTGCGCACGCATGCGCCCGAAGACCCGCCCATGCCGCCAGCGCTGAGCCATAAACTCAATCTCGGTATATTGGTTTTTATGAGTACATATCAGATTGGGCTGCATCGCCATCCGGCGCCCGGCTTGGCGAAAGCGCGCATGATAAGACGGCTCCCAAAATCCAAGCGGCAGTAAATCTTTGCAGGCCAAAATATCGCTACGATAATAGACAGAATTATCGGCGGCGAGATCATCCAAATCTCGCGCAGTTTGCGGCGGTGTCACACCTGCATATCGCAACAGATGAATGGCGGCGGCAGCGGCGTTCGCGTCTGAACTCAGCACAATCGCGCCGCCATAAGCAGCACAGCGGCGCATATCCAGGGAGGCAACAATGCTCACCCACTCATTGTTGGGTATGCAATGCGCAGTCAAAATAGCGATGACGTCGCCTTGCGCCGCCACAATTCCATCACGCCAAAGTTCCGGGATCAGCGCATTATCGCCCCCCTCAACCCGTCGTACAGACGGCATTTCCAGATAAAGCGGATCTATCGGGTCATTGTGCGGCGCGCAAAGCAGCACCTCAACCCCATCGACCGCCGGTGCGTCCAACGCCGCAAGGATTTCACCTAGATTGTCATGTGCGCCTTGTATGCCGATGACAACGCTTATGCGTGGCTTGAGTTCCAGAACTTCCCCCTCACCGCCCTCATTGCCGCTCTTGCGCCGATATAACTGCGCGTCCTGTCGGAAAAGATATCGCGCACCCAAAACGGTGATCGTAGATAATAGGAATCAAGGCGCGGCAGAGCAGAAGCACGATTCTCCGCCTGTAAATATCCAAGCTGCGTCGTCATCGATGCATGATAGTGTTCACCTGCAAGGCGTTTGATGCGGTGATCAAAAAACCCGTACGGATAGGCGAAATATTCCGGGGCGCGGCCTGTTCGCGATTTAATTGCCTCATCGCAACACTGGAATTCTTCCCTGATCGCATCATCGGGCAGGTCGCGAAGATCGGGATGGGAGTGCGTGTGCGCGTCGATGAGAACGCCATTATCGCTTAAGACTTCCAGCTGGCTCCAGTCCAGCATCGGATAGACTGGCGCGTCTCCAGGCTGGCTCGCCCACTGATTGGAGCCACCAACAGCGGCGGAGGCAAGAAAAAGATGCGCCGGCATTCCACGTTCGCGCAGAATGGGCAAAGCCTTCTCGAATACGCTCACCATCCCATCGTCAAAGGTCAGACAGACGCCGCGACGAATGTCGGAGCGAAGCAGCTGGCTGAGCGGCAATACAGGAATTTTTCGATCTGCAAGATGATCGAGTAAGTATGAAAATTGTGCAGGGCTGTAAGACAATAGCCCGCCATCATTATCAATACTATGAAAGGTAATGATCGCTTTCATTTCACGCACCCTGCTCCGTTCGCCAGCAGATTCTCGACATGCTCCAGATAGGCGTCAACATGGCTTTGCTCCGTATAGAACTTTAAAAACGATTGCCTAGCCTTATCGCCCAGACTGTCGCGAAGGAATCTATCTTCCGCCAGCGTGTCTACCGCCGTCAGCATTTCAGTGTTGCTCTTAAACACAATGCCAGCGCCAGCCTCCCGGACAACCTCCCCCGCACCGCCTGCTTCCCTGACAATCGCCGGCGTGCCTTGCGCAAACGCCTCAATCGTCGCAAGCCCAAAGCTTTCCGGCGCCAGCGAAGGCAAGATGAACGCCGTCGCACGTCGATATAGATCAGGCAATGCAGATCGCGGCTGTGCCCCAAGAAAATCGATATTATCGAGATTTTTTGTTGCCGTAACCATCGACGCCATGAGGTCGCCGTCGCCAACGACCTGAAGCTTATAATTCGGGCGCTCGGAGAAGGCGTGGACAAGTTCGGCAACACCCTTCGATCGCGTGACGCGACCAACATAAAGAAATGTCGGCGCTGTCAGGGCAGGTCCCACAGGCGCAAGCGCCTCAAAATCAGTCGGCGCGAACAAGCGTAACACGCTGATTGGTCTCTCAATTCCTCCGGCCTCAAGAGTGCGTTTTGTAAACGCACTCGGCGCGAAGATTTGATCCACGGCCTCAAACCCCGACTTAAGCAGATTGGTGTATCGCCAAAGTTGCGGCGGGCGTCCGGAACGAAGCTGACATGTAAAGCATTGACGCTTGTCGCATGCTTTCGACCGGTTCTTCCATAGGATGTGGGTTGGACAAACTGTCCAATGCTCATGTGCAGTGAATAAAGTCAGCCGCGCCCTACTCATCGGTAAAATTCCGGGCCCGCCGATTAGCGAAAGATTATGAAAATTCACAACGTCATAGGGACGCCCAAATATTTCCTTCAACTTTGGTAGTTTGAGGAATGGCCTGCCCGTAATTTGCGTCAGCAACGGAGACAAGCTTCCAAACCGACTTTCAAGCTGGATAATATCCCCGGATTCAGAATGATCCCCGCCCACATATTCATTTCGCCCGCCCGATATGCGGTAGGAATCACGGCAATAAACAACATCGACGCTGTGTCCGCGCGCGCGCAACGCCTCGGTGAGCTGGCGCACATAAATAGCATCACCGCCAAAATGGTGCGGCGGATAAAATGTTGTCGCCATCAAGAAGCGCATGTTGCAGTCCGATAACAGGCCTCGAGCGAATCCAATGTCAACTCGGCGGCGCGCGGCCATCTATTGCGCGCGGTTTCTGGTATGGCATGGGTGCGCAACGTTTCAAGTAGTGCAGGATTGCCCGCGATGGCGATGATCGCTCTCGCAATATCTTCCGTGTCCAACGGATTGAAGGAATATCCCGCTGCACCAGCAACTTCCATGACTGCGCCATCACGCGCGGCCAATATCGGCGCGCCGCACGACATTGCCTCAAGCGCCGGCAATCCGAACCCTTCCGAAAGCGACGGCAACACAAGCGCCAGAGCGTCGGAATAAAGGGCAACAAGATCTTGATCGCAGACATAGCCAGTGAAATGTACGCGACCTTGCAGATTTGCCGTCTTTTGGACCCGCTCAGTAAGCGCTTTATAATCGGAATGAAATCCGCCGCCGTCGGCATCGCCAACCATCACCAAGTGCAAATCGGCAGCAGCCGGTGAGCGTATAGCAAGCGAAAACGCATCCAGTAGGCGTAACAGATTTTTATGTGGTGCAAACCCGCCAACATAGATCAACAGTCGTGATTGTGGTGGTAGCTCATATTTCGCTCTTGCCTCGGACAAGACTGCCTGATCGTCAATCTCTTTAAAAATTGAATCAGCGCCCTCACAGATAACATCAATCTTGCCTGGTTTTATCCCAAGGTAATCGACAATTTCCTGTTTCGCTGTCTGTGAAACTGTCAAAACCCTGTTACAGCTTTTTTTTGCCAGCCATGCTTTAGCATTCCACAAAAATCTTTCTTTTGCGCGTGGAAACACAAGTTCAGGGTAATGCTCAGCAATCGCATCATGAAACGTTACGACCGAGGGCGTGTTGCGTGGTGGTGGAAACCACGAATAGACCGCAGGATAATAGATCAAATCAAGCCGCTGTCGTCCCGCTGATTGTGTGAATGCGAATACGTCAAAAACAGACCGTCGATCATCGGCTTTGGCAGCCTCAATCACCTTACGTTTAGCGGCGATGTTAACCACCTCAATGTCATATTTTTCAAAATATGCCGCATCCGCATCATCGGTAAAAACGACAAACTCATGCCCGCGCGCGCTGGCGAATAGTTCCGGCAACAACGCGCGCGTGAACCGGCCGAAACCGCGATTATTGAGCCAGCACGAGCCATCAACACCAATACGCATCAACGCCAACTTTTGATGCTTTGACCGCAACCGAGAATGTATCCTTGAATTTCTCCAGCACCCCACGCCAACGACATTAAAACGATCCAAAAAAATTGCTGCAACGAGAAGGCGCCGTCAGCCGCGCGCCGTGCGTTACGAACGCCCCGGGCCGTCAACGCCGCCGGCGCCAGGACACCGCGGACGGCGTGATAGACCCGGCTCCACTGGGAAAGGCTCCGCGCTTGGGTCCCTGCGTAAAGACGACCATGGTTCAACCGCGTCGTTAGGCGGGCGCCGTATTCATCGCAAGCGTTATACGTCACCGCTGTTTTTATGTTAAAGGCGATTTTATTTCCCCCAGAACGAAACTTTTCTACGATCCGGTGTTCAAACACGCCGTCTTCAACGCAATCAACCGCCGCCAATGTCATTTTGCGTCGGACTACCAAATTACAGCCGGGTAGATGCGCATACGCCAACTCGCCAGCGTTGCCTGCAGCGGCCGAAAATCGTCCATATTCCAAAATCGCCAAAGCACGATTGCGAGCCCCCAGGTCGGTTGAGATCATGACCGGCCCCCATACGGCGCCCGTATTCGTATCGTCAAAACTTTCAATGACGCCGTCTATCCATTCATCTGAAACCAGAACAGTATCTTCGATTAAACCAACTAAGTCGGCGTTTGATTTCTGCAATGCAGTTAATCGTCGTTTCGGAACGGTCTCACCGCCAAAAGGAATGATCGTCAATTCCGGAAAAGGTATTGATGCTAAATCTAGGCTCGGTTCCCCGCGACAAATGACGAATAACTTTATTGAGCGTTGATGCGCGAGCTCTCGTGCGGCCTCGATAGACCGAATTAATGCACCGCCGCCGACAAGCTCTATGACCGCCAGCGATATTGTCGGCGATGCACACCGGTCGGGGCGATCTTTAGCGCCTGCTTTCACGGTATCCGTTCCTTGCGGTTTGCGGCATTTTCGGTAATGAACCATCGACGGTATTCTCTGCAATAAAACGGTCCCTGACGCGCGCCGCATCTATGATTTGTTGACTACTGATTGGCGCCGCGCCGCCACCGGAGCAAGCCTCATAAAATTTCGATATAAGCGTTCGCAAGCCGGGATAGGCGGGCTCGTTTCGAATTCCTCGATAGGCGAGATTGTACGCCGCCGCAGCAAGGTGCCCCACAGAATGAACAAAAGGCTGCGCTATTTTTGCCGATCGGCTCACTGCCCCGTCGCGCCAAAGAACATAATCATGGAACAAATCAGCTTCAAATGCGCCGCGTGTCCCGCAAATTGTTAAGGACGCCGCCGTTGGCCGAGACAATAGGCCGATTAATATTCGAATGCGCGTCTTGCCTATGGTCGCACTGAGTTCCCATTCGCCATTAACGGCGCAGTTAATTCGCCAGTCAAGCAACGCCAATGACTGTCCCGGAAACAGCTGATGCAAAATCGACAGCGGATGGGGAAGAATATCGCCGGCGATCGCAGCATACATGGCTGGATCGGATGCACTTGCGCCAGCGGAGAAAAATTTCAGTTCCACTAATGTGAGCTCGCCTGCCTGTGACAGTCGCGCCGATATATTGCTGACACAACGTTGAAAGGCATATTGGTGGGTTGGGCAGATCTGTTTGCGCGTGCGTTCCGCTTCCACGAGCAAGGCCTTCGTCTCACCTTCGTTGGCAGCGAGCGGCTTTTCGATAAATATGTGAACGCCTTGCCGTAGCGCTTCCTGGGCGATCTGCGTATGAGTGTCGGTTGGCGTGCATATATGCAGTGCGTCGATATTTTCAGTTTGCAGCAGGTCGCGCGCGTCATTTACCACTACAGCCCCAAACTGAGCGGCAAGGGCCTGCGCGCATTCATGCTCAGCGTCGGCAATCGTGACAATGGACGCGCCCGCCTGGCGTGCGGCATGAGCGTGCCATCGGCCCATAAGACCGGCGCCAATAATTCCAATTCGCATTTTTTGTCGCATTTCGTCATTCCGCAGTGGGGCGCCAGCGTAAATTTTCAGCGCAATATCCGTACCAAAATGTGTCGCCAGCCAGTTCTCATCTTAAAGAAATAACCACTTCCCTCACTCCTCATCTGTGCGCAAAGCCAGGTTGCATCTTCCCAAATCGAGAGAGCGCACACTAAAGCTTGATTTCAATTACGTTTTACCCGCTTAGGTTGTCAATTGATGTGTAAAAACTACATCGTGGCAGTATAATCGTGCAGTGCAATATGTTACCGATTTCCAATGTTCGTATTTTGCGAATAGATTGGCTTTCTGCGGATGGTGGGTTTTCGGCTCAAGGGGCAGGCTTTACAGCAATTTTTTGGTCGACTCAGAACGGCGTTGATCTTGCATAATTGTGATCTTGCATGTTTCTAAAGCCTAATTGTTGGGGGAATAATTGTCGTATTTAAAGACTATTTTAGTGACGGGCGGAGGCGGATTCATTGGATCGCACCTTTGCGACCGACTACTTAGCGATGGCTGCACTGTTGTCTGCCTCGATAACTTTGTCACAGGCGACAAAGCCAACCTTCACGATGCGATGAGGAATCGACGATTCTCTATCATTGAACAAAATGTTCAAGATCCGCTTCCGGACCGTAGGTTTGACCAAATATATAACCTCGCCTGTCCCGCATCGCCGCCAAAATATCAGCGCGACCCCGTAGAAACCATGCGCACATGCATCATTGGCGCCCTGAATGTGCTCGACCATGGCCGTAGGCACGGCGCTCAAATATTGCAAGCATCAACGAGCGAAGTTTATGGTGACCCGGACAAGTCTCCGCAAGCGGAGGAATATGTTGGAGCAGTAAATTGCACCGGCCGCCGCGCCTGTTACGATGAGGGTAAGCGCGCCGCCGAAGCGCTCTTTTTTGACTATCACAGACAGTATAATGTAAATATTCGGGTCGCTCGCATTTTCAACACCTATGGCCCGAGAATGAGCCCCGACGATGGCCGGGTGATCCCAAATTTCATAAGCCAAGCGTTGCGCGGTGATCCGATTACAATCTATGGCGACGGCAGCCAGACCCGCTCATTTTGTTATGTAGATGATTTGATCGATGGGCTTGTGCGTTTGATGAATGAGCCTGGAGCGCGCCATGGGCCGGTTAATGTTGGCAACCCGGGTGAATTTACTGTCCGGCAACTCGCAGATATCGTTATTGAACAGGCGAACTCGTTGTCTGAACTTAACTTTCTGCCTTTGCCGGAGGACGACCCAAAAATACGCCGGCCAGATATCCAAAAAATCAATAACCTCATCGGCTGGGAGCCAAAAATTCCACTCGTTGATGGATTGCAACGCTCGATCGCGTGGAGCCGTGCAACACCGCAACAGCGTGCGGCAAACGTCGCATATTTGTCAGACCATCTGCATGATCCAGCCAACCAGAATCGGCGAGAACCGAGCCCTCCAGCGATAAGCAGCCCGCCACGTAAATTCGGCATGAACCTTACAAAGGTCGCCGTAATTGGGGGCGGCCCGGCAGGATTAACCGCCGCTTACGAATTACAAAAACATAGCACCAATCACGTCCCTATTGTGTTAGAGGCGGACAAGCTGGTTGGTGGAATATCTAGAACAGAATCTCATAACGGTTTTCGTTTTGATATTGGAGGCCATCGCTTTTTCACGAAGGTAAAGGAAGTCGAAGAGCTTTGGCACGAAGTTCTGGAGTCAGATTTTATCAAACGGCCGCGAAAGAGCCGAATTTTCTATCAAGGCCGATATTATGATTATCCACTGAAAATTTTTAACGCCCTCGGCAATATGGGTCCATACGAAGCCGTCCGCATCGGCCTTAGCTATCTGAAGTGGCAGGTTTTTCCAAGCAAAGTGGAGCAAAACCTGGAGCAGTGGGTGACAAACCGGTTTGGCGGCCGGCTCTTTCTGCATTTCTTCAAGACCTATACGGAGAAAGTTTGGGGCATTCCCTGCACCCAGATACAGGCCGACTGGGCTGCACAGCGAATTAAAAATTTATCTCTAACGACGGCTGTCTGGAATGCGCTGACTGGCGCCAATAATACGGCCAGCCTGATCGAAGAATTTGAGTATCCGCGCCTTGGACCAGGCATGATGTGGGAAAAATTCCGCGACAAAATACGTGCGAATGGCGGCGACGTTGAAATGAATAGCTGGGTGAGCCGGGTCTTTCGCGATGGCGACAAGATCACCGAGATCGAAGTTCACAAGGAAATAAACGGCGAGCAGGAAACCTACCGGCTGCAAGCAGATGAATTCATTTCCACGATGCCATTGAAAGAACTTGTCGGATGTATCGAACCGGCCCCGCCGCAAGAAGTCATCGATGCTGCCGATAAACTGAAATATCGCGACTTCCTGATCGTCACGCTAGTTCTTGCAGACCCAGATCCATTTGACGATAACTGGATCTATATCCATAGCCCGGACGTCAAAGTCGGCCGGATACAAAATTTCCGCGCCTGGTCGCCGGAAATGGTTCCCGACTCTGACAAAGCAAGCATAGGCATGGAATATTTTTGCCACGAAGGCGACGGACTATGGGAGCTCAACGACGCAGAGCTGATCAAGCTGGCGACAAAAGAACTGGCCCAGCTGGGGTTGGCAAAGGCGGAGATTGTCGTTGACGGCGCCGTCATTCGGCAAAAGAAAGCCTATCCTGTTTATGACGGCGAATATCGCGCCGCGCTGGACGTCATTCAAGAATGGATCTTGAGCCTTGATAATTTCCAAACCGTCGGCAGGAATGGCATGCATCGATACAACAATCAGGACCATTCCATGCTGACAGCGATGCTGGCGGTGCGAAACATTCTTGGCGAAGATCACGACATCTGGAATGTAAATGTCGAGCGATCCTATCACGAAGAATTTTCAACCAAAAAAGAGGCGATCGAAGCCGCCTAAATAGTGTTTGATAAATCGAAGATGGAAAACAAAATCAAGCTTGCTGTCGTCATACCGGCATATAATGCCGAGGCGACTCTGGAAGCATGCCTTGGGGGCATCGCTGCGTCTACACGCAAACCCGATGAAGTCATTATCTACAATGACGGCTCAACTGATTCTACGCTCGACATTGCCGAGCGTTTTGGCGTTACCGTCATTACAGGCGAGAACAGGGCAATGGGGCCCGCTTATGGGCGAAATGTAGCGGCCCACAGCTCCAACGCAGATTTATTGGTATTTATCGACGCCGATGTGCAAGTTCACCCTGACTCAATCGCGATATTAGAGAATGCTTTTCTCGATCAACCTGATATCGCCGCAGCATTCGGGTCTTATGATGACGCGCCGTCCTCAAGAAAAATTGCCGCGCTCTACGCCAATTTGCGGCATCATTATTTTCATCAAAATAGCAACCATGAGGCCACGACCTTTTGGTCCGGATTTGGCGCCGTGAGGCGGCGCTCTTTTCTTGCTGTTGGCGGTTTTGACCTCCAATTTTCTGAGCCAAGCGTGGAAGATATCGAATTTGGAATACGCATTCGGCGCAGCGAAGGAAGGATTCTCCTGCTTCCAGACGCCCAAGCAAAACATTGCAAGGACTGGGGGCTATTCCAGCTTTGGCGTACAGACATATTTGCTCGAGCATTGCCATGGTCAAAAATCATCGTATCGGGGCAATCCGACGGCGCTGACCTTAACACCTCGACGCGTGAGCGAACGATAAGTGTTATCGCGCACTCTATATGGATTTTCGGATTACTATCGATACTCATGCCTAGCGCATTATTCGCCTTGATCGCCGCCGTGGCTTTGTTCATTGCGCTTAATAAAGGCTTTTTCACACTTCTCGCGCGCACAGGTGGAGTTGCCCTCTTACTAAGCGGAATATGCCTCCACTGGCTCTACTATATCTATGCGAGCCTCGTATTCGCCCTCGTTTCACTCACTTATCGCCCTCCCCTAAAACCACAGAAGGTCGAGCATATAGCCGGCGAATAGCATAAAAATTGGCCTCGGATTTTCATGCAAATGAACCGTCGCGCCGCCACGAGAGTCATACTAGTTTGTACCAAAAGCGCGTTCGATTAAGGGTCAGGATAAATGTGGCAGGCGATGAATGAGAAATTCAAGCAGTTCCTGACGGCGCCTAACGGCGCACTGATATTTTTCTTGCTGCTATATTTTCTTGTCGCTTTACTTTTCTGGGACGGAATCGGACCGCGTGACGGCGAACACTACATTGCCGCCGCACTACAGTGGAGTGACACCGGAGCATATCTCGGTACTACGCATTGGTCATTGCGCTACCCACTAGTTTTACCAATGGCGTTTTTCTTCGCTGTTTTCGGGCCCCATGAATTTTTTGCAAGCGCCCCAAATATTCTGTACGGCGCAACATTGGTCATGGTGACTTATTACTTTAGCCGACGTTATTTGGGGACGTTAGCGGGCAATATCTTCACTTTACTGATCGCGACCTCCGCTTTTTTTACGACTCAAGCAGCGGAGTTACGCATTTATGGGGTTGAAATATTCTTTGTCGTTCTTTCGTTATGGCTTTTCATTGAGGGGAGCAAAGGCGAACGACCAAATTTAAGATTATTGTTTCTGGCAGGGCTGGTTGCGGGCGGCGCATGGCTTTGCCGCGAGGCAACAATTTTCCTGCCTCTTACCATTGGCTCTGCAGCACTCATATTGAAGGGCCCATTCTTCCGCACAGCAACCCCTGCAGCGCTTGGTTATCTTACTGTATTGATTAGCGAGCTGACATTTTATCAGCTTACAGCTGGCAACCCGTTTTACCGATATAAAATTGATCTTGGGCATGGAAATGGTGATCTTTCTATGCAGGTGGGAGGGCCAATGGAAAACCAATCGCTATTTGACTACATTACTTCTCCGTTTGTTGAGCTTACTTCTTACCCGAGCGTGTCGCCATTCGTATTTATCGGAGCAATTGCACTCATATATATATTGTGGGATGGCGCATTCAATAAAACTACGCGTCGTATTGTTGCGATTTTTGCGTTAGGCACAGCGTTATCATTCTTAATCTCCGGTTACATCCTGAGCCTTGAATATGTCGAATACTATCCAATAGTCAGTTACACATCATTGCTGGTCTGCTCAGTCGCTATCGCGTCGCTTTATAAGCGTTATGGCCTCACGACATCTCTCCTCGCCACTGCAGCGCTTGTGGTTTTAAGCTTCGCTGCCGCTGATTTTCGTGATTACGATGAATACAGTGAAGCACGGCGGCTAACGCGTCTAGCATTGGCGTATAACGAGCCGATATATAGTGACAATATCACGACCACGCGCGCCTTAACCTTGCTACAGCTTCGCGGCGTAACAAATGAACAGGCGCAAAAGTTACAGAAGCGCGGCGACATCATACCAAGCGGCGCCCTGGTTTATCAGGCAACACCAAGAGGTGCTCACTATGCAATCATTTCCTCATCAAGTTGGATTGAGATCGAACGATCATATCCAAGGGATCCATCTTGGACAAAATTTGTATTGAGGAATACTATTCCGACTTCAATCCGAACGCCTCGCCTGTCGGAGATACTACAACCGCCAAGGCCCGTTATCCTTTATCGTACCCCAAATGCAATTACGGAACTTCAATAGCGATGACTTCCGCCAGAACGTCGAACCCTGCCGCAGCTGCCAAATCATGCAATCCAGCCCGCCAACGTGACGAAGCCGGAAAAATCTAATCTCCGGTGAGGGCGAATTGGGGAGCAGGTCAGAGTCTCAAAAACCTCACGCCCGCTGATGTTTATTTCGGACGTGGCCAGACCATTTTACTGAAAAGAGAAAGGATGAAACGAAAAACTTTCGAACACCGGTGCTTGCTACATCGCAAAACCGCCGCTTAAATTGAATTACGCGCCGCCTGCCTGTTCTGCCCGTTCTCGCCATCGTATTTATTCCATGATTTCGTTGTCACTATTGCTCGATCCGAGCGCGCCGCCGGCGGCGGCGCGCGCCGCGCGAACCCTCAATAACAGCTGGCGCCGTCGGAAATTTCATGGCGGCGACGAAATACTCCTGAAATCTTTGTTCGGTCGCGGTTTCCATCTTTTCAATATCCTTAACCGCCTCAATGATGCGGGCCTTTTCATCAACATTCATCAGCGCCATCGCCGCACCCATACCTGCTGCATTACCGACCGAGCGGATGATCGACGCCGAAGCGTTCGGAATGATGCCAATATCCGCCACAAATTTTGAATCGAGATGCGTACCGAAAGCCCCCGCTAGCAATACTTCGTCAAATTCCTCACAATCGAGATAGTCTGCTAACAGAGCAACACCCGCATTAAGCGCCGCTTTGGCGAGCTGCACCGCGCGCACATCGGTTTGCTTGATATAGATCGGATTGTCTGGCTGGTTGACCAGCAAATATTTCCAGCTGTTGCCGTCTTCGACAAAGCGTTCCGGCGCTTGTTGCGGCCTGAAAAGCCCGCTCTCATCAATCAGCCCGGCGCTAGCCAGTTCCACCATGACCTCAAAGATGCCGGAACCGCATATTCCAATGATATTGTGAGAAGAAATGGCGCCCGCACGATCAGCAAGCCATTCATCATGGCCGATAATCTTGAAGACCGGTTCTTTGGTTTGCTGATCAATACGCACCCGCTCGATGGCTCCAGGGCTGGCGCGCACGCCTGCACTGATTTCGGCGCCCTCAAAAGCTGGCCCCGTCGGCGAGGAGGCGGCGGCGACGCGGCCTTTGTGGGAAAGCACGATTTCTGCATTGGTGCCGATATCGACCAACAGAACGGATCGCCCTTCCATTGCGTCCATTTGAGTCAAATAGGCCGCTGTCGTATCTGCGCCCACATGTCCGCCGATCAGCGGAAAGAACGAAATCCGCGCCGCATCCGATAAACCAAGATCAAACCCCCGCGCCGGAAGATCCAGCCAGTCTTTCACCGCAAGCGTAAACGGCGCCTGCCCCAACTCCACAGGTGATATACCCAAAAACAGATGGTGCATTATCGGATTGCCAACCATCACAACTTCAAGCAATTGGTTTGGGCCCAACCCAAGCGCCAGGGAGGCTTCCCCAAGCATCTTCTCAATCTGATTACGGACCACCTCCGTGAGACGCTCTTCGCCGCCCTTATTCATCATGATATAAGAAACGCGGCTCATCAGATCTTCGCCGAAACGGATCTGCGGATTCATCGCCGCCGCTTCGTAAACGAGAAGCCCGAGTGATAAGTCGTAAACGTAAACTGCGATTGACGTGGAGCCGATATCGATAGCGGCGCCATAGAGGTTGAATGGTGAAGGCGGCCAGATATCGATGATCTCTTTTTGATCGCGAACAACGGCGATTAAAGTGCGCTCATGCGCCGCCAGTAGTGGTTGCAACTTCGTCAAGACACGATGGTTTGGTTTTGCCGTAACGCCGAATTCCAATAGCGTTTCGCTTAGCGCCTCGCCATCAATCGGGTTATCCTCCAATGTCGGAACCGGCAATTGACACATATGGAGCATAACCGCCGGGTTAAGCTCGGTTTCAATATGCGTGCTTTCTTTACGAATGCTGGATTCAACTTCGCGCGCGTCGCTCGGCACGTCGATAACAACATCACCCCGGATTTTCGCGCGGCATGCAAGGCGACGCGGCGGCACAAGCTCCCCCTCGGCAATCGCTTTTTTTTCGGTCGCGCTTAGTGGCGAGAGGTGGCGTTCAGCGACATTGACGTTGAGCTTGGCATGCTCGCCAGGCTCAAGCTCTATCTGACAACGTTTGCACAATCCTTTACCGCCACATATGGATTGAATATCAACGCCCGCCGCCAACGCAACATCGAGCACACTGTCAGTTTCTGCGGCAACACCGCGAATGCCAGAGGGCGTAAAAATAACTCTATGCGATTTCATCTGTCCGTCATGTCATCACCGCACGCCTTATAGCGCACGTCGCCGCAATAACATCCACCGGTATAAACCTTAGCCTCTGCGTCGACCACGACGGCGTCCCCCCCGGCCCTCGCCCTCCGGCGTTGGCTCACGATAGGCCTTTATCCACTCTGCGCAATTGGGATCAACGCCGTTCAAAACATCGCCAGCCTTGATGGCAGGAACGAGACCATCATGAAGTGGGTTCAAGATCGCCGATGTCATTCCGGCTTGGGCAACCATCGGCAAAAACGAATTGTTGATAGCATGGCGGTTTGGCAATCCAAATCCAACATTTGAGGCGCCACAAGTCGTGTTGACTTTCAGCTCTGTTCGTAACCGGCGCACCAGATGAAACACATCCCTGCCGGCGGAGTTAACGGCGCCAATCGGCATTACCAGCGGATCAACAACAACATCTTCCCTTTTTATGCCGTGATCAGCGGCGCGTTCAACAATCAATTTTGCGATCTCAAAGCGCTCATCAGGGTTTTCCGAAATGCCCGTTTCATCGTTCGAGATCGCCACCACGGCCGCGTTATATTTCTTCACAAGCGGCAACACGCGCTCCATCACTTCTTCCTCTGCAGTGGTAGAATTGACCAGCGCCTTGCCTTGATAAACCGCGAGGCCAGCTTCGAGCGCCTCGATGATCGAGGAATCAATCGAAAGCGGCGCGTCGGTAAGTGACTGAACAAGCTGAATGGTTTCGGCCAAAATTTTGGGCTCGTCGGCCAGTGGAATACCCGCGTTGACATCGAGCATTTGCGCCCCAGCTGCAACTTGCGCCAACGTATCTTTTTCAACGCGCGAATAATCACCCTTTTTCATTTCCGCAGTAAGCAATTTTCGCCCCGTAGGGTTGATACGCTCACCAATCATTACGAATGGCTCATCAAAGCCGATCACCACTTCGCTCGTTGCTGAACTCAAAACTGTTCTCGTCATAGCCTTCCCTTTATTGATGATTTCATGGCCGCACCTCTCCTCAATGCAATAGTCAACTCGCCACACCTATGGTGGTCTCGACCGGCTCTGGCGCCCATGGCTGCCGTGTGCCGAGAACACCGGAATTTCTAACAATTTCTCCAACCCATTTTTCTTGCCGATAAGCCATCAGATGGATGCCATGAACGCCCTTGATGTCTTTTATTTTTTGCATCGCCTCAACACACATCGCCCGGCCTTCTTTCTGTTGATCCTTGGCGCCTTCAAGGCGGACAATCACTGAATCAGGAATATGAACGCCCGGCACATTGGCCCGCAGCCATTTGGCGTTCCTCGCCGAGCCCAATACGCCAACCCCAATCAATACAAAGCAACGCTCCGTAAGCCCCATATCTAGGGCGCAGTTCATGAAAGGCTTTAACATCTGGATGTCGAAGCAGTATTGTGACTGAACATAATCAGCGCCCGCGTCGACTTTTTTCTTGAATTGATCAGCCCGGTTATCTATGGGCGGCACAAACGGATTGATCGATGCGCCCATAAATAATTTTGGTTGAAAATCCAGTGGCCTGCCACTCAAAAAGCGTGATTCATCACGCATTATTTTGATTGTTTGCAATAGGGAAATACTATCGAAATCGAAGACAGGCTTGGCTTCCGGGTGATCACCAGCGCCGACATCATCGCCGGTGAGGCACAAAACATTGCCCACGCCGAGCGCCGACGCACCCAGTACATCGCCCTGAATCGCAATCCGGTTGCGGTCCCGGCAGGAGAGTTGATAAATCGGTGAATAGCCCGCGCGCGTCAAAATGGCGCAAACCGCCAGACTCGACATGTGGCAATTAGCGCCTGAGCCGTCGGTTGAATTGATCGCATCAACATAGCCGTCAAACAGCATGGCGCGTTTTAAAACCTCATCAGGGTCGGCCGAATCCGGCGGCGCGATTTCAGTCGTCACTGCAAAATCGCCCGCTCGCAAAACGCGCTCTAACCGACCATGAGAGACATGTCCCGGTAGTTGCGGTAATGGATCGCCGGGATTGGCGCCAAAGGCTTCCGCAACTGATACATCGTCGTTGACCGGATTATTCATTGCGCGCCAGCCTTAACCAGGAAGACGAGCCCGTACGGCGATGATCCACCGCAAATTCAATGTCGTTGATGGCATCGCCCTTTTTCATGCGCGCAGCGCCGTTCCATGCCTCAATCCAAACGCAGCGCATATTGGGCTCCACTTCGCAACGGCCATTTGCACGAACGCCGCCGCAAGGACCATTGCGGATCGATTTCGGACAGTTCATCGGGCACGCCATGCCGGTTTTTGAAAGCACGCAATCGCCGCACATTTTGCAATCAAACAAAACGCCCTTTGCAGCGGCCTCGATTGACGTCATGGCGCCGTCGAAACGCCGTCCAAACAATTTGGTGACGCCCCGGACAATGGCCAATATTGACGGGTTGACGGCATGATAGACCTGCTCAAGAAACCGCGAATGCCGGCTCGCCCAGAGCCTAGCCGCGTACATGATAGATACCATCATCACACGGCGGGGATTGGTGACCTTCACTGCGTGCATAGCTATGGCCAGCGCCCACATTCACCAAACGCATCGCTTCTGTTAAATCCCCATAGCCCACATATTTATAAACAAATTCAAGCCCTAGTTGGTGGGCCGCGCTTTGCGCTCTTTCCTTCAACGCCGCATCTTCCACCTGTGCCAGATAGACAACCTGCTTATAGTTCGAAAAATATATGTCGCGAAGATGCGGGTAACGATCAAGCCCGAGCCCCTGAATGACCAGCCGGTCAAAAAACTTCACCAGATAATCGGTCAGGAAAAAGCTGCCAATTTCCGCGTCGGTTATTTCTTCGAACAGTGCTGACCCGGCAAAAAATTCATAGCAATGCGCACCTCGTAGGCGTTCGGCGTCATATTTCTTCAAGACTTCGTCAAGCGCGCCACCGGTGCCGCAATCGCCATAGCCAACCAAAACCGTATCAAATTCATCCCGGCGTTCCTTTAAGATCGCCTCAACAGCAGGTGTGATCTTTTGCGGCGTATTGTGATACTCCGCAGGTACACACTGAAGTGTCAGCGCCTCTTTTGGAATGCCGAGATGGCGTTGCAAATAGACGATTTCTTTTGCCAGGGCGCCGCAGGCGATGATCAGGCATTTTGGATGCGCCCCATTATCACAATTGGCATCTGCGCCGGTCATTAGCTATTTTTTCCCATGATTGTTTTGGCGAGCTCCGCGCTCAATGCCGCATCGCGCCCGTAAGTGTGCGCGTTAATCGCATCGGCAAATTCCTGGTTCAGCGGCGCGCCGCCTACCATCACCGGTAGGTCTTTCAAAATGCCGCGCTTATCAAGCTCTTCAATAACAACACCCATATAAGGCATCGTCGTCGTCAGTAGAGCGGACATGCCGAGAATATCAGGTTTGTGCTCATCAATCGCTTCGAGATAGTTTTCAAGCGGATTGTTGATGCCAAGGTCGATGACTTCAAACCCGGCGCCTTCAAGCATCATGCCCACAAGGTTTTTACCGATGTCATGGATATCGCCCTTTACAGTGCCGATTACATACTTCCCGGTGCTGGCTTTCTCGCCGCTGGCGGCTAAAATCGGACGTAACAGCCCCATGCCCCCTTTCATGGCGCCGGCGCACTGAAGAACTTCCGGAACAAACAAAATACCATCGCGAAAATCAATCCCGACAATTCTCATTCCTTCGACTAAAGCATCACTGAGAATCAGATTAGCGTCCCAGCCACGATCGAGCAGGATTTGCGTACCCTCAAAAACCTCGGCGGCCATGCCGTCATAAAGATCATCTTTCATCTGCTCGACGAGGTCATCATCATTCAGATCTTTCAAGATGATGTTTTCATTGTCACTCATGGTTTAGCTCCTGGACAAAAAGCGGGCGAAACAGGACTCATGTCAACCCAACGATCTGGCCGTCTTCATCGAGACCAATATTCAACGCAGATGGTTTTCTCGGTAATCCGGGCATGGTCATGATCGCGCCGCAGACGGCAACAATAAATCCAGCACCCGCTGATAACCGCGCCTCTCTGACCTCAAGCTCATGACCAGATGGCGCGCCGAGCAAGGATTGATCAGAAGAAAAACTATATTGGGTTTTTGCGATACAGACCGGCAGATGCCCAAACCCGAGATCTTCAAAATCTTTCAGGCTGCGCGCCGCTACTGCAGACAACGAAATGCCGGATGCGCCATAGATTTTTGTCGCGATAGTTCGGATTTTGTCGGCAAGGGGGAGATCATCCGAATACAATAATTCAACCTCTGGCAATGCGCCGTCCAGCTGCGCCATGACTATTTGCGCAAGCTCTTTAGCCCCCTCACCGCCCTCGGCCCAGTGTTTGGCCGTTGCAATGCGCACGTCTTGCTCTTTACAGATGCGGCTTACAACAGCAATTTCCTCGTCTGTGTCCGCGATAAAATGATTGAGAGCGACGACCGGCGACAGGCCAAACTTTTTCAAGTTCTCAATGTGACGCACAAGGTTGACGCCGCCGCGTTCGACCGCACCAGCATCAGGAGCGCCAAGATCGGCCTTGATCACGCCACCCTGCATTTTCATAGCGCGAATAGTACAGACCAGCACCACCGCATCGGGACGCAATCCTGATTGGCGGCATTTTATATCAAGAAACTTCTCAGCACCGAGATCGGCGCCGAAACCAGCTTCCGTCACCACAACATCACAGAGCGAAAGCGCCGTTTTGGTCGCCATGACTGAGTTGCAGCCATGAGCGATATTTGCGAAAGGCCCGCCATGAATGAAGGCTGGGTTGTTCTCTAAGGTTTGGACTAAATTCGGAGCCAGGGCATCTTGAAGCAATACCGCCATGGCGCCATCCGCACCAAGGTCACGCGCCGTCACCGGAGATTTATCGCTGCGTCGCGCCACAATAATATCGCCGAGCCGACGTTGCAGATCGGTCAAATCTGTTGCTAGGCAGAAAATCGCCATGATTTCCGAGGCAACCGTAATGTCAAAGCCGCTCTCACGGGGAACACCATTGGTCGGACCGCCAAGCCCGACATTAATGTTGCGCAGGGCCCGGTCATTCATATCCACCACACGCCGCCAGGAAATCCGCCTTGTATCAATCCCCAGTTCATTCCCCCAATGAAGGTGATTGTCGAGCATTGCCGATAAAAGGGCGTGTGCAGAGCTTATAGCGTGAAAATCACCATTAAAGTGAAGATTGATGTCTTCCATGGGCACAACTTGTGCGCGCCCTCCGCCGGCTGCGCCGCCCTTCATCCCAAAACAGGGCCCGAGTGACGGCTCGCGAAGGCAAACCATCGACTTGACGCCAATCTTGTTTAGCCCGTCATTCAAACCCACGCTGGTGGTAGTCTTACCCTCGCCTGCCGGTGTTGGCGTCACCGCCGTCACCAGAACAAGTTTGCCCTTTGGTTGGCTCTCAAGCGTGGAAATATAATCAAGCGAAAGCTTCGCCTTAAAGTGTCCATAGGGGACAAGCGCATCGGCCGGGATACCGAGGCGGTCATCGGCCAGCGGTAAAATCGGTTTCATCGATGCCGCACGGGCAATCTCAATATCAGCTGTGCCCGGCGGCGGTAGGTTGTCTTTCGCCATAGAGAATCCGACGGGTCGCCCCGCCCCTCACAAATCCAAACTGGAGACCCAATAATGCATTAGCTTGACCGAAGCGACTTTTTCAAAAACGACAAAAACACGAAGTACCCGCCTCAAAAACGACATAGCATAGCGAAAACCAGCAAAGAATCAGTGATCGTAGGAATGTACGCGCTGCAGCTAGTTCGGCCGTCCAAGGGAACCAGTCTCATGGTTAAATAACAGGTGGCTGCGCCATCAGGATTTCGTCAATTGGCTCTAAAATATTGAATAGAGGCCGCTTTCATCAGGCGTCGGTGAGGTGTAGGTTTATCCGCAGCCTTTTTCGGGTTCAACAAAATGGACACTCCATTTAAGATTAGAAACGCATGCTAGACACACCGCTTGAAAAAGACGCCTTTGCTGACGCGATCAACGCAGCGAAAAAATCTCTAAAAAATGGCGCCTTTAGCGAGGCGCAAGAGAGGATGCAAACTTTATTGCGCGAGGAGCCCGGGCATCGCGACGGACTTTATATAACGGCGGTTTGTCAGCGCTATGAAAATAATTATGACAAAGCGCACAAAACCCTTGAGGCGCTTATCAAGGCGCATCCCACTTATGGGCGCGCCTTTCAAGAGTTGGGTCATATTGAGTTTGCCGCAAATAATTTCAGCCAAGCCAAAGGCGCCTATCAAAAGGCTGCTTCTTTCAACCCCGCTTTGGTTGGCGCTTGGCGGCGATTGATGGAGCTGGGTGAGAAACTACAAGATATTAAACTTAATCAGTACGCGCATACGAATTTCAACCATTTCAATGGTTTGCCTCGAGATATTCTTAGCGCGACAAGCGCGATGCATGAACGGGATTTGTTTACTGCCGAGAAAATATGTCGTCACTATTTAAAGCAATATCCAAAACATGTTGAAGCGATGCGCCTGTTTGCTCAGATTGGCGTCAAACACGGCATGCTTGATGAGGCTGAGTTTGTGCTTGAGAGCGCGGTTGCGTTTGAACCAGATCATCTTTTGGCGCGACTCGATTATGTCAATATTTTATTCAAGAGACAAAAATACAAAAAATCCCACGCTGAAGCGAAATTGCTTTTGTCAAAGCAACCTGAAAATAGTGTTTTCGCCATTAGCTACGCCAATCAATGCGCCGCTATTGGCGCCTATGAGGAAGCGCTGGAAATTTTTGATGAGGAAACACAAAAAGACACAAGCAATACTAATTTATTTCTATCCCAAGGGCATGCGCTTAAAACCATCGGCAATGTAGACGATGCGCTTAGTGCATATCGTAACGCTTATAAGGCTCGCCCTGATTTTGGCGACGCTTACTGGAGCTTAGCGAACCTAAAGACCTATCGTTTTGTCGAAGGCGAAATTTCAGCCATGAAGGCGGCGGAAGAGAGCGCCTTAACCTCTATCGAAGACCGCGCTCATTTGTGTTTTGCTTTAGGTAAATCTTATGAAGACGCAAAGGATTTTGAGCAGTCATTTCATTATTATGAGCGCGGCAATGACTTACGCAGTCAGCAGTTTCCTTATTCCGCCGATGCGATGAGCAAGGTTATTTCTTTGCAAAAGCAGGTTTTTACAACGGACTTCTTCGCTGAGAAGGATGACTTCGGCTGTGACGATAGCACATTGATTTTTATCGTCGGCTTGCCAAGAGCGGGCTCTACCCTATTAGAGCAAATTTTAGCGTCACACTCAGATGTGGACGGCGCCATGGAGTTTCATAATATTGCGACTTACGCGCAAGGCTTTAACGGTAGATTGTATCAAGGAGAAGAGCCACGCTATCCAAAAATACTGCAAGAAACATCTGCTGATAAAATTCTTGAATTGGGCAAGCGTTATCTTGACGATACGTCGATACATCGAAAAGAGGCGTCTTATTTGATTGATAAGATGCCGAATAATTTCCGCCATATTGGGCTTATTAATCTTATTTTTCCAAAGGCAAAAATTATTGACGCTCGTCGTCATCCTATGGGTTGCTGTTTTAGTGGTTTTAAACAGCTTTTCTCCTCAGGGCAGGAATTTACTTACGGGCTGGCAAATATTGGGCGTTATTACCGAGATTATGTTAGCCTTATGGACCACTGGGACACTGTTTTGGCGGGAAAAATTCTTCGCGTGCAATATGAAGAAGTTGTGGATGATTTAGAAACCCAAGTTCGCCGAATTCTCGACTTTTGCGAATTGCCTTTTGAACCATCTTGTATCGAATTTTATAAAACAAAGCGCGATGTCCGTACGCCAAGCTCCGAACAAGTGCGCCAACCGATTTATCGCAGCGGTCTTGATCAGTGGCGGAATTTTGAATCTTGGTTAGCCCCGCTTAAAGAGGCCTTGGGCCCTGAAATTCTCGTGCGTTATCCCTTAGACTGACTTGCGTTACGCCTTCAATCATAACATGCCGGCGCTCGCACCCTAGGAAAATTTCTTGGCACTTCCCTTGTTCGCCGGATGGATCGAAGGTTATGATGAGAATATTCTCATCATTTGATGACACGCAGCCTATCAACTCCAAGGATAGGGGCTATTTGAGAGGGGATGCAGATCTCCTTCTTCATAGCGTGAAAACCGGAATGGTTTGAGCAGAGTTTGAGGATCCCCGACAATCTCTTGCGCGACCAATTTCCCGACTCCAATCATTTTGTAGCCATGGTTTGAGTCAGCAATCACATAACAGTTTCCGCGGAAAGTATCAAACACAGGAAAGCTATCCGGCGTAAAACATCCGACGCCCCCTGAAGGTTCCTTATCGTAATATTCGATTTTTCCTTCAAAGCGCTTATGACAATGAGCGAGCGCAGAACACCACATATGCGCAAACTCAGGAGATGAGATAAACTCCGGGCTGGACGGTCCATACGGATCAATGTCTACCTCATTTGCTGATTTTTTTACCTCATACGGCATCGCGCCGCCTTGAACGCCGCTAAAATGAAAATCCGGCTTATAATAGATTCCCCATAATTCCTCTTTAATAACGGAGCCATCCACGTCAGAAATTAAAGGTGCGTCTGAATCCACATGCATGACGGGCGGCATCTTGCCATCATCGGTTGTGAATAGTTTCGGATCAACTTTTAAGACACCCTCTTCGAGCTGCCAAAACTTCCACATTGGAATATCGTGATGGAATTTCCCGTCGCTTCCTCGAATTGAAACTGTCTCCGGGAGCTCGAGCATTGACCAGAAATCGCGAACCCAAGGCCCCGGGCACAGCACGAAATAATCGCCGCGCAGCGTACCTGAGCTTGTTTCAACTGACTGAATTTCAGAACCTGAACCGTTCATCCCCTGAAAGCCTAAAACTTCAACACCAGTAATAATCCGAACGCCTTCGCTTTCCGCCTTTTCAGCCAGAGCATAAACCGCCTTTGTATTGTTCGCATACCCACCTTTCCTCTCATGGAGAACGGATGTGATGCCCTTGGCTTGCCAATCGCTGAAGATCGACTTCATATAGGTGTTGCAATCCTTTTCACCTTCTATGAATTCGCTTTCATAGCCGATGGCCCGCTGCTGCTCGTAGATCGTACGTACATCAGCGTGCATGATTTCCGGTGAAATCTGCATGTAGCCAACCGGATGATACGAGTAAGCCTTAGCGTCTTCTTCCCATACCTCTACGGAGTGAGCCATCAATTCGCGCATTGCCGGCTGATAATAGTTGTTTCGCACGACACCGCATGCAATCCCGGAAGCGCCGGATGCAATCCCACTTTTGTCCAAGACGACAATATCCGCGCCTGTTCCGAGGCGCTTCTCCTTTAGGGTTTGGGCAAGATAGTAAGCAGTGGACAATCCGTGAATGCCAGCGCCAACAATGATATATTTGGAATATTCAGGAAAAGACATATAGCTCCCGACAGTCGGATTACGGAAAGAGAACTCTCATAATATAAATCCAAACCAACATTGCGTGGATCGGCTCAATTAAATGTCTATCATTAGTGTCATTGATGCTACGCAAGCCATCGCCCCTGAAAACCCTCGAAAAAGGAGGCGATTAGCGCTTTTCAGCGGGGCAAGGGGCGATTGGATTGAAGCCGGATTTATAATTAACGAAATTCTTGAGCCCGTTCAGCCGCAGACAATTTCCGCCGCTTCGCAAACTTCAACGGTCAGAGAATTAGCGAACGAACGAGCGCACCAAATTTGGTACGTGTCGCGTGCATTGGCTAAGCGAACGACGAAGACATTCAGATGACCCAACATCGATCTGGCGGCGCTGTCCACTGGGAAAGCTTCATCAGACAAATCAATTGCAACCAACCTCTCCAACACTTGCGGCGCTCGATCACCGATTATAGCAATCCGCGTCCACCCATCGGTTTGAAGGGTCACGGCGCCATTAGATTGAAAAATGGATTTCAGCGTCACGTCGAGAAATGCATTCTCACCGTCGAGCTGTACAAACCATTGTTCTGGCGCACCACAAAATGAATACCCGCCACTGAATGATACAGCCCTACCCTGCGTTGGGAGCGACGCCCCATAGTTTTTGTGAAATCTATCACGCAACGTCGCAACACCGCCATTTAGGGTCGTTAGAGAACATATCTCACCCGAGGTCAGCCCTTTGACCTCCAGAGACGGCCAACTTTTATGCAGTTCGTTCAGGGGCGGATTAACCGCCAATCTATTCCCAGTATCATGCACGCAAACGTTCTCCTTCCGGATCTATAAAATGCGGAGAACACACGGTTACAAAGACATCCGATCTCATCAACAAATCGACGGCGCGAATTTCTTCGCCTATTCGTTCCTGGCCGCGCTTCAGAAAGCCAAGCCCAACATAGGACCTAAGCGATGGTGAATAGGCGACCGATGAAAGATATCCCTCGTCGTTTGAAGCTTCGGCCGAATTTCCCCGGGCGATCAAATGCGCTCCTGCGGTGAGCGGATCAGCCTGGTTGACGGGTTTAAATCCAACAAGGCGGAAACCATCTTCGCCCTTCAACCCCTCACGCTGTGAAAGAACCTTACCAATGCAATCTTTCTTCTTTGAAACAAAACCGCCGAGGCTAAGATCTTGTGCGGTTCTTTGCCCATTCAACTCATTGCCAGCCGCATGACCCTTTTCAATACGCATGACGCCAAGCGCTTCGGTCCCATAGGGTGTTACACCGAATTCTTCACCAGCGGACATCAACGCCTTGATCAAGCTATCCCCATATCGCGCTGGCACGCCAAGTTCAAACGCTAGCTCGCCCGAAAACGAGAGCCGAAAAAGCCGTGCGCGGACGCCACCGCAAACCGTCACCTCACCACACGCCATGTATGGAAAAGCTTCGTTTGAAATATCGTGATCTTTGTCGATGATCTTTTGCAGCAGCTTACGCGAGTTCGGCCCGGCGATAGCATATTGCGCCCACTGCTCTGTAACAGAAATCAATCTGACATCCATGTTCGGCCACAAACACTGTCGGCAGAACTCAAGATGGCGATATACGCCAACGGCATTCGCCGTCGTTGTCGTCATAACGAAATGTGTGTCAGACAATCTCGCGACCGTACCGTCGTCCATTGCGATACCGTCTTCGCGCAACATCAACCCGTATCGACATTTTCCAACCGCAAGCTTCGCCATCGCGTTTGCATAAACACGATTAAGAAATGCAGCCGCATCCGCGCCTTGGATATCGATCTTGCCAAGCGTTGTTACATCGCAAATTCCCACGCTGCCGCGCGTTGCAACGACTTCACGATCAACCGTATGACGCCAATGGGTTTCTCCCGATCGCGGGAAATACTGGGCCCGCCGCCATAACCCGGCGTCGACAAAAACGGCGCCTTGTTCCTTAGCCCAGTAATGGCTTGGGGTTTCGCGCACGGGTCGGAAATGTTCATAACGAGAGGCGCCGGCAAATGCGCTTATGGAGACCGGCGTATAGGGCGGTCTGTAAATTGTCGTTCCCGTTTCAGGAATTGATTGGCCCAAGCTATCGGCTAGAATAGCAAGCCCCAACACGTTCGAGGCCTTGCCTTGATCCGTCGCCATGCCAAGCGTTGTATATCGTTTGAGCAACTCGACGGATCGAAACCCTTCCTGGGCCGCCAGCTTTATATCTTTGACCGTAACGTCATTTTGGGGATCGACCCAAGCGCGCCCTTTGACACCTTTCATTTCCCAGAATGGCGTAATCTCAAAAGGCGCATCCCCTGCTTGAGGAATATCAACCGCCCCGGCGCTTTTTCCTAATGCTTGCACCGCTCGCGCACCCGCTTGCGCGCCTTCGCGTAGACATTGCTGCGTGCTAAACGATCCGTTCGCCGCCCCAGCAACTTCCATTTCACTAGGTAGCTCATCCTTGTTTGGGACAAACGCGGCGATATCCTCTCGCCATAAAGGGCGACCTCTTTTGTGACAAGTCAGGTGAATATTCGGATTCCAACCACCCGATATTGCAATACAATCAGCATCGATTTTCCTGCCATCGGAAAGTTTTATCGAGCGCACAGTTTGCGCGCCGCGGATATCAAAAGGCATCACCGACTGGCGCGTATCAAATACGGCAGACACTTCGGCGCCTGATGTTCTAACCACATCTGCAGTCCGCAATCCGTCCGTATTATTGCTGACAACCACCACTCGTTTGCCGCACAGCGCCCCAAAACGGTTGGCGTATGTACGTACAGCGCTGGAAAGCATTACCCCAGGGCGATCATTGTTCGAAATTGCAATCGACCGCTCCGTTGCGCCTGCCGCAAGCACTGAACGCTTTGTGTAAATCCGCCAGAGCGTTTCTCTGGGCTTTTCGGTTTTTGCTGCGAGATGGTCTGTATTGCGGGTAACCGCACCATAAATGCCGTGATCGTAAACACCGTATACAGTGGTTCTCTTCATGAGACGGACATTTGACATTGAGGATAGCGCGTCGGAGACCTGCCTCACCCAAACCAAAGACGCATCGCCGTTGATCACCTCTCGCTCGCAAGACAATCGCCCGCCCATTTCAAAGTCTTCATCAGCAAGGATGACGCGCAACCCCGCCTGTCCCGCGACGAGCGCAGCCATCATTCCCGCCGGCCCAGCGCCAATTACAAGCACATCGCAGTGAAGGAAGCCTTTGTCATATCGGTCCGGATCCGGCGCGCCTGATAATGCCCCCAAACCTGCCGCCCGGCGAATCATCGGCTCATATAATTTCTCCCAAAATTGGGCCGGCCACATGAACGTCTTGTAGTAAAAACCTGCGCTTAAGAACGGCGCAAATAAATCATTCACCGCCAGGGCATCAAATTTTAAAGATGGAAAACGGTTTTGGCTCTGAACCGTCATGCCGTCATAGAGTTCAACTACTGTGGCGCGCGTGTTGGGTGTCGCCCTGGCGCCTTCGCCGATTGTCATTAACGCATTCGGTTCATCAGATCCGGCTGAAAATATCCCGCGAGGCCTATGATATTTGAAAGAACGGCCAACGAGCTTTACGCCATTCGCGATAAGCGCTGACGCGACGGTGTCGCCTTTAAAACCCTGGTATTCCTTACCGTCAAACGTAAACCCAATAGGCTGCGAGCGATCAATCTGCCCGCCATTAATGCGATAGGGTTGATTCATTGGCTTCGCCCTTCGCGGCGCGCGACATCGTTTGCGAATTCAACGTCCAAAACTTCATGGGTAAGCGTATTGCGCGTAACCACAAGCCAAGACCGATCACCCTGCTCGTGGAACCACAATTCACGATGCTCGCCTGCAATATTCTCGCGTTGATAGAGATATTCGTGGAAGGCCCCTGTCGCATCGTCGGCCTCTGGGTCAGGCCGATGAATTAGGCTCGCATCGCCTAAGTATGTGAACTCTTGCGCGTCGCGGGGGCCTAATACAGGATGGGTAATGATCATCTATTAAATCCCTCAATGCAGGTTCGGTTGGGCGCCCATGCCCTTCTCATCGATCATGTAGCCGCGAGAAAAGCGATCAAAACGATAAGCCGTTGCCGTTTCGTGAGGACTGTCAGTCGCAAGAAGATGCGCGAAGGCGACCCCTGACGCCGGCGTCGCCTTGAACCCGCCATAACACCAACCGCCATTGAAATAGAGGCCCTCAATATGAGTCTTGTCGATAATGGGCGAGCCGTCCATGGACATATCCACTACGCCGCCCCACATCCGCAAAAGCCGTGCACGACCTATCATTGGCATGATAGCGACACCGCCCTCGCACACATCTTCAACAGTCGGCAAATTCCCGCGCTGTGCGTACGTATTGTAGCCATCAATATCGCCTCCGAAGACAAGACCGCCCTTATTGGATTGACTGACGTAAAAATGACCCGCGCCAAAAGTAACGACGCCCGGAATAATCGGCTTCAGGCCTTCGCTAACAAACGCCTGCAGAACGTGGCTCTCAATCGGCAATCTCATGCCAGCTTTCGCCATCACCCGGCTCGAAGAACCCGCAACCGCGACACCGACTTTTTTCGCGCGTATTTGGCCACGCGGCGTTGCAACTCCCGTGCATACGCCGTCACTTATAAGGAAACCTGTCGCTTCGCAGTTTTGAATAATATCGACGCCATGCTGATCGGCGCCGCGCGCGTACCCCCAAGCGACCGCGTCGTGCCGAACGGTGCCGCCTCGCGGCTGCGATAGCCCACCGAGGATCGGAAAGCGCGCATTGTCAAAATTTAAGAACGGGCATTCCTTGCGCAACGCCTCCCGGTCCAACAGCACAGCATCCACCCCGTTGAGACGCATCGCGTTTCCGCGCCTGACAAAAGCGTCTCTTTGGGAATCGGTATGAAACAAGTTAATGATCCCGCGCTGCGAGACCATTGCGTTATAGTTTAATTCCTGCTCAAGCCCTTCCCAGAGCTTCATCGAAAATTCGTAAAACGGCTCGTTTCCGTCCAACAAATAGTTAGACCGGATGATGGTCGTGTTTCGTCCGACATTGCCTGATCCGATCCAGCCTTTTTCAAGAACCGCGACATTCGCCTGGCGATATTTTTTTGCAAGGTAGTAGGCGGTCGCAAGACCGTGACCGCCGCCGCCGACAATGATGAAATCATATTCCGGCTTCGGATCAGGCGACCGCCAAACAGGCTTCCATCCAACGTCACCTTGAAGCGCCTGCTTAAATACTTGGAATGCAGAATTTCGCATTCGATATGCTCCTCACATTCCGGAAATAATAGAAAAGGTCCAAAATAAGCGAATTTACAAATCAGACGTTTTTTTATACCTTTACGCCATGCGAGATTCTGGTAGCCCCATAGAAGTTGGCTTTTTGCTCATTCCCGGCTTTGCGCTCATGTCATACGCCTCAGCCATTGAGCCACTACGTGCGGCCAACCACATTGCAGGAAAAGAGCTTTATCGGTTGCGAATTATTTCAGTTCGTGGCGATGGGGCCATCTGTTCCGCCGGGCATGAAGTTTCTTGCAGCTCAAGCATTGAGAACAACCATTCTTTGGACTTCATGTTTGTATGCGCGGGCGGCAATCCGTTCGCTTTCCGAAATCGCAAAGTTTTTATCTGGCTTCGTTCATTGGCGGCCGACGCCGTTACCCTTGGCGGCATTTCGGGAGGGCCGGTCATTCTCGCAAAAGCAAATGTAATTGCTGGCCGGCGTGTCACGGTCCATTGGGAGCACGGTGAGGCAATGCGTGAAGCATTTCCAAATCAAATGATAGAGCGATCCCTCTACGTCATCGATCGAGATCGCATCACTTGCGCCGGCGGCGTCGCGCCAATGGATATGATGCATGCCATAATAGCGGAACATCACGGCGCTCCATTTGCGAAGAAAATTTCTGATTGGTTCCTTCATACCGCCATTCGTCCGCCGGGCGCTGCGCAGCGTATGGGGATCGCGGAAAGCCATCGGGTTTCCAATCCCGCTATCTTGCATGCTATCGAGTTCATGCAAAATCAGATGGGCTCTCCGCCTAAGCTTCGCGAGATTGCCCATTATTCCGGCGTTTCAGAGCGTCAGTTGGGAAGGCTTTTCAAGCAGGAAGTTGGCGAAGGCGCCGCGCATTTTTTCCGTAAACTGCGCCTCAATTATGCTTCACGCTTGTTGCACCAATCGACCATGAGCATTACGGAAATCGGATACGCTGCCGGGTTTTCAAGCGGTTCTCATTTTTCAAAGCGATTCACTGAAGAATTCGGCGAAACGCCAATCAGCTTTCGGAAAAAACGCCTATAACACGTTCTCCATCAACAAATATTATGTTGTGTATTCCTATGCCTGAGACTTATGCCAACGCCCATGACAGATCATAGGGTGTTGCGCGGCGCGCCCCTTCGAAAACAGATCTTAGTGGAATCGTGATCGACGCGGATCGGTGAATGACCGGCCACTCCAGACAACTTTGGGAAAGGCAAAATGATGGGTAGACGTGATCTGAAGGTCGGGGCGGCGCAGTTCGCCAGCGTGATCGGCGATGTGGATGCAAACATGGACACCCATATCCGCTGGATCCGAGAGGGGCGTAAAGCGGGGCTGGACCTGCTAGTGGCGCCTGAACTGTCTCTTGTCGGGCATTATGGGCCGCACAACCTTCTGTGTTGTGCAATGGACCGCAAGGATCCGCGGCTGAAACTTCTTGCGCGTGAGGCAGGGGAGATGGTGGTCGTCGTGGGCTTCATTGAGGAAGGCCCAGCGGCGCAGTTCTACAATTCTGCTGCGATGCTGCAGAACGGGCGGATGATCCACCTGCACCGTAAGATAAACCTGCCCACATATGGCAAGCTGAAAGAGGGCAAGTACTACGCCGCCGGACGCTTCGTCGAAACCCACTCCCTTGACGAGGACTGGTCGGCAGGGCTGCTCATCTGTGCTGATGTCTGGAACCCGGCGCTGACCAACCTTGCCTTTCTGCATGGCGCAACGTTGCTGATCTGCCCGATAAGCTCGGGCGTCGAGGCGGTGGGGATCGAGTTTGACAATCCGGCCGGCTGGGCGGCGACCATGCGCTTCTACTCAATGATGTACGGCGCCCCTTCGATCATGGTGAATCGTACCGGTACGGAGAAGGACCTAACCTTCTGGGGCGGATCGCGGATCGTCGATCCCTTCGGCAACGAAATCGCCGTCGCCGGGGCGGAAGAGGAGATGATCTCCGCCACGCTGGACTATGACTTTGTACGCAAGGCCCGCCATTTGCTGCCGACCGTGCGCGACAGCAATTCGGCCCTTGTCCAGCGTGAGACCAATCGTCTTATCGACAAACTGGGTGTACCCAATTTTGTACGCGATAAGGACTGAGAGTATATCGAAATGCGAGATTTTTTTCTGAGCGACGAAGATCGTACCTTTCGTGCTGAACTGCGCGATTTCATGGCGCGTGAACTGATGCCTGAATGCGCTTCCATCGAAAACCACAAGGACTGGGAAGCGGTCAAGCGGGTCGTCGCCCGACTGGGTGCGGCGGGTTACATGAAACTCATGTTTCCCGATCTTTATAATGGTGCGCTGTCCAGACCGGGGCTTACGCACGCAACGATCCTGTCGGAGGAAGCCGCGTACCACAATTATGGCTTCGAGACGACCATCGCCACTGCCATCAGCTGCGCCTATCCGCTTCACCTTTTTGCACGACCCGAGATCCGCGACCGTTATCTCCTACCGATCCTCGAAGGTCGCGCCGTTGGATCGATCTGCATGACCGAGCCAAACGTAGGTTCGGACAGCGCCGGCATGGAAACCCGCATTACCCGCGATCTTGCCACGGGCGATTACCTAATCTCGGGGAAAAAGCGCTATATCTCCAACGCCTCGAAATCGGATTGCTACATCGTCTGGGGCATCTCCGACCCGGACGTGGCGCCGCAAAAAGGAATGAGCGCCATGGCCGTGCCTGCGGGCACACCGGGCATGAGCTTTCCCCGGCTCTACGATTTCATGGGGCGGCGCGGCTGTATTGTGGGCGAGGTGGACTTCGAGAATGTGCGTGTGCCCGCCGAAAACCTGCTCGGTGAAGAGGGCCAAGGCTTCCGCATCATGCTCAAAGCCTTCAATTTCGAACGCACCATTATGGGTGGTTCGGGACTGGGTGTAGCGCGGTCCGCCTTCGATATCGCCCGCGCCCATGCGCAAAGCCGCAATAGCTTTGGTCAGCTTCTGGGCCAGAAACAACTGATCTGGGACATGGTGGCCGAAATGAGCTGGCGCATCGACGCGGCCGAATTGCTGACCCAGCGGGCGGCAAAGATGTATGATTCCGGCATCGATGGAAAAGACCTCATGCGCGAGGCCGCACAGGCCAAATTGGTTGCGACCGAGACCGCTAACTTCTGCGCAGATCGAACAGTTCAGATCCTCGGCGGTGACGGACTGACCAAGCAATATGGCCGCGCCGAGCAGATCTACCGCGATGCGCGCGCCCTTACCATCGCCGGCGGTACGACAGAAATGGTCAGATACCTCATTGCCGCAAGCGAACTTCCCCAACTCAAACCCAATCTTTAAGGCTCCGTAGACCGATGAATATAGCTCAGATTCTCCGCGCCTCCGTTGAGCGCAACCCCGATCGCCTGGCGCTCGTCTTTGGCTATCGACGCTGGACCTATGCCGCCTGGTTTGCGCGCATCGAACGTATGGCGCGGGCGTTGCGCAAGCTCGGGGTGCGCCCGGGTGACCGTGTCGCCCTCTTTCTGTGGAGTTCGGAATTTTCGGTCACGTCCTATTTCGCCTGCCAGCTTCTCGGCGCCGTAGCAGTGCCGCTCAATCACAGGCTCAGCGCCAGCGAGGCAGCTTTCATCATCGAGGACAGCGGCGCGCGGGTGCTGATCTACGGCAAGGCGATGACCGATGTCGCCCGCAAGATCGAAAACAAGGTGCGCTCAGTGCATGATTTCATCTGTTGCGCAAACGACGATAATTTTGTCCCGCATGGTCATCATCATTTCGAAACCTTGGCCGAAACCGAGCACGAAACCGGGTTTCTTAACCTCGACCCCAAATCCGACGACATCTCGGCTTTGGTCTATACCTCGGGTACGACAGGTCGGCCCAAAGGCGTTATCCACACCCATGGCAATGATATCGCCATCGCCATGAACTGCGTAATGGAATACGGGCTGAAGAAACGCGACACCGCGTTGCATATCGCACCGCTTTATCACGTAGGCGGAATGCAGGCCTATTTCATTCCGCATCTGCTGGTGGGCGGCGCCAATGTTGTAATCGGCAAATACGACACTGGAAAAACCCTTGATACGATCCAGACCGAAGGCGTAACAACACTTTTTGCGGTGCCCAGCCAGATACAGGACATGCTCCATTTTCCTGACTTCAAGTCCTACGATATTTCGACCCTAAGGCTGATCACGACCGGAGGGGCGGCGATTTCCTCGGCCGCGATGGAGCGGGTCATCGGTGAACTTTGCCCCAATATATACAACGGCTACGGCATGACCGAGGCGTCTTTGTCGTTAATATTGCATCCCGAGGATGCGCTGGAGCGCCTGGGTTCATGTGGCAAGCCGTCGCTGATTACACAAGCACGTGTGATCAGCAACGACCCCGACGGCGAGGTGAACCCGAACAACACCGTTCCGCGCGGCCAAATCGGCCAGCTCATCGTGCGCGGGCCGCAGGTGATGGAAGGCTATTGGAACCGGCCGTTCGAGACAGCGAAGAAACTCAAGGCCGGCTGGGTCTATACTGATGATCTGTTTTCCCAGGATACCGACGGGTTCTACTATTTCCACGGACGGACGGACGACATGATCGTCTCAGGCGGCGAGAACATCTATCCCCGCGAGGTGGAGGATGTACTTTCTCACTGCCCCGGCGTGCGAGATGTGTCGGTGATCGGCGTTCCAGATGCCAAATGGGGCCAGGTCGTTACTGCGTGCGTGGTGCGTTCTGATCCCGGACTGACGGCCGATGTAGTGCGCGATTTCTGCGTCCGGGGCGATCGACTCGCCGCGTTCAAGAAGCCGCGCCGAGTTGAGTTCTTCGATTGCCTGCCGCTCAACCCCAGCGGCAAGGTGCAAAAAAACAGGCTGTTGGAGATGATGGCCGGGGCAAATGAGAAGTGCGCAAAATGACCGAGAAACTAATTGTCGAACGTGACGGTCCTGTCGCCACGATCACACTCAATATGCCCGAGGTTATGAACACCATCACCGATCCCGACATGATGTCGGCGATGATCGCAGCGATGGAAGAGATCGAGGCTGACCAGACCCTGCGCTGCGCGATCATCACCGGGGCGGGAAAGGCGTTTTCCTCGGGGGGCAACCTCAAGCACATGGCCGAAGGCAAAGGCATCTTCGCTGGCGATGCGGTGGCCGTGAAAGACGGCTATAAACGCGGCATCCAACGGTTTGTCCGGGCTGTTTGGAATTGCGAGCTTCCGCTCATCGCCGCGGTGAACGGCCCGGCTTTCGGCGCGGGCTGCGATCTGACCATGATGTGCGACATCCGTATTGCCTCCGAGCGCGCCGTCTTTGCCGAGAATTTCGTGCGTGTAGGGATCATTCCCGGCGATGGCGGGGCCTGGCTACTGCCGCGCCAGATCGGCCTCAGCCGGGCGGCCGAGATGACCTTCACCGCCGATCCTATAAAAGCTCAGCAGGCACTGGACTGGGGGCTCGTGTCGAGCGTCGCGCCACCCGAGGCGCTGATGGGCGAAGCCCACGCGCTAGCCCAACGCATTGCCAGAAACCCACCGCGCCAGTTGCGCATGGCCAAGCGGCTGATGCGCGAGGGGATGGTCCAGTCGCTCGACACGGTGCTTGAACTATCGGCGGCCTATCAGGGCGCTTGTCACCAGACCCGCGATCACGCCGAAGCCGTAGACAGCCTGTTGCATCGCCGTGACGCCGATTTCGACGGCAGTTGAGAAGCGGGCGTTTTTTAGCGGCGCACTCGACGCGGAAATGGCGATCTCCGCCGAGTTCATGTCGGGTTTGATGCGGGCAGTAAAAAGGCTCAGGTCAGTTTTAATAAATCAAATCACAAATTGCCGCGCTCTATTGAAGATCAATTATCGTCTGCTAGCGTTTTCACGGCGCCATTTAACCATGGCAGCTTGCTTTCCAAAAGCGGAATGACTTCGTCATTCATAATCTCTTTGAACTCGTCAGCAAAGACTTTTGGAATATTTCCCAAAGCATTTTGTCGAGCAATGAGAAAAAATTCCCTCCCGAAACTGCCCCTTCGGATTGGCGCCGCTATCAGATCATCAACAAGGCTGGGACGCTGCAAAAGACATAAGGGCGTCGTAATCCCCCAACCATGCCCTTCAACAACCGTCTCTGATTGGCAACAAGGGGTGTCAACTTCGATTCGTTCCGGATATTTGATAGATAGGCGATCGAGCTGCGCTTCTATCTGACGTCCGGCGGCGGAATGCGACGTGAATCTTACGAGCGGCAATGATAACAAATGCGGCCCTAGTTCTTGAGGCCCCTTATAATCCTTCGGAAAAATCAGGATATATGGCTCGGAAAAAAGGCGGAAGCGCTGAAGCCCCATCACATCGGATATGTGGCTTTCCTCAGTCACCATCAAATCGATCGAATGAGAAAGAAATTCCTCGCGTTGATAGGGCGTCAACCCGCTCAGAATACGCCAGTTATTGCATACCTCTTTTTTTCGTCCATAGAGAGCAGGCCAGATACAGCTGACCACGCTGTCGGGCATGGCAATTGCTAATGTTCCAATCTTAATGCGATCGGATTGCGATGCTTCTACATAGGCGTTTTGGACGTAAGCGAGGATTTGATGGGCATGGGAAAGCAAAGACCTTCCCGCTGACGTTAGCACAATAGGGCGCTTCGACCGATCGAACAGATCACCGCCGACGGTCTCCTCCAATGTTGCTATTGTCTGCGAAACCCCAGATTGCGTCATGTCGAGAACGCGGGCGCATTGCGTCATCCCCCCCTGCTCGGCTGCGACAGCAAAAATCTGCAGTGCACGGAGATCAAAATTCGGGGGTAGCTGTGTTACTGTCTTTACCATGGCCAACCGTCAAAGGGCGCTACTCAATACTAAGCGACACCCGATATTAAATATTAAAAATACAGGCATTTCGATTCACGTCGAGCTTGTTAAGAGCCCGTATGGGAACTTCACCTGACGCCACGACCATCCCCTAGCATGACTTCGGCGAAGACGGATAAGGCACAAAGGAAACGACCCGTTTAGGCTATTTGCCCATTCATTATAGCAAATTTATCACCATTCTGAAATATAATAGTTTCCACCACAATTACTAATGACAGTCCATTTCGGACGATTTGGATCGCACACACCAAGGGAACTCAAGCAAAATGTCATGCGCCAAATTTGATGAAGTCGCCTAAACATGTCCGTCATCAAATAACTTGAGAATGTTGAGCTCATTCGCTGGTGGCGTCTTTGGTTCATCTGTTGTTACAGCTTGAGCCGCAGCCTTGCGATAATGCAACTTATGCGGTCCGAAACTCCATCGACTAATGGTGTATTTTCTTCCAACGTCGAGATGCGATCGGGACTGCCGACTTTTGAAACACCGAAAACAGGATCGCAAATAATGCCTGGGGTCAGCTTGCTCGAACTAATAAGTTGCGTTACCGAATCAGGGCGTGCAAAGTTTCGAACACCATGGACGCCACAGCGAAAGCAACGGATCACTGGCTGAAGATACCGGCCAAGTTTATGCCGCCAGCGATTGTTTCAGCAGTTCACGAGGGGTACGTAGCGATGCACAAAGAAACGATGGAGCAAGACAAGCCAGTGCTGGAGCCAGGCCATTAACGCTTCTCAGAAATTGCATCGTTTTCTTTTCATGCTGGGTCTCATACTGGCCGGCGAAGCAATTTTTGTATTGCCGTTTCATGTCGCACGATTCTTCCGTCCCACCGTTCTCGAGGTCTTTTCCATATCAGCTACCGAGCTTGGCGCAGCACAGGGCGTATACGGCATCCTCGCGATGCTGGCCTACTTCCCGGGCGGGCCGATCGCAGACCGTTTTTCAGCGCGCAAGCTACTCGCGACGTCTTTGTGGTTGACGGCGTCTGGCGGTGTCTACATGGCGACCTTTCCGGACTATCGCGGCTCGTTACTGCTATGGGGCTTCTTTGGCGTCAGCACGATCATACTGTTCTGGGCAGCGCTGATTCGCGCAACGAGAGACTGGGGTGGTCACGATAGGCAGGGACGCGCCTACGGTTTGCTGGACGGTGGCCGCGGCCTTTTTGCGGCTGGGCTGGCATCGATAGGCGTGATGATGTTTGGTTTCGCGTTTCCTGAGGGCTATGCGAGCGCCACGATCGAGGAAAAGCAGGCGGCATTGCGCTTAATCATTTACGGTTACACGGCGGTGACCGCATTGGCCGGCGTGTTCGTATGGTTCGTGTTGAGCGATGGCCATCCATCGGACGAGCCCGAACTCAAAGAATGGAAACCGCATACGGAAGGCGTATGGGTTCACATTGGTCATGTGCTGCGTATTCCGGCCGTATGGTTACAAGCCATAATCATCATTTGCGCGTACGTGGCCTACAAAGGTTTCGACAACTACTCATTATTTGCCGTGGAAGCGTATGGGCTCGATGAGGTCGAAGCCGCCCGAATTGTCGCGATCGGCTCGTGGATGCGGCCCATTGCGGCTCTCGGCGCCGGCTTACTCGGCGATCGCTTCAATATATCGCGCATGACGATGCTTGCGTTTGTCCTGTTGCTTGGCTCGTATCTGTTCTTCGCGATCACGACGCCGATACCGGGCGCCGCCTGGGTGTTGCTCGGCAACACTGTAATTGGCGCCGCAGCATTCTTCGGCCTCAGAGGCCTGTACTTCGCTTTGTTCGAGGAGGCCAAGGTGCCGGCGGCCCTGACCGGCACCGCGGTAGGTTTCGTTTCGGTGATCGGCTACACACCCGATATCTTTGTGACGTTTGTTGCGGGCGTACTCATTGACCGCACACCAGGGGTCGCGGGACATCAGCATTTCTTCTGGTTTCTGTCGGCGTTCGCGCTGATCGGTGTCATCGCCAGTTTTGCGTTGATGCGGCTGCTGCACCCGGGTAAGAATAAGGCAGTGACGCCGTAACGCTAAACTTGTAAAGTCATCTTTCTCATCAATGGGAGCCAGACATCCAATGAAGTACAAGAGATGAAAATCGGCGCTGCCCAGTTTGCAAGTGAATCTGGCGACGTAGACGCCAACATTGAAATCCATAGCGATTGGATCGCGCGCGGTCGCAGCGAGAAACTCGATCTGCTCGTAATGCCTGAAATGTCGTTGACTGGCCACTACGGTACCGACGATCTGTTGAACTCTACGATGACATGCTTGGATCCCCGGTTGCGGCGGCTAGCCAATGACGCGGGCGACATGACTGTAGTTGTCGGATTCATCGAGGAGGGACTGGCGGCGCAATTTTACAATACCGCGGTAATGCTGAAGGACGGCAAGGTCGTTCATCTTCACCGCAAGGTGAACCTGGCCAATTATGGCAAGCTCGAGGATGGCAAGCACTTTGCGGCCGGCCGGTTTGTCGAGACCTATTCACTCGACAAAGACTGGCGTGCCGGCCTCTTGATCTGTTCTGATCTCTGGAATCCGGCGTTAACGCATCTGGCATTCTTACGTGGCGCTACACTCATGATCACGCCGGTCAGTTCAGGTAATGAAGCAGTCCCACCCGGGTTCGACAATCCGAACGGTTGGGCGCTGGCGATGCGCTTCTATTCGATGGTCTATGGCGCGCCGTCCATAATGGTGAATCGCATCGGTAAGGAGAAAGACCTTACATTCTTCGGCGGCTCTCGCATTGTTGACCCATATGGCGCCGAAATCTCCGTTGCCGGAGATGGCGAGGAACTGATTACTGCCGAACTTGAGTTCGATCAGGTGCGCAAAGCCCGCTACCAATTGCCGACTGTGCGTGACAGCAACCTTGCGCTTATTCATCTCGAAACCAGCAGATTGATCGAAAGTCTCGGTGTTCCTGATTTTATCGACGAACAGAGGTAAGCTGACGAACGTACGGTTCTATCCTGAGCAACGAAGACCAAGCGTTTCGCACTATGAATATCATAATTTATTCAGATATAGAGCGTGTTCACAAAAAGTGTGGGCGGTTTTTGGGTTCGAACACGCGACCACTAAAGAATCTAGGCTGCGTTCTTGATTCGACAAAAAGTGAACGCAGTCTAGCTTGAAGACCTTGCTTTTCGGGTCGGTGTTTCCAAAAATCAATTCTGCGAAAGAAATCCTACGTTATCCATATGGATTCTATTGATCGCGAAGGGCTCAAATCACTTGACCAGAAGTGAAAAAATGCGAGCCGAATATGGCTCGCATTTTCATGGTATTCCACCAGTTACGGGAGGGTGACTGGACGAGAATTAGAAGTCGTAAGACATCCGGACACCGATTGTACGTGGACGGCTTGTCGTAATACGGCGCTGATTGTCATACGTTTGGATGTTTAAATCAGGTCTCTCATTTGTGAGATTATCGACAAAGAACTCCGCACCCCAACCGGATTCATGGGAGTAACCAACAGAGGCATCCAAGATCGCATAAGACGCTTGCACCTCTCTTTCAGAGGTCTCAAGGCTACTAAAGCTATCGCCTGAGTATTTCACCGATACTTGAGCATGAGCAAGGCCGCCATAAGCTTCCTGCTCATAACGACCTGTGGTCGAAAATTGCACGTTTGGCGTTAACGGAAGCTCTGAGCCAACCGGTGTAAGAATGAACACAAGCGAGGGGTTAATTGAGACAAGCTCAGTATCTATATAAGAGAAATTGCCTGACCAGACGAAGTTATCCGTAAGCGCCCATGCAAAGTCGGTCTCAAAGCCCTTGATCTCCGCGTCGCCCGCATTGTCAATAAACCCAAACAAACTAATGTTTTGGCTGTCAAATGCACCGATCTGCATATCGTTCCACTCAATAAAGTAGATAGAACCATTGATTCGCAGATTGCCTTCTAACGCTTGCGCTTTCCAGCCGATTTCATAGTTGGTTATGGTATCAGATTTAAATATGAGTGGAATGAAGTAATCTGGAAAACCGCCAGGACCGTCATTCGCACGCGCCGCACCAAAGCCAGACGCTGTCGCCCGGTTAAAGCCGGCTGGTCTATAGCCTTCACTATATGTCGCATAAAACATAATGTCGTCTGTAGCTTCATAGCTGAGCGTAACGCGTGGAATAAAGTCATTGCTTTTATCCGGGTTATCTGCGCCCAGAGCAGCGATATTTACTTCATAATCACGACCGCCGGTTACATTTGGGTTCGTTGTAACGCCAGGAAGACCAGCAAGATTCGGCACCGGGTCATTTCCATAAGCCCATGCAGAAAATCCTTGGAAACCAACATCTAACCAGTAGTAGCGACCGCCTAAAGACAGGTTCAACCGATCTGTAATATCAAATGCAACCTCACCAAAGATAGCAAATTGCTCTTCAGGACGGGTGATGTCGTTCGTAAATTGAACGCGGGGATCACGGACATTTGGATCATTTGCAGTTGTCGGTCCCGCACCGCCATTAAGTTGGCTTGGATCAATCGGCGCGCTCTCCGCATTACCGTAGGCAAAATCGCCAACATGGCGGATTTCATTGTCCTCGTAATATACGCCCAGAAGGAAGCTTGACCAATCGGTTGGGTTACCGCTGACGCGAAACTCATTCACTAAGCGTTCATTTTCATTAGTCGACCTGATGAAGTGTTCCGAGGCGCGACATTCTACAACGGCTGGATCACCAGAAAGGGTTGGATCGAATTGATATCCCGTATCGCCGCCTGCGCCTGTGTAACCGGGTGTGTTATATTCGCAGATATAACCAGGGACGAAACCACCTGCATTGGAATACTGAGCATAGGAGATAACTTGCTCGACATCGCGGTTTAAGTAAGAGCCAGTATACACAATATCCAGACCGGCAAGGCGTCCTTGAAGCGTCCAAGCCGTTGAACCGAAGGTGTCTTCGAGAAAGTCAGGCGCAAAACGGCTAACTTGCAACTCGCCCACTTCTGGATCGAAGTCGAAAACACCATCTGTTTCCAATGTCTGCTGATGATGTTGAACAAGAAGCTCCCAATCATCATTGAATGCGAATTTCACGCCGGCGCGAAAGCCTGTATAACGGGCTTCATTGAAGTCGTCTTCGACTAAATCGGCATTATCGACAGGGTCATAAACAACCGGGAAGGTCGTGTCAGCCGCAAGAACCGTACCGTCCGCCAAAGTGGTGCCGGCAGCGAAGGTCACACCGCCATCCGGCGGCAAGCTCGGATTAAATGCTGAGGAAGGCGTAAAAGAGCCGAGTACATTATCAATGTAACCGCCTTTACGGTCGTTAAACGCTGTCACACGCACCGCCAAACGGTCTTCAATAACTGGAATGTTAAGCGTACCTACCAAAGCCGTGCTGTCATCGCCGCCCTTTGTGGTCGCGTAGCTTGCCTGAAAGCTACCGCCAAACTCATTAAATTCCGGCTTGTTTGTAATGAAACGCACTGTACCCGCTTGAGAGCTAGCCCCGTAAAGCGTGCCTTGCGGTCCAGGAAGCACCTCAACCCTCGCTATGTCTGCAAGATAAACGTCGAGGTTACGGCCGCCTGCCGTAACCGGCTGCTCGTCTAGATAGAGCGCAACATTGGGACCTGTGCCCTGGGACTCTGCTACGGAAATATCGAGTGATTGAATTCCAGCGCCGCGGATAGTCACTGTGTTTTGCCCCGGTCCGCGACCGGTGAAGGTAACGTTGGATAAAAGCTCTATGTAGTCATCAAAGCTTGTGATTCGCTGTTCATGGAGAGTTTCTTGACCCAGCGCCTGAACAGTGATTGCAGCGTCTTGCAGGTTTTCTTCTTTTTTCCTCGCTGTAACCACGATCGTATCAAGCTGAGCGTGAGCCCCGGTTACTGCAAGTGTTGACGTTAGCGCTGTTGTTGAAAGTATGCTCAACAACTTACGGCTGTACGATTTTTTGTTTAGAGGCATTATAAATTTCCCTCCCGGTAATTGCCCATTTATATTATCTTCCCCAGTAATTGCCTAGTTGTCATCTAGTCCAACTGAGCAAACGCATATGACGGCCGCATTCGACGGCGTATTTACGTAAAATCGACCGCATTCGACGGTATTTTTACGTAAATTTAAAGCGGTTGCAGGTACTTATCGCTCAATTGGATGCGAACCATCATTTTTTCTAATTAAGCGAGTCCGCGCCCAGAATCTAGAGCGTTTAATCAAGAATGTGGTTTTGGACCTTGAAGAAGTTCCGGCACGCTCCGGGTAAAGAGATCGCAGATATCCCCGATCTCCTTCTATAGGACGGTCGTTTTTCGCAAATGCGCCCTTAGTTTGGAGAAGGCCACTTCTGAAGGGTTCAGGTCCGGAGAATATTTCAGCAGAAACAGGAAACATGCGCCGCGTGCGGCCAAAGCGTCGACGCCAGTTTTGTCTCAATTTTAATTGCAAAAGGCCTCGCCAACCATGGCCATTGACGCCCCATGGTGCAACAAGGCCGCTACAGTGCAACCTGGCAATAAAGGTTTGTGTACGCCATTTGCCGAAAAGCAGATTCGATTTATTCGACGGATCGACCTTGACGCCGTGTTCAGCTTCGAGAACCCTCGCAAGCTCCGGCATTATGATGTTAGGCTAGTGCTTGACCCGATCAATAACGAAGTCCCTGTTAGGACTGAGCTTGCCGCTTCCAAATTTGCGGCCTTGACGCGCTGGTGCGACCGAGCCGGTATCCTCATATCGTGCGAAAAGCTGAACGGCCGTCAATGGCGCGACCTCAAATTGCGTCGCAACCGCCCGCCACAATGAGAGAGGTCGCATGATTCGAATAGTTGGTGGATCGAGTGAAATCGCGTTACTGGTTAATATTTGCATGGCGGTTTCCGGGATAGGCCCTGCTCCGCTCCCCTCTATACGCAGCATCGTTTTGTGTGCGGATGATCAAAATCATAGTGGCAAGATTATGGGAAATGGGTATTTTTGGCGAATGATGACGGCTTTTAGTCGTGTTTCGCGAATTTGTGGTCCTAATTTTGCGCATTACTGAACACAAAATGCGTTCCTTGTATAAACGGAGACATTCATGACCAAACCTCACCGCTCAAGTGGTCGTCGCGGCCGACCAAACCGCAGGCAGGCGCCCATTCCGCAACTCCCTTGGACCCACATTCGCAATGAATACGGTCCCGTAGAGATTGCCGAGGAAGAGCAGGTCGATGCTATTCACCGCACATCGATGCGAATCCTTTCCGAACTCGGCATTCGCGTGATCGGCGACCAGGTGTTGGATATTTTTGAGGCGGCGGGCGGGCGCGTCGACCGAAGCGAGTGCATGGTTCGTTTTGACGAGGAATTGCTTGACCAAGCGCTCTCGACGACGCCATCAAAAGTGACGTTAACACCGCGAAACCCCGACCGCGCGGTTGAGATTGGCGGCAAGTCGTTGGTCTATGGCCTCGTGGCGGGCCCTCCCAATGTGCACGACGCCATTAACGGGCGGCGGCCCGGGAATATGGCGGACTACGAAAACTTCACGCGTTTAGCGCACCACTTCAATGTGATTCATCTCATTGGCAATCAGGTGACAGCGCCGATGGAATTGCCGGCCAATACCCGGCATATGGATACTTATCTCGCCAATCTTCGGCTTAGTGATCTTTCCTTCCACGTCACCGCCATCGGGCGCGGTCGCGCTTTGGACGGCATCAAGATGATGGCCATCGCACGCGGCGATAGTCTTGAGGATATGGCGGAAAAGCCTGGGGTGACGACGATTATTTCGGTCAATTCTCCTCGCCTCTTCGATGAAGAAATGGCCGAAGGGTTAATCGCCATGGCTCAACATGGCCAACCTGTATCCATTACGCCGTTTACATTAATGGGGGCTATGACGCCCGTTACACTGCCTGCCGCCATGGCTCAACAAAACGCCGAAGCGTTATTTGGCATAGTCCTTACGCAACTTGTAAAGCCTGGCGCGCCAGTTTTTTATGGGGCTTTCACATCGAATGTGGACATGAAATCGGGAGCGCCGGCTTTTGGCACACCGGAGAACACCAAAGCGAACTTGATCGCAGGGCAGCTAGCGCGTCGATACAAACTCCCCTACCGGACTTCGAACGCAAATGCGTCGAACGCCGTCGACCTCCAAGCCGCATACGAAACCACAATGGCGACCTGGGGCGCCGTGTTGGGCGGCGGCAACTTGATCTACCATGGCGCAGGTTGGCTCGAAGGAGGGCTTACCGCATCCTATGAGAAGCTGATCTTAGACATCGAGATCCTCCAGAATATGACTGAGATTTTGAAGCCAATCAGTTTTTCAGAGGATGATCTTGGCTTCGACGCCATCGCCGAGGTGCCCACTGGCGGACACTTCTTTGGCGCCGAACACACTATGGCTCGGTACGAAACTGCCTTTTATGAACCTATGTTATCGGATTGGACAAATTACGAAGCTTGGGAGGAGGCCGGCTCTATAACCGCCGGTCAGCGCGCCACAAAGCTTTGGCAGAAAGCGTTGGCTGAGTATGAAGAACCCGTTTTGGATCCGGCAATCCGCGAAGAATTGGACGCTTATGTCGCGCATCGCAAAGAGGAAATCGGCTCGGACGCCCCTTAAGAACATATGGATGCGCCACGACTAGCGACGGTTCGAGGGGCAATTAAGCCAACAAGGCCCAGCGTCCCCTTGCTGACTGCGGGCAACCCGCTGGGCGAATCGGTAAAGATGGTCTTCACCCTTTATTCCCTGACAGTGTTCCCTGTTCGTGATGCAGTTTGCGCATGCGAGAATCATGTGTTGAACTCGAGCAAAGGCTACGCTAAGCCGTCGCCCCAGCTGTGATGTGAACAAATTGACTGGACGTCGTACTTTAATGGCGCAAGCATAATACGCGGCATGACTTCAGGCGGTCTTCCAAGAATAGTGTCCACACAGATTGGAAATCGGAGATCGGCGATGACCAACGAAAAACCCGGCTTCGCATTTCTTCTGGAAGACCAATTTGCAATGCTCGCGTTTACGTCCGCTGTCGAAGTCCTTCGTCTGGCTAATAAGCTCTCTGGAGAGATCGCCTTTCCATATTGGTTTTGCACAATTGACAGGCAGCGCGTTCACGCCTCGAATGGCGTTGCCTTCGAACCCAACCGCGCACTAAACACGCTAACCAGGCGCGATAAAATCGTCATGGTTTCAGGTGATGGGGTTTGCACAGCAAAAAACCCTCCAATTGCATCCTATTTACGTAAGGCGGTTCGCCATGGACATCATGTTTGGGGCATTTCTTCAGGGGTAGTCAGGCTCGCCGAGGCGGGATTGCTCAACAAGAGTGAAATTTCGGCGCATTGGGAAGACATACCCTACATTGAAGACAACTACTCCGACATCATTGTAACCTCGTCACTCTTCCATTTAGGGGAAACAGTTGCCAGTTGTGCTGGTGGGATCGCAGCCGCGGATCTCATGTTGAGTTACATCAACCAAACGGGACCGCAGGGTCTAGTCGAAAACATCTCCGCCCGCCTCATAATGGATCGGGTCCGTCAAGGCCGGGTTGTCCAAAAATTACCGACAAAACTGCGTTACAGAAGCCCCCACCCCAGAGTCCAGTTGGCGTTAGAGCTCATGGAAGCTTCGATATCCAAGCCTCTTCCAATATCTGATATTGCCGACAAAATCGCCATTTCCCAACGACAGTTGGAACGGCTATTCATGAAGGAGTTTGATCAGTCTCCCAACAATCTATATATAGAAATCCGCCTCGAACGTGCACGATACGATCTATTAGCCACAAATCGTCGGATCATCGATATTGCAAGCGATAGCGGGTTCACAGCGCCTCGGTTTTCAACGATATACAAGGATGCGTTTGGCGTTTTGCCCAACGAAGAACGCAAGCGGCAAAAAAATGCCTTAAAATCCTGAGCAATATGATTGAAGGATCGCGTGGACCGCTGACCAGTAATCTGCGTTTTTAATTTATCGATCATGTATCTTCATTGCCCCCGTCATCAACGCAAACCTTTTGGTCAACCATTTGGGGCCACCATCGAATGTGACCGGTGTCCGGGCCCCCTTATAACTGCGCCAAATATTTTGTATTTCTCTACAAAAGTTGTGAGGTTTTGGGATGGCGATGACAGAAAAGTATCAGCCAAATTCAATGACTTCGGTATGTACGATGGCAGGGGCACCTAATGTTGATCGGAAGTATCCGGTACGTACGGTGGCAGGGGCGGAGGGACTCGAACCCACGACCCTCGGTTTTGGAGACCGATGCTCTACCAACTGAGCTACACCCCTAAGGCCGTCTCTTGCATTAAGGCGGCTGGGCCCGCCTTGCAACAGTGAAATGGCGCCTGCGCCGCTTTAGCCGGGCTTTGCCGTCCATTCCAGAATTGTCTCTGCCGCCAGCGCCGCCGCTGACGGACCGCCCACGCCTAATTTTTGAAGCTGGTCGTGAAACGCCGCCAATTGAGCGTAGCGCTCCCTTGAGCCCATCAACAACGGCTCCAGCGCGGCAGCCATCGCTTCTGGTTTACAATCACCTTGCAGAAATTCTGGAATAATCTCGCGGTCCGCGGCAATATTAATCATAGAGAGGTAGCGAATTGTCGCGACGCTACGAACCCAAAGCGCTGACGCCCAATCGATACAATACCCGACCACCATCGGTGTTTCGCAAATCGCCAGCTCTGTTGTCGCCGTACCAGAAGCGACAAGTCCCGCTGTCGCTGCACTATAGGCCTGGTAGCGTTCATCAGCACCAATCAACACCGCGTCGCCCGGCCAGTCCGCCGCCGCCATACGGACCTCCGCTTCCACGGTGGGCGCCGCCACAAGAGCCGTCTGCAAATCAGGAATAGTCCTGCGCAAAATTTCCACAGTCTGGCGAAAAGGCGCCATCAAGCGGCGCACCTCATTACGCCTGCTGCCCGGCAAAACCGCAAGTAAGGGGCCGCCGCCAAAACCGTGACGCTGCCGGAACGCGGTGTCATCACTACTTTCCTCAGCCGCCGCCTGAAGCACCGAATGGCCAACAAATTTACTCCGTACACCTTCTTTTTCAAACCAGGCCGGTTCAAAATCAAACAGCGTCAGGACACCATCAAACAGCGCCGCGACCGTCTTTGCCCGATGCGGGCGTGAAGCCCACACTTGCGGCGCCACATATTTGATGAGTTTCACTTCTGGCGCGCGTTGTTTGATCTTCTTTGCCGCAATACGGGCAAACGACCAACCGTCAATCAGAATAACTGCATCCGCTGCTTTTTCTTCCACCGTTTTTTCCAGAATGTGGACGCTACCGAGCGCGGCCGGGAGCGCCTTGATTGCGTCGACCGGACCAATGACCGAGAACTGGTCAATGGAAAAGAGGCTTTCCAGTCCAGCCGCCTTCATCAATGCGCCGCCGCAGCCAAAAATCTCAACTCCTGGCGCCTTAGCATAAAGCTCGCGCATCAACGCCGCACCGAGCGCGTCACCAGACGGCTCGACAGCGCACAGCATTAGCTTCAGCGGCGCACCGGAGCGATTTGCCAGCGAGTTCACGGTTCGCTCATATCATCATCTGAAAACCCGTATACGAATAACCCAGCTGCATCCGCGAATTCGATGACTTCGTCGCGGTCGATAATTAGCGCAAAACCCGCCTCAACGGCGACACCGCGAAGACCTGCTTTTTCCGCCTTGCGAATAGTTTCCGGGCCGATGACGGGTAGGTCAACGCGCAACTCCTGGCCCGGCTTAGGGCGCTTGACTAAAATGCCTGCCCGCGCACCGCCTTTGATGTCATCAGCCAATTCCGCACAGCGCCGAAGCATGCCATCGGTGCCTTCCGCCGCCTCAATCGCAACGACAAGACCGTTGGCGACAATTGCCGCCTGACCGACATCAAACGGGCCGAGTGCATTTATGACCATTGCTGCTTTACGCATATCGCGAAAATCATTGTCATCCGGACGATGCACGCCAAGCGCACCGGACGCCGCCTCCAACCCTTGCATTACCTCATCGGCGCCTATCACCAAAAAGCCGTCCGACTCTACCGTATCGACAAGAACACCCAACAATGCGCCATCACCCATTGCGGCAGCGGCGATGATTTTTGGCATCAACGTCACTCCTCGCAAGTCGGCCTTAAGGCTAGTGAAGTTCGGTCGCTTTACCGTGCCGGCAAAAACGACGGCGTCGCAATTCTCAGCCTTTAAGGTTCGTAATATCTTGCCAATCTCGCCAATGCCGCAATCATCACCCGGCAGAGCCTTAAGCGACGGACCGGCCGAGCCGTTAATACGAATAATATGAAATGCCGCAGCACGCTCAATGCAAAACGCCGCAATACGTTCCGGCAAGGCGCCGCCGCCAGCGAGTATCCCGAGTTTTCTCCAGCGCGCCATCGGGTTAGCGCCGGGGCGTCATCAATGGCCGCGAGGTATCCACATCGATAAATCTGACGATACGCTTGACTTCATCGCAGTGGGAGAACTCTTCGCGAACGCGGTCTACGCGTTCTTTAAATGTATCGTGGTCGCCAAATAATACTCTGTAAGCGGACCGTAGATCGTGTATTGTGCTTCGTTCTATGCCACGCCGTTTCAAGCCGACAATATTCAGTCCCGCCAGGCGCGCATGATTGCCGAATGCAGAGGCATAGGGAATAATGTCGGTAATCACCGCCGCGCATCCGCCAACAAATGCATAATCACCAATCCGACAGAACTGGTGAACTGCAGACTGCCCGCCAAGAAACGCGCCCTCGCCAACCTTAACATGGCCCCCAACCGCGACGTTGATGGAGCAGATGACGTCGCTGCCGATATCGCAATCATGTGCGACATGAGAGCCAATCATAAAAAATCCGCGATCTCCAACGCAGGTAACGCCGCCGCCCTCTACGGTGCCGGCATTCATCGTTACATGTTCACGCACGATTACATCCGCGCCAACGACAAGCTTAGTCTTTTCGCCGCAATGTTTTAAATGCTGTGGCGGACCGCCAAGCACCGCAAATGGGTGAACAACCGTGCGGGCGCCTATTTCAGTATCGCCTTCGATGACAACGAATTTATCGAGCGAAACGCCGTCATGGAGTCGCACCGCAGAACCGATATGGCACATCGGGCCGATCACAACTTCAGCGCCAAGCTCAGCACCGTCCTCAATGATTGCCGTCGGATGAATATTCATGCCACGCATCAATACAATCAGATCCCTTGTGCAAGCATCGCGGAATAAGTTGCGTCTGCAACGCGATTGCCATCAACATAAGCTGTGCTTTGAAAACGCCACACCGGCGCTCGGCGATGAACTGTCCGTACGTCTATCCTCAGTTGATCGCCGGGGATGACGGGCTTGCGAAAGCGCGCCTTGTCGACCCCCATAAACAATACAATTTTTCCGTCTGTATCAAGATTTTCAGTATATGATGTAAAGGCGGCGGCAGCCTGCGCCATAGCTTCGATAATCAAAACCCCAGGCATAACCGGTTTCTGTGGGAAATGTCCCTGAAAGATCTGATCGCTGTAGCTAACATTCTTGATGCCGACCGCGCTATCGCCTGACTTGATATCGACCAGACGGTCAATCAACAAAAAGGGAAACCGGTGAGGCAAAAGCAGCATCAGCTCATCGAGCTCTAAGACGGTTTTGCCGGGCTCAAGTTTTGTCATTTAGTCTTTCCACTCTTTTCTTTTCCAAGCCTGGACAATTTAACGATCTCGCGAAGCCATTCCTTCATCGGCCGCGCCGGTGCGCCGCCCCAGCGCTCACCAGCGGGCACATCGCGCATCAGACCGGCCTTGGCTGCAAGCTGCACATTGTCGCCAATATGAAGATGGTCAGCCAAGCCAACCTGGCCGCCCATAAGAACACCATCGCCGATAACACAACTGCCAGATATACCCGTTTGCGCCGCCAATATGCAATATTCTCCGATGTGCGTGTTGTGACCGATTTGCACCAAATTGTCGATTTTTGTACCCCTGCCGATCATTGTATCAGCGAGCGCGCCACGATCGATCGTCGTATTCGCACCGATCTCAACGTCATCTTTAATGACGACGCGCCCAAGCTGGGGAATGCGCACAAGACACCCCTCATCATCAACAAAACCAAAGCCCGCTTGTCCGATCCTGGCCCCCGCCAATATGCGTACATTTTTGCCGATGATTGCGTGCGTGATGGTTGATCCGGCGGCGATGCTAACGCCCTCGCCTATCACCACGCCGCATCCAATATGACAATGTGGACCGATACGAGCGCCAGCACCGATTTCGGCCCCGACGCCAAGCGAAACGCTCGGATGAATGTGTGATCCGGAATGAACGGCCGCCTCGCCGGCGACGGGCAGTGCGTCATCCTCAAGGGATTGGTGCAGCATGCCAGAAAGGATGGCGAAAGCTAGCTTTGGCGATCGGACTGCAAATAGAACACCCTCGCCTTTGCATTGCACGGCGAGCGTTTTCGTGGTTATGCAAACGCCGAACTGTCGGCCGGTCAGACAATCAAGCAACGCTTCGTCGGCGCAATGAACCGCCGCGGACTGGAGATCGTCTTCATCCAATGCAGCGACATGGGTAATTTGCCCGCCGCCTTCATGCACTGGCGCCGCACCGACCGCACTTGCTGCTTCGGAATAGGCAAGCGGTGCACCTTGGGAAAAGAATCTTAAATCCGGCATAGCCGTCTTTTATCCTGTTTGCCCTATAATAGAAACGGCCGGCACACTTAGCGCCGGCCGCAGATCAGATATTGAAACGTATTGAGGCCTTATTATTTCTTATTCTTCGCCGCCTCGGCTTGGGCCTTGGCTGCTTCCCGGAGCTGCTTTTCAATTTCAGCAAGGGATATCTTCTGCACCTCAACAGTTTTCATTTTTTTGTCGAGCACCGCAATTACTTCCTGAGTGATATCCGTTTCAACAGCAGCATACATCACCTGAGACGAATCAAGCACAATAGTCGCCCCGCGTTTTTCAATAATGTCCTTCATTATCGGCTGACTTTCGATAAGTATTTTATTTTGTGCGTTTTGCAAAGCCTGGCTAAAAGCCTGCGAGACAATCTTCTCACGCTGCGGCAGGCCATATTGCTGGCGCACCTGAAGCTCCTTCTCTGTTTGTGCACGGACTTCATCAGACATCAATGATGCATTTTTTTGATAGTTTTCAATGTCCTTTTTAAGCTTGTTCACTTCCGCTTCAAGTTCCTTAATCACACTCGCCTGGACTGCTTTGGCCTGATCCGGAATGGTTTTGCCCGCCTTTGACTGGCTGACAATCTGTGCGCTGTTAACAACCAAAATAATTGGCGCTTTTTGCGCGCTTTGCGCTTCCGCGCTATTGAATGTAGCAATGCCTGCGGCGCCGGCGAGCGTAAGCGCAATAGCGCCCGTAATCGCAAAAAACTGTTTTTTCATTTTACACCTCATACTTTCTAAAAGCTTGTTCCAGCACTAAATCGGAAGCCCTCGGTCTGGTCATATATTTCTTTACGGATAACCTCGGCTATGTCGAACCGGACGGGGCCAAAGGGCGATTCCCAACTCACCGTTACACCTGCCGTCACACGTAACGCCAATGAATCTTGAACCGGCGCTAAAGAAGTGAAAATGACAGCTCCCGTATCATCCAATACAAAATCACCATTTTCATCAAACACCGGCACGTCCAAGAAGAATGACGGATCTCCATTGATAAATTTTGTCGCCTCATCAACCAGCCCGACGGTACCAAAATCACTAAACAACGCCGCTCGAATGCCATATTCTTTCGGCAATGGCAAAGGCAGTAAGATTTCTGCAGTGCCAATTGCGTACGCTTTGGCCCCAATCGACTGGCCATCTGGGCGGTTGGTGGTAGTGTCAAAACGGGTCAGGAAGCGCGGACCAACGCCGGCAACTTCAAATCCGCGAAACGATGATGCGCCCTCAAAAAATCGGTCCGAAAGCCGCACATCATCACCGCCATACCCGTCAATATATCCGGCCCGGCCCTTCAAAACGCCTACAAATTTGCCAATCAACGGATGGTAATACGCGCCGGAGACTTCCGTTTGGTAATAATTAACGTCTCCGCCCAGTCCGGCGAACCGCGCAGCCAAGACCGCACGCCACCCACGGGTCGGTTTAAAGGGATCATTTCTCTTATCGAAAGAAATCGAAGCGCCGACCAACGACGTCACGAAATCACCGCGCGACTGACAGGTTGGCGACAGCGACTGTATAATGAAATCACAGAGCGTAGCTGTGACGATTTGGAATTCTTGAGCGTTCTGAGTCACCATATCCACAGAAATCGGCGTCGCTCCAGGGATGAGGACCGATAATGGATCGTCGCCGCTGCCAAGCGTTTGCTGGGACAGACTGTCAATGCGGACATCATCATTAGTAAACTGATAGTTCAGACCGCCGCGACCATATTCAGAAATCTGAAAGCCGGAATTTAAACCAAAGCCAATTCGGTTTCTGATAAACCCTGACTCACGAAAATCTGTTCGCTGATTAAAAGCTGAGATGCCCGCAGCCACATTACGACCCAGGAAATAAGGTTGGGTAAACTGAATATTGACCTGCCTGGTGCGCGAGCTTGCCTGCGCGCGGAACCGCAACAGCTGTCCGCGACCCATAAGGTTTCGCTCTTCGATCGAGAAATCGACAATAAAGTTCTCGGTAGAAGAAACGCCAACGCCGATACTGAACGAGCCAGTTGCCTGTTCCTGCACGGTAACATCAAGTTCGGTCCGGTCCGGCGCTGATCCTGGCTTTTCCTCGACCTCAACTTCGCTGAAGAAGCCCAACGAACGCACGCGCGCGCGCGAACGATCAACAAGCACGCGATTGAACGGATCGCCCTCAGCTATGCGAACCTCCCTGCGGATAACCTTGTCGAGCGTACGCGTATTGCCTTTAATGTTTATGCGTTCAACATAAACTCGTGGGCCCTCATTCACTTCGAAGGTGATATCCATCGTGTTAGTGTCAGCATGCCGGCTTAGGCGGGGGTTGACATCGACGAATGCATACCCTGTTGAGCCCGTAGCGAAAGTTATTGATTCAATTGAGCTTTCAACCTTTTCGGAGTCAAATATCGCACCGGATCTGATCGGGACATATCGCTCAAGAATGCCCCCATCAAGCTTTGCAAGTGTCGTTTTCACGCGAACTTCGCCGACCGTGTATTGCGGACCTTCTTCAACGGTAAAAGTGATGAAAAAATCCTTGCGGTCCGGGGTCAGTTCGGCAACAGCGGAAATCACTGAAAAGTCTGCATATCCGTTCTGACCATAATGCTTGCGTAAAAGTTCGCGCTCAAATTCCAGACGGTCAGGATCATAATTATCGTTGCTGGTAAAAAACCGCCACCAGCGGCTTTCCTTGGTCAAGATAACGCCGCGCAATTCTATATCTGAATAAATGTGGTTGCCGACAAAGTTAACTTTTGCAATTCCAGTTTTGGGCCCTTCGTCAATTTCGAAAATGACATCAATACGATTTTGCGACAGCGGCGTAACTTTTGGCGTCACAGACGCTGCAAAGCGTCCTTTCGCGCGATATAGCTCAACTATCCTCTGTGCATCGGACTGCACTTTTGAGCGCGTATAGAGGGTGCGCGGCGCGAGCTGAATTTCTTCGGTGATTTTGTCTTCTTTAACCCGCCGGTTGCCTTCAAGGATCACCCGATTGACAATCGGATTTTCTTTGAGGTCGATCAGCAGGTTGCCATTGTCCTGCATCTCTAGCGCCACGTCAGAAAAAAGCCCGGTATTGAAAAGCGTCTTGAGTGATAGATCCAAAATCTCTGGATCCGCAGGCATGCCAGGCTGTAACGGCAGGTAGGAAGTAACCGTTCCCGCCTCAACACGCTGATTGCCACGCACGAGAATGCCTTGAATAATCGGCGCCGGCTGTGAAGCCGAAGAGGAGGCAGGCGCCGCCGGCGCTTGAGCGCTAACGCTGCTGGCAAAGCCCGCCATTAAAATTGCAAAAATAAATATAGCGCGACCTGCGCCGCCCCCCAACCCATTCAAACTCATGCCGACGCCCTAGCTGATAGACGAAATCAGATTATTGATGTCGTTCCACGTAACAAAAAACATGAGCGACGCCAGCAAGACGATGCCCACTCGAAAACCGACCGCTTGCGCTCGCGCCCCCAGCGGCCGTCCAGCAATCGCCTCATAGGCGTAGTACAATAGATGGCCGCCGTCGAGCACCGGCACCGGCAAAATATTCAAGAAACCGATTGACACCGATACAAACGCCGCAAGAGAGATAAAATCGACCAGGCTGGCCTTCAGCATGGTCCCGAATCCCGGATTTTGGTTATTTCCCGCTTGATCAAAGCCGGACATAGCCGATTGTCCGGCATATTGAGCCATTTTAATCGGCCCGCCAAGCTGCTTAGCATCCTCTTTCCCGGCAATGATTTTACCCAAAAACCGGGTCGTGACGCTCAAAACCCGCCAGAGCTCATTCACTCCTTCGCGGATCGCGCCGAAAAATCCGTATTTCTCAAACCCATAGGCATTGGGATCGCCGCCTATGCCGAGTTGCCAGACTTCAATTGGGTTGCCATAGCGATCTTCCTTTTCAGCGCGGGTCGGCACAATGGTCAGCTCGACTTCGGCGCCGCTGCGCAACACCAGCACCCCCATTGGATCGCCGCTGCTCAACAGCACCGCATCCTGAATTTGCCTGAATTTCTGGATCGAGCGGCCATTGACCGCCAAAATCCGATCTCCAGGCAAAACACCCGCTTCCTGGGCGGCAGAAGGGGTCAGCACCGAACCGACTACAGGTTCGGAATATGGCCGCCCAAAGGCCGCAAATAAGGCGGCAAAAATCGCGATCGCGAGGATAAAATTAGCGATTGGTCCAGCGGCGACAATAGCGGCCCGCGCCCAAACGGGTTTAAAATGAAAACACACTGCGCGCTCTTTCGCAGTCATGCCATGGGCAATCTCATCGGCGTCGCCCGGCCGTGGAAACTGAGTCGTCGCAGGCCCGCTGGTCTTCGCAGCAACATCAGGCGATGCTTGTGAGATCGCATTTAGGTCACCGAAAAATTTGACATACCCTCCAAGCGGCAACGCCGCGATACGCCATTGCGTCCCCTTGCGATCAACCCATTGCAGTATAGGCTTGCCGAACCCGATCGAAAATATATCGACGCGAACACCCAGCAATCTCGCCATCGAGAAATGACCATATTCATGAACGAACACGATGATCATCAACAACGCCAGAAAGGCGGCAATCGTTATCGGTAATATGATGAGTGATTGTAGTTCCATGCCAGTCGCTGAACTCTACCTTAATTTGCGCAGCTTTTACGCGGCTACTTTAGCTGCCACACTAATTTCCGCCAGCCGGCGCGCCTGACCGTCAGCTGCAATCGCCTCTTCAAGCGTCTTCAGCGCCGTTGGATTTATCTGCCGGCCAACCTCATCAAGTACCTGCTCGGAAATTGCGGCAATATCAAGAAATTTGATGTCGCCGTTTAAGAATGCGGCGACTGCAACTTCGTTCGCCGCGTTTAGAGTCGCTGGCATAATTCCACCCGTGGCAATTGCCTCACGAGCTAAACGTATGGCTGGAAATCGTTCTAAATCAGGGTCTTCAAAGGTTAACTTCGATATATTCGCGAAGTCTAGCTTAGCACTTGGGCTGGGCATTCGATCCGGCCATGCAAGCGTTGAGGCAATCGGCGTTCGCATATCCGGCGTCCCGAGCTGAGCCAGAACAGAGCCGTCGACATATTCGACCATCGAGTGAATAACCGACTGCGGGTGAACCAGAATCTCGATATGCTCATGTGGGATAGGGAAGATATGGGCCGCTTCAATCAGTTCCAATCCCTTGTTCATCATCGTCGCGGAATCGACCGAGATCTTTGCACCCATTGACCAGTTCGGATGAGCGACGGCCTGCGCCGGGGTCGCCTTGGCCATCTCCTCTTTCCGCCAGGTTCGGAACGGCCCCCCCGATGCAGTCAGAATAAGGCGGGAAATCCGATTGGGCCGTTCAAAATCAAAGACCTGAAAAATCGCATTGTGCTCGCTGTCGACGGGCAACAATACGCCGCCAGATTTTTCAATCGCCGCGGTGACGATATCGCCGGCGCAAACCAGACATTCTTTATTCGCGAGCGCAATTGCGGCGCCGCGCTCCGCCGCTTTCAAAGTAGGCCCAAGCCCGGCAGCGCCGACAATCGCCGCCATCACCCAATCGGCGTCGCGTTCAGCGGCCTCCTCGATGGCTGCCGCTCCTGCGCCAGTTTCGATATCAAGACCGGCAACTGCTGCGCGCAAATCATCGCCAAGCGTCGGGTCCGCAACAGCAACAAATTTGGGTTTGAATTTACGCGCCTGCGCGGCTAGCGCTTCAACATTGCGGTTCGCGGTCAACGCCTCGATTTCAATCTGAGCTTCACCTCGAGCGGAAGCGAAGTCCAGGAGATCGAGCGTAGAAACACCCACCGAGCCTGTAGATCCAAGAATAGTGATCCTGCGCGGCCCGCCAGGCGGTCGCTCGCTTGCGCTGTTTTCCGTCACCCTATCGACCCCTACCCCGGTACTTTTGTAAGCAGCATATAGAGAAAGTAGCCGCCCGTCATCGCTACAGTCGCGAAAATCATCCCGTCCAACCGATCCAGTACGCCGCCATGGCCAGGAATGAATCCCGAAATGTCCTTAAGGCCGAAATTTCGTTTGAAGGCCGATTCCGCAAGGTCGCCTAATACCGAGGCCGCGCCAAGAGCAGCGCCCCCAAGCAGGCTTAAGATGACCGCATCGCCGCCGATAAGGAAAAACCCGGCAACAGCCCCGACGAGTGCTCCACCAACAATGCCGCCGCCAATGCCCGCCCAGGTTTTAGACGGCGACAGCGCATAGCTGATCTTCGGTCCGCCAATCGCCTTGCCGAATAAAAAGGCACCTGTATCAGCCGCCCAAACCGTCACAAACAACATAAGCGACAGGATTAGCCCCTCGCCGGTGCTAAGACGCAACCAGATCAGCGCGATACAAGGCGCGATGAGATAAGGAGCAGCAAACGCCGACCAAAAACCAAGCCGCGCATCGCGGCGTGAGAGAACAAAAGCCCCAAGCCCGCCAATCAGCGCAATGACGAATGCAACGCCATAGGCGCCAACCATCGCAGCCAACAAGGCTATAATAGCGCCGCCCGCAAGAGCGAAGAAACTGGTGCTAAACTCGCGCTGTTCGACCATGCGGGTCCATTCGAAAATCATCATCAGACACAAAAGAGCGACCAGCGCCGCGAAGACCCATCTGCCGATATAGATAGCGCCAAGGACCACCGGAATAAGCAGTATGGCCGACGCGAAACGCATTAACAGCGACCGTGTGGAGGGCGGCGTTCTGGTGTCTAATTTTTCCGCCGCCGGCGCCAGATTAGTCATCTGGCCGATCCGCCAACACCGCCATAACGGCGCTCGCGGCCACAATATTCTTCTATCGCCGCGCTAAAGACTTCAGCATTAAAGTCCGGCCACAAGGTGTCGACAAAAACATACTCCGCATAGGCTGCTTGCCAGATCAGGAAGTTGGAGGTTCTCTTCTCGCCGCTGGTGCGAATGACAAGGTCCGGTTCCGGCGCGGCGCCCGTGTCCAGGAACGCACTGAACACTCTTTCGTTGATATCTTCCGGTCTCAGATCACCTCTCAGCACGGCCTCGCCAGCGGCGCGCGCAGCGCGAACAATTTCATCGCGGCCGCCATAGTTAAAAGCGATCTGCAAAGTGAATTTGGTGTTTTCCCGGGTTTCGCTTTCTGCCCGGCCGACCAGCGCTCTGATATCAGTAGTCAGATTTTTGCGGTCGCCGATAATACGGACGCACACGCCTTCTTCCTTCAGACGCGGCAGATCAACAATAATGAACTGTTTTAACAACCCCATTAAATCCCGCACCTCGCCCGCGGGCCGGCGCCAGTTCTCGGTCGAAAAAGAATACAATGTCAGACATTCAAGATTCAAATCACGCGCCGCCTCAACCGCGCGGCGCACCGCCTCAACGCCTTCGCGATGCCCCGCCGACCGCGGTAGGGCGCGCGCTTTTGCCCAACGCCCATTCCCATCCATAATGATGGCGACATGTTTCGGCGCGCGCGCGCGCGCGCAAACCATTCTCGCGTCTTCTGATGAAACTGATGACGCGCTCATCGCGACAAATCCATTACTCCCGCGCCCCTACCAATCCCGCTATCGGACTGGACGCTAACACCCAATAGCAGCGACAATTTATATCCATGGTCAACCATCAGACGTGCATGATTTCGGCTTCTTTCGCCACCAGCGCGTCATCAACCGATTTGACCATTTCGTCGGTCAGCTTTTGTACCTCGCTATGAAGTTTTTTCTGCTCGTCCTCGCCAATTCCATCCGCCTTCTTGATCGCCTCCATACCGTCGCGGCGCACATTACGGATCGCGATCCGCGCCTGCTCGGTATATTTCGCAGCAATCTTAGCCAGCTCGATGCGGCGCTCCTCCGTCAGCGGCGGAATCGGAATGCGCACAGTAACGCCGTCCACGACCGGGTTGATGCCAAGGCCGGATTCGCGAATGGCCTTTTCGACCGCCCCAATCAGACCCTTGTCCCAGACTTGAATGGTGATCATGCGCGCCTCCGGGATACTGATCGTCCCGACCTGGCTCATCGGCATTTTTGAACCATACGCATTGACATTTATGGGCTCGACCAGGCTGACGCTGGCGCGGCCGGTGCGGAGCCCGCCAAATTCTGTCTTTAGTGCCGAGATCGTACCATCCATACGCTTGCGAAGGTTTTTCAGGTCAATTCCGTCGGTGCTCATGGCGTTTCTTCTCCTATCGGCCTTATAGCCTGAAATTACGGCGAAATCTGAGCTTTGTTGCTAATTATCAGAGATTATCGTCGATGTCCCGGCGCCTGTCAGTGCGCCGACGATACCGCCGGTTTCTCCAATCGGGAAGACGACGATGGGGATGCCGCTCTCACGGGTCAATGATATCGCGGCCTGATCCATGACCTTAAGGTCGCGCGACAGGACGTCGTGATAGGTCAGCGACTCGATGCGTTCGGCTGTGGGGTCGAGTTTCGGATCGGCGGTATAGACGCCATCGACCTGGGTGCCTTTTAACAGGACGTCACATTTCATTTCTGCGGCCCGCAGCGCGGCGGCTGTATCGGTGGTGAAGAACGGATTGCCAGTGCCGGCTGCAAAAATCACAATTCGCCTTTTCTCCAGATGGCGCAGCGCGCGGCGGCGGATATAGGTCTCGCAAATCGCCGTCATCTCAATCGCCGACAGAACCCTTGTATAGACCCCCATCCGCTCCAGCGCGTTTTGCATCGCCAGCGCATTCATCACCGTCGCCAGCATGCCCATATAGTCGGCGCTGGCGCGCTCCATGCCATCTGCGGCGGTCGAAATACCACGGAAGATGTTGCCGCCGCCAATCACCAGGCTAAGCTCAACGCCAAGGCTTTGGGCGTCTTTTATCTCACCGGCAATGCGATCAACAGTTGGGTTGTCGATGCCGTAATCGCCCGGCCCCATAAGCGCTTCGCCGGAAATTTTGAGCAAAACCCGCTTATACTTGGGAGCGGACGCGTTTGAAGCTTCGGGCGCCTTGGTCATTGACACTGCTTTCGATTATCGCCGGACAGCTATAGAGTACGCTGTCCGTTTGAAAATGAAACATCACCGACGTCGATCAGCCACAAAAAGCACCGCCCTGACAATTCCGGTGCGCGCCGGCTAGCCTGTCCTGTTTCAGCCCTTCCTGGCTTGGCCGCCACGAGGTGTGCGCCCGCCGCCGGGTCAGTCTTCGTCGCCGCCAACCTCGACCCCTTCGCCAAGCTCCAGCCGCTCAAAACCTACAAACTCAATCGGCGCGCCGATTTCTGCGGCAGTATTTTCGATCACCTTGGCGACCTTAGTTTCACCATCGATGACAAAAACCTGCTCCAGCAACACAGATTCTTCGTAGAATTTGCGCAGTCGGCCTTCGACCATCTTCTCAATAATATTTTCTGGCTTGCCGGATGCCCGCGCCTGGTCGGCGAGGATATTTTTTTCGCGTTCAACAACAGCGGCGTCAAGTTCATCTATCCGGCCCGCCAGCGGGCGAACCGCCGCCACATGCATCGCGATCTGCTTGCCGAGCGCTTCGAGCTTAGCCTTGTCGCCGGATGACTTCAGCCCGACAATGACGCCGATTTTCCCCGCACCGGGCGTAACTTGACCATGAACATAGGCTGCAACCACACCCTCAGCAACGCTAAGGCCTGCGGCACGACGCAGCGCCATATTCTCGCCTATCTTGCCAACCATCGCAACGATATGCTCGTCAACAGATTTTTCTTCGCCCGGATATATCTCCGTGCGGAGCTTTTCAAAATCGCCGCCAACACCGATTGCAGTCTGCGCAATATTTGCGACCATATTTTGAAAAACTTCATTGCGTGCGACAAAGTCGGTCTCGGAGTTAACTTCAACGGTAACGCCAATGGCGCCGGCGCCATTTTGCTCCACGCCCACAGCGACAAGACCTTGCGCGGCGGTGCGGCCAGCTTTATTGGCGGCTTTTGCTAGACCTTTCTTACGCAGCCAGTCGATAGCGGCTTCCATATCGCCATCGGCTTCCATCAATGCTGTCTTGCAGTCCATCATGCCTGCGCCAATATTATCACGCAGCTGCTTTACCATTGCGGCAGTTATGCCCGTCATCCGGTATGCTCCTCTAATTCAGTTCGTGAGGCTCACAAAATCGAGCCGTCCTCGCAATTTAATGTAGCGCCATGCGTACCCGGCGCGACAGCGCCGGTTCGCATCGTTGATAGGCTCGCCCGAAAGCTCAGGCGCTTGCCAGCTGCTCCGGCGGCGGGGCGGACGCATCCGTATCGGTTGCGGCCTCAGCCTTTGGCGCTTCCGCCGGTGTTTCAGCCAGCGCGGGTTCCGCCGGCGCATTTTCCATTGCGCCGATATCAATCCCCAAAGCTGCCTGGCTTTCTCCAATGCCATCAATCACCGCATCGGCAACGAGGTTGGCGTATAGCGAAATTGCGCGCGAGGCGTCGTCATTGCCGGGGATGATGTAGTCAATATTGTCCGGAGCACAATTGGTATCGACGACAGCGGCAACCGGAATGCCTAGTTTTTTTGCTTCGCTGATTGCAATCGCTTCTTTCTTAACGTCGATCACAAAAATAATGTCCGGCAGGCCGCCCATATCGCGAATGCCGCCTAACGACGCTTCCAGCTTATCGCGCTGGCGGGTCAGGTCGAGTAACTCTTTTTTATTGAGACCAGAGGCTTCAGCCGCCAGGCTCTCTTCGAAACTTTTCAGACGGCGGATCGATTCAGAAATCGTTTCCCAGTTTGTCAGCGTGCCGCCAAGCCAGCGCACATTCATATAATATTGCGCGCACCGTAAGGCGGCTTCCGCCACCGGTTGTTGCGCCTGACGTTTGGTGCCGACAAATAGCACGCGCCCGCCGCCAGCGACGACGTCGCGGATCTTAACCAGCGCCTGATGCAGGAGCGGTACGGTTTGCGACAGATCAAGGATGTGAATACCATTGCGTTCGCCGAAGATGTAAGGTTTCATCTTCGGGTCCCAGCGGTGAGTTTGGTGACCGAAATGCACGCCAGCTTCCAAAAGCTGGCGCATAGAAAATTCTGGCAGCGCCATCTGCAGTAACTCCTTCAGTTTTTCCGCCGCGACGCTGGTCAACCATCCCGGATACAAAAACCCGGGCGGCCACTGAGGAAAGCGCCGCGTGTGAGATGGCGCGGCCTATACGCCCTCTTTAGCGCCTGTGCAAGCGCAGCATCGATAAACCTACTGAAATAACCGCCCGATGAAGGCTACAGGGCCGTCACGAGCTGAACTGGCTCCCCCCAGGCCGAGCCCCACTACACAAGTTCGACGTCAACCACGCCTTCGATGCCTTTCAAGGCGCCGCGCGCTGCGGGCGTGCACACAGTTTTGTCCGGCAAGGTGATCTCAACCTCACGGCCCGACCCGCCAAGGCGCATGGCGAGGATGATCGCGCCACGCTCATTCTGGCTGGCGGGTTTAACCGCGGCGAGGCGCCTTTTGACGCCTTCCAGCGCGGCCTGCGAGGTGACCGCAACGCGCAGTTGCGAAACCGCGGCGGCGGCGGCGATATCGAGGTTGCGCATGCCTTCGCAGGTAAAGCGGATATCGCCGTCGCGATCCTCCGCGCTTGCCGAAATCAAGACCAGCGTTCCAGCCTCCATCAGGTCGCGGGAGGAATTCAAGGTCTCGGAAAACGCCGTGACTTCAAACTCGCCGGTTGCATCGGAAAGTTCAATCCAGGCAAATGGTTTGCCGGTTTTTGACCGCCGCATGCGCACCGTGCGGATGACGCCAGCCATTTGAAATGCGGCCCGGCCTGACGACCGCGCACGCTCAATCGCTTCTGCATAAGACACAATATTGAGCCGTTTCAATTCGCGCTCATATTCATCTAGCGGGTGACCGCTGAAATAAAACCCTATCGCTGCGCGTTCTTGATCAAGCCGGTCTTGCGGGATCCAGTCCTCAACAATCGGCAATTTGGGTTTTGCGAGTTCAGGCGCTGCATCAATCGCAAACAGGCCGCCCTGGTCGCTGTTGCGTTCTTCGGCGATCTGGGCGGAAAAGCGGATTAGCAAATCCGCCGCGCCGAGCGCCTGGGGCCGCATCGCACAAAGCCCGTCAAAGGCGCCGGCTCTAGCGAGGCTTTCAAGCGCACGCTTACCGACGGCTTTCAGATCTACCCGCTCGGCGACATTCATCAAATCGGTAAACGGCCCGCCTTCCCGGCGGCGTTCGACAATATGGTCCATCGCCGCCTCGCCGACGTTCTTGACCGCTGACAGCGCATAGACAATAGCGCCATCCTTGACGGAAAAATCGGCTTCGGAATGATTGATATGCGGCGGGCGAACCTCAACTTCTGTGCGCCGTGCTTCTTTTAAAAACACCGAAAGCTTGTCGGTATTGGCGCGGTCGAGCGACATCGACGCAGCAAGCAGCTCCGCCGGATAGTTCGCCTTCAGCCACGCGGTCTGATAGGCGATATAGGCGTATGCCGCTGCGTGTGATTTGTTGAAGCCATAGCCGGCAAATTTCTGAACAAGATCAAAAATCGACGACGCTTTCTTATTTTCGACGCCGTTTTCAGCCGCGCCGTCAACAAAGCGCTTGCGCTGCTTGTCCATCTCCTCTTTTTTCTTCTTGCCCATGGCGCGCCGCAGAAGGTCAGCCTCGCCGAGCGAATAGCCAGACAGGATTTGGGCAATCTGCATCACCTGTTCCTGATAGATGATAACCCCATAAGTCTCCTTCAGCACCTCTTCCAGCATCGGGTGAAGATAGTCCGGGTCCTGAATACCTTGCTTGCGCTCAATATAGGTCGGGATATTCTCCATCGGCCCCGGCCGATAGAGCGAGACCAGCGCAATGATATCCTCCAACGTATCGGGTTTCATCGCGCGCAGCGTCGAGCGCATACCGGCGCTTTCAAGCTGGAAGACGCCGACCGCAGCGCCCTCGCCCAGCATTTCAAATGTAGCGGCGTCATCGACTGGAATAGCGCTCATATCGAGCGTCACGCCGCGTTTGGCGACAAATCGCACCGCACGGTCAATCACCGTCAGGGTCTTGAGGCCGAGAAAGTCAAATTTCACCAGCCCCGCAGGCTCCACCCATTTCATGTTGAACTGGGTCGCGGGCATGTCCGAGCGCGGGTCGCGATAGAGCGGGACCAGCTCTTGCAGCGGGCGATCAGCGATGACGACGCCGGCCGCATGGGTCGATGCATGGCGGTATAGCCCCTCAAGGCGCAACGCCTTTTCGATCAGCGCTGCAACCGAGGCCTCTTCTTTGCGCATTTCCTTGAGCCGTGGTTCGGTTTCCAGCGCCTCTGCGAGCGTTACCGGATTGGCCGGGTTATTGGGCACCAGCTTGCATATCCGGTCGACCTGCATGAACGGCATGTTCAGGACGCGCCCGACATCGCGCAACACCGCACGCGCCTGTAACTTTCCGAAAGTGATGATCTGCGCCACCCGGTCGCGGCCATATTTCTCCTGCACATAGCGGATCACTTCATCGCGCCGGTCCTGACAGAAATCGATATCGAAGTCCGGCATCGAGACGCGCTCGGGATTTAAGAAGCGTTCAAATAACAACCCGAACCGCAACGGGTCGAGATCGGTGATGGTCAACACCCAGGCGACGACCGAGCCAGCGCCGGACCCGCGGCCGGGGCCGACCGGAATATCCTCGGTCTTGGCCCATTTGATAAAGTCGGCGACAATCAGGAAGTAGCCGGGAAAACCCATGCGATTGATGATTTCAAGTTCGCGTTTGAGCCGGGCCCAATAGTCTTCTTCCGGGGCCGCCAGGGTGATGGTTTTTAATCGCTCCTTCAGACCTTCTCGGGCCTGGCGCTCCAGCTCCATCGCTTCGGCCTTTAGCCCCTCGGCTTCATCGTCGCCCACCTTCACAAAGCGCGGCAAAATTGGGTCGTGAAAACGCGGGCGAAACGCGCAGCGCTGCGCGATCTCGACAGTGTTTTCAATCGCTTCCGGCAAATCTCGGAACAGCGTAGTCATCTCGTCGGCGGTCTTGAAATAATGATCCGGCGTTGCGTGGCGACGCTCATCCTGATGCACATAGGCGCCGTCAGCAATACACAACAGCGCGTCATGGGCCTCGTAATCATCAGGGGACGGAAAAAACGGCTCGTTGGTCGCGACCAGCGGTAGGTCGAGCGCATAGGCAAGATTAAGCAGGCCCGCCTCGACGCTCTCGCTGCTGCGCTCTTTATGACGCTGCACCTCAACATAAAGCCGGTTTGGAAACATCGCGGCCAGCCGCACCAGAGCAGCGCGCGCATCCGCATGGCGGTTCTCGCGCAATAACCGGTCGACCGGGCCGTCATAACCGCCGGTCAGGCAAATCAGCCCGTCGGAAAACCCTTCCAGCCGCGCCAGCGCCGAACACGCCCCCTCCTCATCAGCAGAGATTAAAAACGCTTCGCTGGTCAGTTTGAGGAGATTTTTGTAGCCGGCCTCCGATTGCGCTAACAGGACAAGCCCGGGATGGCGCGCGCCGCGCGCCAGAGGCAGTGAGAAATCCGCCGCCGCGAAAGCCTGTTCAATGCCGATGATCGGCTGAATACCGGCGCCGGCGAGCGTGGTTGAGACCTCCAGCGCGCCGAACAGATTATTGGTATCGGTTACCGCCGCCGCCGGCATGCCCGCCTCCAGGCACAAATCCTTGAGCCGCGAGACCGGGATCGCCCCTTCGGACAGCGAATAGGCCGAATGCAAATGGAGGTGGATAAAGCGCCCCGTCATAAGGCCTGCAGCTCCCGAAAGTGACCTGAAAGAAATCGCGCGCGCGGCTTCACGCCCCCAAAAGCACGCCCCAAAGCTGCGCCGCGCCGATGACCATTAAGAGTACGCCGAGTCCGACGACATCACGCAAGGTTTCGTTTTCCATAGCCATGTTCCTTTATGTGTTCATCTTTTGTTCTGTATTCCCTTTTTGTTCTTTTGGCAAGTGAATGGCAATGTTATACTTGACGTACCCATTTTAATGATTATATAATGGTTATCAAGGAGATAACCATTATGTCCGTATTAAGCGCAAAACACTTCCACGACGAAAAAGCAGCATATCGCTACGTTGAGGCCCGGATTTGGCCGGATGGTCCAATCTGCCCCCATTGTGGCGGCGTGGAGCGCATCGGTGCGCTTAAGGGTAAGTCCACCCGGATCGGCACCTACAAATGCTACCAGTGCCGCAAGCCCTTCACCGTCAAGGTTGGGACCATTTTCGAAAGCTCGCATCTGCCGTTGCGTGTTTGGCTACAGGCGATTTTCCTGATGGTCGGCAGCAAGAAGGGCATCAGCTCAAACCAGCTTCACCGGGCGCTCGGCGTCACCCTCAAAACCGCTTGGTTTCTGTCCCACCGCATTCGCGAGGCGATGCGCCTTGGCATTCTGGCGCCGTTTGGCTCGCAAGGCGGCCCTGTCGAAGTCGATGAAACTTTCATCGGTCGCGACAAACAAAAGCCGTCGCCAACTTGCGCGAAGCGTTCGGGACAAATGAATAAGGTTCTATCGCTGGTTGATCGTAAAAGCGGTCAGGTCCGCAGCTACGTTGTCGATGATCTCAGAGTAACTACCATTGCGCCGATCCTAAGCGAGAACATCTCTCGCGAGGCGCGACTTATGACCGACGAAGCCGTTCACTACAAAGGGATTGGCTGGAATTTTTCAGATCATGGCGTCGTTGCGCACTCAAAAGACGAATACGTCAAACGGGAAGACGTGACCATTCACACCAATACCATCGAGGGATATTTCTCAATCTTCAAACGCGGTATGCGCGGCGTCTACCAGCATTGCGACAAGCGCCACCTGCACCGCTACATGGCTGAATTTGATTTCCGCTATTCCAACCGGATCGCATTGGGCGTTGACGATATCGAACGCGCCGACAATGTGCTAAGAGGCGCATCAGGAAAGCGCCTCACCTATCAAACAACTCGTAGCAAAGGGCCCGCTTTCTCATGGAAAGAAGGATACTCATGGCCGCAAGGAAGCCGAAACTAACCCCGGTAACGGACAAGAAGCAGTCGGACCAGTTTCGAAAGGTCGCCCGCGAGTTAGAGGCCGATGGCGAACTCGACCTCACAGAGGCAGAGGAAAAGTTTGAGCGCGCATTAGATGAAGCCCTTACGAAACAAGGGAAGCCAGATCGGTCATAAAGACCCTTACAGCATCATAAATGGCTTGCGCCTCTTCAAGAGTATAAGTTTGCTTTGGGTGCATGGTGTTATTTCGCCACGCTTGCTTGACGTGATAGAGATGGGTGCGCGCTTCCGACCATTCATCGCGCGCGCTGCCTTTGGGCATTGATTCAATGGCGGATGTAATGTCGCTTAAGAGCTTCCCCCATTCCTTTTCAACCTTCGTGACGCCCAGTTTGGCCGAAAGCGCCTGAACGGCTATTTCCATTGCACGCATCAAATGGAAAACAGAAGCCGTAGAGCGCCCTAGCGCTAGGCATTTCGCTGCCTCGCTAATGTCCCCAGTTGCGAGAGGAAACGCGTTCTCCGCGGAGATACCGAACGGCGGCTCACTTTGTCGGTAAACATCTGTCATCTCAGATGGAATGGCTACGAAAATACGTTCTTCAATCTCATCAAGAAGGCGGAGATATGCCTCCTCGACAAGCTTAGAGATCGTTTCCGGTGGTGTGCCGGACTCGATGGAATCATATATCCGTTGAAGCTGCTTCGTCGTAGTTGAAAGCCCTAGCCGTTGAGCCTCTCGTTGCAATTCGCCGAGCGATGCGACCCCATCAAGCGTGCCGCGAAAATTCACCCGCAGCCCCACCATTAGCTGACCCATTAGCGACGAAAGGCGGCAGAACGCTTCTGCGTTATGTTCTAGCAATTCCAAGAGCGTCACCACGCGGTAAGGAGCGATGTTTTTCACCTACTGCCTCCCGCTGGGTACGGCAAGTAAAATATCGCCAAGTGAATGGTCTGGAGAAAATTGGCGGCGCGGCGATAACGGCGGATTAGCGCTAACAGCAGGTTTATGAGGCCGTCTTGAGCGCTACGCCGCCTCCAGCGCCGCGATGTCTGCGCCGCGGATCGCGGCGAGATTGGCGGTGATTTTCGCGGCGGGCCAGTCCCACCATGCGATAGCGCGTAGCCGGTCGATGGTTTCTTCCGGAAAGCGATATTTGCGGATCTTCGCCGGATTGCCGGCGGCTATGCCAAAAGCCGGAACGTCTTTGGCGACCACCGCCTTGGCGCCAATAATCGCGCCGTCACCGATTGTTACGCCCGGCATAATCGTCGCGCCGGTCCCGATCCATACGTCGTTGCCGATCACAATGTCGCCGCGTGCGCCCTTCGCCCAGTCGATGTCGGCGTCCTCCCAACCTTCGCCAAAGATTGGGAACGGGTAGGTCGAAAACCCGTCCATCGCGTGATTGGCGCCGTTCATGATAAATTCCACCCCTGCCGCGATAGCGCAGAAGCGACCGATGACGAGACGGTCGCCGATATGCTCGAAATGATAACGCACGCAGCGCTCAACGAAATTTTCCGGCCCCGCCGGATCGTCATAATAGGTGTAGTCGCCAATCTCGATCATTGGGTGGTCGACTATCGGCTTTAGAAATCCGACCTGCGGCGCACTCGGTAATGGATGAATGGATGCGGGGTCCGGCCCATATTTTTGGGTAGGCATCATCAGCCTCCTGATAAATAGATACAAAAGTGAAGTGGTTTGCGATTCGCTGAAAACACCGAACCCTCCCCAACAAACTCAACCAAGATTCTGTCGTGGCTATTCATCCGCATCGTTTTGTATCGAAGAGTTTCTTTTCGGCTTTAGCCTAGGAGTTGAAGGTGACGTCTGACACTCGAATGGTGCGCTCGCTACGCCATTTAACAATTCTTCTTTAGAAAGAGTATAGTTTATCGTAACCGAATTATCGACAAGATTAAGGCGTTGGTCTTGGCTGCGGCGCAAAACGAGAGGCAATAATACTCGCGAGAACCGCGCCAACTATCGTTGCTGTCGTATTCGACCAATCGATTCTAGAGAAAAACCCACGAAGTTCTGGGGATATTTTCGCTGCTTGTTTATCAGCTTCCTGCGGCGAAAGGTTGCCAGTTTCCACACGTCTAACAAGGTCCAGCAAAGCCTGTAACGCGTCTGGCGAAACACTTGAATCGAGAATAACATTGAGCTGATTTTTTACTGTGACAGAGTAAACGCCAGATATTACTTCACAAACTGCGCCGCATTGCGGACACTCGACAGCACAATCCAAAACGCCGATATTCTCTACGCTTTCTCCAAATTGAAAAGCTGTTGCTGGAAACAAGCCATGTTGGTGACAAAAAGCCGGCGGATGATGGCGTTCAAATGGCATAGAGTAATCTTACTTATTTTCCTTATTCGAGACAAACAAATAGCTTGGAATGTCGTCCAGCATCTTTATCTCTGTCCCGAAATAAGCGACCTTAGCTTAAACTACCAGCTTTTTTCTTGCCTTATTCCTCCGTCCCTACCCGGTCGGGAAACTTCGGCGTCACCTGCGCGTAGAACGACTTAATGGTCTCAAGATCGCCTTCATAATCAC
>JAJFFX010000035.1 GCA_021776455.1 Hyphococcus sp. | reverse complement strand
TTTTAAATTGACGAGTCATGGGTTCAACTAGGAAATCGGTTAGCTACGGCACTTCTACGCAAACATATCTTTCAGGCATTCGAGAATGCCTGTTTTGACCTTCGCGCTGACGGTTCCATCGGATTTGTGCAATCGTTTTTTAGAGACGGTGCGAATCTGATCCAGCATCACCTGCCCTTTGGTTTTCTTGTGAGTCACTGGGACTCGAAACGGCCAGTTTTTCATGGTGGTTGTCATTGGAGCAATGAGGACGGTTTGCAACCCCTGATTCATGCTGTCTGGAGATAAGATCACACAGGGTCTTGTTTTTTGAACTTCCGCGCCTATTGTCGGGTCCAGGTTGACCCAGTACACGCCAAAGCGTTTTGGATAGGATGGTTTTACCATGTCCAGTCTTCTATAAGGTCTTCATCCTCGACGCCATCCAGAAACACAGACTCCTCTTCATCAGGCGGATCTTTCTGAATCGCTTCCAACCAACCAGCTCGCGGGTCCTTGCCAGCTTTCACGATAATACAATCATGTTCCACTCGCATGTCGGCAACCTTCCCAATACCGGCTTCTTTCAGTATAGACGCTGGAATGATGATGCCCTTTGAATTTCCTATTTCACGTATGATAACGTCCATAATTCCCTCTCCACAGTTGTTATAATATTATTATAACATATAGAGTCTGTAAAAAGATCACCCCAGCTCCCCACAATTAACCCTCCCAGCTAATTCCCGAACGAACAACTCCAAATACTGTGGGGATGCCGCAGAGATATGCGGCTGGATGAGAACATTTTCCATTTCCCATAAGGGAGACTCCGGCGGCAGGGGTTCTTTTTCGAACACGTCGAGATAGGCTCCGGCGATTTCCCCGGCGTTCAAGGCATCTGCGAGATCTTCATCCTTATAGACCTTCCCTCTTCCCACATTATAGAGAATGCAGGATTTTGACAGGTGCTTGAAGTGTTCCCGCGTAAAAACCCCTTGGGTGTCGGGGCCACCGGGCAATACGAAAATGAGATGATCCGTGGTTTTTAAGACTTCTGGCAATTGATCCAGCGTTACCACCCGATCCTCTTCGGTGAAATACTCCGGCGACGGAACGAGAGAGCGTTTCACTCCGGTAAGCGTACATCCGAACGGTTTCAGCACTTTGCCGATGACTGTGCCGATTCTTCCAAACCCTAAAATGGTGATGTTTGCCCCATACAGGGATTGAATACGGTCGGAGATTTTTTTGGTCGCCCATTTCTTCTCTTTTTGCCTGGCCCGAGAAAATGAAAATGCCTTACAAAAATAGAAAATCGCCCCTGCCACCGATTCGGCGATCATCATGCCGTGAAAGCCGCCATGTGAAATTTTTAGATTCTCGGAAGGCTCAACATCGACCCAGTCGTTTCCTGCCGCCGGGGTGGCAATCAGTTGTAAATTCGGCGCTTGCGCAAGCCACTCTTTCTTAAAGAACCAAACTGCCACCGCCCGAGCCTCTGGCAGGTGTTTTAGAAAATCCGCAGAGCGATAACAAACAGTCACCTCCAGCCCGGCAACCTGAGCTTGCAGAATGTCCTTATGTTCGGGCTTAAAGTTCCAAGCATCCACATGAGGATGGGTGATGTAAACCAGCAATTTATTAAGCATTTTTTACAGTTTATTAGAAGTTTTAACTTTCAAGATCAAGGCTCATTTAAAAATTTTCTTCCAGACTGCCAAGCAACAATCCCACAGAAAATGGCAAAAGCTACTTCGACTTTAGAATATCAATTCTAAATAATATCAGTTAACACGATTAAAAACATTTACTTAAAAAAATCTGTTTTTTTATAAAACAAGGCTGCCCAGCTCAAAAACGTTTGAAAATTCAAAATATCACACCACCTTAAAAAAACATCGCAATTTGGTCACTTTTTCATACACTTGTTAATAAAACAACAAAAATCATTGATGCCTCGCACTTTACAAAAAATCAAGTAACATTTTGAAACATATACATTTACAAGGATAATTTTATTTTGGCCTGATTTTTGCTCCCTTATTTTGTCATTATCAATAAATTCCTTATTGGGGGGAACCAAGCAAATGACTCGATCCGATTTGACCACAAAACTATCTTTAAGAATGAATGTTTCAAAAAAAGAGGCTGACAAATATTTAACCGCTATTTTAGACACCATCATGAACAATCTTGAAAAAGAGGGTCGGGTTGTGGTTCAAGGGTTCGGTTCCTTCCGCGTAAACGAACATAAGGCCAGAGTCGCCAAAAAGCCAATCACCGGAGAGCCGCTCTATCTGCCGCTTCGAAAAAAACCGGTTTTCCATGCGGGCAAGGAATTACGGGAGTTGATCAACCAGGATTCAGAAAACATGGGCCTGCAAGCACCTGCTTCTCCCCGCACCAAAGAAAACAGAAGCCCTTACACCTCGGTTCACGGCGTATCGCAGACGATGCCATTGAACAAATAACAGCATCCCACAGACCACCGACCGACCGCGCCTTTCTTAATTTATGCTATACTTTAGTGTAAATTGGGAAGGGCGTTTTCCTTTTCCTCATTTATCAGCCCACGGATTTCCAACCTGCGGGAGGCAGTATGTCCAACACCACGGATGTTTGCAGTAAGTGCGGCGGCCAGAGCATCGTCAAGGGAGATATCGACTTACGCACCAGTAAAGACCTTGAGTTGATCATGGTTGTGAGAAAAGACCACGGGGTGGAAAAGAAAGTCCCTCTTCAGCCCAAAGTATGCGGAAAATGCGGATTCGTCGATTTTTATGTTCAGGAACCCAAAAACCTGAAAATCGGTCCCACGGACAAGCCCATCGATCCTGACTTCAAACAACGACCTATTTTGGAGTACGATTTCTGATCGCGGAAGAAGGTCTGCCTCCATTGATCTAATCGTAATCCCTTGATTTTTAATTGAAATATCTTGCCTTGTGATTAGATTTGGGTAAAATGATTCTCTGCTGAATTCGGCTATACGAATTTAGCCGTGGGGTTTTCTTCTTGCACGCCCTATTTTTTAAGACCATTATCCAGGATTCGCGTTAATGGCACCACCCCCCAGGGAACAGGCTCACTATTTACTCCTCAAAATCCATTCCTTAATGGGAATCGTTCCCATCGGTATTTTTCTGGTTTTCCATTTAGGCCTCAACTCCCTCAGAACCGTTGGCCCCTTACAGTATCAGCTCAGTATTGACGCCATCAACAACCTGCCTTTTCTATTCGGGATCGAAGTTCTCTTTATTTACGCTCCGTTATTGTTCCATTCTGGAGTGGGTTTTTATATCTATTTTTCAGGCAAACGAAACGCTTTTCGATACAAGTATGTCCGAAACTGGATGTACACCCTGCAAAGGCTGAGCGGCGCAATCGTTTTCGCTTTTCTCATTTACCATATGGGAACGACGGTCGTTCCCAAATTGATGTACGGCAAGCACCTGTTTGAGGCCGCGCCTTTTTTGATCGATATTTTAAACGTCGAGTTTCAAACTTGGACGGGGCGAATCATCTATCTGATCGGTATTGTTTCAGCGACGTTTCATTTTGCCAATGGTCTATGGGGGTTTTGCGTTTCCTGGGGAATCATCATCGGAAAAACCGCCCAGCGAAATGCAAGTGTCGTGTTCGCACTGGTAGGGCTTGCCTTGACAGTCCTTGGCTTTGCGACCGTGCTGGAATTTTCATTAGACCCCGTTTCAGTGACCCCGACGGTAGGAGGTTAAAAGAATGCCAAAACGCAAAAACAGGATCATCATCATCGGTGGAGGACTTGCAGGATTATCCGCTGCCATGAGGCTTTGCGAGCTCAATTGCGAAGTCATCCTGATTTCCTCCCAACCCTTGAAACGTACCCATTCCGTATGCGCCCAGGCAGGCATCAACGCGGCCATCGACTCCAAAGGAGAAGGCGATTCCCCCGAACATCATTTTTACGACACCATCAAGGGCGGAGATTTCTTGGCCGAGCAACCTTTGGTGCGGGATATGTGCCATCAGGCGCCCGCCATCATCCACCTGATGGACCGCATGGGCGTAGCCTTCAATCGAACCAACGAAGGCCATCTCGCGTTTCGCAGATTTGGCGGAACTCTCTACTCTCGCACCGCTTTCGCCGGAGCCACCACCGGGCAACAACTGGTTTACTCTCTGGATGAGCAAATCCGCAGGTATGAACATGACGGTCAGGTGGAGAAACTGGAGTGGCACGAATACTTAGGCGCTGTGCTCGACCCTGAGGGAGTTTGCCGGGGCGCGATCATCCACGACCTTCGAACCAACGAAATCTACACCCTTAAAAGCGACGTGGTGATACTGGCCACCGGAGGCCCCAGCCAGATTTATTCCGGGTCCACGGCATCTGCCGTCAATACCGGCGCTGCCGCTACAATGGCCTACTTGCAAGGGGCTAAATACGCTAACGGAGAGTTTATCCAGATCCACCCCACCGCCATTCCAGGGCAGGATAAACTTCGCCTCATGAGCGAATCAGCCCGTGGTGAAGGAGGCCGTATCTGGGTCCCCAAAAAACCAGGAGACGCGCGCGGCCCTCTCGATATCCCGGAGACGGAACGGTACTACTTTCTTGAAGAAAAATACCCGCAATTTGGCAACCTGGTTCCCCGCGACGTGGCCTCCCGTGAAATCTATGACGTGGTCTATACCCAGAAACTGGGCATCAAGGGCCATCCCATGGTCTACCTCGATCTCACGCACAAATCTAAAGAGTTTCTGGACGACCGGCTGGGGGGCATTCTCGATATTTACACCAAGTTCACCGGCGAAGACCCGCGCAAAGTGCCGATGAAAATCTTCCCCGCCGTCCATTACTCTATGGGAGGGCTGTGGACCGATTACGAAACCAGCGGCGACGGATTGCTCGACCCAAAATCGCCCCGCAACCAGATGACTTCCATCCAGGGCCTGTATGCGGCGGGAGAGGCGGATTGCCAATATCACGGCGCTAACCGGCTGGGAGCCAACTCCCTGCTCAGTTGTATTTATACCGGGCTAATGATGGCGCCCGGCGTTATCAACTACTCCAAAAACCTTTCCAAATCTGCGGAAGACGTTCCGTCCAGCATTTTTGACGACGCTCAGAAATTTTGGACCAGCCGCTTTAAAACCATCCACAAAATGAATGGCAGTGAAAATCCTTACAAGTTACATAAGGAAATGGGTGAACTGTTGATGGGCAACGTGTTGATCGTGAGGAATAATGACGCCTTGGAAAAAACGGTCGATGGCATCGAGGCCATCGAGGCTCGGTTCAAGGATGTTAAATGCGTCGACACCAACGACTGGTCTAATCCCACTCCCAGCTTTATCAACCAGCTGTTTTGTATGATTCAATTATCAAAAATCATCACGAAGGGAGCGTTGTTGCGAAACGAATTCCGTGGCGCTCACTTCAAGCCGGACTACGACTTGACCCAACCTTCGGATTTTGATCCGCACGAATACATCGATTACCTGGAGCAAAAAAACTATGGCGAAGTCGCCGAGGGCGCCTTTCCTCCAGGCCACCTGAAGTACATGAAACTGTTCGAGGAAAACAATAAGAAATGGTTGAAAACCACCGTCGCTCAGCTGGAAAAAAATCAACCCAAAATCACTTATGAGGACGTGAACACTTCGCTTGTGACCCCACGTCCCAGAAAGTACGATTGAGCCCACGCCCATGACTCAAAAAACTATCAAACTCAAAATAAAACGGCAGGATAACCCAAGAGCGAAATCCTATTGGCAGGAATTTGAGGTCCCTTACAAACCTCTTTCTAATGTCATTTCGTGCCTGCAGGATATCCAGAAAGACCCGGTAACCAAAGGCAATGTGACTGTCAACCCGATCACCTGGGATTCCAATTGCCTTGAGGAAGTCTGCGGCTCCTGCACCATGATCATCAATGGCCGCGTCCGACAGGCTTGCACCGCTTTGGTGGACAATATCGCGCAACCCGTCGTTCTCGAACCCATGACCAAGTTTCCTGTCGTCCGCGATTTACAGGTGGACCGGACCCGGATGTTTAGGGCATTGAAAAAAGTCAAGGCCTGGGTGGATATTGACGGCAGTCACGATATCGGCGAGGGACCCATCATGCCGGACAGCGTCCGGGCCACACGTTATACCCTTTCCGAATGCATG
>JAJFFX010000034.1 GCA_021776455.1 Hyphococcus sp. | reverse complement strand
CCATGTATTTTCTCCTAAACATGTAATTTCATACATGTTTACAGATTCGTATTTCCCATGACAACAGAGGAATTATGTGAGGCGCGTTGTCATCCGGATTTTGCTGAAAAAGGATTTGCCAGAGAGATAGCCCGTGATTTTGAACCCGAGTTTTATCCCCTAGACTGCGACGCTTGCATCATGACGAAAGGGCGGCAATTGGCCGACGCCGGGCAACCGCGCATCAGATAATGTCTGTCCTTGGCCACAAGAGTTTGCGCGAGGCGGAGCGATACACAAAGGGCGCCGATCAACGACGCTTGGCAGATGAGGCAATCGCGCTCCTGGGGAACAGAACATAACCAGAAAATGCCTAACCTCCGTGGACGGAGTGCCTAACCTACCTGTAACTTGATGATATTAAACGGAAATAAAATGACGTGGTGGGCCCGGAGGGATTCGAACCCCCGACCTAGCGGTTATGAGCCGCCAGCTCTAACCAACTGAGCTACAGGCCCTAGCCGGGCCAACGCCCGAACAGGAACGCCCCCATAGCAGCAATCTCTTGGCCGTTGAAGCCCGCATCTCACGCGCGCCGCCAGTTTTGTCATATACGTCTTTCCACCTGCTTATTTTCGCCTTGATTTCGCCCGGCGGGCGCGGTTCTTTAAGCCTGCGAACAAGGAGGATCTATGAACATTCAAAAGGCGCTCTTTCCCGCCACTGCCGTCGCGTTACTGACCGCGTGCTCAGCCGCGCCGGAGGCTGCCGCGCAAAATAGCAACACAGCGCGCACGATTACCGTCAGCGGCGAAGGCCGCGCCAGCGCGGTTCCGGATATGGCCGTCATCTCGATCGGCGTGCAGTCCGACGGCGACACAGCCGCCGCCGCATTGCGCCAGAATTCTACAACCATGAAAGCAACCATCGACAAGCTGAAAGATCTAGGCGTTGCAAACAAGGATATTCAAACATCGGGGCTCGGGGTGAACCCGCGTTACGACTATGAACAAAACCGGTCCAATCCACGTATTATCGGCTACACCGCATCGAACACGCTAACGGTTCGCTTGCGCAACCTCAACGATGCGGGCGCAGTCATTGACCAAACCGTGCAATCGGGCGCCAACACGCTTGGCGGCATTTCATTTACGTTTGCCGACCCAAAACCGCTTTATGTCGCCGCGCGCAAGGATGCGGTTCAGGATGCGAAGGACAAAGCGGAACTCCTGACCGATGCGGCCGGCGTTGGTCTTGGCCGCCTGATGACCATCCAGGACGGATATGCGCAGGCGCCCTCGCCCCGGCCCATGCTGGCGCGCATGGAGATGTCGGCCGATGCGGCTGTCCCCTTGGCCGCTGGCGAGTCGAGCGTTACCGCCAGCGTTACGCTGATCTACGAAATCGAATAAAAAAACGGCCCGGCGCTGCCGGGCCGTTTTCCACATTGCTGAGAATTCTATTTCCCGGAAAACAACTCGCCAAAGAAATCGCCTTCGTTCCAGTGTGGACGTTCTTCGGCATTAGCGAGGTCTTTCGCGATCAGATAGTTGACCTCTGCAAAGCGCGCCGCCTCGTCATATAAAATAGGCAAGGACGTGTCGTCGCTTGGTTTGTGATAGTGGTTTTTGATGAAGTCGTTGATTTTTTCTTCGCCGCCATCGGCAAACCCGACGACCAGAAAAACTGACGGCACGCCCTTTTCAACAAACCGATAATGATCAGACCGTACAAAAAGGTTTTGCGTCGGCAACGGGTCTGGCGAAAGCGCGATGTCCATTTTCGCCGCCGCCGCACGCACAATCGGCCCTAGGGACGAGCGCTCAGCGCCGAAAGCAATAACATCCGTAAACGGATGTAACACAACCGGCATATCGAGATTGACATCGGCAGCAAGGGCGCTGCTATCGACTGTCGGGTAATGCGCAAAATAATCAGCGCCCAGCAAGCCCTTTTCTTCTGCCGTGACCGCAAGAATGAGAATGCTGCGCCCGGCCGCTACATCACGCAACTGCGTTGCCGCTTCAAGCATGGTTGCTACGCCGATCGCATTGTCCAAGGCGCCGTTATTGATCCCATCTTCGCCTGCATCGATCTTTTTTTGATTGATCCCGGTATGATCAAGATGGGCGGACAAGACGATATACTCATCTTTGAGATCCGGATCAGAGCCGGGAATAAGGCCGATAACATTCGGGCTGGTGACAGTTTTCGATGTTTGCGAGCCCTTCATCGAGATCGTCACCGCTAGGTCAAACCCGGCCGGCGATCCGCCTTCCGCCTCGGCTTCAGCACGGATCTCAGCGAAGGTTTTCTCGGCCCCATCGAACAGCACCTGGCTGATCTCCGGGTTCGTCACGCCGCCGCCGCTAAGACCGGCGCCAGACACTTCAGCGCGTCCGTCCGGGTGAACCCATGTCATGCCTGTGCGGGTTGGGTTGGAGATGAACCGCGCCCACGGAAACCGTTTCTCACCCGCGATGGAAAACAAGGAGACACTGCCAATAGCGCCGTGTTTGGCGGCTGCGTCGGCTTTGCCGCCACGGGAGTTATAATGCGCGCGCTGTTCACTTTCGAAACGGTCCGGTGCGCCGCCTATATAGACAACGATTTTGCCCTTCACATCGAGCCCCTCATAATCATCGTAGCCTTGATCGGGCGCGTGCACGCCAAAGCCAACGAAAACCGCTGGCGCCGTGATGTCCATTTCCGTCTGGTCGGCAGATACAAACACACGGAAGTCTTCAAGATGAGTAAGGTCGATAGTATCGCCATCGGCTTTCATCACAGAAAATTCCGCGCTTTCCAGAACAGGCGTATTGGCGCGCAACGGCACCTGTTGAAACCAGCCATCAGCGCCCGCCGGCTCCAGTCCAATTTCACCCATCCGTGCAGAGACATAATCCGCCGCCTCTTGATAGCCGCTTGTGCCGGCTTCGCGCCCTTCACGCGCGTCGTCGGCGAGAAACAGGACATCAGCCTCAATACGTTTGGCCGCTGTTGCTTCGTTGCTCGTATTTGCCGCCGCTTGCGCCACAGCTTGCGAGATCGCCGCTGCCGGCGCATCGACATCGGCGCAGGCGCCGAGAAGAAATAGCCCAAGGCAGCCGCCACCTAGGCGGTTGAATAAAGTCACGAGTTGCACCCTCCATTTTGCGATACCGATTAACCGCGCTCATTATACGCAGGTCAACATCGGTTGAGCGTGGAATGCAACCGGATCGGCTCACAATATCATATCGCAATCGCGTGAATACGAAGCCGCCATAAGGCAAAAGCCATCCCGGAGCCGAGCCCCTTCGCAGACAATCCACAAAGACTCTTTATATAACAACCATCTACAGGTGTTTGGAAGCCGTGCGAGGTCATAGTAGTATCCTATTACGGGGGAATTATTATGTGCAAAACAACCCAGCCGGCAAACAGCCCATCAGCATTTATCACGCTCGCATGCAGTGTTTTGTTGATGCTTGCCCCGCACCTCGCCCAAGCTCATCCGCATGATGGAGCGCCGAGCGATTCGCACGACCATCGCGATAGCTGGGTTCACGAAAACGGCATTGGCCCCGACCCGGACGGAGACACAAACCCCGCCACCGATACGCGTGTTGTATCCTTCATCACCGATGCAGAGACTGCTGATGCAGACCCTCCGTATACGGTTATTACATTTGAACCGCCTCCAGGAGAGCATGGCGAGGCCATCCGCCAGGACTACGCTGCTAAATTCGGCGTTCAGTTCGGCAAAGGGCTGACATGGCAAATTTGCACCGGCGCGCGCCTGTTCTATTACGACACGATGTGCACCTATGAGGCGCCGACCAGCGGGAAATTTTCCGCCGGCTATCTGAATTACCTAAACGCTCCGTTACCGATTACATTCGACAAACCTGTCTGTGTCGTCACGATGTCGATTTATCCAACCGGCGGCAAAGAGGACGAGCCGTTTGAGTTTAAAATCCAGGGCTGGAACGAGGCTGGGGACAAGCTATCCGAAGCAACGGCTGAATTTAGATGGACGGCGAACACTGTGCGCTGGCGCAATATGGCGGGCGCCTATTTTGTCGACCAGCGCGCTGCGAAAATTACCATCAGCATGCGCAGCAAAGACCCGTCGCAAGCCAAAGACACATTGCGCTATTTGATCGATGACTTGGCCTTTGTCGATGAGGGCTGCGATGACGCGCTTGACGAGATAAAAGCGCGCACCGGTATTGATTTACGAGATGAGGCCGTCCAGTGACCTTGCGCCTCATGAAGCCCAAAGGCCGCTCAAAGCGCCTTGCGCATATGGATAACGGTGTTTCCCGATCCATTCGCGCCAAGATGAGCCTCGCGGTCAAATTCTACATAACCGCGCGCGAGATATAACGGCTCGCCGGGTACAGTTGAGCCGAGTTCAATGTGTTTAAATCCAGCCGCGCGCGCCGCCGCCTCGCCGAGATCGAGCAACACCGTGCCGATGCCGCGCCGCGTCCAGTCCGGATGGGTATACATCGCGCGTATGCGCGCCGCATCCGCCGCCGGATCAGCAAGACTATCGTCACGGCCTTTGGTGTGGTCACCGCCGTAAAGCGTTCGGCGCTTGCCCCATCCGCCGCAGGCGACGGGAATGGTTTTACCGTCTTTGACCGTTTCAATGATGAAATAGGTCCCGTCCTCAATCAGCGTCTGATCCAGACCCATGGTTTCCTGCGCCGCGGCAATTTCCTGCTCGGTCAGGAATTCCTTCATATTCTCCGCAATGGACGCCTGCATGATCTGGATGATCTGCGCGATATCGGCGTCGCAAGCTAAGCGGTGAGTGAATTTATGTTTATGCATTTAAGCCGCAGTCTAGCAGGTCAAAAAGCTACGAACAATTTACCTACACATAACCGCACCAGAAACGTGCGCCGCAGTTCGGCAAAAAACGCCGCCAATATGGCGGCGTTTTCTATCACACTGCAATTTCTCAGCCGGTCTGATCGTCAATCGCCGCCTCCGGCGCATTGTTCATTACTGACTGTATGCCGTTTTGGGCGGACGCCGCAGAATCATACATCTGAGACTGACCGATAACCTGATGATTGGCGGCTTTTAAGACGAAGTAGGGTTTTCCACTGGTTGATTCCTTGATCTCAAACCGATCATTCTCGACAGCGTTTTTCTTCACCGATGCGATGCCGTTTTCCGCCCCGCCTTTGTCCTTGTAGCCTTCGCTGGCGAGGATATTCTCGCCATTGCCAGCCTTCAGCCGAAACCGGTATTCGCCCGCCTTGTCCTGATAGATTTCGAATTTTCCCGCCATTCGTGGCCTCCTTCTTCTCGTTGGTTTGCTCGCCCTAGCTGTCTTCCATAGGCCTGAACTTTGGCGGATTTGCAATTCCTGAAAACTGGAATATTTCTGGATGTTCCAGAATCGTTCTCCTTTGAGTAGAGTATCGCGATGAGCACCGATCCCACCCGCAAACAAACGATTTCCGAGCGCGCCATGGCCCACGCGCGGCCGCCTGGCGCTGGCGAAAACTCTGAGAAATCAGTGCCTTACCTTGATGACCTAAACGAAGAACAACGCGCAGCCGTGATCGCGACCGAGGGCCCGGTATTGATGCTCGCCGGCGCCGGCACCGGCAAAACCCGCGCCCTGACGACCCGGCTTGCGCATCTGTTGTTCATCGGCCGGGCGCAATCTTGGCAAATTTTGGCGGTCACATTTACCAACAAAGCCGCCCGCGAAATGAAGGAACGCATAGAGGCGCTGGTCGGCCCCTCGGTTGAGGGCATGCAGTGGCTCGGCACATTCCACTCCATCGCTGCGCAGATTTTGCGCCGTCATGCTGAGCTTGCGGGTCTGAAATCCAACTTCACCATTCTCGACGCCGACGACACCGCACGCCTCGCCAAGCAGGTCATTGAGGCGGCCAATATCGATTCCAAACGATGGACCGGGCGTGGGCTGGCGATGATCATTGACGGGTGGAAAAATCGGGGACTAACGCCGGACAAAGTCCCCGCCAATGAGGCCTATCATTTCGCCGATGGCAAGGCGATTAGTCTTTATAAAGCCTATCAGGCGCGGCTGACGACGCTGAACGCGGCCGACTTTGGCGACCTCCTGGTTCATAACCTTACGATTTTTCAAAACCACGCCGATGTGCTCGCCGGATATCAAAATCGTTTCCGCTATATGCTGGTCGATGAATATCAGGACACCAATGTCGCGCAATATTTGTGGCTGCGGCTGCTGGCGCAGAAACACAAAAATATTTGTTGCGTCGGCGATGACGACCAGTCGATCTATGGCTGGCGCGGCGCAGAGGTTGAAAATATTCTGCGGTTTGAAAAGGATTTTCCGGGCGCCAAGGTCATCCGCCTTGAACGCAATTACCGCTCAACGCCAGCTATCCTCGGCGCCGCGTCGGGCCTCATCGCCTCAAACGCCGCCCGCCTCGGCAAGGAGCTGTGGACGGCGCGCGAGGATGGCGAGAATGTAAAAATCCGCGGCGTATGGGACGGGGAAGAAGAAGCCCGGCTGATCGGCGACGATATTGAGGCCGAACAATCAAAAGGCCGCTCGCTCAGTGAGATGGCGGTGCTGGTGCGGGCTTCGTTCCAGATGCGCGCCTTTGAAGAGCGCTTTAACATGCTCGGCATCGCCTATCGCGTGGTCGGCGGCCCGCGCTTTTACGAGCGCGAAGAAACCAGAGACGCCCTCGCTTATCTGCGATTGATCCGCAGCCCCGACAACGACCTCGCCTTTGAGCGCATCGTCAACAAGCCCAAACGCGGGCTCGGCGAGAAAGCGCTGCAGACCCTCCACAAAATCGCCCGCAGCCAGAATATCTCGCTGATGGTCGCCGCGCGCCTGGCGCTTGAAAGCGACGACCTTCACGCCGCGGCGCGCCGGTCGCTGGTCAATTTTCTCGATACGCTCGAGCGCTGGGCGCGCGACGCCAAGGACATGGCCCCCGCTGACCTTGCGGAACTGGTATTAGAAGAATCTGGCTATATCGAGATGTTGAAGAATTCAAAATCACCTCAGGCCCCCGGCAAGCTCGATAATTTGAAAGAGCTAATTCAGGCGGTCTCGGAGTTCGATACGCTTGAAGGCTATCTCGACCATGTCGCACTGGTTGCCGAACGCAATGAAAACCAAACCGGCGGCTGCGCCTGGCTGATGACTTTACATGCCGCAAAAGGGCTTGAGTTTCCGGTCGTTTTTCTGCCCGGCTGGGAGGAAGAAATCTTCCCCTCCAAACGTTCGCTAGATGAAAAAGGCAATACCGCGCTTGAGGAAGAACGCCGCCTCGCCTATGTCGGCATCACCCGCGCAGAGGAAAGCGTGCGGATTTCTTTTGCCGCGAACCGGCAGATCTATGGGCGCTGGCAGGCGGCGATCCCGTCGCGGTTCATTGATGAATTGCCGGAAAAACACGTCGACGTGATGTCCGAGCCCGGCCTGTACGGCAACACCATGGGCAATCTGGCCAGCCATTCCAGTTTCGACGGCGAAAAACTGAAAGAAGACGCCTATTATGATAATCCCGGCTGGCGGCGCGCACGCGCGGCCGGCGCACGGCGCGCATCAAAACCGGTGCAGATCGAAGGCAGCGCACGCGCCGTATCCGTGAGCGCGCCGGGCCGGTCAAAATTTAAGACTGGCCAGCGCGTCTTCCATCAAAAGTTCGGGTATGGCGTCATATCCCTGATCGAAGGACAAAAACTCACCGTCGAGTTTGAGCATTCCGGCGCCAAGAAGGTCATCGATACGTTTGTCGAGGCGGCTTGAACGCCAACCAGGAGCCATGTCATTACCTTCATAAAAACCATACCACCTATACAAGCAACGGGGCGGCTGAAGGCGCTATATGCGCGTGTCGAAACGCCTGACGGCCGGGTTGACAATATCCTGACCGCCCACAGCCTGCGTCCCGCAAGCCTTGAGGGCCATATGGCGCTGTACAAAAATGTCCTCCACCACAAAGCCAACATAACGCCCAAATGGGTTCTCGAAATGATCGGGGTTTATGTCAGCCTCATAAACCAATGTAGCTATTGCGTGGACCATCACTATGAAGGGCTAAAGCGCCTTATTGATGACGATGAAAAATCCTCGACCATAAGAAACGCCCTCAACGCGGCGTTGAAAACCGGCGCTGTCACGACGCCCGTCTTATCGGCAAAAGAAATCGCTAGCCTTATTTACGCGGCAAAGCTGACCAAGGCGCCCGCCGCCATAGGCGACGCCGACATAGAAAAGCTGCGCGCCGCCGGCGCGGTCGACGAGGAAATTCTTGAAATCAATCAGGTCGCCGCGTATTTTGCCTATGCCAACCGCACCGTCCTCGGTCTTGGCGTCAAGCCCGATGGCGGCACACTTGGATTGTCGCCAAATAACAATGCTGATGGAAACGACTGGGGCCATCAATGATCCGCTCATTCGGCGTGAAAACCCGCTCCGCCTTCGCTGTTTTGTTGGCGGTCCTTGCACACGCGCCCGCATATGCGCAGGAGGCGATCGAAGACAATAAAAATACCGTCATTGTCCTCGGCATGATTCATAGCGAACACCGGACAAGCAAACGCTATTCGTTGGAATATTTAAAACGGATCATTGACGAAATCGATCCGGATTATGTGATAACGGAAATACCACCGGATCGCCTGTCAGATGCGGCGGCTGGTTTTGCTCAAACAGGCACAGTGAATGAACAGCGCGTCGCCCGCTTTCCAGAATATGCCGATGTGCTTTTTCCCATGACCAAAACTAAAGAGTTCAAGATCATCCCCGCCGCTGGCTGGACGGCGCCAATGGCTGCGTTCCGCCGGGACGCGCTGAAACGCGTATCAGAGGACCCTGCGCGCGCTGACGATTGGACCGCCTACAACGCCGCCCTCCGTGAGATGGAAAAAGCAATCGGCGCGCGCAGCGATGATCCGTTGTTTATTCACACTGACAACTATGATGCGATTACCAAAAAAGGCCTCGCGCCTTATGCAACGTTGTTTGCTGACGATCTTGGGCGCGGCGACTGGGAGCGCATCAACGCCGCCCACTATGCGTTAATCAACGTCGCATTGAATAATCACCAATATGAAGGCGCCCGAATTTTGATCACATTCGGGGCGGCCCATAAATACTGGTTCCTAGAGCAACTTCGCCAACGCGATGATATTGACGTGTTGGATCCAACGCCGTTTTTGCAAGCGGCGCTGAATAATTAATTCCTGAAAATGATTGAAAGCATAGTCTATGTACAAACTTAGCTGGGCCGGCGGGAAACAAGTGCTGGAAAAACCTGCCAACGCATTAGCGGATTTTCTGGACCCGCCGGCGGGTGCGGTGAGCCTGGTTAAGCAGGACACGGTTGCAGAGGATGAGGACACCGCCTGGTCGCTCGAAGCTTATTTTCAAGAGCGACCTGATATCGATGTCATCAACACACTAGTCGCCGATCATGGCGGGCTTGGCGCAGGCCTTCTGGAAGAACTCCCCGACAGAGACTGGGTTGCATACTCCCTTGAGGGGCTCGGCGTCGTGCGGTGCGGGCGGTTTGTGCTTTATGGCATTCATGATGCGGACAAACTTCCCGGCCAGAAGGATGATATTGCGATCCGCATCGACGCCAATCAGGCTTTCGGCACCGGCCATCACCCAACGACGGCGGGGTGCTTAACACTACTTGGCCGTTTCGCCGGCTGGGCGCCAAAATCTGTGCTTGATCTTGGTTGCGGTTCGGCGGTCCTGGCGATTGCGGCGGCAAAATTATGGAGCCGCAATATTCTCGCCAGCGATATCGATGAAACGTCGGTTACAATTGCTAAAGAAAATGTGACGCTCAACCATGTCGACGGCCAGGTTTCTTTGTGCATCGCCGCCGGGTTTGACCATCCCGATATTGCCGCCGCCGCGCCCTTCGATTTCGCCTTCGCCAATATCCTCGCCGGACCGCTTGGCGAGCTGGCGCCGGATATGGCCGCGCATATTGCCAAAAATGGACGCGTCATGCTCGCCGGAATGATGGCCGAACAGGAGGCCGGCGTCCTTGCCGCCTATGAAAAGGTCGGCTTCCGCCAGATAAACCGCCTCGACCACGAGACATGGCCGGTGCTTTTGCTGGTCAGACAATAGCCCCCGCCCCTTGAGCTTAGCGTCCCGAAACACGATATTAGCGCCAACAGATTTCAAAGGATCGCCGCCTCATGTTCCAGACCTATGAACCCGTCTCGGACCGTTCTTTTGCCGGCAAACACCTGCCGGCGTTGCGTGCGGCAATGAAAGATCAGACGCTCGACGGCTTTATCATTCCGCATGATGATGAATATCAAAATGAGTATATTCCCGGCTATGCCGAACGGCTCATGTGGGCGACGGGGTTTTCCGGCTCCGCCGGCGGCGCGATCATCATGGCGGAGCGCGCGGTTGTCTTTACCGACGGACGCTACACGTTGCAGGTCCGCCAACAGGCCGACAGTGCGTTTTTTGATTATGCCGATTATACCGAGATTTCAATCGACCAATGGCTGCGCGAGAACGCACCCAAAGCCGCGCACATTGGCTATGATCCGATGCTGCACACGCTCGCCAATGTTAGGAAGCTGAAAGCGGCGGCAAAGGCGACGAGCTTTGAGCTGGTTGCGGTTTTAAAAAACCCGGTCGATGTCGCCTGGGCGGACCAGCCGGCGGCGCCGCAAGCGCCGGTTCGCCCTCATGACATCAAATTCGCCGGCCGCGCCGCCGCCGATAAGCGCCAGGAGATAGCAAAAGCGGTAACAAGCGCCGGCGCCGATGCGGTGCTGATTACCGCGCCGCCATCGATTGCCTGGCTGTTCAATATTCGCGGCGCTGACGTCGCGCGCTCGCCGCTGCCGCTCGGCCGGGCGATCCTTAAAGCTGATGGGACGGCGACGCTTTTTATCTCACCGGACAAGGTCGGTAATGCGCTACCGGAATTTCTCGGCGGCGATGTCGATATCCGCGGCGAGAGCGAAGTCACGACGGCGCTGGAAAAACTCGGCGCTGGCGGCGCAAGTATCGCGGTGGACCCGGCGCTGTCGCCGTCAAAATATATCGATGAGCTGAAAGCGGCGGGCGCGAGAATTGTCGAGCTGACCGATCCTTGCGCCCTGCCCCGCGCCACCAAAAATGCTGCCGAAATTGAAGGCGCGCGCACCGCCCATATCCGCGACGGCGCAGCGGTGACGCGCTATCTTCACTGGCTCGACACCGACGCGCAAAGCGGCGAGATCGATGAAATTACCGCGGCGAAAAAACTCGAGGCTCTCCGCGCCGAATCGGAGGATTTGCGCGACCTCAGTTTCGATTCGATCTCCGGCGCTGGGCCCAATGGCGCCGTGGTTCATTATCGCGTAACCACGCTAACCAACCGCAAACTCCGGCGCGGGGAACTCTTCCTTATCGATTCCGGCGGTCAATACCCGGACGGCACCACCGACATCACCCGCACCGTGCCAATTGGCGAGGCGACAGATGAAATGCGCGACCGGTTTACGCGCGTCCTTAAAGGTCACATCGCGCTAGCGACGATGAAATTTCCGGCGGGTACAACCGGCCATCAGCTCGACGCCTTTGCGCGCAAGCCGCTTTGGGACGCCGGGCTCGACTATGATCATGGCACCGGCCACGGCGTCGGATCGTTTCTCGGCGTCCATGAAGGCCCGCAACGCATCGCCAAAGCGCCCAACGATCAGGCGCTCAAGCCCGGCATGATCCTTTCCGATGAACCGGGCTTTTATAAAGCCGGCGAATTTGGCATCCGTATTGAAAACCTCATCGTGGTGACGCCGGCAACGCCCATTCCCGGCGGTGAGCGCGAAATGATGGCTTTTGAAACCATCACCATGGCGCCGATTAATTTAGACCTGGTGCAAGTCAGTATGCTGAGCGATGATGAGCGCGGCTGGCTCAACACTTATCATGCAGAAGTGCGCGCCAAGCTCAGCGCCAATATGCCCGCTGAAATAAAAGACTGGTTCGAGAACGCAACGCGCGCGATTTGACTAACAGTTAAAAAGAACTAGTCACAGCCATTGCGGTACCGATGTTCCAAGCTCGCAGGCTGACCGTCGCCATTCCATTGGGACGCCGTCGACGCCTACAGCAGACTTCAAGCGGTGTGCCTGCCCCCATGGGGTTTGTTCTTTCGACGTTAGAAAATCGTCAGGTGACGGTATTTTGTCTAGCTTGCCTTCAATACTCTGCGGATTATCAATGAGGAGTTCTGCGGTTCGCGCCAGAGACAGGCGGGCATTTCTTAAGCCCTCGCCATTGGCGGCCCAATTGACAGCGCGCACGGCAGCCGCAGCCATCAAATAGCCTGTTGCATGATCCAGAGCCTGAACGGGAAGCGGCGTCGGCTGATCGCGATTGGCCCAATGCATTCCGGCCTCGGCTATGCCGCAACTCATTTGCACCAGGCTGTCAAACCCGCGCCGCTTCGCCCAGGGCCCAGTCCACCCATAGGCGTCCAGCGATATCTCAATTAAGTTCGGTGAGATCTCAAGGCGCGCCTCTTCACTATAACCAAGCCCCGCAAGCGCATCGGGACGGTATCCATGGATCAGCAGATCGGCATTTGCGAGTAGGTTTTCAAAAATTTTACGGTCAGTTGGCTGATTGAGCTGGAGAAAGCTACAGCGTTTGCCGAGCGTGATATCCGGAACAACGTTTGGCTCATCCCAACCCGGCGGATCAATGCGCAAAACGTCCGCGCCAAACCCTGCGAGCGTTCTTGTTGCAACCGGCCCCGCCAGCACACGCGTAAGATCGAGAACGCGCAATTCGTTTAATGGGCGTGCTCGGGTCGCGGCCCAGCTGCGCATTTGTGAATGTCGAACATCCCCCCAGGTGATGAGAGGCTCGCGGGCCACGGCTTGGCCTTGAGGATGCGCCCTCCATTCATCGCGTGAACGCATCGCGGCTGCAACGCCGCCCATCTTCACAATCTCAGTTTCAAGTACGTCTCTATGCCAAGTTTGCACCGCTGCTTTCACCTTGTCGCGAATGGCCTCGACGTCAAGGACCGAGAGCGCCGCTTTGCGATGATGCGGCAAATTTGTATGCAGCTTTATCCAGCCATCTCGCGTTTCATAATCTCCCGCAACGGTGTCCCAGACCGGCGGCATCTCCCAATCGATGGGATAAATGGATTGTGCAAACCAAAGCGAAGCAAGCCTTTGGTCAACACGAACAGACGGTCGGCAAGGCGCCAAGCCAAGACCGGCAGTGAGATTGGCGATCGCGCTTCCGACAGCACCAATCGTCGAGGTTGCAAGATCACTAACGCAGTAAAGAGACGCAAGGCGTCCCTGGCCTACAGTTTCGTAGTCATTGTTCAATTCGAGTGCGGTAGATATTTCCTGCATAATTGTTGCGAATATCCTGGAAGCCAAATTTGCCCTAAAGCTCGCCCACGCTGATCAGCGCACCACCGTCGATGATGACCGATTGACCTGTCATCCATCGCCCTGCTGACGAGGCTAAAAACACCGCGGCGCCGGCAATGTCGTCGGGCTCGCCGAAACGGCGCAGCGGCAACTTGCGGGTCATCATCTTTTCAACATTCGGGTCTTTCCAAAGCGCCTCGGCAAAATGCGTTTTGACGACACCGGGACAGATGCAATTGACGCGAATATTGTCGGGCCCATACTCCACCGCCAGATTACGCGCCAGCTGCATGTCGGCGGCTTTGGAAATATTGTAAGCGCCGATAGCGCTCGACCCAACAAAGCCGCCGACCGAAGAGATAACGACAATCGCGCCGTCTTGCTTTTCTTTCATTTCCGGCAACACCATATGCGAGAGCCAATGAGCGGCTTTGACATTGCAGGTAAGAATTTTGTCGAACTGTTCGTCAGAAATATCCGCTGACGGACCGAAATACGGATTGACCGCCGCATTGGCGACAAGAATATCGGCGGGGCCGAATTTTGTCCGCGTCTCATCGACGAGACGTTGCAGCTCTTGCTTGTGCGAAATATTGCAGGCCACGCTAAACGCGGCTTCTCGCCCCTCCGCTTCATTAATACTGTCAACGATTTTTTGACACGCATCGAGCTTGCGGCTTGAGACGATAACATTGGCGCCGGCTTGCGCCAGGCGGCGCGCAATCGCTTCGCCAATGCCGCGCGAGGCGCCGGTGACGATTGCGGTTTTGTCGGTCAGGTCAAAAAGCGACGGCGCGCCGCCTCTGGATATCGTCATTGGCCTCGTCCTTCCTCAAAAGAAGGGACTTTAGAACGCGACGCAAAATGTGGAAACAAGTTTCCGCACCCGCAAGCGCGAACCTGCGAGGTTATCACCCAAAATTATCTGACAGAAGTGTTTTATCCCGCTGGCGTGGCGCACCTATTCTGCGGCGGCGGCCTCTTCAGTGTCGCTCGCCTCGTCGCTCTCTTTCACTGCGGGCTTTGTCGTTCGCTTCGCACGCCGACGTTTGGGTTTTGCCTCAGGCGTTTCGTCGTCTTGCATCGAAACGGACGGATCTTCAGACGTCGCCGCGGCTTCGGGTTTGTCCTCTTCATCGCTCGCCACTACGCGTTCGTTATGGTCACGATCCCGACTGTGCCGGTCATTGCTGCGCTCGTTGTTATGATCATTGGGGTGGTCCGAACCATTTTCGATCGACGGCTGATCATTGGTGGAACCTTCCGGCGCGTTATGATGCGGCGATTGCGATTGTTGGGTCGGTTGCGCGGCCCGCAATATCCGAAAATAATGCTCGGCGTGCTGAAAGCAGCTCTCCGCCTTGATGCGGTCGCCGCCGGAGGATGCATCGCGCGCCAGGGCAATATATTTGTCATAAATCTGGCTTGCTGTGCCACGAATACGAACTTCCGGTCCGTTCGAATCAAGCGCCCGATTAGGATTATTCCCCGGACGGCGGCGTTGGTTACGACCACGCTTCATAATGTTTTCCTGATTTATGCCCCTTAGCGATCTACC
>JAJFFX010000033.1 GCA_021776455.1 Hyphococcus sp. | reverse complement strand
TTCCCTTGTGGCCATCAGGCCGGGCATTTCCGTCTCGGCAATTTCAATCTCGCGGCGGCCCCAATCGGCCAGGCCAATATCCTTGACGACATAATTATTGTTATTCGCTGACATTGCTGAAATCCTTTAATTCCGCCATTTTTGCTATCTCGTGGGCCGGCATATATCAGTGGCTCCGCACTATGCCAAGAGACATATAAAGATTTCTTTATGTGATTTTAGGGCACCGTCAGATCCGGTTATTTGATATAGCCCAGCCTGGGCGTTCCTTGTGGTTGTTTTGCCACCAGTTGGAACGGGGCGGCAAACCTGGAGGAACCGATGAAACTTCGCGAATTGTTGTTCTGTCTGGGCTCGGCCGCATTGGTCAGCCTGGGCGGTGTTGTCGCTGAAGATAAGCAAAAGACAGATACATCTGAGGAAGCCGAAGACGCAGCGGCGCCGTCGCGCCTCGGGCCGGAAGTCGAGCGCATTTGTTTTGGCCGCAGCATCAATGGCTGGAAAACCGTTGACGGGCATGGCGATGCGGTTCTTTTGAGTAAGGGCGTTAATGACTGGTTCCTGGTTGAAGTCAGCGGCAATTGTCGTGCGAGCGACTTCAAATTCGCCCAGACCATCGGCATTGAAAGCCGTCCGGCGGGCGGCTGCATCCGGCGCGGCGATTATATTCTGGTTGAAAGTGGCGGCGGTTTTACCAATCGCTGCTTTATCCAGGGCGTTTACGAATGGAACGATGATCTGCCGGAAGCAGAAACAGGCGACGCGGCTGACGATTCTTAAGGATACACCGCTTCTTCCTTCAATATAGCGCTTAGCCCCTCGCGATAGGTCGGGTATTTCAACTCTATTGCGAGGGCGCTTTTCATGCGCTGGTTTGAGACCCGCTTATTGTCCGTATAAAAACTCATTGCCGCTTCTGACAGTCCGGCGTCTTCAACCGCTATCAGCGGCGGCGGCTCCAGGCCGAGAAGCGCGCAAGCATAGGCGACAACATCTTGTTGCGGCGCCGGTTCGTCATCGGCAAAATTATAGACGCCATATTTTGCTGGCGCGCGGAGGTTCGCTGCGAGGCCGGCGGCGATATCGTCAACATGCATGCGGTTGAAGACCTGGCCTGGCTTGTTGATGCGCTTTGCCGTTCCGGTGCGCACCGCATCCAGCGCCGAACGGCCTGGTCCGTAAATGCCAGGCAGGCGAAAAATCGTTAGCGGCAAATCATGGCGCTGGCAGAACTCTTCCCACGCTTCTTCTGCGGCGATGCGCTGGCGCGCTCGCGCCGATCTGCCGTTTAAAGCGCTGTCCTCATCGACCCAGCCGCCGTCATGGTCGCCATAAACGCCATTGGTGGAGAGATATCCGATCCATTTGATAGTGTCGCGCTCAGCGGCGATGGCGTTGTTTGCAGATAAAAGGGCGGGGCAACCAGCCTCAGCCGGCGGCGTTGAAATTATAATCGCCGTGGCGCCGTCGAGGGCGTCAGCGTCGAGATCGTCTCCCCTCCAAACAACCGGCGCGACCCCTCCCGCGCGCATAGCACCGGCTTTTTCTTGCGATCTTGTCGTCCCAATGATGCGCCAGCCCTCGTCGGCGAGGCGGGCGGCAAGGGCTTTGGCGACGTAGCCAAACCCGAAACAAAAAAGTGTTTTATGCATCCACCCAATCCATAAATTACGCCAGTCGACAAAGCGGGATAAACTGACTTATCCATGGCCATGGCTCGGTTGTTTGTCGCCCTTTCCATTCCCGATGCGATCCGTGACGCATTGTCAACGCTCCAGAATGGCGTTGACGGCGCGCGCTGGCGCCCGCCTGAAAATTTTCACATTACGCTGGCTTTTATCGGCGAAGCTGATCGGCACAGATTTAATGACGCGATTGATGCGCTCAGCCAGATTAATGCGCCGGCCTTTGATTTGACGCTTGCCGGTACGGGCTCGTTTGGCGAGCGCAAGCCGCGCGCCGTGTGGGCGGGGGTTAAAAGCGAGGCCAGCCTCGCGCATCTGCAAAGCAAAGTGGAAACGGGTTTGCGTCGCGCTGGGTTTGACCTTGAGGCTCGCAAATTTACTCCGCATGTAACACTTGCTTATTTAAAAGCCGCGCGGCGCGACGACGTCTTGCAATATTGCGCCGCAAACGAACTATTCTCAGCCGTGCCTTTTTGCGTACGGGAATTCCACCTTTTTTCGTCGCGCCTTGGCGGCGGCGCGAGCCACTATGAAATTGAGGCGAGCTATTCACTTTCATCTTCCAAATGATCGAGAAACCCCGACGCGCCTAATTCGATAAGATCAAGAACGCGCTCAAAACCGCCATCGCCGCCATAATATGGGTCCGGCGTCTCGCGCGTTTCGCAATCGGCAAAATCCAGAAACAGCCGGATGTCTGCGTTCCGGTTCGGCGGCGCAAGTTCCATAAGGTCGGTGTGGTTGGCGAGGTCCATGGCGAGGAGATAATCAAACTCGTAAAAGTCGGCGAGACCGACCTTTCGCGCGCGTTGATAGGCAAGGTCATAGCCGCGCTTGCCCGCCGCTTTTATCATTCGCGGATCGGGCGGGTCGCCCACATGCCAGGCGCCGGTGCCGGCGGATTCAATAAAAAGCTTCATGCCGCGTTTGCGTGACTTTGCCCGTAAGACACCCTCAGCCGCAGGCGATCGGCAGATATTGCCAAGGCAGACAAAGAGGATGTTTTTTGTCATCAAAATTATGTCCCATTCTTAGGGCTGTCTGTTGTAACTGGAGCCACACGTCTAATATAGAGGCAGCGCCTGATTGCGGCGTGTTTTTTGAGGAATTCTTACATGTCTGTTACACTTTCTAATGTTACTCGTGTCGCTATCGACCAGATGTTTACGGGCCTTGATGGCGTATTGAAAAAAGGCGCGGCCTACGCTGAAACAAAAGGCGTCGATGAAGCTGTTATCCTGAATTGGCGTTTGGCGGCGGATATGCTTCCTATGAAAATCCAAGTTCAAATTGCAACAGAAGTCCCGGCGCGCGCATTGTCCCGACTTGCCGGCGTAGAGGTTCCCAGCTTGGGTGAGATTGGCGACACATTTGAGAGCCTTCACGCGCATATTAAAAAATCACGCGGGTTCATAAGTGATTTGTCCGACGATGCGATCAATGCTGATCCTGATGGTGATATTACGGTTCCTGTTGGACCTGAGGAGCAGACTTTTAAACGCGCGGTTTTCGTCCAGAACTTTGTCATTCCCAATCTCTATTTTCATGTCACGGCAACCTATATTATCCTTCGTCATATCGGCGTTGATATCGGCAAACGTGACTTTCTGGCGGCGCCGCAATAGGGTTTTGCTTTGGCTTCGCCTAAAAACATCGTTGTCCTTACCGGCTCCGGCATCTCCGCCGAATCCGGGGTTGCGACTTTCCGCGATACGGGCGGCATCTGGGCGAAATATGATTATCGGGAGGTGGCGACGCCGGAAGGCTTCGCCGCCGACCCGGCGCTGGTGCATCGGTTCTATAATGACCGCCGGCGCGGGCTGTCGTCGGTTGCGCCGAACGCGGCCCATTTCGCGCTTGGCGAATTGGAGGCCGGTCTTGCTGCGCGCGGCAGCGTCATGACGCTCATTACCCAGAATGTAGACGACCTTCACGAACGTGCTGGCTCTCAAAACCTGCTGCACATGCATGGCGAGCTTTCCAAATCGCAATGCGGCGCATGCGGCGATGTTCGTGCGTGCGGCGAAGACCTTAGTATTGAAATCGCGTGCCCGGTTTGCGAGCGTGCAGGGGCGTTGCGTCCCTTTGTGGTGTGGTTCGGCGAGATGCCGCGTTTTATGGATGCGGCGATGGAGGCGATTGCATCGGCGGACCTCTTCGTATCGATTGGCACGTCGGGCTCGGTCTATCCTGCGGCTGGGTTCGTAACGGATGCGCGCGGCGCCGGCGTGGCTGCGATGGAGCTTAATCTCGAGCCCTCCGAAAACGCGCATTTCTTCACCGATAGCCGCTATGGCCCGGCGACAAAGATTGTGCCCGCATGGGTGCGCGAGATGCTCGGCGAAAGCGGCGCGGATTAAATCGGCGCGCCGCGCGCATCGGATATGTTTTATTCCTGACCTCAAAACAGGTCTCCTCAATTTCACTCAGCGCATAATAAGGCCGCCCAAAGTCGTGAGGATAACTTTTCACCAAATATAGGATTCCTTGAAGACTACCCTCCTGGGGTTGTAAAATCGAAGAATCGATTCGTGTCCTGGTTGTGCGCATTAGCCAGTTTTGTAGCGCTCGTTTTGGGTCAGCGCCGCCGCTAGAGTGTTACGGCCTCACGCCCAAACCAGTTTGTGGTTTTCGCGGTTGACGCGGGCGGGGATGGCGAGGTCAGCAAGCCATTCGCCGCCAATGGAATCAAGAAAGTCGATAACTCCGTCGCGCGCATCTCCCTCAAGCGAGGCAAAACAATCCGTCGCGCGTTGCAACATCCATTGCGTGTAGGGCAGGACAATGCGCTGGGCGGTTTTGCCTTCGACGGTAAAGGGCTGCATGCCGATCACGCGGGGGATGTCCGTATCCGGATTAGCCTGCTTCCAGGCGCCAAGTTGCTGGACAAGATTGACAAGACACGGGCCTTGCTCGCGCATCATCCGGCGCAGCACGGGTAGAAGTGTTTCCGGAATTTCATCGTCAGCGAGGAAGGCGCCGCCCTTCGGTTCTGGCGGAGACTGCATGCGTTCCACCCATTTGGTCACTTCCGGCGCGCGTGACTTCATCAGGTCGCCGGATGCGGGATCGCGATAGAGATGCGCATAGAGCGGGCCGATCAGACCGAAGTCGCCGATTGAGGGGCGCGATCCAAACAGATAGGGGTGAACGGAAAAATGCGTGTTCAACTCATCGAGCAGCGCCTCATAGGACGCCTCAATCGCCGGCGCCATTTCCGGCGCAGCGCCCAGAAGCCCTACTACGCCCTGGAATTTTTCAGCCGCCTTTTTGCCAGCCTCAAATTGTGCGTCGCCGGCAAGGTCCGGGGCGGTGATCTTACCAAATTCGCTATAGGCGAAGTCGCGATTATGGGCCCAGCGATAATGCATTGCCGGGATTACCAGCCATTCGTCGCCGAACAGTTCGAGCAAATGCGCCGCCAGCCGTTGTTGCGGCGTAGTTGGGACGACAGACGGCTCGGGCTCGTGCGCCTCGAAATGATCGATGATCTCGGTCGTATCCTGAATCGCCTGGTCATCGGGCGTGATCAAAAGCGGGATCATCGGATAGCCGATGCGCGGCACAATGATGGAGGCGTAAATATCGCGCGTTGCCGGGCGCTCTTCGTACTCTATGCCTTTCCAGTTGAGATAAGCTCGCGCCTTGCCGGTAAAATAGGAAAGTTGGCCGCCATAGAGGATGTGTTTCGTCATCGGTCGTTCCTGTCGCTACAGGGCACAGGCTGATCGCGCTATTGGGCGAAGTCAATCAACCGGCGCAGCGGGCGAGCAATAGGCTTCCCTTGCGTCGTTCCGGAACGACATCTCAAGCAGAAATCAAAGCGCGCCGTGGCACTGCTTGAATTTTTTGCCGGAGCCGCAAGGACAGGGAGCGTTGCGCGGCACGCGGCCCCAGGTTTCGGGATTGCCGGGGTCGACCTGTGTGGCCCTGGTGCGACCGGTCAGCGTGCCGATGCCGGCCGAGGCGCCGCGCTGGCGCAGGCGTGCGGCTTCTTCGGGCGCCATTTCGTTCTCGCCGGTGAGTGGGTCTGCATGGGATTCCGTCATCGGAATATTCGGGCGCTGGGGCACGGCCTGCTCGGGCGCGCGCACCTGCACATTCATCAACATCCGCGTTACGTCGCGGCGCAGACCGTCTATCAGCGCTTCGAAAAGTGCAAAGGCTTCGGTTTTGAATTCATTGACCGGATCGCGCTGACCGTGGCCGCGCAACCAGATCACCGAGCGTAAATGATCGAGCGTTTGCAAATGTTCGCGCCAGTTGGTGTCGAGATTTAATAGGAGGATGCGTTTTTCAATATTGCGAACGAAGCTAGTCGGATCGGCGTCGCCCATTTCCTGGGCCGTATTTTTCATTGCTGCGGTGTGCGATGCATACTGCGCATCGATTTCTTTAATCAGTCGTTCGGTGATTTCAGTATCGTCGACGCCTTCTTGTTTGGCCCATTTTTCTACTGAAAAATCACGCGCGAAGATGGTTTTAAGCTCTTCCTTGAGGCCATCAATATCCCAGCGTTCCGCGTAGGACTTCGCTGGAACATGCGTCGCGACGAGGTCATCGACGAGCTGCGCGCGCATATCCCCGATAATGTCTTCAACCGATGCGGCGGACATAAATTCGATGCGCTGTTCAAAAATCGCCTTGCGCTGGTCGTTGATGACGTCGTCAAATTTGAGGACATTTTTGCGCATGTCGAAATTGCGCTGCTCGACTTTTTTCTGCGCCGTCTCAACCGCTTTGGTGAACCACGGATGTTCAATCGATTCATCCGCCTGAATGCCGAAGCGTTTGAGCATTTTCTCCATACCGCTGCCGAAGATGCGCATGAGGTCGTCTTCAAGCGACAGGAAAAATTTAGTTGTGCCGGGATCACCCTGCCGGCCAGAGCGGCCGCGCAGCTGATTGTCGATCCGCCGGCTTTCATGACGCTCCGTTGCCAGAACAAACAGGCCGCCGGCGTCGATAGCTTTTTGCTTGGATTTTTCGACCTTGGCTTCTATCTCGGCGCGTTTGCGCTTGATGGTGTCTTCGTCGTCGCCCTCTGCTAGGTGATCGAGAATTTCCTTGTCGACCGAGCCGCCGAGTTGAATGTCGGTGCCGCGCCCAGCCATGTTGGTGGCGATCGTCACCACGCCCGGCACGCCGCCTTTGGCGACAATATCGGCTTCCTGTTCGTGATAGCGTGCATTGAGGACATTGTGCGGTATCGGCGTTTTCGATTGCGCGAGCTCGTCAATCTGGTCGGCGCGCTCGGCCAGTTCTTTTTTAAGGTCGGCTTCTTTGTCTTTTAAATCCGATGCGCGCTCGCGCAATGTTGCGGCCAGGTCTTTAAAGTATTTCCGATCGTTCAAAAGGCTGGAGAGTGCTTCAGATTTTTCGATTGAAACGGTGCCCGCCAACACCGGCTGACCGCGTTGATAACATTCGGCGATCTGCAATATGATGGCTTTGTTTTTCTCCGCCGCCGTCATGTAGAGTTCATCGTCCATGTCTTCGCGGTCGATCGGCCTGTTGGTCGGAACCTCAAAAACGTTGAGTTTATAGATGTCAGCAAATTCCGCCTCTTCGGTCAGCGCGGTGCCGGTCATGCCGGCGAGTTTTTCGAAGAGCCGGAAATAATTCTGAAATGTAATGGATGCCAGCGTCTGGTTTTCCGGCTGGATTTGCGCCTTTTCTTTGGCCTCGACAGCCTGATGTAGCCCGTCAGACCAACGCCGGCCTTCCATCATCCGGCCGGTAAACTCGTCGATAATGACGACCTTGTCGCCGCGCACGATATAGTCCTTGTCGCGTTGGAAAATCTTGTGGGCCTTTAGCGCCTGATTAACGTGATGGACGATGGAGATGTTGACCGAGTCATAAAGACTGTCGCCTTCGAGCATGTCCGACGCCGATAACAATTTTTCGATTTTCTCATTGCCATCTTCAGTGAGGGTGACGGAGCGCGCCTTCTCGTCGATTTCATAATCCTCGTCGACTTCAAGCTGTGACATAAGCGCGTCGATGGTCATGTAGAGTTCTGACTTGTCGTCAGTTGGTCCGGAGATGATCAGCGGCGTTCTTGCCTCGTCGATCAGGATCGAATCAACTTCGTCGACAATCGCATAATGATGGCCGCGTTGGACCATCTCATCGAGCGATGCTTTCATATTGTCGCGCAAATAATCGAAACCGAACTCATTGTTGGTGCCGTAAGTAATGTCGGCGGCATAGGCTTGGCGGCGCTCATTATCGTCTATGCCGTGGACGACGCAGCCGACGGTCATACCGAGCTGTTGATAAACCCGGCCCATCCATTCCGCATCGCGGCTGGCGAGATAATCGTTAACGGTGACGACATGGACGCCGCGCCCGGTGAGTGCGTTGAGGAAGACCGGCAGCGTGGCAACCAGGGTTTTGCCCTCGCCGGTCTTCATTTCGGCGATGTCGCCCTGGTGGAGGACCATTCCGCCGACCATCTGAACGTCGTAGTGGCGCTGGCCAAGGGCGCGTTTTGCCGCCTCGCGCACGGTCGCAAAGGCCTCTTCCAGCAGATTATCGAGGCTCTCGCCATCTTTATGGCGTTGTTTTAACGTTTCTGTTTGTTGGATGAGTCCATCATCGCTGAGCTTGGAGAGCGTGTCTTCATGCGCATTGATCGCCTCAACCCGGCGCCATAAAGGCTTAAGGCGGCGATCATTGGACGACCCGAAGAGTTTTTGCGCGATTGCGAGCAACGCCATGTGTAAAAGGCCTTTAAGAACCGATGAAGCTGGTAGCTGGACCCTTGTGTCACAGTGGCGTGAGGACGCCCCTTCATCGGCCGGATTGAAAATAGAGACAAGGGGTTACGGGAGAGATAGTAAGCGAGCCATGCCCTGTCAACGAAGCGAAAGATTACGATAGAGTCCGATGCAGACCCCAGACGGTAAAGATTTTAATCAAGCGAATACGCCAAAACCTCTTGGCGTAGCGGCGCATGCTCTGGCCAGTGCGGCGATGATGTTGCTGCGGGCGATTGCCAAGCTGTGGCTGACAACCTGGCGGCTGGCGGCGGCCCTGGATTCTGCGCTTTGGCGGGCGACCAAGCTGATCCTGCGAAAGACGATAAATGGGCTGGCCTATGCCGGTATGCTCGGCGGCAGGGCGTTTCACGGCCTGCTCCTATGGCTGCCGACCCGGATGGGGCGCGCATATAGTGCGGCGTCGGGCGTGGTCCTTGTTGTCGCTGGATTGTGGATTGCCGATGAGTTGCGGGCCGGTCCGCGGATTGACGACAGCGGCCAATCGGTCCTTAGGGCGCCGCTTGATGAGGAAGACCCGATCCTTGCCCGGATTGAGGGGCGTTATGTGCATCTGTCCGAAATCGACGCGGCGGCGCGCGCCAGCGGGGTTCTGCGCGCTGACGATGTCCTGACGCCGCAAGCCGCCTTCCGGCGCGGTCTGGTCGAGGCCTATGTTGAGCAGCGGTTGCTGGCGCGCGCCGCGCTTGAGGATGGATTGCAGCGCTCGCCCTCGGTTTTGCGGCGCATTAACGCGGCGCGCGACCGCGTGCTTGCCGCCTCATTTATGGATTCGCGCCTGCGCGAGCAAGTAACTCCGCAAACGGTGGAGCAATTCTACAACGCCCAGCGCGACGTCACAGTTCTCGGCGACGAAGTGCGGGCGCGCCATATTTTGGTGGCGACCAAAGAAGAAGCGGACGCTATTGTCGAGGCGCTCGCCGGCGGGGCCGATTTTGGCGTGCTGGCGCGTGAGCTTTCACAGGACCGGGCGACAGCGCCGCTTGGCGGCGAGATCGGCTGGTTTACCCGCTCGATCATGACGCGGATATTTTCCAATGTCGCTTTCGCCACGACGCCCGGCGAGGTGGCGCTGCCATTCCAGACCGAATTTGGCTGGCATGTCATGGAAGTCATGGAGCGGCGCTCGACGAAGTCTGTGCCTTACAAGGAAGTACGCGGCGAGGTCGAAGAGTTCCTGCGGCTTTACACTATTGATGAAACGCTTGAGGCGCTGGCGAAGGAAAGCCAGGTTGTGTATTTTCGCCCACCTGAGGAGGAGCGCGAGCCGGATCAGCCGCCGCCGGAACTGGATGCTTCCGGTTTTTATGAAACCGACCCGACCAGCGGCGACGATACCCTCAATTAAGGCGCGCCGTGCCATAATTGAGAGCCCTGCGTATACCAAACGGCCGTCCCCTCATGGATAAGCTGCGTCTGGGCGTAGCCGGGAACCTCCGAAAATTTGAGGCAAGCGTTGTGGTTTGCCAGGGTTGCCAGCAAATTGATTCAAATTGTAACTATGGCCGAAAACTTCTGATAATCCCGGCCGCTTAACATTTAAGGCGAAAATATGGCGACGCTATTGCTGGTTGCGGCATGCGCTCTGGTGGACCGGGACGGTCGGGTTCTTTTGGCGCGACGACCGGAAGGCCGATCCCTAGCGGGGCTGTGGGAGTTTCCGGGCGGGAAATTGATGGACGGAGAAACGCCAGAGGCGGCGTTGATCCGGGAGTTGAAGGAAGAGCTAGGCGTTAACACCGAAGCATCATGCCTGGCGCCGATTGCTTTTGCGTCATACGATTCAGGGGACTTTCACCTTTTGATGCCTTTATTCGTATGCAGAAAATGGTCCGGGCAGGCGACAGCCCGCGAGCATCAGGAGTTACGATGGGTCAGGCCACAAGACCTTTTAGATTTCGAGATGCCGCAAGCCGACAGACCTCTGGCTGCGCAGCTAAGGGATTTTTTATGACCTTTACGACCGAAAAACTGAGCGCCCAGCCAAGCCGTATATCAAACATGGTCGCGGATTTTCGCGACGATGACAGCGGCGCCACGGCGATAGAATATTCCCTGATAGTCGCGCTGATATTTTTGGTGATTGTCGCCGCTGTTACAAATTACACGAATTCCACCAGCGAAATGTACGATGATATTTCGGCAAACCTGACGAGCTAGTCAGCTCTGATTTTTGATCGCCTTGGCGAGCGAAGACGTGGCGGAGCCGGGCTTTAGCGGCTTTTGCTGGCCCGGATGCGGCGCCCAGCCGGTCAAATAAACGATATCGAACGTCTCGCGCCCGCCTGTGGCGGCAAAAATCTCCAACATGCGATGGACGACAGCGCGATTGAGCGGCTGATGCTGGCGAGCGAGCACATTGGTCTCGCCCATGCCGCGCAGATCGCGCAGCAGGCGCGCAGGGTCGCGATAGGTGATGGAGACCTTGTCAACATCCGTGACCGGCAGCGCGAACCCGGCGCGGGTGAGCGCTCGCCCGAAATCTTGTGTTGAGGCAAAGGGCGCCAATCGCACAGCAACGCCGCCGGTGATTTCCGTTTCCGCTGTATAAAGAGCGTTTCGTAAATGTTGCAACGTGTCCCCGCCGAAGATGGCGGCGATGAACAGACCGTCAGGCTTTAAGGCGGTGCGGGCTTGCGCCAAAGCGCCGATGAAATCATTGGTTGTGTGCAGCGTTAATAGGCTGACGATGAGGTCAAGGCTTTGCGGCTTGAGTGGTATGTGCTCGCTATCGGCGACAAACCCGGCGCGAGCGCCGTCAAGCCGTGCTGCTGCGCTATCCACGGAAAAGACTGCGCCGACCCCGCAATCCGGCGTCAGCATCGCGGTCAACTGTCCGGCGCCGTCAAACAAGGCTTGCGGAAAATCACGTTTGACGGTTTCAAGTCGGTCAACCACGTCTTCCATCGCCCGGCGGTGGAGAAAGTCAAAATCTGAAAAATTCCCTGCGCTACGTTCCCTGCGCTGGCGCACAAGCTGTCGGTTGAATATTTGCGGCGGCGATTTTTCCATTGGAGATGTTTTCCTAAGGGCCTGTCTCGCGTTACTCTATCATCCGTGAGATCGCAATTTTTCCATCATATTCGCGCGGCCGCCGGCAATGTTGGGCGGGCGACGCTGGACCTGCTGATGCCGCCGCAATGTCCGGTGACGGGAGATGCTGTGGATGCGCCCGGTAAGTTGGGTCCGGCCGGGTGGGCGGCGTTGCATTTTATCGAAAGACCATTTTGCGGGCGCTGCGGCATCCCGTTTGCGGCCGAATATGGTGAGAGCGTCGAATGCCCGGCGTGTATTGTCGAACCGCCAGTATTTGATCGGGCGCGGGCGGCGATCTCATATAATGAGGCGGCGCGCAAGGTGGTCTCGGGGCTGAAGTTCTCCGACCGCATGGAATATGCCGAAATGCTCGGCGGATGGATGGCGCGCGCCGGCGCGGGGATCGTCAAGCGTGAGACATTGCTTATGCCGGTGCCGCTGCATTGGCGCCGGCTGATGGCCCGGCGGTTTAACCAGTCGGCTTTGTTGGCGCGCTCGCTTGGCAATGCGAGCGGCGCAAAAGTGTTGTTGCGCGGATTGAGACGGACCCGCGCGACGCCGCCGCAAAAGGAGATATCCTCAGTTGAGGCAAGGCGGCGCAATGTCGCCGGCGCTTTTGCGGTGGGCGAGAAATATCGCGCGGCAGTCAAAGGCGCGCATATTGTGCTCATTGACGATGTATTGACCAGCGGGGCGACGGCGTCTGCATGCGCGCGGGCGCTCAAACGGGCGCAGGCTTCACAAGTTGATGTGCTGGTGTTGGCCCGGGTTGTAAAAGGCGGGGCCGGCGCGATATAGGCTGATCACAGATGCAAGCGAGCCAACCATGCAAAAAGTCACTATCTATACAACACCGATGTGCGGGTTTTGCGCGCGCGCACTCATGCTGTTGAAGCAAAAGGGTGCTGAGCTGTCGGAGATATCGGCGGGGTTTGATAAAGTAAAACGCGACGAGATGGTCGCCCGCTCCAATGGCCTGAATACTTTTCCGCAAATTTTTATTGGCGATGCGCATGTCGGCGGTTGCGACGAACTTTTCGCGTTGGATCAAGCCGGCGATCTTGATCGGTTGTTAAATGACGGGTGAGGGCAAACCCTTTTGCGCGGCTTGCGTGCAGATGCGCTCCGGGCTCGACCGGGCGCGCAATGTCGCGGATGCGTTGTCATTGATCGACGAGGCCGCGACGCGCGGGGCGCAATTTATCGCAACGCCGGAAATGACCAATGTCGTCGATCGCAAAGGCGCGCGTCTTCTTGCGTCCTTACCGAACGAAGACGGGCTTGAAGAAATTGCTGCTTTCGCCGCCGCCGCCAAGCGCCATCGCGTCTGGCTATTGATCGGGTCTTTAGCGGTGAAAGCAGTGGCGATGAAGGGGGGCGAGAAAGCCGCCAATCGGAGTTTTCTATTCAGGCCCGACGGCGAGATCGTCGCGCGCTACGACAAGCTTCACATGTTCGATGTCGACCTTCCCGGCGGCGAGAGCTGGAAGGAATCGAAGCTTTATGAGGCCGGCGACGCCGCAAAAGTGGTTATGACGCCGCTTGCGAATTTAGGCTTAAGCATCTGTTACGATGTGCGTTTCCCACATCTCTACCGGGTTTTGTCGCAAGCAGGCGCCGAGGTCTTGTGCGTGCCGGCGGCGTTTACCCGCCAGACAGGCGTCGCGCATTGGAAGACGCTTTTGTCCGCTCGAGCGATTGAAAACGGCGCCTTCATTGTCGCTCCGGCGCAGGGCGGCGTCCATGAGGATGGGCGCGAGACCTATGGGCATTCGATGATTATCGGGCCCTGGGGCGATGTCCTTGCGGAAGCGGATAATAACGCGCCGGGCATTATTTTGGCGGAGATTGACCGCCAAGCCGTCGCTGAGGCGCGGCAAAGAATTCCTAATCTTGCCCTTGAACGTGACTTCGAAATCTTCATTATAAATCAATGATCAAGTACCAACTCATTTGTGACGTCGAGCACGATTTCGAAGGCTGGTTCCGCGACAGCGCCGATTATGATGTGCAGGCCGAAGACGGCCTCATTGAATGCCCCGCATGCGGCAGTGAAAAAATCCGCAAGGCGATGATGGCGCCGGCAATTGTCGGCGGCAAACGCTCCAGCTCGCGCGCGGCGCGGCTGGCGGAAATCAAACGCGACATGGGCAAAGCGGTCGAGCGCGCCCGCGACTATGTTGAAAAGAATTTCGATTATGTTGGCGACCAGTTTCCCGAAGAGGCCCGCAAGATTCACTATGGCGAGAAGGAAGAGCGCAGCATATACGGCGAAGCCACCGGCAAGGAAGTCAAAGACCTGGTCGATGAGGGTGTTTCAGTAGCGCCCTTGCCAGGTGTTCGCCCCACGCCGGCGGATCGGACTGAGCCAGCGGCCGATGCAACGTCGCCACAAACTAGCGCTGCAAATAAGGCCGGCAAGGCCCGCCGCCGCAAGCCGGGTCCGACGGATAACAAAAAACTCAACTAGACGGGTTGGCGCTATGATCGTCTGCACACATGGACGCTGTTAAACACCGCCTCCTCGAACTTTCTTTTTTCGATCAGCTTGATCGCGAGACCCTTGATGCGATTGCTGCGCGCGGGGTCTGGTCCTCGCTTGCTGGCGGTTGGGAGTTGTTCCGCGAAGGCGGGCAGTCCGATGCGCTCTATTTCAACCTGTCAGGCCGGATGATCGTCGTGCGTCAGGGGCCGGAAGGTGAAGAGGTGGTTGGGTATGTGCGCGCCGGCGAGCCGGTCGGCGAGATGTCGCTATTGTCGGGCGAGCCTCATACGGCCACCGTTTATGCTTTGCGCGATACCGAAGTGCTGATGCTGTCACGCAACGATGTTGAAGAATTGCTGCATGACCATGGCGATTTTGCTAGCGCGCTGGCGCGCACCGTTCTTGATCGCGCAAGACACCCTACGGCGAGCTTCCAGCAATCGGCGCCGCGTATTTTCGCGTTGATAGCGTCGTCGCGGTCGATTGATATTGATACGCGTGCGCGCGACCTTGCGAGGCGGATATCGCGCTATGGCGTAAAAGCCGATTGGATGCCGGTGGGAGATGATGCGCCGGACAGTCGCGCCTTTGACCGGCGTGAGGAAGACAACGACGTGGTTTTGCTTGCCGCCCGCGTCGACGGCAGCGCCTGGTATCGGTTTGTGCTTCGCCATGCGGATCGGTTCTTAGTCTTTGCACGCCGCGACGCGCGCCCGCCGCGACCATTTCCCATGGCCACGCAAACCGGTGAACGGGCGCGAAAATTTCGCTTGGTGGATCTTGTGATGCTCCATGAAGGCGTACCCGCCGGTCCGGTCGCGGACTGGATCGATGCGATTGGCGCGGCGCGTATTCTCAATTGCCGTGGTAATCAGTGCACAGAGCGGATTGCGCGGATTATCGCCGGGCGCTCCGTCGGGCTTGTTCTGTCAGGCGGCGGCGCGCGCGCTTACGCCCATATCGGCGCCGTCAGCGCCCTGCGTGAGGCGGGCGTTCCGATAGATTTTGTCTGCGGCGCCTCGATGGGCGGGGTTATCGCCGCCTGTATCGCTATGGGCTGGGGCGACGATGAAATCGAACGTCGCATTCGCGAGGCCTTTGTTGTCTCTAACCCGCTTGGCGATCATGTGATGCCGGTGGTGGCGTTGACCAAAGGCAAGCGTGTTGAAAAGCGCCTCGCTGAGCATTTTGGCGACACGTTGATTGAGGAGCTTCAGGTTCCGTTTTTCTGCGTATCGTCAGATATCTCAGAAGGCCGGTCGCGCATTCATCGCCGCGGGGTCTTGCGAAAGGCGTTGCGCGCATCGATTGCGCTGCCGGGGATTTTGCCGCCAGTGGTTGACGGCGATATGCTGTTGGTGGACGGCGCGGTGATCAACAATTTCCCCACCGATATTATGGCGGGCATGCATCGTGGGCTGATGATTGGCATCGATGTGGCGCGCCAGGGAACGATAGATATCGATGCGTTTCGCGATCCGCCGGGGTTTTTCGCTTGGATTGCCGAACATGGCGTGCGCTCTGCCCCGCCCATCGTTTCCCTGTTGATGCGCACCGCAACAGCGCGTCATGAACGCACCCTCAAAGTTCACCCCGCCGACATTATGATTGCCCCAAGCGTGCAGGGCGTGGCGCTGCGTGACTGGGACAGATATGACGAAGCGGTCTCCATCGGCTACACTGTCGCCAAGGCGGCGATCCAGGAGAACTGGGAAACCCTCGGGCCGATTGTTGAGGCGGCAAGGGAATAACTTTGGTCGGCGCGGCAGCGTTTTGCGCAAGCTTGCGATGCATTCCAACGCAGAATTAACATGTGTTGATCCTGCTGGGCCAATCTACTGTAAAATTCAATAATCTTATAAATAACAGATGGTTAAGCCCCTAGCGCCTGGTCAGGCTGGCGATTTTATGGTTGAAATAAGTTAATGGAATAAACTCTCGCATGCCCGTATGCAGCGTGAAATATGGCCGGCGAGCGCGCTGCCGCCTTAACGCGAACGGACTAATTTGTCGGAACCACATAACATCTTGCCAACCAAGATGATAAAACTCCGTACACCGTTATCTATTTCATTGCTCCAAATTTTACTTAGCGCGTTTACCATATTTGGTGATGGAAAATATTTGCTGAGCGAGAGAAAACCGATGGAATTGAATAACTCTGTTTCTGTACTGTTTAAATTTGCAGCTTCTGCTGGCGCTTTCCAAGCAAATCAAGCCGAAGCGCCCAAGGAGCACAAAGAACACAGCGAACGTTCTGAGGTTCGACGGGTTTCGTTTCAGGGTGCGCGTTCCAAAGCGTTGCATTCGAGTTACTTGGCCCAACGGGTCGAAAAAATGTCCAACGCTTTGGCGCGTCTGCAGCAAACAGTTCCATCGTTAAGCGATGCGTCCACTACCGTGGTTGAACGCGCCCGGGGAGAAGGGAGCGCAAGCTTCGCCTATTCACGGACGCAAGATGAATACGGCAATGTCACCGAAGAATTCACCCTCAAAATCCAATTTAAAGCGGTGGGCGACGCGGGTTTCTCACAAATTAGTACAGCGCCTACGGCTGCGCCGTCGCCTACGCTAGCGCCGGCAAGCAGCGCCCCGGCCAGCACGGCGCCGGTTTTAGACCCGGCGTCGCAAACAGGCGACGCTCCGCTGGCAACTGGCGATCCTGCCGTTGCCCCGCAAACAGGCGAACAAGCCCCCAAACTTACCGTCGCTCAGCTGATCGAATATTATCGCATCGAAACCGTGGTTGCGCCGGCGGGCGCTCCAACGCAAGTCGATGCTGTGGAAGAAGCGGGCGACGATGACCACGGTCACGGTGAAGTTGAAGAGCATGGCGACGACACCATTCAAATTGACGCTGGCCGTGTGAGCCGCATCTCTACGGGCGATGGCGATGATACGGTGGAAATCAGCGCCGATCATGTCCGCCGTATCCGCACCGGCGGCGGCGATGACATGCTGACTATCGATGCCGACAAAGTTGCGCGCATTCGCACGGGCGCAGGCGATGATACGGTGAATATCGAGGCAGACAAAGTTCGGCGCATTAGTACCGGCGCCGGCGATGACGTTCTCAACATCAATGCTGACAATGTCACGCGGATTAACACCGGCAAAGGCGATGATGCGCTGACGATCAATGCGGACACGATTACGCGGGTCAATACCGGCGCCGGCGACGACACACTTGTTCTCACCGCGGATACGATCGGCCGGGTCAACGCCGGCGCCGGCGATGACACGATTACGCTGGATGCGGTCGATGCAGCGATTGCCTTTGGCAAAGGCGGCGGCGAGGATGTCATTAACATCACGTCCGTTGGCGCCTTGGCCATCCACATTGACAGCGAATTAGCAGCGTCGATTGATGATGTGTCGATCGTCGAGGACGGCGATAATATTATCCTGGAGTTTGCCTCCGGGGAGAGCCTGACACTCAACAATGTCGCCAATGCCGATATCATCTCGCTTCAGATTGGCGGCGAGACAATTGATCTTCACCTCAGCGAACCGCCTGTTGCGCTGGATTTGAGCGTCTAGCGGACAAAAACGGGTCCGCTTTATGTGCGGACCCGAAGCCGATAATTCGCTTATCCCTTCACCGCCGTCAGCATGTAATTGACGCTGATGTCATCATTGATGCGCCAGATGTCCATTAAAGGATTGTAGCCGACGCCGGCCTCGGTGGTGACGCTCATACCGGCGCGGGCGAGCGCGGCTTTGGCTTCTTCCGGCTTAACGAATTTGCGCGGATCATGCGTGCCGGCTGGCAGCCAGCGCAGAATATACTCGCCGCCGATTTTCGCCAGCGCCAACGCCTTCAGCGTACGGTTGATTGTCGCCATCACCATCATGCCGCCGGGTTTGACGAGGCTTGCGGCGGTCTCAAGAAACAGATCGACATCAGCGACATGTTCGACAACCTCCATATTCAAGACGATATCAAAGAGTGGTTCGCCAGCCGCCGCCAAATCTTCAACGCTGGTGTTGCGGTAGTCGATGGTAAGACCGAGGGGTCCCGCATGCGCCATCGCCGTCTTGATATTGCGCAGGGCCGCGTCAATCGCGACAACCTCCGCTCCGAGACGGGTCATGGGTTCGGCGACCAGTCCGCCGCCGCAGCCAATGTCGAGCAGCCGCAGGCCCTCAAGCGGCTTTTTCGCTTGCCGGTCTCGGCCAAAATGAGCGCAGACGGCGTCACGGATATAGGCCAGGCGCACAGGGTTGAATTTGTGAAGCGGCTTGAACTTGCCAAACGGGTCCCACCATTCATCGGCAATAGCGGAAAATTTCTCGATTTCCGCAGGATCTATCGTGGTTTTGCCTGGTGCGGCTTGGTTAAACGTCTCGGCCTGCGCCATGATTAAGATTTCCTCGCTTGCCTTGCTGGGGGCTCGTGCCTAGAGATACCCGCGAAAATGCCCCCTCCGATCAGTGGTTACAAGACGGCAAGACCTCGCAGGTTAGAATTTAGACATGGCGCGCATTGTGATGAAATTCGGCGGGACTTCCGTCGCCAATCTAGACCGCATCCGCGCGGTCTCTGCGATTGTGCGCCGCGAGGTTGACGCCGGTCACAGTGTTGCCGTTGTGGTGTCGGCGATGGCTGGCGAGACCAACCGTCTTGTCGGTCTGTGTGATGAGGCGGGCCCGCCGGCGCCGGCGCTTGATGCGCGGTTTGTTGAACATGACGCGATTGTCGCCACCGGCGAACAGGTCACGTCCGGGCTGTTGGCGCTGGTGATGCAAAACCTTGGCTACCGCGCACGCTCCTGGCAGGGCTGGCAGATTCCACTCAAAACTGACCTCGCCCATGGCCATGCCAGGATCAGCGCTATTGACGATGAAAGTCTCGGCGGCGCGATTGATGGCGGCGAAGTGGCGATTGTGGCCGGCTTTCAAGGCGTCGGACCGAGCGGGCGCGTGGCGACGCTTGGCCGGGGCGGGTCGGACACGTCCGCGGTTGCGCTCGCCGCCGCTGTCAAGGCTGAGCGTTGTGATATTTATACTGATGTTGACGGCGTCTATACGACCGATCCGCGGATCACCAAACAGGCGCGGCGGATTGCAAAAATCTCTTATGAAGAGATGCTTGAAATGGCTTCTGTCGGCGCCAAAGTTTTGCAGACCCGTTCGGTAGAGCTGGCGATGGCGTACCGTGTGCCGTTGCGTGTGCTATCAAGTTTTGATTCGCCCGATGCGCCCGGACCCGGCACGTTAATCTGCGATGAGGATGATATTGTGGAAAAAAATATTGTAACCGCTGTGACGCCGGATCTGAATGAGGCGTCGGTAACGGTGCTGGCGGTGCCGGACGAGCCCGGACGCGCCGCAGAGATCTTCACTAAGCTCGCTGAAGCTGGCGTCAATATCGATATGATCGTGCAAAGCGCTTCGCGCGAGGCAGGCTTTGCGAATACATCGTTCACGACCAAAGAAGACGACCTTGACCGTGCGGTTGAAGCACTTAGTGCGGTAAAAGAAAAAATTGGCTTCAAGTCGTTGCAATCGGACCGTAATGTAGCGAAAATATCGGTTATCGGCGTCGGCATGAAAAGTCATGCTGGCGTTGCCTCGACAATGTTTCAGACGTTGGCTGATAAGGGCATTAATATTCAAAATATTTCAACATCTGAAATTAAGATCAGTGTTCTAATTAATTCTGACGCTGCGGAATATGCGGTTCGCGCGCTTCACGAAGCTTACGGGCTCGATACGGCAAAATAGCCGGCGCGATAAAAGAGGCGGGGCAAAGTAGCGACCCTACAATCGGCTCCTGTGTTGAGATTGAAATGAGTATTGAGAAAACTCGCCCGCCTCATGGCGGTCATGGCGAACAAGGCATTACCGTCCTTTTGCGGCGGATGCATGATGCGGTGGCGCAGGAAGCCAGCGCGCAAGAGCGCCTTGATCATCTGACCAAGGCGATTGCGAGCCATGTGGTCGCCGATGTTTGCTCAATCTATCTGCGCCGGCCTGATGATGGGTTGGAACTTTATTCGACCGAGGGTTTGAACCGCGAGGCGGTTCACAAGACTCGGCTGAAATGGGGCGAGGGGCTGACCGGGCTGGTCGCGGAAAGTCATCGCCCGTTGTTCACCGACGATGCGCCGCATCATCCGGCTTTCGCGTTTCGTCCGGAAACTGGCGAGGAATATCTCCATTCCTTCCTTGGCGTGCCGCTGATCCGCTCGGGCAAGGTGCTTGGCGTTCTCGTTATTCAGAACAAGGCCGCGCGGAAATATAATGACAACGAGGTTGAGGCGGCGCAAGCGGTGGCGATGTTGCTGGCGGAAATTGCCGCTTCAGGCGAACTCTTAAGCCAGGAAGAAACCGCCGTGTTCGGCGAGATGCTGCATCGCCCGGAGCGGCTCAAGGGTTTTCCGATCGTTTCCGGCATCGCCTCAGGAAGAGCGGTTTTTCTCCAGCCGCCGACGCCCAAACATAAAGTGTTCGCGAGCGATGTCGCCGGGGAAGCGGCGCGGCTGGAAGAAGGGCTTAACGACTTGCGCGCCTCGGTTGACGCGATGCTGGTGGAGAACGCTTCGCTCTCGGGTGTCTCGCGTGAGGTTTTGGAAACCTACCGGCTGTTTGCATATGACCGGGGTTGGAAAGTACGGCTGCGTACGGCGGTTTTTTCCGGGCTGACAGCTGAGTCTGCGGTCGAACAGGTGATGAATGAAAACCGCGCCCGCATGTTGCAGGCGCAGGATTTCTATTTGCGCGAGCGTCTGCATGATCTTGATGATCTGGCGCACCGGTTGTTGCGGTTGCTATCGGGCGAGGCGACCCATGGCCATCGCGCGCTGTTTAATGAAACCATTCTCGTCGCCCGTCAGATGGGCCCGGCCGAGCTGCTTGAATATGACCGCAACGCACTGAAGGGGTTGGTGCTGGGCGAGGTGTCGGCAACCTCGCATGTGGCGATTGTTGCGCGGGCGCTGAAAATACCGATGGTGACCGGGCTCGGCGACGCCATTGACCGGTGCGAAGAAGGCGATCCGGTAATAGTCGATGGCGACGCTGGCGAGATCCACATTCGCCCAGCGCTGGATATTGTCGAGACCTATCGGGTCAAGCACGAATTACAATCGGCGCGTCAGGAAGCGTTTGCAAAAGAACGCGATCTGGCGCCCGTCACCAAAGATGGCGTTGCGATTTCCATCATGATGAATGCCGGCCTCGCATTGGACATGGCGCACGTTAAGGAAACTGGCGCGGAGGGAGTTGGCTTATTCCGAACCGAGTTGCAATTCTTAATCGGCTCGCATTTGCCAAGTGTCGCCTCGCAAGAAGCGCTTTATACGGAAGTTCTGGACCTTGCCGGTGATAAGCCGGTGGTTTTCCGAACGGCTGATATTGGCGGCGACAAGACTGCAAGCTACATGGATCAGGGCGCTGAGGTGAACCCGGCGATGGGCTGGCGCGGTTTGCGCATGGCGCTCGACCGGCCAGGAATGATCCGTTTGCAGTTGCGCGCCCTGTTGGCGGCGGCGGCGGACCGAACGCTCCACATCATGTTTCCAATGGTGACGCTTGCGGAAGAAATGGATGATGCGCGCGGTCTTCTCGGCCGGGAAATCGAACGCGCCAAGCGACACGGGAATGCCTTGCCCAAGGACATTCAGATCGGCGCGATGATTGAAACCCCGGCCGCCGCTTGGCGCGTTGAACAGATCGCGGACAAAGTCGATTTCCTGTCTGTCGGCGGCAACGATCTGGCGCAATTTTATTTCGCGGCCGACCGGGACTCAGACCGCGTACAGCGGCGGTTTGATCCGATGAATCCCGGTTTTTTGAGCTTTTTGAGGGAATGTGTCGCCAAGGCGCGCAAGGCCAATGTACCCTTGTCTTATTGCGGCGAGCAGGCGTCCGACCGGATTATGGCGGCGGCGCTGGTCGGGATCGGTATCGTTCACTTCTCTATGCCGGCGACTGCAATTGGCCCGTTTCGGCGCATGACCCGGTCGTTGAATGTGGGCGACCTTGGCGCTTGGCTCGACGAGATGTTGCCCAAACCCCAGGCAAGCCTGCGTATGGAGCTTTCCGCTTTCCTGGGTGAAAACGGTGTTTTCATTGATTAAATCGGCAATTAACAAATTTCTGATTTATTGATCCCGGGGCTCATGCGGCCGGTTAATGGCTGTGCAGAATCCCTCTAGGCGGGAGAGTAGGCAAAGCATGAATAGAGGCGCGACGTGACGTCGAAAGATGGAACAGCAGAAATCTTCGACATGGAAGATGCGCGTGCGCGCCGCCGCGCAAGCCAATTGCCGGGCGCCGATTACCGTGACGCAGGCGCCCACCTTGCGGCCGTGCGCGAAGCGTCAGGCCTGACCATCGCTGAGGTGGCGGCAAAGACCCACATCCAAGAACACCATCTTGAAGCGATTGAAGCGCTGGACCTCGGCGCTCTACCGGCGCGGCCTTATGCCATTGGCTTCGTCAAGGTTTATGCAGTGTTCCTCGACCTTGAGGCGCCGGCGATAGTCGACCGCTTCAAAGAGGATATGGGTTTTTCTATAGCGCCGGAGGTTGATGTTAAAAAATTTGAAGCAAGCGATCCGGCCAATGCTGAAAGCGGCGAATTGTCGTTGTTGGCGGTGATGGCGATCATCGCTTTCTTCATCTGGTGCGCCTGGCAGATCACTTTGCTCGACGGTCGCGAGCACACAGGCGTTGAACTTGGCGACACGTCACACGCGCCGGCGGCGCTTAGCGATCCGGCACTGACGGAAATCGTCGAGGCGCGCATCATCGAACGCATTGAGCCGATCTTCCCGCGCGGTTGCCTTAACGATGCAGCGCCGGTGGAAACCGTCATGGTCGCGTTTAATATCACCGCAGGAGGCCGCGTTGCAGGTGAGCGTATCGCCAGCACCTCAAACGCCTGCTTTGACGCTTCGGCGCTCAATGCGGTCCGGCGCTGGCGGTTTGAACCACGCACCGTCGATGGCGCGCCGCGGGCGCTGCACGACCAAAAAGCGCGGCTTTCCTTCGACCGGCCGCAATAGGGTAGGCTCGAAAAACGCCGGACAGCGCATAATCAGGGCGTTCCCAAACCTTCCGTGGCAGGGCTTGACTTCCGACCTGCGCAGGTGATTTTGGCGTTGGTATTCAAACTATTCCAGTTAGCGGCCAGCACGAGGCAAAAACCAATGTCATTACGCCCATGGCGCGATATCGAACGCCGTCAAAGCCGGCAAATCATGGTTGGCCATGTGCCGGTCGGCGGCGACGCCCCGATTGCGGTGCAATCAATGACCAACACGCTGACTTCGGATGCGCAAGCCACGATCCGTCAGGTCAACGAGATCGCAGAAGCCGGCGCCGATATCGTTCGGGTTTCCTGCCCGGATAAGGAATCAACGGCGGCGCTTGCGACCATCACCAAAAACGTCTCCGTGCCGATCGTCGCCGACATTCACTTTCACTATAAGCGCGGCATTGAAGCGGCCGAAGCAGGCGCTGCGTGTCTTCGGATCAATCCCGGCAATATCGGCTCGGCCGACCGGGTGCGCGAAGTGATCAAGGCGGCGAAGGATTATGGCTGCTCGATGCGCATCGGCGTTAATGGCGGCTCGCTCGAAAAAGACCTGTTGGAGAAATATGGCGAGCCCTGTCCGGAAGCGATGGTCGAGAGCGCGCTCGACCATGCGAAGATCCTTCAGGATAATGATTTTCACGAATTTAAAATTTCCGTGAAAGCCTCCGATGTGTTTTTGACAGTGGCGGCCTATCACCAGCTTGCCGAAGCAATTGACTGTCCGTTGCATTTGGGCGTTACCGAAGCCGGGGGCCTGCGCATCGGTTCGGTAAAATCGGCTATCGGCATGGGCAACTTGCTTTGGGCCGGTATCGGCGACACCATCCGCGTGTCGCTCTCTGCTGATCCGGTTGAAGAGATTAAAGCCGGTTTCGATATTTTAAAGTCGTTGGGCCTACGCCATCGCGGCGTCAATGTGATTTCCTGCCCGTCCTGCGCCCGGCAGGGATTTAACGTCATTGAAACCGTAGAAGCTCTTGAGGGGCGCCTGGCGCATATTACGACGCCGATGTCGCTGTCCGTGATCGGTTGTGTCGTTAACGGACCCGGCGAGGCGCGCGAGACCGATATTGCCTTTACCGGCGGCGGCGCGGGCAAAGAACACGGCATGATTTACCTCAATGGTGAGATTGATCATCGCATCGACAACGACCAGATCGTTGACCATCTGGTTGAGCTAGTTGAGAAGCGCGCGGCGGAAATTCAGGCAGAAGAAGAAAAGCAATCTGTCGCGGCGGAGTAGCTTTGCGAACGAGTTTACATGTTATCTTTCGGGAGGGGGAAATGTTTGAACCGAAGTGGATGAGGCGTCAAAGAGAATCCGTCGTATCTAGGCGGTTTTTAAAGTTAGAGGGTCGTAGTGGGCTAGTTCCACCGGATTCAATAAACGAAGAAACAAAAATTGAGTATTACGTTGATGCTAGGACCAGACAGCGCGATTGTAAGCTAATTACTGAATATGAGGCAAAGGGATCTTCGGATGACAACGGGACAAAAATACCCTTGCTGATTGTGCTTATTTCTCAAATTGTTGCGATACCTTTCTTGGTAGGACTCGAAGAAAATCTTTTTAACTTAAACAAGATTGCAGTAATTCCGATTTTTGTACTATTTGTGTTTGTTCTCTTGGTGATAAATGTATGGGTGTTTCTTAGAATGGAACATACATTTCACACAAGGGATCACGAATGGATAGATGCCTTGGGTGGCATATTCGATCTCACAATAGCTCAAAAAATGCAGTCTATCGCATCTCTCATGAAGGTTTTCAAAGGGTTTGTGAAGTGGCGGCGATTTATGAAGATCGTATATGTACAGTTCAGCTTTGTCATCCATGTTATGCTCGGTGTTTGGCTGGGCTTTGGATTATCCATGTTGGGCTGGATTGATATTCAGTATTTGGATAATTTATCGACATTGGAATATGGAATCCAATTTGTGTGGATAATAGGGCTTGCAATATGGTTACACTTTTTTGAGCATTACAGGGTGCTACATACTTCATGGAGGGATCCAACCCTTCAGCTTTGTGTAATGGCAAATTTGCTGGATCGAAATAATGTTCCACCTGTGAATGTCGGCTCACAAGGACCTAGCATCTAGAAGAAGTATGTCGAATAAATGATTTCAAGAAGATGTTATACAGTATAAGAAGATGGGCAAATTTCTAACTTGATCCCGCAGGAAAAAATAGAAGCGCTGATTGACCGGTTCGAGAAAATCGAAGCGGAGATGTCGACGGTTACTCAGTCTGACGTGATCATCCGGCTGTCGAAAGAACATGGCGAGCTAAAAGATATAGTTGAAAAGGCGCGCGCGCTGTCGTCGCTTCGCGCGCAACTTGTGGAGTTGCATGAGTTGTCCGAGGGCGAGGATGGCGATATGGCGGCGCTTGCCAAGGACGAACTGGCGGCGCTGAAAGAACAAGAGCCGGGCCTTGAGCATAATTTGCAGATCATGCTGCTGCCGAAAGACAAGGCCGACGACAGCTCGGTCATTCTTGAGGTGCGCGCCGGCACTGGCGGTGATGAGGCGGCGCTGTTCGCTGGAGATTTATTCCGCATGTATCAGCGCTTTGCATCTCTTCAGGGCTGGAAGGTAACGGTTCTTTCCGCATCCGAGGCGGAGGTTGGCGGCTATAAGGAAATTCAGGCGAGCGTTACGGGTGACGGCGTCTTTGCACGGATGAAATTTGAATCCGGCGTCCACCGGGTGCAGCGCGTGCCGGCGACCGAAACCCAAGGCCGCGTGCACACCTCCGCGGCAACCGTCGCCGTCTTGCCGGAGCCGGAAGAGGTTGATATTGAAGTCAGCGACGGCGATCTGAGGATTGACGTGTTCCGCGCCTCCGGCCCTGGCGGGCAGTCCGTCAACACCACCGACTCAGCCGTGCGCATTACCCACATCCCGACCGGGCTCGTCGTTATCCAGCAGGATGAAAAATCTCAGCATAAGAACAAAGCCAAGGCGATGCAGGTGTTGCGCGCGAGGCTATATGACGCCGAACGCGCCCGCGTAGACGCCGAACGCGCCGCCGAACGCAAAGGCATGGTCGGTTCAGGCGACCGTTCAGAGCGCATCCGCACTTATAATTTTCCGCAAAGCCGGGTGACCGACCACCGCATCAATCTCACCCTCTATAAGCTGGATGAAATCATCGCCGGCAACGCGCTGAACGAATTGGTCGACGCGCTGATCACGCAAGACCGCGCCGACCGGCTTGCGGAAATGCAAAGTGATGGCCGGTGAGGGCGTATATGCATCACTGTCATCACCGGACTTGTTCCGGTGATCCAGAACCGAAGGTGAGGCGCTTGCCGTTCTGGATTGCCGGAACAAGTCCGGCAAAGACAAGTTGTGAGGAGAATTTTCAGATAACCAATTTTGAGTCAGACTCTGAGTGATGGCCAGTGAGTTGTCAGGCGCGTTGACATTGGGGCTGGCGTTACGCGAGGCCGCTGCGCAACTGAAAGCCGTACAAACGCCGCTGCTCGACGCGCGAATTTTATTGAAACTGGCGACCGGGCTCGACGATGCGGGGGTGATTGCAAGATCTGACGACAAATTGCCGACTGACCAGGCGAAGATGTTTGCCGGTCTGGTCAAACGGCGGGCGGCGGGCGAACCGGTCGCCTATATCACCGGCGTTAAAGAATTCTGGAGCCTTGAGTTTCACGTCAGCCCGGATGTGCTGATCCCGCGCGATGATTCTGAATGTCTGATCGAGGCGGTGATCGCCCGACGCGACAAACACGCGCCGTATAAGATTCTCGATCTCGGAACTGGATCGGGGTGCCTGTTATGTGCGCTTCTGGAAGAGTTTCCCAATAGCCTCGGGACCGGCGTTGACTGCTCCGCCGCCGCCATTGCCATCGCACGCGCGAACAGCCGGAAATTGGGTCTGGCGCCGCGCGCCAGATTTCTGGTTGGCGACTGGGCAAAAACGCTTGAGGGCGGCTTTGATATTATTATCGCCAACCCACCCTATATACCGGAGGGCGACCGCGCTGGCCTGCCGGTCGATGTCGCTGATTATGAGCCCGCCAGGGCCCTTTTTGCTGGGGAAAGCGGGTTTAACGCCTATCAGGCCATCCTCGCCGACGCCCCCCGGATCCTCAGCCCTGGCGGGCGGATTGTCTTGGAAGCCGGAGACGGTCAGGCCGGTAGGCTTGTTGAAATGGTTACGAAAACCTTTCCAGACGCTGAAATCTTGACCATCAACGACCTGAAGGGGCGGCCGCGCGGGGTTATAGCGGAGCGAAAATCATTTGCAGAAAAGGATTGAACTGCAGGCCCCAAGAGGTATGATGGCGGCAAGACACATCGTTAAGCGCTGAAAATAGAAGATCTGCGCCAGGGGTGTCCTAAATCCAACATCAGTCAGGCTATCGTTACAGTCCGGCTCGTTGTCCGCAGCTTTGCTGCTTTATGGAACTCGAACACTGCATGGCGATAGGGCGGTTTTTGCCGCCAAAGCACAGCCTAAAAAGACGAACGAGACGCCGCCCGATTTCGGCCGGTAGATCGCTAAGGGGCATAAATCAGGAAAACATTATGAAGCGTGGTCGTAACCAACGCCGCCGTCCGGGGAATAATCCTAATCGGGCGCTTGATTCGAACGGACCGGAAGTTCGTATTCGTGGCACAGCAAGCCAGATT